>JAXKBI010000001.1:0-4288 GCA_036553105.1 Eggerthellaceae bacterium
GACGCTATCTTATTCCTGCGGACAAGCCGGTCATTACTTCTACCGATGATGCTGTGGAGCAGCTAAAAGACCTCCGTTCAAAGAGGCAGGAATGCTTCGCTGTTCTTACGCTGGATGGCGCTAATCGGCTTATAAGCAACGAGATTGTCTTTCAGGGGACTTTAGACCGAAGCATCATTCACCCTCGGGAGATATTTGCTCGCGCAATCGAGGATCGAGCTGCGAGCATTATTGTTGCCCATAACCATCCTAGCGGAAATCCAAGGCCCTCAGAGAAAGATATTGCCGTTACGAAGCGGATTCGAGAAGCTGGAGAGCTTCTTGGCATAAAAGTTCTCGAGCACATCATCGTGACGCAGAATGAGCAGTGGAGTATTTAGATGTCGGCTTCAAAAGAAATGTAATTAGAAAAAATTACAGAATTCTATTGACAACTCAGTCAGTTATATTAGTATACAACGTGTAATTATAGAAAGGCACGGTTGTAGACTATGAAATTGATTGATGCGGTTGAGCTGAAAAGCGGAACGCCGCAGTTTCGTCTGGTCGAAACGTCAGATCCGGAGGCGCCTGTCTATTGTTTTTACGGTCAGCAGGAGCTTGAGGCGGACCTGTCGGGGAAGAAGAGAGACGTAAATTGCGCAAAGAAGGCCCGCACGTATGATGCGGTCGAGGTGCTTTCCGTGGGCGATCTCGTGTTCAGCCTTATGTCGGGAAAGGCCACATTAGTGGGCGAATGCCATGAAGGGTATCTTCTCACGCAGAATTTCGTAAAGCTTGATCCATCATCGATGATAGATGCTCGGTATCTCGTCTATCTTTTGAACGAGCATAAAGGGGTAAGGCGGCAGCTTGCGCTCGGTCAGCAAGGTTCCTTCACTATGAAGTACACCGTAAGGCAGTTGGCTGATCTGCTGATCCCCGATCTTCCTCCACGGGCAACGCAAGAGGCCATAGGCAGTTTGTACTTCAGTATAAATAGGGTTACCGCTTTGAGGCATGATGTGGCAGAAAAAGAGAAACTTGTGGTGATGGGTAGAATCAAGGAGGCGTACTAGCGATGGACGAGCTTCGATTTGAAACCGAACTAATACAGTATCTATGCCATGGGGCAGTTTCTTCGGCGCAATCGCCGGAAGCTGATTCGGTGGCAGAGCGACCCGTCGATTATGTCGTCAAAACGAAGCTCTGGAAGTACGAGCCCGATATTAAGACAACCGATCAACTTTGGGAAAACTTCAAGAACATTCTTGAGAGGCACAATTGGGCAACGCTTGATCACCCTCTGAGCGTGATCGAATTCAACCAGGTCAAACGCATCATATCCGATTTGCGCACGCCGTATAAGGCGGGTCAGTTCCTTTACGGGATGAACGGTGTGTCACAGATTGAGATCGATCTCGATGACGGTCGCCATGTGTTTCTCACGGTATTCGATCAAAGCCAGATTGGCGCAGGCGATACGATTTACCAGGTAGTGAACCAAATCGAGCGTCCAGCAAAAATAACAGGGAAGCAGGACAGGCGCTTCGACACAACGCTGCTTATCAACGGCTTGCCTATCATTCAGATTGAGGAGAAGCGTGATACTCGCAATGTAGATGAGGCACTGAATCAGATGCATCAGTACATCGATGAAGGACAATATCGTGATATCTACTCGACGCTGCAGATACTGGTAGCTATCACTCCGAATAATGTGAAGTACATGGCGAACACAACGGCCGAGGCCTTTAACAAGGATTTCGCTTTCAACTGGCAGCGAAAAAGCGACAATGCCATTGTGCGCAATTGGAGGGAGTTCGCCGACTCGATGCTCTCTATTCCTATGGCGCATCAGATGGCGACGAACTATATGATCCTCGATGGCACCAAGAACAAAGAAGCGCTGAAGGTCATGCGTCCTTATCAGGTGTACGCCACGCAAAAAGTAATCGATGGTCTTAAACGTATCGATTTCGAATTTGGCGATAACAAGGTGGGATATATCTGGCATACCACTGGGTCGGGAAAAACGATTACGAGCTTTAAAACCGCTTGGCTTGCCAGCCGTATGCCCAAAATCGACAAAGTCGTGTTTCTCGTCGATCGCATCGCGCTTACCAACCAGACAACAGACAATTACCGTGCCTATGACCCAGATGCGCAGATGGCGGCAACGGGGAGTTTCGACGAGGATCCGTCGGGGAGCGTACGGGACACCAAGAGCACTGCCGATCTTAGTCGTAAGTTGAAATCGAAGGACAACGGCATCATCGTCACATCGGTGCAGAAGCTCGACAAGCTCGTTAAGCGCCCATCGTTTAGCGCCCCTGACAAGAATATCGTCTTTATTGTGGACGAGGCGCATCGCTCGACGGGGGGCGACTCGTTCAAAGCTATTCAGAAAGCATTCAAACATGCAGCATGGGTTGGCTATACGGGAACGCCCACTTTCGACGATGCCGGGCAGAGTGTTCGCACAGAAGATATCTTCGGGGAGTTGCTGCATGCCTACACCATTCGAGAGGCTATCGCCGATCAGAATGTTCTTGGGTTTAAGGTCGATTTCGAAACGACAATCGACGAGGAGGAAATGAAGGAACGTTATCTTCCCGGATTCTATCGCGAGCAGCATCCCGATTGGACCGACGAACAAATTCGGCGCAAGATAGACAACATGACACCGGAAGATATGGATGATGCTGTTGCCGCGAGTTTTTACGATGAGAACAAAGACCACGTCAAGCTCGTTGTTGCCGATATTTTCAAGAACTGGCGAAACCGCTCCAACGAAGGCAAATACAACGCGCTGCTCACCACGCATGTTGGTGGAGGAAAGGCGAGTACGCCGATGGCGATGATGTACTTTGATGAGTTCTGTCGAGTGAATGAGGAGCGGCGGGTGCAGGGGGAGTCAACCCTCAAAGTGGCGGTCACGTTCAGTCAGAACACCTCGAACAACGATTTTCAGCTGGAGACAAATCGGGGTCTTCATCGTGCGATGCAGGCTTACAACAAGGAATTCGGAACGAGCTTTGGCATGGATAACGTTGCCGGATATACCGAAGACGTTACCTCGCGCTTGCGAAGAACGACGGACGACGGCAATTATCTCGATATCGTCATCGTGGTGGATCAGCTGCTGACCGGGTTCGATGCACCGGAGCTCAACACGCTCTATGTCGATCGCACTCTGAAGGGTGCTAGTCTCATTCAGGCTTATTCGCGCACGAATCGTATTGCGGATTTGCAAGATAAGCCGTGGGGTCGCGTTGTGAACTACCGATGGCCGGCGCAAAACGAGCGGCTTATGAACGAAGCGCTCGCGGTGTACGCTAACAAGGAATCGGCCAATCTCTCGGATGCCGAACGCAGCAGGCAGAACGTTCTCGATGGTCTAACGGCTCCGCAGTTCGAGGAAGTTTTTCAGACAGTGAAGAACAAAGTGGAAAAGCTCGATGAACTGACGAGCGGCTTTACCCAGCTGCCGGCCTCGGAGAAGCAAAAGGAGTACATGTTCGAGCTTTTGCGCGAGTACAATGCCGGCATGGCGAAGCTCAAGCAGTTTGAACCTGGAGAAGCTGCGGGAGAGGGTTACAACTACGACGATCCCGACGAGCTCATTGTGGCGCTGGGGATGTCGCCCGATCAGGAAACCATGCTGACGACTGTTCTCACCAACGAGCTCAAGGAATACATTGCCAAGCAGAAGAACATCCCCGTCTTTCAGCTTGAGTTGAAGCTCACTCATGTAAAGGACGTGGAAGTCAACTACGATTATCTGACTGAACTCATCGAAATGCTGCTCAACCAAGTCCATGACGGCGAACAGGCGCAAGCGCAGAGGACCCAATCGGAAATCAGACAATTTGCCAATGGCTTGGAAGATCGCGCCTATGCCGCCAAGGTGATCAACGCAGTGGCGGCGATCATGCGCGGAGACTATCCGACCGATGCGACCGACTTGAAGTATCCTTACAAGCTTAAGGACAGCATGAGGGTTATCGAGGAAGCCAACGATGTAAGTTTGGAAAAGATGCTGCTCGATTTTCGCTATCAGTGGGGAATTACCGAAGTCGTGAAAAGTGCCGATATGCGAGAGTTGTTCGCCCGTCATCGGTACGGGCAGCAAGATCTCGACGATACGGGTCGCCTTCGCACCATCATTGCCGATGCGAGCGAGGACTATTGCGCTATGGCCAACGACGCGGAAGTGCGCGCGCTGCCGAGAATCAAGTACCGCAACGGACTTCGCGAGGCCATTTACAAATTAGCCGATGCACTTGTCGAGAACTAGGGGTTTGCA
>JAXKBI010000002.1:0-124442 GCA_036553105.1 Eggerthellaceae bacterium
GCAAAAGATGGAACGAAGTCGTATTTTGGCTCCGATGGTGTAATGACTTCGGGGTGGCAGACCTGGAGAGGAAAAACTTATTACATTGATCCATCTACCATGCGGGCTGTAAAGTGGGGTCGTGTGGTAGATGGTCAGTTTTACTATTTCAATGATGATTGCTCGATGTTCAATCAAGGATGGCTGCGTTGGAATTCTGATGGAACGTATTCGTATTTTCCATCAAATGGTATTAGGTATACCGGAGGTCATTGGATAGGTGGGATACATTACGATTTCGGCTCTAATGGAATATGCTATACCTATGATTATGAAAAAGCGCAAATGGCAAGAATGGCGCAAGAGTATGTTAGCAATACTGGCTATTTGATTTTTGTAAACAGGCATACACATAAAGTGGGGGTCTTTTCCGGAGGATATAATAACTGGACGCTTTTATACTATTGGAGTTGCGTTACGGGCGCATCAAATACCCCTACGATAACGGGGTCGTACTACACGACGGGCTTCAAGAGGCCTTCGCTGTCAACTGATAGTCGAGCGATATATTGTACTCAGATTTGGGGAGGTTACTTCTTCCATTCTATTCTTTCTTCGGAAAGTGAGCTTGGACAGAGTTTGTCTCATGGATGTATACGATTGTCTTACAGTGCGGCAAATTGGATATATAACAACATATACATTGGAACAAGGGTTTATATATACAATTAAGCAAAGTGACGAAAGAAAGAACCTAAGTTTGCTTATGCAGTTAGCATGACATCGACCCTTGGAATAATAAGTAAATAAGGTTGCTCTCTTGGTTTGGCGAGTGTCAAGGAGAGCACCTTGGAAAACTATAAAACCTTCAGATGTAGCTCGAAGTTCTCATTTGCTCGAGAGTATTTCACTTCCACACTGTCTTTTTCGCTGTATCGAAGGCGCTTGAGGCCCCTGTTCAACGAAGAGATGTAGTGCGTAACATGATTTTTTAGCACAACATATCAAACGAAATGATTTCATCCTCTGCGATGTTTCTCGCGGCTTTTCTATTAACAATGTCATTAAGCTTTGATGGCGAAAGCCCCGTCCCTGGTCGTTTGAATGTGAGCATGTTTCTCGTGAGAACTTCGCCCGATGAAATATTGCAGTTGGCAACGATGGAACGACGTGCATTAATTCTTGCGGCTTGTTCGGTCTTGCTGAATCCTAAAGTAGGCGAACCGTATAATTTATCAATATAAGAAATGCCCGCTAGAATACCTCTGACATCATAGGGATCCATCGCATGATAATGATCATTGCCAGCTAAAGATTTGTCTAAAGTAAAGTGTTTTTCGACAATTTTAGCGCCTAGTAAATATGCAGTTTTGATTACATCGTAGGATGAATCGGGTTTGCAGTGGTCGGAATATCCGATTATCAAATCAGGGAATACTTCTTTTAAGGTTTTGATTCTTGCGAGATTTGCATTTTCGTATGGAGTTGGATACTCGAGGACGCAGTGACAAAGAACTAATGGTTGGGAGTTTACCGCTCGTATTACGCGAACTGCTTCTTTCATTTCCGATAACTCTCCTGCGCCTACAGATATAATCATCGGTTTGTTCTTAGTTGCTTGATATTCAATAAAGGGTAGATTTGTTAAATCGCTCGAAGAAACTTTGTATATGTCCATTAAAGGCTCTAGGTAATCTGCCGACTCGTAATCAAAAGCCGTAGATAAGAATTCGATGTCTATTTCTTTGCAGTATTCGGAAAGTTCTTGATACTCAGTAGCGCCAAATAAATCATATTTTTGGAAAAGTTCGTATTGACTTTTCGTGGGCTCTTCAGAGGTATCCCAGTAAGCAGGAGAGTTTCGTGCAGCCAAAGTTTCTGCTTTATATGACTGAAACTTGACTGCATGAGCGCCTGCATCGCGGGCGGCAAGACACATTCGTTTTGCCGCATCCATTAATGAAATATTATATTTGCTGGCAATGTCATAGTAGTTCACGCCTATTTCAGCAATTAAAGTAAATTGTCCACTGAGGATTTGGTTGATAAGGGGATTCATCTGTCAATCTCTCCTAAAATAATTTGCCTAACTCGCTTTATGCCACTTCGTAAATCATTTTGTAGCATTAAAGTGTGCATTTCTTTTCGAATAGATGTTGATTTAATTAACCACTCTAAAGCAGAAAGAATATCTTCGTCAGAAACCTCGCTGCCAAGCCCGAGGTTAATAAAGCCGTTATCCATTTGGGCGAATGTGTGAAGTTGTTCTCGCTCGTTTTGCGCAAGAACAATTGTGGGTACTCCCATAGAGGCAAGCTCGAAAGTTGTTCTTCCTTGAGAAGAAAAAGCAAGATCCGCCTTCTTCATGTAGTCGCTTACCCGTGATACATCTTGCATTACAAAAATACTAGCTGACTCAATGGACCTAAGGGTGTCGTGGTTGTATCCGCTACCCAAAATGAAATCAAAGCGTACATGAGAGTTTTTTGCATTGTATATCTGGGCTGCGTTATACACGCGTCTTGTTAAATCTAAAGGATCAGTGCCGCCAAACATTACCAGCACTCGTTCAACAGTAGCGCTGAACTCTTTTGCATGAGTGGTTAAAAACTCATCGCGCAAACATACGTACCGCTTTCCTGTATAGATGTGGGGTAAATCGCAGCCTGTTTCGTATATCTCATTCACTACTGCGTCTGCCGAACGGGCACCCTCTCCTAGGTCTTCAAAAGAAACAAAACGATTTACAAATGGTGTAATGCTATTTACATAGTCCGCTGTTGTGTCAAGGCAATCGTTTACAAAAACATCCGGTCTGTTGCTTTTTAGCCATGCAAGTAATTCGCTGTTTTCGCCTATCTCAATAACATGCATGTTTGCCAACTGAAGCTTTTGGATGCCTTGTTTGTATTTCTTGTTGCAGATAAAAGTAATATCATGATTGACCAGTGAATATGCCAAGGTCAGTGCTCGGTAGATATGTCCCATGCCTAATTGGGAGTAGCCATCAACCCTAAAGACAATCTTTTTTCTTGAAAGTAATGCCTCGCAAATGGCCCAATCTTCGCGCGTATCAATATCAACGGCTTCGCACTCAGGCGTTTCGAACACTCCTACCTTAGAACCAAGCCTGCTCTCGGGGGTCATGGAATTACGACGCGCTATGAGAAAAGCTCCAGTTTCTAAGTAGCGGGGAGGTAGTTGTTGTCTATTTAGTCGCTTTTTGTACTCTGGGACAACGCTCCCATCGGGACCAGTCGTCCAGCTAAGATGTGGGGAATTAACCACACTGATCAGAGAATCTAGATTTTTCTCAGCAAAATAATCTAGGGCATTGCTTAACGTGTCGCGACTAAGGAGTGGCGAGGTCGGCTGTAATGTAACTACGGTGTCAAAGCGGCATAATAATTTCTTTTCGCATTTCTGTACCGCATCATATATAACAGGATCAAGAGTTACTGCGTCCTTGGCTAAATCCGAATTGCGATTAACTACTAGAATTGCATTAAACTGTGATGCAAACGTAGCAATTTCTTCTGAATCGGTGGAAATGGCTACGGTATCAATATGCTTGCATGAAAGCGCTGTTTGTATTGCGTATTGGATCAGGGGCTTTCCGCCCATTAAACGCATGTTTTTTCGGGGAATACCCTTTGAGCCTCCGCGAGCCGGAATAACAGCTAAAGTAGCCAAGCTAACCTCAATCCTGATAACATTATCCTTATATCATTGTATGATATAGCAAGAAACTAAAAGCAAAAGCGAGTATATTGCCACGATGCTGGGAGTGATTTTGGTAGAAGACCTTACAGCAAGTAAGCCGAATGACTTTACGGTGCTAGCTCTAAGTATGCTTGAGGAACCAATAATTAGCGTTATAGTTCCTGTTTACAATCAGGAGCAAACAGGGTTTCTTGTCTCCTGCATTGATTCTCTTGTGAACCAAAGTCTTAGCGGCATCGAAATTATCTGCATAGATGATGCATCTACCGATTCTTCGCTTGAGGTGCTGCGAAAATACGCTGCAGCACACAGTAATATTACCGTAATAGCAATGGCGCAAAATTCTCGGCAAGGTACGGCAAGAAATAGGGGAATCGAAGCTGCGAAGGGTGGCTATATTGCTTTTGTCGATTCCGATGATTATCTGGAAATGGATTTTTATGAAAAAATGTATCGAGTTGCAAAAGAAAACGACTGCGATGCTGTTGAATCTTCTTTTCGAAAAACGAACGAACAAGGTGCAGCAACAGGCCATGTGATTTTGCCACATGGTACAAGCGGGTTGTTCGTTGATTTAGATGATGCGTCGAGAGAGTATTATATTCTGAATCATGGAATGATTTGGTCTTACCTGTTCAAATCGGACCTATTGAAGAAAACGAACATTCGGTTTCCAGAAAAAATACGGTATGAGGATACTCCAACTTTCCCCCGACTGCTATTTAGAATAAATCGAATGGGTTTTTGTGGTGAAGCGGTTTATTATTATCGTTCGAATGCTAGCTCTACGAATGCAACAGCTCCTAATGATATGGAAGCTGTTTCTAATCGTGTGATAACTGCGGATATGATTATCGATTTTGCAAAAAAGGATGGATATTATAACCTCTTCAAGGACGCGTTAGATTACTACTACTTGAAGGTGGCTGTCGTTAACACTTTGCACACCATCTCCGAGGGTTCGTTAGTGGTCAAGAGGAGAGACCTTAAACGATTGGCTAGACACACGAGAAGCCGCGTTCCTGCGGCCCTGCAGAATAAATACATTAAAAAACTTTCTTTACGTCAAAAATTCATCACGCTTTTAGCGCTTAAACTACCTAAGCTATATTGTGTTTTTAGAAAGGCGCTACGAGTGATTGTTTCTCTCAAATAGTTCAATATGGGTAATTTCAAGATTCGTTCTATAAAATACAACTTCTTTATGAATCTGCTGCTCACTGGCTCCTCGGTGTTCTTCCCGCTGGTTACATTTCCGTTGGTAAGTCGTGCTTTGTACTCGGATATGTACGGATTATGCAACTGGGCAGCAAGTGTAGTATCCTGGCTCTCTTTAATTGCAATGCTGGGAGTTAATCGTTATGGGATTCGGGAGGTTGCAAGAAATCGGGATAATGAAGAACGGCTAGTAAAGGTAACAGTTGAGATCCTGGTTTTTACATTGTGTACTACTGCGATAGTATATCTTTGTTTTGCAGTTTCGCTTTTTGTCGTTGATGACTTTGCGGAGAATCGTACCTTATTTTTAATTAATAGTGTCACCATTTTGTGTAACACTTTAGGTGTCGGTTGGTTTTTTCAGGGCATCGAGCAATATACTTATATTACTGTTCGTGGAGTCGCTATTAAGATTGCTTCTTTTGCCAGCATTGCTCTTTTGGTTCATGCGCCAGATGACTATCTCATCTATGCCGCGGTCACCGTTTTGGCTTCTGGGATAGCTAACCTCGTAAATTTCGTCTATATGACTTACACTCTCAAACGAGTGGCGATTTCTTGTTTGAACAAAAAAAATTCTACCCATCATTTCTTTTCGGCTGTGCGACTTTGTGCGAAGAAAGCCGGAGGTTTTGCCATAAAGCCCCATATAAGACCAATGTTGTCTTTTTTTATCATTGCTGCGTCTATCTCGATTTATACAATTCTTGATACGGTAATGCTGGGTTTCTTGAGCACAAATCAGCAGGTAGGGTATTACTCTGCTGCGATAAACATAAAAGCAGCTATTGCGGGTGTTGTTTCAGCTTTAGCTGGGGTTTTGCTTCCTAGGGCTTCATACATGCTTGCTAACAAGAACAAGCAGGAATACCTATCAATCATTAAGAAGTGTACTTACTTTATAATCTGTTCATCTGTTCCTTTAAGTGTTGTTTTGGCCTTGATGGCAACGCCTCTTTTGTCTTGGTATGCTGGTGCGGATTTTGCAGGGGCAGGTCCAGTGCTGTCCATTGTTGCTTTGTCGATAATTCCAGTAGGACTATCAGGTGTTTTCTGTGATTCAGTCATGATACCCTTGGGTCTCGAGCGCTACTGTGTAAAAATCTATATTTTTGCTGCTGTTACCAATTTTGCAATGAACTTATTTTTTATTCCGATTTTAGGGGCAGTTGGAGCGGCGATCTCAACTTTAACGGTCGAAATCATAATCGCGCTAACTGAATTTATGATTGTTAGAGGTTATATTTGGGGGACAAAGCTTCGGCTAGAGTAGTGGCTAAAGAGCGACGATGCAAGGATGTAGTTGCGATTTCCAGTTTGGCTTGTGTGCCAAGCTGGAAATCGCAATGCTGTTCGTACGTGCTACTTGCTTTCTTGGCGCCCATGTTGTAGTAGGGATTTTTGCCACCATGCTTCATGTGATGGATGCCAGTTGTTTTTTTCGAGCCTCTTTGGGGGTATATTATTTCTGTTTCGAGCGAACGAAAAGCTTCACTATATAACAGCGATTTTGATTTTCTGGAGAAGAGATTCTTGATGGTGTCCTATTGTAGAATCGCCGAGGTGTTTGTGACGGAGTATAGTATTGGGTTAACGTGGGTGTGGCTCCGTTCTTGTTGGGGCTATGTATGGTGAAGAAACGAATGGCGGAAACAAAATGAGTGCATCTGGCTTACTGAGGGTCAAGAGGGCGTATAGAAATGCCGTGGTTTGTTATAAAAAAATGCACGATCGCGGTTGTTTGCCCCAGGGGCTGTTTGATGTTTTGACTCAGGGAAAATACAAAGAATCGTTCTGGAGAAGTGCTCTGTTTGCTTCTAATGATTTGTATGGTATAGAAAAAGCTTTGCTTGACTATTCGAATTGCCAAACTTCGATTTATGCGCCTTCTGAGCACGGCGTATATTTCGGACCTTATATAAATAGAGACGAGACTGATGCAACTGCATATCCTTTAACTCTGACGTTTGGTCCTCAGAGGGCGATGCATTTAGGCGCGTTGGCTGATATGCCGGCACTGCAAATAGGGCCTTATATCTACTATGCGGATAAATTTCTTAATCAGGTGCAAATGGAGAGTATAAAGGAGAAATTAGGAAAAATACTACTGGTTTTCCCTATGCATTCCATCGAAACTGTTCGTGTTAGGTTTGATGATGCTGAGCTATTTGCAAAGGTTGCAGAATTGGAAGAAGAGCATTCGATAGACACTACGTTTTATTGTTTGTATTTCCATGATGTCGAGCAAGGGTTAGCGCAGAGGTTTGAGCATGCAGGAAAGAGAGTGGTTTGCGCGGGCCACAGAATGGATCCTGATTTTCTGCCAAGGCTTAAGTCTCTTATCTTGCTTTCTGATATGACTGCCTCCAATGCGATTGGGACCCATATTGGCTATTCGGAAGTGCTGGGGCGGAGGCATGTTCTTCTGGAAACGAAAAGCGAATCTACCGTAGAGCCTGAACTCTTAGCGAGAGGTGATGAATTTAAGAAGAAAAAAAATCTTGAGATAGAGGAGGTCAGGAGGGCTTTTGAAGATAAAGACGAGGTAAAGCGCAAAGATGTTTTAGAGAAGTACTGGGGAATTAATCAGATAAGAGAGCCTGAGGAAATGAAGATCCTTCTGCTGGAAATTGCGAGTGTGTATCGAGAAATGCATAGAAAAAACCTTAATGCCAAAGAAGCCATCGAATGCAGCTGTGCACTTCTTCGCAAAGCGGGAACTTTGGATTTCGTCAAAGGATAACTATCTATTTAATGATTACGCTTTCTGTTCAAAATAAAGAATGATTGTCCAAAAAAGTAGAGGACTGATTTTTTGGCACGCAAAGGAAATTCGTTGTTTGAGTGGAAGCTGCTTTGCGGTGCCAACGTTGCGAAATGCCATAGTTTTAAGCTTTTCTAATGATGTTTTTTCGTTTTTAGCTAGAGCCCCCCTGAATTCAATGAGAAATTTTGAGCAGATTGTTCCCAGTGAATAGGCAACTATTTCGTCGAGCACCCCAAGGTATCCATCGGAGAAATAATAGTAGCGTTTTTCGAAAGCTTCGACGGCGTCGAGGCGTTTTTTTGAGTACCCTTCATGCATGATGCTGCTTGGTCGCTGAAGGTATAAGTAAAGGGGTATATGGAGTCGGGTATATATTTGCGCTCGTTCAGCAATGAAGGGGATCGTAAACTCGTCTTCGTGGTATTTTCCGACAGGGAACTCGATGCTTGCTAGGGTTGATCGTTTTATGAGTTTATTGCAGGCTATGATGCTTGAGTCAATGGAGAGCAAAACATTCTTAAGTATCTGAGGCTGCTTCCAGACAGTTGGGATGTTCTTTCCTTTGGGAAGGTTCCATGAATGTCTTATTTTTGTTTCTGGGCATTTGAAGTGGTCAGCTTCAACAATATCAGCTTTTGTTTCTAAGGCTGCCTTAACGAGGAGTTCGATTGTTTGAGGGTGGATGAGGTCATCGGAATCAAGGAAGTATAAATAATCGCCTGAAGCGTTGGCTATTCCCACGTTTCGTGCGTCAGATAATCCTCCGTTTTCTTTATGGATAATGATCCAATTGTTATTACTTGCTTGGCTATCGCAAATTAAGCCGGATTCATCGGTTGATCCATCGTCTACTAGTAGCACTTCGATGTTCGTATAGGTTTGTTTTTTTAAGCTGAAAATACAGGATGTAATGTACTTTTCGACATTGTATACTGGCACGATTATGGAGACTCTGGGATCCATCTTGCGCTCCTTTGTTGCTGCGAATGCTATCGCCACTTTTTCAGGATACCTAAACCAATCAGAAGCTGCTGAAAGCAGCGCTTTGTTCCATAGCGCCTGCGGTAGAACAGTGCTATATCGATAATCGTCACATGGGGTCGATATGTAGTGGAAGCTTCATTGATTTCAAGTGCTCTTGATATCTTCTTCAGGCATCTCTTTGCCTCGCGGGACTGAGTATACATATGGGGATTAGGGCCAAAATACGAAGTGAAGTCGTCCATTAAGCGACGAAAATACTTTTGCTTATCTTGTCGGGGTAGGGAATTGATATCAAACAGTACAAAATCTAGCATCCATTCTTGCAACTCGGAAATGCAGGAATGTTTGAGATTGCGGTTTGTCCATTCTCTCATTATTGTCTCGATCACTAGCATGTGCTGGTTGAGTTTAATTTTCTGGCCGTTTTCGGAATCAGCGTTTTTGTGAGTGGCAGATTCTGTTTCCATGTTGTAAATATAAAGCTGATCAGGTATAAGAACTGTTTTTTTTGATAATGGGTATAGGAGAAAGTAGATGATTTGGTCCTCGCCCAACTTAATATGCGGTTCAAACTCGATCTTTTCGCGAGTTAGTAGTTTTTTGCTTACGGCGCTTCTGCACGTGTACGGGCGTGCTTTGTCTTCAAAAAGGAGGGTCGAAGCAAAGGTATCATAGACTTTGCTGGGGGGCTTCAGCTCGCTTTCTATGCCTAAAGGCATAGCACTGGTCGGCTTACATAGAAAGCCGAAAGTTACGACCTCTGCGTTGGTTTGCGAAAAAATAGAGGCAATCCGATTACATGCATTAGGAAGTAGTTCATCGTCGGCATCTACAAACATAATTATGTCGCCGGAAGCATTGTTTATGCCGGTGTTGCGAGCGACAGAAACACCTTGGTTCTTCTGGTGGATAGTTTTTATGCTTTTGTGTTGACTCGTTATTTTGTTAAGTAGGGCCGGTGATCTGTCTGTCGATCCATCATTAACGCAGATTATTTCTATGTGTTCATACGTCTGATTCAGTAATGATGTAAGTGTTTTCTCTACACTCTTTTCTGAATTGTAGACGGGAACAATAATCGATATTTTTTCCATTTGGCCAACTTCTTGTATGGTTTGATACTGCATCGAAATGCGAATAATCTACCATTTGATATCGAATGGTAGATTATGAATCATTGTTCGGTATATCTTCACTGCGAGTGGCATGAAGGGCGAATTATATATCTTGCGAGCAAAGTATGCCTTCCTTAAAGCACCACCATTCTTTTTCGCAGCGTGTGCAGAGATGACCGCCGAGGTGTTCCAGGTGGGAAAATTGGCGGAAAGATACATTTTATTCTGCTCTAATTCTGATGAGAGATTGACGGTTGGGTCATAGGAGATACGAAACATCAGCGATATGCCTAGATGAAGGAACGCGGCAGCATCTAAAAAGTCGATAAGGCTCTTGGGTGCAATATGTTCGTAGACATCCTTTACTTCCAGCATTGCGTTATAGGTTGACTCTATTTTGCTCTTATCGATAGTGGTCATGATTGAATCGTTGCGAATAATGTAGTTGACCAAGGCGTGAGGTGTGAAAGTCACCTTTTTGACTGAGGGATATGCGAGCAGGTGAAGCATCATGTCGTCGAAGATCTTTGGCGGTACTTCAAAGTCATGTAAGTTTTTAAGAATCGATGCTCGAAAAAATTTATTCCAAGGTGCTCCGTTAAGCTCCAGTAGCCGTTCAGGTTCTTGCTGCGCGTAAAAGGAAGGGCGAACATCGACCATTTCGGTATTGAGGATTTTATTGCTATCGACATCTATGCGATGAAATCCGCATACGGCGATGTCGGAGTCATCGGCGGAAGCGGCGCTGTAGAGTTTTTCGGCAAAATTTGGCTCAACATAGTCATCGCTGTCAACGAAGCCGATGTATTCTCCTTGCGCAATAGCAATGGCATCAAATCTACCGCGCCAGACTCCCTCATTTTGCTTATCTATGATAACGATGACGTCAGGGAATCTCCGCTCATATTTGCGTAAGATATCGATACAATGATCTGGCGACCCATCGTTAATGCAGATTATTTCTATATCTTGGAGTGTCTGATTAACCAAAGAATCCAAGCAACGGGGTAAGTATTTTTCAACGTTATAGCATGGAACGATAATGCTCGCTTTTTTTTGGGGCATAAGTGGTTATCTCCAAATCGGTAAAGCCTAGAATTTGTGTTTCGTTTATTCTAAAGGATACCTACAATAAGAAGTTATAAAACCAGCTATAAAAAGGATAGTCTTGAAAGCCCTTATTATCATACCGGCATACAACGAAGAAGAATCACTTGTCTCCACCATAGAATCCCTCAGTAGAGTTTCTGGGGTGAGCTTCGATTACCTGATTGTCAATGACGGCTCGAAAGATAAGACGGTGCAGGTATGTCGTGAGCGCGAATATCCATTCTTGGACTTGTCGACAAATCTTGGTCTTTCCGGTGCTTTTCAAACGGGAATGAAATACGCTCATCGTCATGGCTATGACTGTGCTATCCAGTTTGATGCCGATGGTCAGCATTTGCCAGAGTATGTGGGGCTATTGGCTGATGCTATTAAGGCTAACGATATTGTTATTGGCTCTCGCTTTATCGGCGGGAGAAAGCCTTGGTCGATGCGTATGCTGGGCAGCAATTTAATTTCTGCAGCCATTCGATTGACTACAGGGAAAAAGCTGACTGATCCCACATCCGGCATGCGAGCTTTTAACAAGCGCATGATTGAGCATCTTGCGCTTGGTTTAAATCTTGGTCCAGAGCCGGATACTGTTTCTTATTTAATTAAACGAGCCGATGCTAAGGTAGTTGAGGTTCCGGTTCGTATGGCTGATCGTACCGCAGGCGAAAGTTATCTGAATCCATGGACTTCTTCCATGTATATGCTTCGTATGACTGTTTCTATTTTGTTTATGCAGTTGATCCGCAAACGCATTGGGGGTGCGAAGTAAATGACATTGGAGCTTCGTGTTATCCTAATTGCCGTTTCGCTTATAACGCTTATTTTTATTGCTCGTAAAGTTCGCAGCTCAAAAGTGAAACTGGAGGATTCCATCTTTTGGTTTTGTTTTGCGGTATTGATTCTTGTGGTAAGTATCTTCCCGCAGATTTTTTATTGGTTATCGAGCCTTGCTGGAACAGATGCACCAGTTCATTTTGTGTTCTTGTTCTTTATATTTGTGCTACTTATTCAAAGCTTCAATTTGAATATGCGCATTTCTCAGGCGGACACGAAAATCAAGGAATTGACCCAGCAGCTAGCTATCGAGAAATTCGAGCGCTATCAGAATGATAAGAAGAATGAGGTATCAGAAGCAAAGCCTGAGTAGCTTTGTCAGAAATCTCTATCAGTGTTAGCAATGGAGGCATCATGAAAGGCATTATTCTTGCGGGAGGTTCGGGTACTCGTCTCTATCCTCTTACAACGGTTACTTCAAAGCAGCTACTACCCGTTTACGATAAGCCGATGATTTATTATCCTCTGTCGGTTCTTATGCTGGCGGGCATCAGGGATATTTTGCTTATTTCAACCCCGGTTGATTTGCCGAATTTCAAGCGTCTGTTGGGTGATGGCACTCAATTCGGAATCAATCTGTCATATAAAGAGCAACCTAGTCCAGACGGTTTGGCTCAGGCGCTTTTGTTGGGTGAGGAATTCATTGGTGACGATTCCTGCGCACTAATTCTTGGCGATAACATTTTTTATGGTGGCGGCTTTACTGCGAGCTTGAAGGCTGCTGCAGCACGAAAAGAGGGTGCTACGGTATTTGGTTATTACGTAACCGATCCTGAGCGCTTTGGGGTTGTTGAATTCGACAGTAACGGTAATGCGATATCTCTTGAGGAAAAACCTCAGAATCCAAAAAGCAATTATGCTGTTACGGGGCTATATTTTTACGATAAAAGAGCAGTTGAATTTGCAAAGCGCGTAAAGCCCTCGGCTCGTGGGGAATTGGAAATAACCGATCTGAACAGAATGTACTTGGAAGACGGATCACTCAAGGTGAACCTCCTGCCCCGAGGTAGTGCTTGGCTGGATACAGGAACTATGGAAAGCTTGTTCAGGGCTACGGAGTATGTTCGAGTTATTGAGCAGAACCAAGGACTACAGATTGCTTCCTTGGAGGAAATCGCTTTCAATAGCGGCTGGATCGACAAATCTATTTTGCGGGATGCGGCAAAACGATATGGTAAATCGCTCTACGGCCAGCATCTTGCCAATGTTCTGGACCATCGAGTGTTAAATAGCGATACAAGAACAACGAGGTTGTAATGGAATATAAGAACATTATTGTTACGGGTGGTTGCGGCTTTATTGGCTCTAATTTTGTGCACTATGTGGTCGACAATCACCCCGAAGTACGTGTGACCGTACTTGATAAGCTTACGTATGCAGGTAACAAGGAAAATATCGCCGGCCTTCCTGAAGATAGGGTTGAGCTTGTAGTGGGTGATATTTGTGATAGGGAATTGCTCGATAGCCTGGTTCCTGGCCATGATGCTATTGTTCACTATGCCGCCGAGTCTCATAATGACAATTCCATTGCTGATCCTGAGCCTTTTCTGCGCACCAATGTAGAAGGCACGTATTGTTTGCTGGAAGCGTGTCGTAAATACGACGTTCGTTATCATCATGTTTCCACCGATGAAGTGTATGGCGATCTTGCCCTTGACGACCCGAGTCGCTTTACTGAAGAAACGCCCTATAATCCTTCGAGTCCATACAGCTCCACGAAGGCGGCGTCTGACATGCTGGTGCGCGCATGGACGCGTACGTATGGATTGCGCACTACCATTAGCAATTGCTCAAATAATTATGGGCCGTACCAGCATATTGAAAAGTTCATTCCTAGGCAGATTACCAATATTCTCTGTGGTATTAAGCCTAAGCTTTATGGTGACGGCTTGAATGTGCGCGACTGGATTCATACGGAAGATCATTCATCCGCGGTATGGACGATTCTTGCTAAGGGTGAAATTGGCGAAACATATTTGATCGGTGCCGATGGCGAGAAGAATAACATCAGTGTTTTGCGTGCTATTTTGAAAGCTATGGGCAAGAGCGAGGACGATTTTGACTGGGTGAAGGATCGCCCAGGGCACGATCGCCGCTACGCCATTGATTCATCGAAGCTGCGCCGCGATCTTGGCTGGGTGCCTCAGCATACAGATTTTTCGGAGGGCCTTGCTCAGACCATTGACTGGTATAAGAAAAATGAAGCTTGGTGGCGTCCCTCCAAGGAAGCCACGGAAGCAAAGTACGCGAAACAAGGACAATAGAGCGTTTCGCCGTCTTGACGTTGCTGGATTTTTTGAATCTTGTTAAAAGTGGGCTGCAAGCGAAAGAAGTCACAATGATGATTGCACTCCAATCGGTATTGGGGTCTTTAGTGAAACCGATACCGATTGGAGCGATTTTTAATCTATGGAGAAAAGCTTCATGCCGTCTTCTTCGAGGAGTAAAGTGAATCCTGGAGTTTCGGCGTCAATGGTGTCGATCCCTTCCCAGTCGTGAGGGTCATAGGATAACGCATTATAGGTTCTAACCTCTCGCTCACCGGATCCTAGGATTAAAACATATTTTGCATCCGTGCTCTTTACGGCTGTATTTACCGTTTGTTCGCTCGAGATATTACCTAATGATGTTCTGATAAGGAAACTTGCTTCAGTCTCAGCTGTTCCAGAGTAGCTGGTTGTGTTTTTGAAATTGCTAACAGCGCGATAGTAAGTGTTGAGGTCGTAAAGCGAATATGCAAACAAGCTTCCATCTCCTGGGGAGTTGATGATCAAGTCGCTCCCGACAATTTTTTTGACTTTCAGTAGAAAGCCACGTTCACTTTGGTCTAATAGGTTAATTGCGGCTTGGTTATTAATGCCGATTAACCTATTTTGAATGTTCCCAAAGGCTGTTGCATTGTGAAGGCTGCTGTTTTTTGGGTAGAACGGGAAGAAAACCAAAACGAAAACAATCAAGCATGAAGTAAGGCCAATTGCTAATGGTGAAGGGGTGGGTGAGTGGAGGGATTTTAGGGTAGAGCTAACCAGATTTTGAATGAGGGCGATTATGGCGGAGAGCCCTAGGCAGAAAATCGGGATACCGGAATAAGCAGCCATTGCTGCGATTCGGTTGGAGTCTGTATACCAGAATCCTGCTAAAAGCTGTTTTATGACCCCATCGTGAGATGCGCATACTACATAAATGAACAGTATCGCAATGTAAGAGATGCTTAGCCAGAGATATTCGCGGTTGGAACAGGTATACAGGATTCCAACAAAAGCAAGCAAAGCTACTAGCGGCTGAGGTGACGGATAGTCTCCCATGGCAAGAACAGCCACGTTGTATAGAGACTCAGATAAATCTAACCAGGATTCCCAGTTAAAGTTGACGACCGATTGCATAAAAGGTGCTTTGAAGCAGGCAAACCAAATAAGAGCGATCGCCAAAAGCGTCAATGTCATACCAAGGATTGTCTTGCTGCGAGGGTAGGCTCTTTGCTTAAGGACCTTATAGCATTGCTGCAAAACGAATGGAATGAAGAATAGCGCAATGGTAAAAACCGCATTGGCCTGGATAAGCGCATAGCCAAAAAGGGTGAAGGCAAATAGAATTGTGCGAATTATTTTGGTTTTGCTGCTTAAATTCGAATCGAAGAGGCATAAAAACATGCTGAGCGAAATGGGAACTAAGCAAAAAGCGATTAGATTTGGGTAAAGTGGGGCAACGATTAAGAAGCCCCAAGGGAAAACCGCAAATACAAATGCGGCAAGGGCTCCGTAGAGAAGTAAAGTGGAGTTGTTTTTAAAAAGAACTTTGAGAAAGAGAAAGATTCCCGACGGGAAGACTATGAAGGAAAAAACGAACAAATACGAGTTTTGAACAATTGCCAAAGAGGATGCGGTAAGGCTGGCGGTAATTGCATTTAGGCAGTGCCAGGCCGCAGGATAGAAGCCTCCCCAGTCATTTCGGGGGGTTCCACCGACGTAAAACTCAGACAGTGTATAGACAGAAGCATGAAGGCTGGACCAATCTCCTGAGGAAAGAAAAGATTGCACTAAGTTGAGATGAAAGACGTTGTCGTAGTCTTGAAAAAAGGACATGGGGGTATCAAGGCTGCGAACAAAGAAAAAAAACCCGATTATTGTGCCTACTGCGATATAGAGAAGAAGAATGTGCCAGTTGGCTTTATCTAGGGGCGTATTCTTCTTTATTGATGAGGTTGAGTTGCTTGCTTCTAGTATGTGTCGAGCAAAAAAACAAACCAAGCTAAAGGTAAGTAAAGTGGAAAATACAAGTAACCCTGTTGCAGAAATACCCAAAATGGGCAAAAAAATGCAGATCAAAGCATAGCCGGGTACGGTGACGGCGGGCGCGGCAGTAAAGCTGGCAATGCCGGAAAGCTTAAAGCTCCTTAGTAGAAAAAAACCAGGGAGATACAGAATTATAGCTGCAAGAAAAACGCATATTGCAAATGAGAACCACATCATTCCTGCTCCTAAACGTGTCTATCGCATTCGTTTGTCGATAATGTACCGCAAGGGTCCAACAGACGTTTTTTGATAGAGGCGTGCGATTTTTGAGCCAACCGTAAATCTTGCTGAAGAGAATACAGACTCGAGATTTTGTCTGAGGGATTTAACGTCATTACTTTTGTAAAGATATTGGGTGGCGAGATAGGCTTGGATACCTTTCTTTTCGATTAATTGAAAATCGTAATACTGCTCAATATCGAAGAAGGCCCTCCCCTTAATTTGGGCGCAAAATCGGGATACGTCTTTAAGATATGTATCAACGTATGCATAGATGGTTTCAGGGAAGCACCTTGTCGAGATATCGTTCATAAAAACAGAAACAAGAAAATTCGCTTTGCTTTGTGCAAAGCGCTTATCGGCAAAGGATGCGCTGTTTAGCAACTCCGATAGTGCGGGCATCATGGGTGCTTTTTCTCTAACCAGTTCATCGTGCAAATCGGGAAGAAATGGGACTAAATTTGGTTTCGTCTCTATTACTTTCTGGCATGTTCCCGCTATATATGAAACTGTATGTGCCGATATGAGCGCTTTGCATCCAAGCGATGGCGCGCCAATGCAGTCTCCTGGTTCGACCTTGAGGTCTAAATCTTTGATAAGTGCGGTTTTGTATATTATCGCGGGCTCAGCAATAGAAAAAAGATTTAGCAAAAAAGGCGAGATGTTATCTGTTTTGGCATCGCAAATGAGGTCACCATCTTTTTCGTCAGCTAACACCTTGCCGCTTAGGCACATTATATTTGCGAGGAAACGTTTTTTGGAGTCAAAGACAGCGATATCCGGATTGGAGTCAAGGAGATGACAAAATGCTTGCTGTAGAAGATCCCCTTTAACAGCACGTGAGGGGTCGAAAATAAAGAAATACTTACTTTTTAGAAGCGGAACGATTGCATTGATCCCATCGGCAAAGGAGTTGAAACCAGCATCGACTGAAATGACATTAGAATGAACGCGTGCTAAGTGGGAGCACGTAGTTGAGCTTCTGTCGCTTGAGCCACATTCAATACATACAATTTCTTTGCCTTGAATACCGCATTCTTGAATGCTCTCGACGCAATCCGAAAGCCATTGAGCATGATCTTTGACAGGTAAGATAAAACTTATGTCTACAGGCATAAAGCTGTCTTTAATATCGTCAAGGGAGACCATTGCGTCGTTTTTTTGAGCATTGCGTTGGTATTCTTCAAGGAATCTGTTGTAGTACTTTATGTCCTTTGATTGAATAAATCTGCTTGCCAAGAGTATCTTTTCATCAATGTCGTTTAGCGCTTCATAAATCAATGAATAGATGTCAGGGTTTTTTTCCTGGAATCCAAATTCATTAATAATCGAGTGTATGTAGTCGAATTCACGGCGGTAAAACGCCCCCCAGATTTCTTCATTCGCGTGAGAGCGGTATAGTATTGCGCGCATTTCTCTGAGCCTATCAAAGGGAATCCGATAGTCTTTTAGGAAGCTTGAGGCGCTCGGGTTGGTTTGGCGGTAGTAATAATACCCATTAGGAACCCATATTATTTTTTTGGCCTTGAGTAATGTTTCGACAAAAAAGGGATTGTCGGCCCAGCCTGCGCCTTTTGGCTCGACGAAGCGAATCGAGTTAAAGTCAAGGAATTCTTTTTTGTAGAGAGCCGACCAAATGGAAGGGTGGTGGGTGAATATTTCCGCATCATCTTCGAGGATAAACGAGAAAGGGGTTTGCTTCATTTCTCTGAGAAGGTTTGGTTTTCTGAGTACCTCGCCGAAGTCGTCTTGGGCATCAAAGTATTCCCAATATGATCCCTTAATGATGTCTGCCTCATGATTATTTGCTTTAGCGAATAGCAATAGGTCTTCGTACATTTTTGAGTCAATAAAATCATCGGGTTCAATAATTGAGACATACTGACCTTTGGCGTGCTTAAGCCCATAGTTGAGCGAATGGCCGTATCCGCCATTTGGTTTATCAAGCAGGATAAAGCGATCGTCCGTATCGCAGAATTTTTGGATAGTTTTTATTGACGAGTCAGTACTGCCATCGTTTACGCATAGGACCTCTATGTCGGCAAAAGTTTGATTTTTAATGCTGTCTAGGCATTCTTCGAGGAATGGCTCTGCATTATAAATTGGTAAAATAACAGAAATAGTAGGCATTAGTTCTCCGATTCGTGCATTGCAATTGCTTTAAGTAGGATTTCTTTGTCGGTTTTACTAAAAAGAGATCCCCCAAGGAAAGTCAAAGAATCAACGTTATTCCTCCTGATGTTTTGGTAGCTGTCCAAAACGTTATCTAGGTTGTTTGGATCCATGAGCCAAGTTAACGCATTGGTGAGGCCAGCGTACTGGCCAATATAGTATCCATCATCAGGAATTGCTCCGTTAATAACCACAAGGTTTTTGTAGGTGAGTTCGCAACGAGAAACTATCCATTGGTTAATTATTGCATTTGTTTTCCATGGGTCGTCATTTAGTTCAAGAAGGGTAGTCTTGTGCCCGAGACTTTGAAGCAAATCCTTATAACAGTCTTTATAAAAGGTAGAATCGGACAGGACGACGACTTCCTTATAATTTGCTTCTGATAGCTGTTCGATTAATTTGGCTTTTTCGTCTTCGTCGGTTGTTGCAAAGAAAAGCTTGCATCGTTCTTGATAAAAGTATGGCGAAAAAACAATAAGTGGCAAATTTGCTTTTTGTTGCGCTACTACTGCGGTTGTTTTCCTGTCTTTTGTTGGAGCTAGGCCGCCGCTCATCTGCCCTACCGCTAAAGAGAGTTCGATTTCGTTTGACCCTAGTATTCTTTGGCTGGGGCAATTAATTGCGTGTTCGATCTTGTTGATTGAATAGTCCGAAACAAGGGAAGAGTCTCCGAGAACGTACAAAAGTTGTAAGTTGAGTTTTTCTAATGTCGGGATACTGGAATCAGGAAAGTCATTCTCGAGAGTAGGGATGATAACGGCATTCATAGTTGATGCCATAGATCCAGCAAGGAGGCTGATGTTCGGATGGTCAATGGGAGTGATGATGCCTATGGTTGGTTTTTTGGGGAAGGGGGTGGCGTCAGTAATCCTTGCAGCGGTGCTGAACCGGTCGTGGCCAGTTAGCGTGCTTGCGCGGTGTTCGTCGATCTGAATATTCTTTTTATAGATGTCAAATATCTCTTTTTCGGCACGGGAGCTTCCTATGCGCCCACCAAGGAGTTGATATATTTGACAGATACTTTCCGCTTTTCCGATCGTTCTGAGGTGGCCTTTTTCGATCCAAACAGCTTTATTGCAGAGTCGTTCAATGAGATGGTTGTCGTGGGAAACGATAAGAACGGTCACGCCGTGCTCTTTGATGAGCGACTGGATACGTCGCTCGCACTTTTGCTGGAACATGAAGTCACCAACGGAAAGCACTTCATCTACGATAAGGATTTCGGGAACTATCACGGTCGCGATCGCAAATGCAATACGAGCCACCATGCCAGAGGAATAGTTCTTCAGTGGCATATCGAGGAAGTTCTCGATTTCGGCAAAATCAACGATTTCATCAAAGTGCTCTTCAATGAATTTCTTTGAATACCCCAAAAGTGCGCCATTAAGGTAAATGTTCTCACGTGCAGTAAGCTCCATGTCAAAGCCGGCACCCAGCTCGATCAGGGGGGCGATACTGCCGTTTACGGTACAGGTTCCTTCGGTTGGCTCTAATACGCCTGCGATAATTTTAAGCAAGGTCGATTTACCTGAGCCGTTGGTGCCCAATATGCCGAACACATCTCCCTTTTTCACTTCGAGTGAGACGTGATCAAGAGCGCGAAATTCTTTGAAGCGAAGCTCCCTGCGCGCGAGGGCGATGGCGTATTCTTTGAGGTTGTTCATGGTTTCGCTGGCCATGTTGAAAACCATCGATACGTCATCGACTTTGATCATAGTTTCGTTGGGGGTGGCGTCTTCTTCTGAAAAAGAGGCTTCTCCCAAGAATGAGGTATTGATCGTTTCAGGCATATCTACTCACCTATACGTAGAGGATGAATTTCTTTTCAAGCTTACGGAAAACTACGAATCCAATAACAAGCATCGCGAGACCCATTCCAAAGCAAAGAAGGTTGAGCTCCAAGCTCGGAGTGATGTTCCAAAGCGCAATATCGCGCATGTAAGTAACGTAGTGATACATAGGGTTGAAGTTCATTATCGACATCATCCAATCAGGCAAGATGCTGATGGGGTAAAAAAGAGGGGTTGCGTAGGTCCATGCGGTGATGACGACGCCCCATAAGTGACCAATGTCTCGAAAAAACACTACGAGCGCAGATAAGAGAAAACCTAACCCAGCGCTGAACATCAGCAAATAAAGAAGCAGCAGTGGAAGAAAAAGCAAGTTTATCGTTGGAGCGACTTGGAAAAAGATCATCACTGCAACAACGGCAATCAGCGACAAGACGTAGTTCACTAATTGAAAAAGGACTTTCTCTAAAGGAAAAAGGATCTTTTCGATTCGGATTTTTTTAATAAGAGCCGATGAATCGATGATGGAGTTCATTGCTGTTGTAGTGGAATCTGCCATCAAGGTAAACAGGGTGCTTCCTAGGATCAAATAAAGAGGGAAGTTCTCAATATCAAATCGGAAGAAAGTGCTGAACACCGCAGACAGAACTATCATCATCAATAGAGGGTTCAGGACGGACCAGAGAACACCCAGCATACTGCGACGGTATTTTAGCTTGAAATCTTTTGAGACCAGTGAAGAGAGAATAAACCAGTTGCGTTGCAATACTGATTTTTGGTTTGTTGCCACGCAGGAACCTCCGCCTATATACAAGTTTGCTGCAGAAACTAAAACAGCAACATCTAGTCATTAAACTATATTATTCTATCGTACGGGTGCTGTTAGGGCATCCGTTAAGGCGTGTTTGCATATGAAGTGCAGATTTAGGGCACGCAGCGAAAGTGTAGAGCTGGGTCTTTTACAGCACTGTGCCAAAGTGAGGTTTCATGGAGCGGCAGGAAGAAAATAGACTTGGATCTTTGGTAGCAAAGTGGCAAGTAGTAGTTGATGAATCACGCAAGGGCTTCTATCTGTCTTACGTGGGTTTGTTTTTTCTGTTTCTCGTCTTATTCATGTCAGGGTATTTGATTTATGGACGAGGTTTCATTTGGGCAACTGATGGTCTTGAGCAGCAGTATATGTTCTTTATTCTTCAGGGCGAGTGGTTGCGAGAGCTTTTGGTAAATGTCTTCGTTGAGCACACATTCGTTGTGCCAATGTGGACTGATGCGGTTGGGTACGGTGCTGACTATGTTGTTTCGGTTGGTAATACATTAGGCAATCCTATTCTGTGGCTGTCGGTTTTTGCGACGCCGGAAAACGCTGACCTGCTTTTGAATGCAACGGTGCCAATAACGTTGTTCTTGGCTGGATTCGTATTTTTGGGGTATTGCTCATATAAAAAATTCGATCGGTTCTCTTCGCTTATTGGCTGCATGGTGTATCTCTTTGGGGGATACAGCCTCATTGCTTTTTCGCAGATTTACCTACTTTACCCTTTGCTTCTGGCTCCATTGGTCTTATGGGGCGTTGATAAGGTATTCGACCGGGAATCTCCAACGCTTTTTATTTTTGCGCTGTTTCTTTGTTTCTTCTGCTCGGTAAGTCAGGCGTATGTGACTTGTCTAGCTTTGCTGGTTTATTGTCTGGTTAAAGTTTTTAATCTGGAAGAAAAAACCACAGTGAAATCCTTCTTTGCGTGGGTGATAAAGATCCTGGGATGCATTGCTTTGGCGGCTTTGTTGGCGGGTGTGATGTTTTTCCCGAATGCGGTATCGCTTCTTTCTCAGGATCGCTTGGGTCTCGATCGTTTCGAGAGCCTTACGTATTCTTTTGGCTATTACTTGCAATTGCTTGAGGGCTTTATCTCCCCTGGTTCCGTTGGCGCTGATTGTATTTATGGCTTTGCTCCTTTGGCGCTTGTTGCTGTCTTTGGGCTCTTTTTCGTAAAAAATACTGGATTGGATGTTAGGACCAAGAGAATTCTGCGGGTGCTTTTCGTTGTCTTTTCTTTGTTCTTGTGCGCGCCTTTGGCAGGCCGCGTATTCAACGGATTTGCTTATCCGAACAATCGGTGGGTTTGGGTTTATGCGCTCCTCGTGTCTCTTATTGTTGTCGTGCTTCTGCCTGTTTACAAAAAGGCGGTCCAGAAGGGCGACAAAAGGGTTATGGTAGCCTCTTGCTGTTATGGGTTCATCTGTATGGTCTTTTTGGTGTGGTACACCAGTGGCTCTTTCTATGCTTTGCTCGCTTTGTTATTTGCCACAATCGCCTTGTGCTATGTTTTTAGAGATAAACGTGCTTTTTTCAATGCATCAATGATCGGCGTTGTTGCGGTTGGTTGCCTATACGTGTCGTGCCAATGGGGCAGCGGTTCAAGTGTGAACCAAGTTCGATTAGGGCAATCGTATAACTATGCAGTAGAAGATGACGCATCATCTGTTGCTATGAACATAGAAGGAAGCGCTGATCAGCGCTATGATTCCGCTGAAACCCATCTCTGGCGTAATGGAAATATTGCTAACGGAATGCTGGGAAGTACATTTTATAACAGCCTCTACAACAGCTATATTGACCAGTATCATACGAGTTTGGGCTTAGCTACTTCCTCGATGAACTTCTCGTATGCGGGCTTCAATTCCCGTACTACGATGGAGGCAATGGCTGGGGTGGTTAACTTTTTGGTGCCCGCAAACGATACGAGCATGCTTCCGCCGCTTTACCGCACACAGGTGGCTCAAGGGACGGTAAAGGGAGAAGATTACACGGCGTATCAAGCGGATGTTACGCTTCCCCTTGCTTTTGTCTATGATTCTGCGATTTCGCGCAGTTCTTATGATGCGATGTCCATAGCTGAACGACAGGATGCATTAACTCAGGCCGCTGTCATTGATGAACCCGAGCAGAATTCTTCGGTAAATACTCACTCGTACACTCAAGAGCTTCCTTCAGAGTTGGGTTTTATCCAGCAAGGGGATGATGTTGTTGAAGTTTCAGACACTCAGTCGCTCGCGCAAAAACAATCTGGTGTAACCATAGAGGGTAATACGATTACGATTACCGAGCCCAACACGGTTCTGTATTTGAATAGCACTATTCCCGCTAATAGGGAAGCATATTTTATGTGCCATGGAATGGATTATGAGCCGCTGGAAAATAGTATTGGAACGAATCTGAGCAAGCGTGAAAAAGTATGGGCATTTTTGAATCAGCTGATTTCTGAAGATCCTAAGGAATGCAAGATCATAGTTTCTGGTGAAGGCATGGCGCAAGAAATCTGGTTCATGAACAACAAGCGTCATTTATATGGCGGAAAAGATGACTGGGCGGTTAATGTTGGTTATTCGGACGAGGAACGTCATACGATCGCTTTGCAATTCAGTTCCCCAGGTGTGTATTCGTTCGATAGCTTTGGCGTATTTGCGCAAGACACGGCTGCTGTGGAAAGTGATATACAAAACCTTTCTGAAAATAGTGCGACGGATATACAAGAATTCAAAAATGGATATTCTTGCGTTGCAACAGCTGACGCTTCGGGGGAATATTTGTATTTCCGTGTTCCGTATGCGGCAGGTTGGACGGCTTTGGTTGATGGCAAGCCAGCGGATGTCCTGAATGCTAATGTGGGGTTCATGGCTATTGAGCTGCCGGAGGGAACGCATCAGGTGGAACTTCACTACGAAACGCCTAATTTGCGAACAGGAGCACTGTTGTCGCTGATTGGTTTAGCTGTTGTCGTGGGACTCGTGATTGTTTCGAAGAAACGTAAGTGCAAGGAAGACAAAGCCATTTTTGGTAGGTAACATAGCAAAACGTATATTTATTGATAAAAATCATGGACAAGGTAGAGGCTACTTTTGGCGCTTTGATTCTGAAAGTTGTCTCTCGGGAAATGGTGTACTAATGCTCAAGCACAAGCTATCTAATATTGTTTTAAAGGTCGAGGATCATATGGCGGAGTATCCCGAAGTGTACTATCACACGGATGCTGTTGCTGGTGGCTTTGCTCAGTTTGACGAAGACGAAAGTGCTTTGGCCATTAAGGGGAAAGTGGATTTCCTTACGTATTTCAATTGCTGCTCGATTGCGAAGTGGCGTAAATACGCGAATGTTCAAAAAGCAATGCTTCATTTAGAGATCTCTGGTGATGCTGCTACGGTGCAGTTCAGGGGTATGTCTCACAAGGATAGCGGACCTGTTGTCCTTGCTGAAGGGCAACGTCTTCTTGGTGGCGTAGAGCAAGAAAATGGGCGCATGATTTACGAGGTAGAGGTTCCGGTGTCTGATAAGGATATTGTGGGCTTTGCTTTGCAGGTGCGAGGAACCGCATATTTGCATAATGCTTTTTACTTTGCTGAAGTGGATGAGGCTGATATCAACCCAGTAAAACTGGCCCTTTCGACTACTACCTTTAAAAAGGAGCAATATATTGTTCCGAACATTGATCTTGTGAAGCGCGAAGTGCTTGCTTCGGCCGACCCTATCGCAACAGCATTCCACATGTTCGTAGTAGATAATGGGTGCACATTGGATGCCGAGGCTCTAACAGGTGATGGTGTAACGGTTCTCCCTAACAAGAACGTTGGCGGAGCTGGTGGATTTGCGCGTGGCATGATGGAATCGCTTGCGAGTCCCGAAGGCTTTACCCATGTTCTGCTCATGGACGACGATGTTAAGGTTTCTGCTGAAAGTTTGAAGCGAACCTACAATTTACTTGCCTTGGCTCAGGGCAAATATAAAGGCGCATTTATCAATGGTGCGATGCTTGCTATAGAAGAGCCGAATCTGCAATTCGAAGATGTTTCTCTCGTTATTAAGTCCGGTGCATATCGCCGTGTGAAAAAAGAAAAACTCTATGTGGATCGCATTGAAGATGTGGCAGAAAACGAATCTATTGATGTTGAAGTTGAAAATGCCTATGGGGCTTGGTGGTATAGCTGCATTCCATTGAATGAGGTTCGCGAACACGGTTTACCTCTGCCTCTTTTCGTGCGTTGTGATGATGTTGAGTACGGCATGCGAACGAAGCCAACATACATGACGATGAATGGCATCTGTGTTTGGCACGAGGGCTTTGAGGGTAGGTTCCGCCCATCGGTTGATTGCTATCAATACATTCGCAATTTCATGATTATGATCGCTATGGATGATTGTGCTTCGGAAAAGATGTTCGTCGCTCGTTGGGAACGAAATGTTCGCCTTCATATGCGTACGATGGAATATGACACGGTCGAGCTGTTCTTGGATGGCATGGAGGATTATCTTAAGGGTCCTCAATACTTGGCTGAAGTCAGTGGCGAAGAACTGATGAAGAAAAATGGTGCAAAGAATGAAAAAATGGCGCCGATAGAAGACTTTGACCAGAAGATGATTGCTTCTATGAAGCACAGCAAGCGTGCATTTGGCGGTGAATCTCGTGTGGGTCAGTTCTTGCGTTTTTGGCGAACTTTGCCATACGATAGACACCTCTTACCCGATGCCTTGTTACGTGATAAGCCGCAGGCGGTTTTCTATAGTGGTCTTTCGGTGCTCTCGCCGCGAACCATGGCAACAAAAACACTGGTGGCATTCGATCTTGATGGTAAAAACGCAGCGATTCGTCATATGGATCGTGGTCGCTATCAGGAACTCATGGATCGTTTCTCACGTCTTAAAAAACAGCATGCTGAACATAGCGCAGAAGTGAGAGCTGCCTACAAAGAAGCCAAGCCATGGCTTACATCTTGGGATTTCTGGAACGAATACTTAGATACAGATCTAAAGCCAGCTGAATAGTTGAGCCTTGGAGAATTGAACGGACGGCTAAGGAGCCGTCCGTTGCTTTATCTAGGATTTATGCGCCGATTGGCCGCCTCTAAGCGGCAACGTCCGTATAAATGATATCTAGGAGTTTATATATTCGATATCTGGGTGGAATCGAAGGCCTTCCAGGTTGCCCCTGAGAATAGTTTTGAGGCGCTGCCCTTTTTTGCTCTTTGCTTTTGTGAGCACCAGGAAGGCGTGGTAAAGGCCACGAACGAAAATATAGCCATAACCTTTTAGGCCTTCACGGCGATAAAACACGATGTCGTTTCTGTAGGCCAGCCGATAACGACCGATCTTCTCTTCGGAATCGAGTGCGATATTGCCAACGCCGTTGCTCTTTGATTTGTGGGTGACCACACTTTTGCCTGCAAGGTAACAGGGGTATTTGCGAGAAATGCGGCGAGTGAACTCCCAGTCATCTGACCAAATAAAGAAATCTTTGATAGGCAGACCAAGTTCTTTGATGATGCGTGATGGCACGAAAAGCGAAACGAACGAGGCAAGGGTTATCGGCTGTATCTTGGGAGAAAAGTCCGTGACATTTTTCGTTAAGGGATGACGCTGCGTGTTCATGGTGCAGATGCTGCCATCGATCCAGCGACATACGCTGCTCAGGTAGCCGTAGTTTCCTTGAAGTTCGGCATCCGCGTTAAGGAACTCAAACAGAGTGTCGTCATGAGGCATGCAATCGTCGTCCATAACCCAGACATAATCGTAGCCCAGCTCGACGGCCTTTCGCATTCCGTAGTTAAAGCCGCCCGCGCCACCAAGGTTAGACCCGGTGTTGTAATAGCGTATGGCTTTGTCTTCGATTAGGAACTGAAGCGCTTCGTGGGTATTGTCGGTACTTGCATTGTCTATTACCAAGATGTCCAATGTGGCATTTTGCTGCGGGGCATTCGAAAAGTCCTGTGCTTGTAGGCAGCTAAGGCATTCGAGAAGTAGGTCTTTTCGATTGTAGGTAACAACAACTGCGGCAATGCTTGGCATAAGGGTCCTTAACGTGGGAAATAGTCTCACTATTGTAAAGCAGAAGAAGCAATGCAGCTAATCGACGCGTGAGCGTCGACGCAATAATCAAACTCTACTTATGGATTGAATACGGTGTGAGGTCAAGCGGGGTAGTTACAGCAATTAAAGCAGGGCCCGCTGGAATCTGGTTCGCTATATCTCAACTCGCCAAATCGCGACCTGCGTGAAACAACTTGATTGAAAGCGGACGGGAAGCAAACGCCTCGCGCCCCACCATTCCTTCACCTCTCCTACATTTCTCTGCACGGGATCTGGTATTGGACTAGAATAAATCGATTATCAGAACATGCAGGTGAACACGCGAATGGTATGCGTATCAGGTTGAGATAAGAGGGTTTTATGGGTTGTGCGATCATTGGGTGCGGCAAAGCGCTCCCGGCTTTAGATGTAAAGAACGACGAACTAACGGCTTTGGTCGACACCAGCGACGAATGGATCTCCAAGCGCACAGGCATCAAGAGCCGCAAGGTCGCGCTCGACGAAACCAACACCGATCTTGCGGAAGCAGCATCGCGTCAGGCACTGGGCTTAGCCGATGGGGGCTACCACGAACGCCGCATCGCTCCTGAAGAAATCGACCTGGTTGTCTTCGCTACCGTTACGCCCGATACCCTTGTTCCCTCGAACGCCGCCCTTCTCCGTCGCCGCTTGGGGCTCTCGAACGCTGCCTGTTTCGACCTGAACGCCGCATGCTCCGGATTCGTATATGCGCTCACCGTTGCCGAAAGCATGATTGCCGCAAGCGCGACCGCCAAGAACCGCACCAATATAGTACGCGCGCTGGTGGTAAGCGCTGAACGCCCCAGCCGCATTACCAACTGGGCCGACCGTAACACGTGCGTGCTGCTGGGCGATGGTGCCGGTGCTGTCGTTATTGAATACGACCCCGACCGGCCAGGTATCTTAAGTAGCTTCATCGCCAACGAAGACGACATCCACAACGCGCTTACCTGTCCCATGCCACTCGATACTGTGCCGCCTTTCGACGCCCAGGGAGTGAACCTGGCTGCCGCAACCAATGTGGACAAGAGCCACGCTTCCATAGACGAAGAACTCGACATAATTGAATCTCTTGCAGCGGGCGACCCGCGAAACGTGCTGCGCATGAACGGCCAGCAGGTGTTCAAGTTCTCCGCGCACGCCATGAAACAGGCGGTAGGGGAAGTATGCAGCAGGGCGGACGTGCCGCTGAGCGATGTTGCCCTCATCGTTCCGCATCAGGCCAACGAGCGCATTATCGATTTCGCCGCTCGTCGCATGGACGTTCCGAAGGAGATCTTTAACCTGACCATTCAGCACCGAGGTAACTCTTCTGCCGCAAGTGTGCCTTCATCACTTGCCGACGCCTACGAAGAAGGGCATATTAAGAAGGGAGACAAAGTCATCCTCGTCGCCTTTGGCGGCGGCTTTACCTTAGGTGCGATATTGTATGAAGTCTAACGTTTCCAAAAATACTCAGTGCTCAGATCCATTCGCGCAGCGCATCCACGATATGGCTCCCGAAATAGAGCCATACGTCATAGAAAAGCGCCGGTTCTTCCACGCATACCCCGAATTAAGCGGCAAAGAAATCAATACGACCATGGCCTTGGCTGCGGAACTCGAAGAAATCGGAGTGCCGTATGTCTTCGCGAAAGACATCATCGTGGGCGACGAATGTGAATCGGGCCTCATTGCCACCATCAGCGGCGAAGCTCCAGGCGCATACGATGCCGACGGGAAGCCGCACCATTGCGTGGCGTTGCGTGCCGATATTGATGCGCTGCCTATCAAAGAGCAGACGAATGCGCCGTATGCTTCCCAGAACGACAACATCATGCACGCCTGTGGCCACGACTGTCACATGGCCATGATGCTGGGCACCGTGCGCATGCTCCACGCACTGCGCCACGAGTTGAAGGGTGAAGTGCGCATCATCTTCCAGCCCGCCGAAGAAATTTCCATCGGCTCACGCAAGATGATCAAAGCGGGTGCGCTCGATGGCGTTGAAAGCATTTACGGTGCTCATATTTGGAGCGAAGTGGACGCCGGCATGGTTTCTATCGAAGCGGGAGCGCGCATGGCGAACACGGACTGGTTCCGCGTGGATGTGAGCGGATCGAGCGCTCATGGCGCTATGCCCCACAAGGGAGTGGACGCGATCGTGGTCGGCGCTGCCATCATTGACGCGCTTCAGGTCGTGGTGAGCCGCGATACGTCTCCGTTCGCGCCGGTGGTGCTGACGATCGGCGAGTTCCACGGCGGTGTCGCGCGCAATGTTATGGCGGGCACGGCCTATCTTGCCGGCACGGTGCGTTCCTTCGATTCGAAGGTGCGCGATTTCCTGCGTGCGCGCATGGAATATATGGTGAATCGCGTGGCTGAATCGTATGGTGCAACGGCGGACTTCGAATGGCAGACCGGTAATTCGGCTCTGGTCAACGATGAGGTCTGCGCGCAGCGCGCACGATGTTCTGCAGAAAAAGTACTAGGCGAACAGGCGCTTGCTCACTATGAGGGAACTCTTTCAGGCGAAGATTTCTCCGAATATCTGCGCTTCGTGCCCGGGGTGTTCGTCTTCGTGGGCGGCCGCAATCCTGAAATCGGCGCGAATCACCCTCAGCACAGCTGTTTCTACGAGGTGGACGAACGAGTGCTCATCAACGGATCCATGCTCGCAGCACAGTATGCCTACGATTTCCTTAGCGAGGAATAAGAAAACGCGCCAAAGAACCTTAGCGCAAGCTGCAACAAAACAAAAACGAGGGGCATTATGCCCCTCGTTCGTTCCAATGTCCTATGCCCAAGGCTTCTCGAAGTCTGGTTCGAGACTGCCGTCTTCGGGTTGGTTGAACAGCGTTTGCTTGCCGCATTCCTGGCAGGTACCCACCAGTACCTTTTGCTTACGGATAAGCGTGTAGTATAGGTACACGATACCGAACGCGACGGAAAATGCTGGCATGCCCGCAATGGCGAAAATGATGATAGCAACTAGTGCGCCAACGTGAACGTACCACTTTGAAGGAATGCGACGACGGTCTGGCTCGTAGGTGAACTTTTCGCATCCGCACTCAGGGCAGGAAATAACCGGTCCTTTTTTGGTGGTGCGTTTATTAGGGTTCGTCGGCTCGTATTTCTTGTTTTTAGCCATCCCGCAATTCCTCCATGGCGTATTAGTGATCAATAGCGATGCTGAAAACAGAACGCCAAGGCGCGCAGAATCAGCTTCGCGAATTAAACGACAGTGATAAGAGTAACACGTTCATGACACAAGACCGTCTACTCTGTGCAAAAACTCAACACATCAAGGTGTTCTGAAGTGCCGCATGGAACGAGCTTTCGTCGCGAGCGCAGGTGGGCGGTCGGGTGTCCGAGGTGCTCTCGCCCTAAAAACCCCACATCTTCACTTCGGGTTCCAGCTCGACTCCGAATTGCGAGCGCACGGCTGCCTGCACGTCGCGAATCACCTGGAGAACATCGGCTGCTGTGGCGTCGCCGGTGTTAACCACAAAACCCGCATGCTTAGTCGAAACTTGCGCGCCACCTACGCGGTGTCCCTGCATGCCGGAATCTTGGATGAGCTTTCCGGCAAAATATCCGACAGGACGCTTGAAGGTACTGCCGGCACTGGCCATTTCAAGGGGCTGCTTCGAAGAGCGGCGCTGTGCCAGGTCATCCATGCGTGCGCGAATGGACGCAGGATCATCGTTGTACAGTTCCAGTTCCACCTCAAGCACAATAAGCCCTTCGTCGCCCATCATGCTGTGGCGATAGCCCCAATCAGCCTCTTCGGCAGAAAGCGTGCGAATATTCCCTCGGCCATAAAGGCAGGTGACCGCGCGAGCAACATCCTTGAATTCGCCCTCGTATGCGCCCGCGTTCATGATGGCGGCGCCTCCGATGGAGCCCGGTATTCCGCTGGCGAATTCGTATCCGGCCAACCCTGCGGCGCACGCAGCTTCAGCAACTGCTTCGTTGGTGGCCCCTGCTTGCACGCGCATGCGCGTTCCCTCTATGGAAATGTTCGCCATGCGGTCGCCTATTTTAATGACAACGCCGCGCAGCCCGTCGTCGGAAATAAGTAGATCGCTCCCGCGTCCGATGATCCACCAGGGCTCACCGGCTAGTTTCGCCGCAGTGATGGCGGCATTTACTTCGGATGCCGATGTGGGTTGCACCATGAAATCAGCGGGGCCGCCGACCTTGAACGTGGTGTGATGCGCCATGGGTTCATCGCGCTGAATTTCTGCCGTTGTGAACGTATTGGTAAGAGCTTCGAATAAAGTGGTGTTGCTCATGTGCATATCCTTTTGCTGATGATATGAAAATCATCGAACGTTTTCTAGTAAAGCGTGCCGACAAAGCGTATTGTGCTTCTGGAACAATATGATACAAGCGCGTGGGGGAAATGCGCAAAATAATGAGGGGGATGCATGGAGAAGTATCTGTTCTGGGGAACCTTTTTCGTTGCATATCTTATCAACGGCATAACGGGTTTCGCGGGCAATATTTTTGCTATGCCGGTCGGTATGTCCACTATCGGGCACGATACGTCCATTGTCGTTCTGAACTGTACGGGCTGGTTCGCCAGTATCATGATCGCGGTTACGGGACTCAAGCATATCGTTTGGCGCGAAGTGCTGAAGATGTGCGCGGTGATGCTCGTCTTCATGGCTGTTGGTGCATGGATCAACACCATTGCGCCTCTTAATTTCTTGACGAAGATCTACGGCGTGGCCATTCTCGTCATTGCTGCTTGGGGTCTGTTTTTTAATAAGGGCGGAAAATCTCTTCCGGAATGGCTCTTGTGGGTGATCCTTGCGCTGGCCGGTGTGATCCAGGGTATGTTCGTTTCGGGTGGGTCGTTCCTTGCTATCTATGCTATGCAGAAGATCAAAGACAAGGAAGCCTTCCGCGCAACGACGACCATGACGTGGGTCGTTCTGAACGGTGCTTACGCCATATTCGGCATCGTGCAGGGTGGTCTTGTGGGCGAAGGGTGGCTCTTGCTGCTCGTTTGCATTCCGCTGCTCATTCTAGCTACATGGATCGGCGGCAAGATCCAGGCGCGCATCAGTCAAGAACAGTTCACTAAGTTCACGTACATATTGCTCGTAGTGATCGGTATTGTGCTGCTGGTGAAGTAGGGAAGTGCCGCCGCGCGGTCTTAGGTTTGCGATACGCCAGTGCCGCGCGGTCTTTGGCTCGCAGCTCGTGACCCACTGGTTCAACAATGGAGCGGCGAACTGTGGCGGGACGCCGCTAGTGCGGCGGTTGGGCCGCAAGCCTGTCAGAACCGACTAGCGATTCGCCTTAAGGCGCGCGAAAAGATTGGTGCTGTTCTGTCGCACCCAGGAAATGAACGAGCTTTCGGCCATGGTAAGTCCTACATTGCCCATGCGAAGCGGAGTCAGAACGGCGCTCATCATCTTGGTGCGCGGACGTGCGATCTTAAGCGCTTCTCTCGCATGCTTGGTAGATATCATCGCATGAATGGCGGCACGCTTCTCTGCTCGGGAAAGAGTGCAGTTCTGATTGGTGATGTTCTCTATGCAGCCGACCAAGCGCTCAGCGTAGCGGCGCGCCAAGAACTCCTTCACCTCGGGCGTATCAATGCCCCAATACAGGTACAAGCCAGTCATCCAGCGGTGCTCTTCTTCGCGCTTGTCGTACATGTCGGCGCGATACTTGGTGTTCTCGCTTTCGGCGCGAGCACGCAGGAAATGGTAATAATGACCATCAAGGCAGCCAACACGTTCGATATCGCGGATAACTTCCAGGTTGAATGGCAGATCATCCCAGAACGTGGTGGGGAAGCGCAGGTTGTGTTCGTTCAGGTATTCTCGACGGTAGAGCTTGTTCCAGGGTGCATATAGCAGCTGGGCGTCGAACAGTTCGCAGGCCGCCATGCGGAATTCATCGCGTGAGGCGAAAATGCGGTCAGGCGCGTTGCGTAGCTCGCGATAATAGCTGCCCTCGTCGTCATAATACGTGTCGATGGTGAACCCGGTTACCAAAAGATCCAGGTTGTTTTCGGAGGCGGTTCGGTACATGTCGGCCAGCATGGTCGGTTCGCACCAATCGTCGCCATCCATGAAGTAGAGGTAGGTGCCGCGAGCAATGGTTATAGCGGCATTGCGTGCGTTCGCTGCGCCGCTGTTCTCCTGATGGATAACGCGAATGCGCATATCGTCATCGGCGAGCCTATCGCACAATTCACCGCTGCCATCGGTGCTGCCATCGTCAACAAGAAGGATCTCATAGCTTGAGAACGTTTGCTTCTGCAACGAACATACCGCGCGGCCAAGCCATGCTTTGACGTTGTAGACCGGAATGATGACGCTTATGGAAGGGCTATGCGACAACGAACTCTTCTCCAAAAATCAATGATCGAAACGAGCATAGGAATGCTCACGGAAGCAACGGCCGCAGATTTGAACAAATGGTTCACGCTCGTTCGTTTCCCCCGTTGAAGCCATTCTATACAAAGGGTATGGGTGCAATTGTGAAGAGCGCGTGTGTTCAAAGTACCTCCATCTATTACGTCGTTTTTGTTCGGTGAATGGTGGGATGCTTCATGGAAATACGTGCCGATTACGAACCGAGATAAAAGTTCTGTACAAATGCGGTATATAATCATTGTTTGGCGTAGCCGGGCTTCGGATCGCCGATTACTTGACGAAACGAAATCGACCGGAAGGGGCAGGCGTGAATTGGCTTGAATATGCTGTGCTCTTTCTTGTGGCGGGGGCAGTGACCATCGCCTTGGTCCCCGTGGCAAAGCGCCTGGCTATTCGCTTCGATGCTATTGATTATCCAAGCGCGCGTCGCGTCAATATGCTGCCGGTTCCCCGTTTGGGGGGTGTTGCCATATTCGGCGGTATCGTTGCGGCCCTTGTGTGCCTTATGGTCGGTATGCAGTTCTTCGGCTGGTCGAACCCCTTCATGCCGCACGATGGCATTGAGGTCAACTATGTAGGGGTGCTTATCGGCATTGCGTTCATGTTCGGCGTCGGCGTTGTGGACGATGTGGTGGATCTGAGCCCTAAAGTCAAGATGGCCGGGCAGGTCGTTGCGGCGTGCATCGTGGCGGCATCGGGGCTGTTGCTTTCCGATATTCACAACCCAATTGGCGAAGGCTATATCGAATTCGGATGGGTGTCGTATCCTCTTACCGTGTTCTACCTAGTCGCGTTCGCCAATGTTATTAACTTGATCGATGGTCTTGATGGCCTGGCGGCAGGTATTACGGCCATTTCCGCGACCACTATTTTAGTGTTCGCGGTGGTGACGCATCGCCCCGATGCGGCCATGTTCAGCGTATTGCTTTTGGGCGCATGCATTGGCTTTCTGAAGAACAACTTCTATCCCGCCTCTATTTTCATGGGAGATTCGGGCGCTCTTCTGCTGGGCTTTTCGCTGGGAATCATATCCCTGTTCGCAGTGGCTCGATCGGCCCTGTTCGTTTCGTTGCTGGTGCCCATTTTGGCGGCAGGCGTGCCTATTTTGGATACGTTCTTCGCTATCATTCGCCGTAAGCGCGAACATCGCCCCATTGATGAAGCGGACAAAGGCCACATCCATCATCGTCTGATGAAAGCAGGGTTCAGCCAGCGTACGACCGTGCTTATTATGTGGGCGTGGACGGCTATGCTCGCCTTGTGCGGCATGGTCATTACCGTGGCGGATAACTTGGTTCGAATTCCCATCTTCATTGTTGCGGCCGGTGTGACGATATACGCCATCGTGAAGCTGCGCTTGCTGGGCGATTCGCTCAGCCATCATTTCAACCCGCGCACCAAGCCCAAGCATCGCTCCGGCGAGGTGGAAGAGGACGAAGAGGACGCGCGCTAACGCGAACACGACGACGCGGCTACGCGAACGGCCACGGCGCTATGGCGCGATCGTAGTGCCGTGGCACACGAAGCCTGTGCGCAGGTGGTTGCGCAGAGTGAGCGGATCCGTGAGGGCAGCTTCGATCGCACGAATTATTCCACGCTCTTCAATGCTTCGATCATATTGATCTTCGCAAGCGCCCGATTCGAAAGTCGCGCTACGATCCACGCGAACAGCAAGGTGAGCGCAGCGGCGAATACGTAACTCAGTGGCTCAATGGTTACCGCAAAGTAGATCGAAGGCATCTTCAGCACATATGTCAGCGAATTGCTGAAGGCGTATCCGGCGGGCAACCCCAGCAGAATACCCACCACGGTTAAAAGGATGGTCTCCTTATTCACGTAATGGTTCACCTCGCGGCGGCGGAAGCCGAGCACCTTGATGGTGGCCAATTCGCGAATGCGCTCCGAAATATTGGTGGTGGAAAGCGTGAACAGGACCACGAAGGCGAGCGCTGCCGCAAGAACGATGATGACGTATACGATCGCGTTGATCAGCGAGAACGATTGCGAGAACTCTTCGTTCATCTGCTGAGTGCTGGTAACAGTCATAAAGTTATCGCGACTGGCCAGCTCATCGGCGAATGCGGTTTGAGCGGTGCTTTCGTCCGATGCGAGGTTGAGGTAGAAACCGTTCAGGTCCGCTTCGGTTCCGAATAGGCGCGCATAGGTGCTTTGCGTAATGTAGGCGGCATTGCCCAGGTAATTGTCGACCACGTTCGCAACGGGCGCGTTGGTTTGGCTCAGCGTGCTTGTTTCTATGTGCACACTGCCACCGCTTTGCACACCAAGGAGCTCTGCGGCGTTCCGCGTGATAAGAACACCATCGTTGGTCAACGTACAGGGGCTGTCAGCATCGGTTCTCAAGTTCACGAATTCCTCGAGCGATGCGCCATCGGGTACCACGAACAGCTGAAGGCTTTCTTTCGCGCTGATGGAATCATCCGTCGAAGATAGCGTGACGTTGTCGATGCTCAAGGGTTGTAGAGCCGCAATGCGCGCGTCGGCTTCAAGCGTTTCGAGCGATTCTTCGTAATCGCCCTGGTTCACTACGGCCAGTACGTCGTAGCGGTTGATGTCTTCGTATTGCATGGGAGAAAGCGCGTGCACCGAATCGCGAATGGCGAACCCGCAAATCAAGAGCGCCATACAGCCCATGATGCCGAATACGGTCATCAGGAAGCGCTTTTTATAGCGGAAGATGTTGCGCGCCGTCACCTTATTAAGGAACGACATGCGCTTCCATATGAAGCTGATGCGCTCGAGCAAGATGCGCGAGCCCGCTCTCGGTGCTTTCGGGCGCAGGAGCGCTGCGGGGGTTTCCTTTAATTCGGCACGGCATGCCAGCACAGCCGCACCAGCGATTCCTGCGATGAAGAACAGAACGCTTCCGATGCCGTAGGCCCAGTCAAAGGAATAGAGATAGGTGGGCAGCTGGTACATGACTTCGAACACCGTGAACAGGAACATGGGGAACAGGACGAAGCCACACACTTCGCCAATGAGCCCGCCGATGATGCAGGCGCTCAGGGCGTAGACCACATATTTCGCAAGAATCGCCTTGCGGTGATACCCGAGGGATTTATAGGTGCCTATGAGGCCGCGCTCTTCTTCGACCATGCGGGTGATGGTGGTCAGTGCGATGAGTACCGCCACAATGATGAAGATCACGGGGAACACCAGGCCGATCGCTTCGATGGAGGAAGCATCGCTCTTCACGCTATTGAAGCCCGCGTTGGCGTCGCGCGACTGAATGTACCACTGGGCCGATTCGAGAGTGGTCACCTCTTCGCGGGCCTGCGCTATCTGGGAAAGCGCATCAGCTTTGGACGTTTCGTATGTCTGTCGTTGGGAATCCAGTTCCGCCTGGCCATCGTGCAGTTCTGTCTTGCCTGAATTCAGCTGGGCTTCGCCATTGATGAGCTCTTGCTTGCTAGCGGCAAGGGTCTGGCGTGCCGAAGCAAGCTGCGTTTCGCCTGCTTTGATCTGTGCGGTGCGAACATCAAGTTCTTCTTCGGATGCGTCAAGGGCGGCCGACTGTTGGTCGAGCACTGCAAGCTGGGCGGTCCGCTCCTGCTCTACCTGCGCAACGCCCGCATCATACGTGGCTTGGTCGATGATGCCTGCCGCAAGTGCTTGTTCGAGGTCTGTCAGGCTGGCATCGCAAGCGCTGTTTATCTGGGTGCGCCCTGCGCTAATTTGCGCACGAGCATCTGCTATCTGGCCGCGTCCTGCCTCGATCTGCGCACGAGCTTCGCTCAGTTGTGCCGCTTGCTGTTCTATCTGCGCTTCGCCTGCGGCTATTTCGTCTTTTCCGGAGGCTATCTTCTCTTGGTTGCGGGTCAGTTCGGCCCAGCCATTATCTATCTTGGCTTGCGCGTTGGCTAATTGAGCTTCGGCGTCGTCGAATTCTTGGTGCGCCTCGGCTTCCTGGTCGTCGATGGTGGCGTAGGCATCCTGCTTGATTTGATCCGTGCGTGCCTGTTCGCGCTCGGAGCGAAGGGATTCGATGCGGTCGGTCAATTCGTTGATTGTTGTGTCATATTCACTCGAATAACTCGAAAGCCCCGCGGCACCTGCTGCGACAACATACAAAGTGGTGTAGGTATCGCGCGCATCCTGCGTTACGGATTCAGGGGTGACGAAGAGGCAGCTATCGGGTGAAGCGCTCGCGCGGATCGCGATGGGACCAGTGGGGTTGGTCAGCTTGGCGGGATCGATGACACAGCCCACGATGGTATATTCGGTGCGCTCGAATACGGCGTTATCGCTTTCTTCTAAAGTAACGGTATCGCCGATGGATGCGCCCGACAGATCAAGGTATCCCTGGGTGACGGCCACTTCGTTCGCGGCAGTGGGTAGCGTTCCGGAAAGCATATACGGCTCGTTGATGCTGTTGGGTGAAAGCGTCTTCACGCAGGTGCTGAATCGCTTCGATCCAGAATTGGTGTAGGTGTCTTCTTCCCAGGTGCCCTCGGCAACTTCCACCTCTTCAAGAGCGCCTATGGCGTTCGCGTCGTCTTGGGTGAGCCCTAGGGTCGATTGAATGCTTATATCGTAGAGACGCCGGTCATCGAAGAACGCGTCGGCCGAATTGCGCAGGTCAAAGCACGAAGCGCGCAGACCCGTGACCATCGTTACGCCCAGCGCGCAAATGACCAAGATGGAAATGAACCGCTTACGGCTCTTCGTAATGGTCCGCCAAATGTCTTTTCTGAACGCGCTTGTCATAGTGATTACCACTCAATATCGGCAATGGGGGTGGGCGATTCGTTTATTTCGATCGCGGTCACCTTGCCGCTGTTCACGTGGATGACGCGGTCGGCCATGGGGGCCAGTGCTGCGTTATGGGTGATGATGAGGGCCGTGATGCCAACGTTGCGGCAGGTGTCCTGCAGTAGCTGCAGGATCTGCTTGCCTGTGCGATAGTCGAGCGCACCAGTGGGCTCATCGCACAGGAGCAACTTCGGGTTCTTCGCGAGTGCGCGCGCGATGGCGACGCGCTGCTGTTCACCGCCGGATAGTTGCGTGGGGAAGTTGTTCAGGCGCTCGCCCAAGCCCACGCGAATGAGTGTTTCGGTCGCATCAAGAGAATCGGGGCAGATCTGCGCTGCCAGTTCGACGTTCTCTTTGGTGGTGAGCGTGGGAACCAGGTTGTAGAACTGGAACACAAAGCCCACGGCCAAACGGCGATATTCCACGAGCTGTGATTCGTTATAGTGCGCAATATCCTGGCCGTCGACCAGGACCTTACCCGATGTTGCGCTATCCATGCCTCCCAAAATGTTGAGAGCGGTGGTTTTTCCTGCGCCCGATGCGCCCAGGATGATGGCGAGCTCGCCTTTTTCGACGCTGAACGATGCTCCATCGAGTGCGCGGATCTCGGTCGCATCCGACCCGTAGCATTTGGTCACATTATCGAATTCGATATAAGCCATAAGTGGCCTACTTTCCGTGGGCGCCCAAGTCATGGGCGGATAAGTTCGTTAAGGCTTTTATAAAAAAGTATAAGGAACTTTACGGTATGCGCTGCAAGTATTTATGGGACTCTGCGTAATGAGCAGCGCCGTTTTTCATGCGTGACGTGCGCTTCAGGTGATGTGTCGCGGCCTTACGGGTCCGGCGGCGGAAAAACGTTCGCCCACGGAGGCGGATGACCCTTTGGCCGCAGGGCGGGATTTTAATTGGAGAGGGTAGCTTCTAATAAAAGTTGAGGTTGTGAACTGTTACTATATGCCCATGCTTGCCCGGAAACCACCATATGATCGAAAGTCTTCACGTCGATCTTCCCATGAAGAGGAAGATCGGTTCGATGGCGCCTTCAGTGAACGAGATGGTTCGTCTCGTCGCCGTTCGGGCGATTCTCAAAACGATAGCCCGCAACGTGGGCGGAAGAACTCACGGCACGCTCAAACAGCACGGCCCGATCGTTCTTCCCGTAGTGACCGCTCCGCCGGCCATGATGAACGCCGCTCTCGCAACGATCGCGCCGATAGGGATGGACGTGCCGATCGCAACAGGCGATCAGGGCGCGCGCAGAATGACGAATGGGATAGTTTTGATCGCGAAGGGTCCTCGCATCGAACGCGACGTTCGGGTCGCGACCGAGATGTGGAATTCGAGACGCGCGATAGACGCGCGATGCAGGGTTCTAGTCGCGTCCGCCATGGATCAGGTACTTCTTCTCGTCAGGGGACGTTTCGCTCCAGCTATGGGCGTGCATCCGATTACGTTCGTGACTACGAAGATGACCATGGATATGAAGAGCGCTCCAGTCGCCGATCAGATCGTTCGGCGCAACGTAGCAGCGGTAGAGCTCGCCATTCCGAGCCGGAGGTATATGTGGGATCATCCCGTATGGGCGGCTCTCGACTCTCTTCGCCGTTCAGCTCTCGAGGTGGTCACGCGGCGGCGGGCTATTCGCCCGTGCGGCGCTACGTGGCCTTTGCGCTTCCGGTGATCGCGCTTATTTTGATCATTCTCTTGGTCGTGTTCATTGTTTCGTCTGTGCAGTCATGCACAGCGGCTGCCGAGCCAGAAGAGTCAGAGGTAGTGGAAGTGCAACCGATGTCGCTTCACTATGAGCCATCGGTTCTCGGGTTGGATGCGGTGGCAGATCCAGGGACTTCGATAGCAGGATTCACGTTGGCTTCCGAGGGGCAAAGCTATATGCCCACGTTGTCTGAAGAGGGAAAAGCGCAGATCACTTCGGCGATGGCGCCCTTTACGGATAATGGTTATACCCTGGGGTTCTCTATTGTTGATCTGCAAACGGGAAGCGGATATGCCTACAATCTTGATGCTGAAGTATATGGCGCATCGTCCTTTAAAGGCCCTGTTCTTATTTATGGATGTCAGGAAGCGCTCGAGCCAGGTATTTTGTCTACGAGTACGCTCCAGTCGTATTCTGAGGGAGCCATCATTAATTCGGACAACACGTCCTACTATCGGATGAGAGCCCTTTTTGAGGATTACGGGGAAGAGAGCCTGATCACCTGGCTGGCCAATATGAATATCGATTCTGATGTGGAAACCGATACGTCGTTCCCGCATTATTCAACGCGCATTTCAGCGAAGTTGTGGATGAACGCATATCTGTATTTCACTTCGGCTGATTCCGATCCCGATATTGTTTCGTGGGCTCAGGATCTGCTCTCCAAAACGGAAGTATCCATGCTGCGAGCAGGCGTTGACCCGACGTTTCCGCTTATGACCGATGACGGGGAAGTAAGCAGCTCGGCCCCGGCGGGATCATCGTCGTTGGATGTGGTGGTCTACGATAAAGCGGGATGGATGAACGGTTCGACAGACGATGGCCTATGCGATACGGGGATCGTGATCGACGACGGGAAGGCCTACCTCATTTCCGTTATGAGCGGTGCGTCTGATAGTTCTAGCAATCGTGAAGCCATGATGAACTTGATATCAGCTTTGTGGCAGCAGCGCTCATCACTGGCTCCGAGTGAAGGATACGTGCTGAGTGATGCGCCATCTTCCTCTGAAGGAGATGGCAGCAACACCGGCGATGCCAACGCTGGCAACAACGCGACGCAGCAGTAATGTCAATAGCGGCAACATCGCGACCTAGTAGCAACACCAATGGCGGCAACAGCGCGCTTCGGCGGTAGCGGCCCAACGATGCGAGCGATGAGCGACAGCGATGGTGGCAACATCGGCGATGCGGGTTGCAACGTGACTCAACGGCATCACGCTTGGCGAAACGGGCGGTAACGACGCGCTCACCGATGGAATTGACAATGACTCGACCCGACGCGATTCCGTTAGCGTTGCGGACCCCTCGATTTCTGTATAAACCGTGAAGATTTTCAAGGCGTTCCCCCGTGCTTATTTATATATGATTGACGAAGGGGTGGCTTGCAGTATAAACTGCAAAAGTTCGCTTTCAAAAGCCCCGTGCGAGCTTGTGATTCGAACTCTGTACCAGGATGGGTAGCAATGTCTTCCGTAAAGCCAGTCCAGAGGCTTTTCGGACAGGTACGCTACGCAGAACGGGGCGGAGCGACGGAGTAGGATCCCGTCTCTTCGAATCGGCAGCAACTTTTGAAAAACGACACTTGTTACTTTATTGGAGGAACACTGTGAAGACCTATTACGCAAAGCCCAACGAAGTTGAGCGCGAATGGCTTCTGATCGACGCAGAGGATCAGGTTCTCGGCCGCGTTGCATCAAAGGCAGCTCATATCTTGAAGGGCAAGCATAAGCCCCAGTACACCCCGCATGTTGACACGGGCGATTTCGTTGTCATCATCAACGCTGACAAGATCCGCGTTACGGGCGTTAAGGCTACGGACAAAGAGTACTATCGTCACAGCGGTTATCCCGGTGGTCTTAAGTGCGAGACGTTCCAGGAAGCTATGGAAAAGCACCCCGAGCGCGTTATTGAACACGCAGTAAAGGGCATGCTTCCCAAGAACACGCTTGGCCGCGCTATGGGCAAGAAGCTCAAGGTGTATACCGGCGCAGAGCATCCGCACATGGCTCAGCAGCCCCGCGAGATCAAGATGGAGGATAACTAATGGCAGGCGAAGCTATTTATTACGGCACTGGTCGCAGGAAGAACGCTGTTGCACGCGTTCGCATCGTTCCTGGCACTGGTAAGGTTACGGTTAACGGTCGCGATGGCGTTGAATTCTTCGGTCGCCAGGCTCTTGTTGATTACGCAACCACCCCATTCGTAGTGACTGACACCAAGGATCACTTCGACGTTATCGCACGCTGCAATGGCGGCGGCGTATCTGGTCAGGCTGGCGCTCTTCGTCACGGCATCGCTCGCGCTCTTCTCGAGGCTGGCGACTACCGTTCCGAACTCAAGCGTGCTGGCTTCCTTACGCGTGACTCTCGTATGGTCGAACGTAAGAAGTACGGTCTGAAGAAGGCTCGTAAGCGCCCGCAGTTCAGCAAGCGCTAGGCGATTCTTTCTGGACGGCTCTTGCCGTTTCAGGGTTTGCACTCGAAAGCCCACCCCATCGGGGTGGGCTTTTTGCATTTCGGGCTTGGGGTTCGAGCCCGTACCTCCAGTTCGCACTCACGCCCGAGTTTGTACCCAGCTCGCATCTGTGTGCGGCCCTGCACCCAGTTCGCGCTCGCGCTCGCATCTGCTCATCTTGCATTTGCGTACGAGCCTGGACCTAGTTCGCGCTTTACTCCCTCATTTGCTCATCTTGCATTCGCTTACGCGCTTGACCCCACGTCTGCTCATCTTGCATTCGCCCAAAAGCTTGCACCTAACTTACGTTCTTGTTTGGACCCATGCCTGCCAGTTCGCATTCGCGCACGATTTCGGGAGCATTTTGGCAATTATTTTCGTTTTTCCACGAAGGGTGCTTCGGTGAATTCCCACAAGTCGTACGATTTGTCTGTATATCTGTGAGTTTGCTACACAAATTCCGGTTATTGTGGGTAACCTGCTTTCTCTAAGTCGTCGAAAACCGAAAAAAATTGCCAGAAGAAGGGCGAAAAAGTGCGCACCGTTTTTTTGGCGGTCGATCCTATGCGCGAGATCGTTCCCGGACCCCGATCCCGTGCGTGAATCTTGGGAACTTCTCGGCCCCCGATCCTATGCGTGGGTCTTGGGTGACATCATGTTGCCCCTCGAGCGTTGTCGTACCGTGTCGGGTGGTATCACCCTGAGCTCCGTATCGCTGTGAGTGACATCATATTGTCCGCAACGTTTTGACTGAGTCGGGGCGTTTCGTACCCCTTGTGCCAAATCCATATATGAAGGAAATATGAAGGCAAAAAGCGTGAACGGGTTCTGAACGAGTTCAATTCGATTCGAACAGGTTCAAAACGCGTTCAAAACCCGTTCATCATAGTTCCTCGTCAAAGAGGGTGTTTTCGCTTGAATTTTTGTAGGTAGGGCATAGAATGATGGCACAAGTTAAGCAACGTTCTCGTTCGGGGAAAAGCGAGAAGGCGGTTTGGCTGACAGGATTTATGTGGCAGGCGCATAGACGCAGGCTTGCATGAAACCTGCAATAGGGAATAAACGGGAAGGGACTTGCGCATTAGTGCGCGGGTCCCTTTTTGTATAGAAGTAAGAAAGAAGCAGTAAAAGGTTGTTGGCAACCAAAAACGTCTAGGAGGACTGATTAGAATGACTTTTGTCGCTGCTATTTGTGCTGTATTCATCATCGCTGGGTTCGCTGGTCTGGGCGTAATGGGCACGGGCAACAGCGCTGCTCTTGAAACTGCTGCTGCACGCTCTAACGCTGGCCGCAAGGTTCGTCTTGGTGTTACCGAGTCTCGCAACGTTTACATGCGCCAGTTCGACGAAGCTGTTGCAAGCTACAAGTAACAACAGGCTCAACTAAGAGTTCTGCATATACCGCCAAGGCCCCCAGGGTAACCTGGGGGCCTTGTTGTTTTCCTGCTTTGCAGAACCGATTGTCCAGTGGGGATAGGCACACCACAAACCAAGAACTCGCTCCCGATGGGGGCGAGTTCTTGGTGAAGCGCCGTGGAAAAGTGCGTTCAGAACGATGTAGCAGCTGCTATTGCTAATCGAAAGTACTACTGCTTTTCAGACTCCTCGTTTTCATGAGCCTCTCTCGCAGCGGCCATGCGGGCCTGCAAGGCGGCAAGCTGGCGCTCGGTCTCTTCCTCTTCCAGACGCAGTTCTTCTTTGCTGGTTGCGTAATCGATGCGGATCTTGCGGTTGTTGCACAGAAGCAGGTACAGAAGAATGGACGCAGGTAATCCGATCGATGCGCCGCGGGCGACGATAAAGCCTGCCGACATGCCAGCGATACCGCGGTCCAGGTCGTCGCGCAGCAGGTTGATAGCGATCTGCGCGCATACAAAGCCCTGAACGACCATGATAACGACCAGCAATGCACTTGATGCTGCCAGAGATACTTCATACAGCGGGAAGAAGAACAAGCCGATAACGGTGAAGATCAAGTTCGTGCCGGTGCCATCATAGATGGACTGCATGCCCTCGGGGCCAGACTCCTTGTAGCGGGCGAACGTTGCGATCGCATAGGGAGGGCTGAAAGGACCTGCCAGGGCAGGGTAGGGAGCGAACAGGGAAAGCACCACGTTACGGATGCCGCATACAATGTTGGTGCGGTTAACGTTGAATTCGATATATTCGTCGTCACGTGCTGACTGGATGCACAGTTGCTGAACGGTAACGAAGTCACCATAGGCGATGATCCAGGCGGTAAGTGCGTACGGGATCGCGGTGATCCAAATGGCAGGATCGGGGCAGAAACCGATGAAGAAAGGCGATACTTGCTGGAACAGGGCAATGAAATCAGGAATTACTATAAGCTGTCCCGAGAACTCATACTTGAAGTCACCGGAAACCCCGCCGGCGATAAAGAGGAACAGGACGCCCCATAGGAAACTGTAATTACCAAGCAGTGCGAGAACCTTGTACTCGGACATCTTTGCGCGAATGCGTTGGCTGAACATGAACAGACATACAACAATAAGGCCACCCAGGCAGGCTATGGTAGCGGTGTCGAGCGCGCCGCCTTCGGACATGCGGGCAACAACGGAATTAATGCCTGCACCTAAAACGATGCCGCCTTTAAGTGCGGGAGGCAAGATCATATTGAGCTTTTTAGATAATCCTGTCGCGCCCAGCACAATGAACAATATGCCAAGTTCTAGCTGGATGGTCGTAAGGGCCTGGAAACGGATGACCCCTTCAGGAAGCGTTTCCAGGTAGAGCACAATGACGGCCATCGCCGCCGTGATCCATCCGCATACGGCAGGTTCGCCGAGTAGCCAGCTCAAGGTATAGCAGATCGTTTCGAAGATAACGAGGGCATATGCGGTATTGGGATCGAGCCCTAAAGTGGAAATAAGAACCGCGAGCGCACCATAAGAAGTGCATGCGTTCATGAGGCCCGTGATAACCTCCGGACCTGAAATATTGAAGTGAATAAAGGGAATGCGAATGCGGAATATCCCCAATCGAATACATGGCTGAATGCCACCGTATTCACGTTTTAAAGCCATTTGACCCTCCTCTAGACCTTGGTTGATACATGCGTGAAGCACTGCTCCGTTTTCGGGTTTTTTGCGATGATCCCGATGAACCCGTCTGCAGTAGCTCGGTAGAGCTCGGCTTTTGGGCGCACAGAGCAAAGTCCCTTCTGGTAGATGATCTGCCGATTGTTCTGTGCTTGGAGTGAACTGAACGTTGTCTTTATGAAGGCAATGCAACAGTTGTGCTGCTAAAACTATAGTATTTAGCAATAGCGATAATTCATTTCTCTATAGGTTTGGATTAATTTAACGAAATGAATGAATTTGTTTAAAAAAATTAAACCAATGGACAAAATAGACCGAAGTGTAGCGTAAATATTAGTGAACGTGTTATAAACAAATCAAATAACACTATTTGATTGATTGCAAAAATGAATAACTATTAGAAGGTTCTCGTTCTCCGAAAATGAAACCGTACGGAAAAACAACATGCCGCTCGGTAATTCAAGGCCTATTATTACCGCGGCAATGTTGCTACCTTGAGGGCATGAACAATATTCGGAACATACGAGGGATCTGCTTTGCCCTTTTAAGTGGTATCAGCTGGGGATTTTCGGGAGCGTGCGCGCAGTTCTTGTTCGCAGGTTACGGGGTCGATCCTTTGTGGATGTCTTCGGTGAGAATGCTGTGCGCCGGTATAGTGTTGTCCATCATCGCGCTCATTGGTTTTCGGACCTCGTTCTTCATGTTGTGGAAAACGCCTCGGTTCTTGGTGCGGCTTGTGGTGTTCGCTATCTTCGGCTTGGCGTTCTGCCAGATCACTTATTTATTGGCCATTCAGTATTCCAATGCCGGAACGGCCACCATCATTCAATACATCGGTCCGGTGATGACGGTAATATATCTGTGCTTTGCTGCTCATCGTCTTCCAACGCCTCGCGAAGTACTTGCTCTTGTGTGTGTTGTCGTTGGCGTGTTCTTGCTGGCGACCCATGGCAACCCCGCAGTGATGGTGCTTTCGCCCGAGGCGCTGTTTTGGGGCTTAGTCTCGGCATTCGCTTACATGCTGTATTCGCTGCTTCCGCGCAAGCTCATGCTCCGCTGCGGTAGCGTGCCAGTAGTCGCAGCTGCGTTGCTGATCGGCGGCGTGCTGTTCACGATTATCCTGCAATCCTGGACCATCGATCCTCATCTTGATATGACCGGATACGTGGTCTTGTTCGTGGGCTTGGTGCTATTCGGAACCATCGTGGGTTTCTCGCTTTTCTTCCAAGCAGTAAAAGATATCGGTGCTGCGAAGACCGGCCTGATCGCAAGCGTCGAAACGGTATCGGCCACCTTGTTCGCGGTGCTCTGGCTGGGCACGAGCTTCGTTTGGATCGACATCGTTGGCTTCGTGTTCATTGTCGCTACCGTTTTCATTTTGGCGAAACATCCTGGAGATGGCGATATGAAGAACGCTCATGTTGAGGTGTCCGATTAGGGCGCTCGGTCGCCGATGCCGTAGGTCGCCAATGTCGTAGGTCCCCAATGCCGTCGAACGCCAACTGGCCTTATAAGCGACCCTAATCAAAGCCGATCTATTAGAAATAAGATAATTGGATTTTCTCTCTCAAGAGCATTAGTATCGTAATCAACGAGCCGTACTGTGCTGATTCGCGATATGTGCAAAGGGATCCGGGAACGACTTGGAACACGATGCGATAAGCACTGTGCTGATTCACGGCATGTGCGAAGGGGCTCAAGGGGAGAAAAGGGGAAGCATGGAACCGGTAAAGTTGGCAGTACTTGGTTTGAACCAAGGAGCGAAGATCGTAAAAGATGCGCTTAAGCACGATGAGGTGGAACTTGTCGCTGTTGCGGGATTCGGTCCGCAGGCAGAATCACTCGCGAATGAGCTGGGCCTGAAGCGCTACGAAGATTATCGTTTGCTGTTGCGGCAGGAACAACTTGATGCGGTGGCTATCGCGCTGCCGAATGGCCTGCATGTGGAAGCAGTCGACGAAGCACTTGCAGCAGGGGTGCGCAATATTCTGCTCGAAAAGCCGATCGCGAACACCGTTGACGAAGCAGAGCATATCATCGCGGCCTGTGAAGAGGCGGGCGCGACGCTCCTCGTAGGGCATCATCGTCGTTCTTCGCCGCGTTATGTGTTCCTGCGCGAGCTCATTGCGTCAGGCCGCCTGGGGAAGATCATCGGTTTGCAGAGCAGCTTCGCCATTGCGAAACCGTTCGCGTATTTCGATGTCGAGTGGCGTGTCAAAAAAGGCGGCGGCCCTCTTCTGATCAATGCCGTCCATGACTTCGACGACTTGAACTATCTCACCGGCATGAAGCCCATTCGCGTATACGCGGCAGCCCGCAATGATATTCGAGGCAACGAAGTTGAAGACGCGGTATCGGTCATCGTGGAATACGAGGGCGGCGCCACGGCGACGTATTTTGTAAGCGATGGCACTCCTGGCCCATGGAGCTACGACTTGGCCGCCGAAGAGAACCTGAACTATGGTCTGTGCAACGACGAGAACTCATTGCGTATTTTCGGAACAGAAGGATCGTTCGGCTTCCCGCATATGGATCTGTATTATTACAACAAGGATCATTACGGTTGGAACGAGCCATTGGTCAAGGAACATTTCGATTACGAGATCAACGATCCTATGGCTGCCGAGCTCGATCACTTCGTCGATCTGTGCCAGGGGCGCGAAACGAAGCCCCGCTGCACGGGCGAAGACGCGCTCGATACGCTGCGGGTGATCATCGGCATTCAGAAGTCCGCCGAAATGAAACAGGCGGTCGACCTGTAAGGCTTTTGGGCAGATGACGTAGCGGCTTTGCCTCCATTGGCACAGGGAGCTGGCAACGACAGGGAACTGGTAACGGCAGGGAACTGGCAACGGGAACTATGAAGAACTGGCGATGCGCGTTTTTGAGATGGGTGGCAAAGGATAAGGCGGAAGCACCATTATGAGAGTTGAAGACCTGCGATATTTCGAGCACGTTGCAAAAGTGCTGAACTATACCCGCGCATCGAAGGACCTGCATATTTCACAACCGGCGCTATCGCTTGCAGTGAAGCGCCTGGAAGAGGAATGGGGCGTGCAGCTTCTTGAACGCAATCGTGCTGCGGTCGAACTCACCGATATCGGGCGCGACATCATGGAATGCGTTTCGAGCGCATTGTATGACTTAGATCGCGCCCGCATGCTTGCAGAAGAATCGCTAGGAGCGGAAAACGCGGAGATAAACCTGGGAACCATTTACGCGATGCAGGGCAAGTTCTGGTCGCAAGCGCTATTCGATTTTCGGCGCCAGTGCTCGCATGATCCGCAGATCACCGTTACGCAGGCGTATTCCAAAGAGCTGCTGCGCCGTTTGCGGGCAGGGCAGCTCGATGTGGCATTTGCGAGCCGCATAGGAGACATGAGGGATCTGCAATACAGCTTATGTTGGTCTCAGTCGTTGGTACTCGGGGTGAACAAAAGGCACCCCTTCGCGCAGAAGGACAGTATTTCCTTGACGGAGCTTGAAGGGATGGAGATCCTGTCGTACAACCCGTATTCGCCCGTTACTGAAGGGCTTAGGAACCTGATCGACGACTATGGGCTCAATGTGCAGTACGCCTTCGATGACGAGATCACCTTGTCTTCGATCATTTCCGCTGATCAGAACCAGGTGGCGCTGTTCTGCTATTCGCTGTTGATCAACGCCTTTGATGATGTGGTGTGCCTGCCTATTCGCGAAGCTCCGGTCGATTTTCATAAAACGTACGTTGTGAGCCGCGACGAAAGCAGAAGGCCACGCGTTGTGCAAGAATTCATCGACTTCATGAGCGCATATCGGTTTCCACGCCTGCTTGACTATGGCAGGCGAAACATAGAGCAGTGAAGGAACGAATGTATTTTGTGGCGCAAATAGAGGTCGCGTCGCATAGAACAAGGAGGGAATTATGGAACTCAACGTTGATATTTCTGGGCGTACCAAGCTAGTCGGGTTGGTAGGGAGCCCTGTTTCCCAATCGATGTCGCCGGCAATGCATACGGCTTCATTCGCGAAGCTGGGCCTAGAAGCAGTGTATCTGGGATTCGATGTGCAAAATGACCAACTCGAGAACGTGGTCAAGGGCCTTGCTGAGCTAGGTGCGGTCGGCTATAGCGTGACCATGCCCTGTAAGACCTACGTTGGCGAATACCTGGACGAGCTTTCTGATGCGGCGAAGCTCATGGGCGCCGTGAATACGGTCGTCGTTCGTGACGGCAGGTCCATCGGCCACAATACCGATGGTGCAGGCTTCACAAGTAATATGCGTCTATTGGGCGTGGATCCTGAAGGTAAGGTGGCTACCGTTATCGGCGCTGGCGGCGCAGGTTCGGCAGTATTCACCCAACTGGCGCTCGAGAAAGCAACTGAGATCCGGGTGTTTAACCGAAAAGATGCGTTCTGGGACAAGACCGAAGATCGCATTGCGAATATCGCGCAGGCGACGGGCGTGAAGATCTCTTTGCATGATCTGGCTGACCGCGATGATCTGCGCGAATCCATTGCGCAATCAGATGTGCTGGTCAACGCCACCCGAGTGGGCATGGTCCCTAATGTTGACGAGTGCTTGGTCGACGAAGACATGCTCCATGATGGCTTGTTCGTAGCGGATACCGTATATGAACCCCATGAGACGAAGCTTATCAAGATGGCGAAGGCGCACGGGCTGGTCGTGGGTCCCGGTTTGGGAATGCTGCTTCAGCAGGCCGCTCTCGCTGAAAAGATCTGGTTCGATGTTGATATGCCCGTTGACTACATAGCGGATACGTTCTTCAACTAGGCTACGTTCACGCGGGCCCTACGTTGGCGCTGCGATCTGCATCGATGCGGGTTCCTGCGTTGATGTGGGGCCCTGTGTCTGCCTAGGGTTCTGCATTTGCGCGGAACTCGCATTAGCGTTGCGCTCTATGTCAGCGTCGTAGCACACGCATCGACGTACGGGCGTTCGAGGCCCTCTCTTCGATACCCGATGGATGTTCGGTCCATCGGGTATTTCTCTGCATCACTAGGTTCACCTCGGCTTTTAGAGGGATAAAAGCCGAAGGAAGCCTCTCGGTTCCCCTGCGGATCGCGAAAAATGTTTCCCGTCCGAAACAAAGCCGTTTCGTAGAAGAAAACTGCTCGAAACAAACGATAGATAGGGTAAATGATGTGAGGTGGGAGATTCACGCGAAGTTGTGGCACAATGAAAGCTTGAATCTCATATATGAGGTCGCACTATGCGGCGTGAACGATAAGGAGAAGAAATGGCCCACGTTTCAGAGATTTATGGATCGATGGTGTTCAACGAGCGCGTGATGGAGGAGCGTCTTCCAAAGGAAACGTTCAAAAGTCTCGTCAAGACGATCCACGAGGGCAAGCCTCTCGATATCGAGGTAGCGAACGTCGTTGCTCACGCTATGAAAGAGTGGGCTATCGAACATGGCGCAACGCACTACACTCATTGGTTCCAGCCTTTGAGCGGCATTACGTCTGAAAAGCACGACAGCTTCCTTAATCCTTCACGTGATGGTTCTGCCATCATGACGTTCTCGGGCAAAGAGCTCGTTCAGGGTGAGCCAGATGCATCGAGTTTTCCTTCCGGCGGTTTGCGCGCAACGTTCGAGGCACGCGGATACACTACCTGGGATCCGACGTCATTCGCCTTCATCAAAGATGAAGTACTGTGCATTCCTACGGCGTTCTGCTCTTACACGGGCGAAGCGCTCGACAAGAAGACCCCGCTTCTCCGCTCGATGAGCGTGATCGACAAAGAGGCACGTCGTGTGCTGAAGCTCTTCGGCGAAGATCCCAAGCGCGTCATTACGACGGTAGGTGCGGAACAGGAATACTTCCTCATTTCCGAAAAGGATTATGTCCAGCGCCAGGACCTCATCATGACGGGCCGCACGCTGTTCGGTGCACCTCCTTCGAAGGGTCAGGAACTCGAAGAGCATTACTTCGGTGCCATCCGCCCAACGGTCAATAACTTCATGAAGGAAGTCGACGACGATCTGTGGTCGCTGGGTGTTTCCGCTAAGACCAAGCACAACGAAGTGGCTCCAGCTCAGCACGAACTGGCTCCGCTGTTCACTAATTCCAATCGCGCTATTGATGAGAACCTTCTGACCATGGAAAAGATGCGTCTTGATGCATCTCACCACGGCCTGGTGTGCTTGACGCATGAAAAGCCGTTCGAGGGGATCAATGGTTCGGGTAAGCATAACAACTGGTCGCTTTCGTACGGCAAAGTGAACCTGCTCGATCCCGGCGATGACCCAATGGACAATCTGCGCTTCTTGGTGTTCCTCACCTGCGTTATCGAATCAGTCGACGAATATCAGGAGCTCTTGCGCATGTCGGTCGCATCGGCTGGCAATGATCATCGCCTCGGCGCGAACGAAGCGCCTCCTGCCATCATCTCCATCTTCTTGGGCGATGAATTGGGCGCTATTGTAGACGCACTTATTTCCGGCGAGGAATATCACTCCGCCGAAGCGGTCGCTATGGACCTGGGTGTTGCGGTATTGCCGAAGTTCCTGAAAGACAACACCGACCGAAATCGCACGAGCCCCTTCGCCTTCACGGGCAACAAGTTCGAGTTCCGCATGCCTGGTTCGAATGTGAACCTCTCTGATGCCAACATGATCCTGAACACCGCTATGGCGAAGAGCCTGAAGGGCTTCGCTGATGCGATGGACGGCAAGGAAGGCGCCGACTTCGAAAAGGCGGCCATCAAGTTCGTCAAGAAGACCCTCGTCGATCACCAGCGCATTATCTTCAATGGCAATGGCTATTCGGAAGAATGGGAACAGGAAGCAGAAAAGCGCGGTTTGGCGAACCATCGCAACACCGCCGAGGCGCTTCCTTGTCTGGTCGACCAGAAGTCCTTCGACTTGTTCACTCAATTCGGCATCTTGAACGAGGCGGAGGTACGCAGCCGTTACGAGGTCAAACTGGACAAATACAATAAGCTGCTCAACATTGAAGCCCGCGTGATGATCCGTATGGCGCGTCGCACGTACTTGCCCGCCATCAGCGATTACATGGCTGATCTTGCAAGCACCATTACCACGGTGAAGTCCGCGGTTGCGGGTGCGGATATGAGCGAGCATGAAAAGCTGCTGAACATCCTTATCGACGGTACGAATCGTGCGGCAGAAGCGGTCCGTCAGCTGGTCAAGCTTCATGACGCAACTGAAGCGATCGAAGATCCTCAGGAGCAGGCAGGCGCGTATGCAACGAAGGTCATTCCTGCGATGGATGCCCTGCGCAAGGAAATCGACGATCTGGAATGCGTTGTCGAGCGCAGCTACTGGCCCGTTCCCACCTATAACGACATCTTGTTCTACGCATAAGATGATCGTTGAGCGGATCTGGGGAATGGCCGCTTAGGTCGAATCGAGCAGATCGCATATAAGACAGATTATTTCAAAAGGCCAGGAGTCCGCTCTCCTGGCCTTTTTGCGCATGGGACATTACGGGTTAGTAATGGTTTCATGGAATGCTGCACAAGGGGTCGGCTTCTTTGCTTTAATGGTATGCGTAGTATTACTTTGAGGGGGTAACGCTAATGGAGCGGACATTATCCGCCGAAGAAACCAAAATGGTGACCGAGCATTTTCGCCTGTTCAAAAAGGCAAGCCAGTCGCTTTTCAAAAAATATGACGCAGCAATCAGGGAAATGAAGACCCGTTTCGAGATCCTCGATGCCGATCTGGAATATCGCTTTAATCGCAACCCGATCCATCACATGGAAACGCGCCTTAAGAGCCCTGAAAGCGTGTTCGAGAAAATGCAGCGCTACGGTCTGCCCGTTACGCTCAAATCAATGGAGAGCAATATCCTTGATGTGGCGGGCATGCGCGTCATCGTTTCGTATATAGATGACGTATACGCCATGGTCAAGGTTCTTTCCATGCAGGACGATCTGAAGATCGTCAAGGTGAAGGATTATATTGCCGATCCTAAACCGAACGGATATCGCAGTTTACACGTTATCGTGAAGGTGCCCGTGTATTTCCTCGATCGCAAGCAGTACGTTCCGGTAGAGATCCAGTTCCGTACCATCGCCATGGATTTTTGGGCATCGCTCGAGCATACCCTGAAGTACAAGCAGGACGTCCATCTTGATGGCATCGATATGTATGACGAACTAAAGGACTGTTCCGACATTATCGAGGATGTCGAGCGTCGTATGCAGATCCTGATGCACGCAGTTCAAACGACCGATGTCGAAGAAGCGGCGCGTAAACGCCGTCGTCAGCTCGAAGAACAAGAAGCGCGCGTCGCGCAAGTTCAGAACGCCCAGAGCGGATCCGAGCAAGATCAGTCATCTGTTCGCGTGGTAGATAAGGCGAATTAACGTTTTTTGAACGGTATCAGCCATTTACGGAGCAGGCGCCCCCGATGGCGCCCTGGATCGCTTCCATTTTTCTTTGATGAGCACTACTCCACTTAGTTGGAGTAGAATAGGCTACTAAAAAAGAAGGAAAGAGCGAAAGGAAAAGAAATGGCTGACGTGGTGTCCGTTGATTACATCTGGAAGAACGGCGAGGCTATTCCATGGGAACAGGCTACCACGCATGTATTGACTCATGCGTTGCATTACGGATCTGGAGTATTCGAAGGTATTCGTTGCTACCATAATACTGATACGGACGAAGCTGTTATTTTCCGCTTGCGCGACCACATGGAGCGTCTGCACCGCAGCGCGAAGATCGCAATGATGGATATGCCGTACAGCGTTGACGAACTGTGCGATGCAACGGTCGAGATCATCAAGAAGAACAATCTGAAGTCATGCTATATTCGTCCGCTGGCTTACTATGGATATGGCCAAATGGGTGTCGACCCAACGGGTTGCCCCGTAGACGTTATCATCGCCGTATGGCCCTGGGATGCATACTTGGGTGCTGAAGCGCTCGAGAACGGCATCAAGGTGGGCGTTTCCTCGTGGCGTCAACGTTCCTTTAACGCCATTCCTCCTGCCGTGAAGTCCTCTGCTTCTTACATGAACTCCATTCTTGCTAAGAAGGAAGCGACGCTTCATGGCTACAGCGAAGCAGTTATGCTCAATGAGCAGGGCTATGTATGCGAAGGTACGGGCGAGAACCTCTTTGTTATCCGCAATGGCATCCTGTCCACGCCTCCGCTGTCCGATGGTCTATTGGAAGGCATCACGCGCGATACCGTGCTGACCATCGCGACCGATATGGATATTCCTGCTATCGAAGAATCGCTTACGCGTTCCGATCTGTATGTTGCTGACGAAGCTTTCATGACGGGTTCTGCTGCTGAGCTCACCCCGATCGCAAGCATTGATGATCGCGAGATCGGCAAGCGCGGTCCTATTACGACCGAACTGCAGCGTCGTTACTTCGACGTTGCTTATGGCAAGGTTCCTGAGTATGAAGATTGGATCACCCGCTTCTAGGGACTCTTGCACTACTGCATTGAACAGGGATAACGACAACGGGGAGCCTTGGGGATAATCCAAGGCTCCTTTGTCACTCACGGGTTAAAGAACTTGATCGTAAGAGGGGTCAGGTTCTGTAGGCCGATATAAGGAGGGAAGCATCGTGACCGATTTACGAACAAGGGAAGTAGAGGATCTTCTTGCGGTTCTGGCGGGCCTTACCGATCCGAACGAAGTGTTCGCGCTTCTGGAAGATCTGTTTACGGTGCGAGAGATCAAGGATACGTCACAGCGTTTAGATGTTGCGCGCATGCTGAAGAAGGGGTGCTCGTATGCGGTCATCGAGCAGGCTACGGGTGCGTCGGCAACGACCATAGCGCGTGTTTCAAAGGCGCTCAATTATGGCGCAGGTGGGTATGAGCGGGCATTTCAAGTGCTCGAGAAAATGGATGTTGAGTAAAGGAAAGGCCAAGGTAAATGGCGCAGATTTCAGAATTTTGCAAACGAAAGAACATTGAGATCTCGGTACAGCGGTATCTGATAGATGCGCTCGGGGCGATGGCCCAAGGCCTGTTCGCTTCCCTTTTAATGGGAACGATCCTCTCAACTATTGGTCAACAATGCGGCATTGACGTGCTGGTGCAGATCGGCGATTTTGCGAAAAGCGCAGCGGGACCCGCTATGGCGGTGTCCATCGGCTTTGCTTTGAAGGCACCATCGCTCGTGCTGTTCTCGTTGGTTGCGGTGGGTTATGCGGCGAATTCCCTTGGTGGTGCCGGCGGCCCGCTGGCCGTTCTGGTGGTTGCTATCGTGGCTTCGGAATGCGGCAAGATAGTCGCCAACGAAACTAAGATCGACATCCTGGTCACTCCTTCGGTGACTATCCTGGCGGGCTGCTTGCTCTCTATTGCATGTGCTCCAGCGATCGGCGCGGGCGCGACTGCGGTAGGCGCTGTTATTATGTGGGCGACCGAACTGCAGCCCTTCTTCATGGGTATGCTGGTGTCGGCTCTCGTTGGTATCGCGCTTACGCTGCCTATTTCTTCGGCAGCTATCTGTGCGGCGTTGTCTCTCACTGGTCTTGCAGGCGGTGCTGCGGTCGCGGGTTGTTGCGCTCAGATGGTCGGCTTCGCGATCATGAGTTTCAAGGAAAACCGCTGGGGCGGCTTGGTTTCCCAGGGTTTGGGCACTTCGATGCTTCAGATGGGCAACATCGTGCGTAACCCTCGCATTTGGATCCCACCAACGCTTGCATCGATCATCACTGGTCCTTTGGCAACATGCTTGTTCCAACTCAAGATGAACGGTCCTGCTATTTCTTCGGGTATGGGTACCTGCGGTATGGTCGGCCCCATTGGCGTGTATACCGGCTGGGTCGCAGATGTATCTTCGGGCGCGATGGCGGCGATCACGGCATTTGATTGGATCGGTCTGGTGCTCATCTGCTTCATCCTTCCGGCTGTTCTGTCGTGGGCGTTCTGTCAGGTCCTGCGCAAGATCGGCTGGATCAAACCGGGCGATCTTATGCTCGAATCGGCTGACGATATGGTCAAGGCTGACAAATAAATCAAAGTAAGCACCACGTGTCAAAGGAGGGTATGCGCATGAATGCGAGAGGGTATGCGAAGATGCTCACGCTCGTTGCGGCGTGTACTCTGCTTTTCGCTGCGTTGGTAGGCTGTTCTTCTCAGAGCAATTCAGACAAGTACGCCCTGGTAAAAGAAGGCACGTTGAGCGTGGGCTCTTCCTTAGATACCGCTCCTTTTGAAGCGGTCGAAGGGGGAGTTCCTGCAGGGTATAGCATTGCGGTGATTCAGGAAGTTGCGAATCGGTTGGGTCTTGCCTGCGAGGTTTCGAACGCGAATTCCAGCACTATCATTTCTGCACTCAGCGCGGGCCAGCAATACGATGTGGGCGTGGCCTCCTTCGTTATTGGTTCCAAGAACGAAGAGAAGGTGGATTTCTCCCTTCCCTACTATTTCGTCGATCAGGCCATTGTGGTGCTTGAGGGAACGTATTCTCAGTCTGAAGAGATTAAAGACACGAAGGTCGCGGCGCTATCAGGCACGGCGTCGTTCGATTATGCTCAAGAGCATCTGACGAAAAGCCTGGTGTCATATGACGATATTGCCAAGTGCTTCGAAGCGCTGCGAGCGGGCAGCGTAAGTGCGATCGTGGTCGATATGCCAATTGCGCAACGCTTCATTGCCGCCTATCCAGATTGTGAAATACTCGAAGAAATAGCAACTAACGATGCGTACGGTATTGCAGTAAGTAAAGATAACCGTACTTTGACCGATGCAATAAATGAGGTACTGCGCGAAATGGAGTCAGACGGCACCATTGATGCCCTCCAAAAGCAGTACGGCGTGTAAAAGGAGAAGAACGCATGGAACGAAAGATCGCATGGGAAGCCTATTCGGCAGACCAGCTTGAAGAACTTGAATCCCTTTCGGCTCGTTATATCGATTTTATTTCCGACAACAAAACGGAGCGCCAGTGCTTCGCCTCTTCAGTCGCTCAGGCTGAAGCAGCGGGATACGTGCCGCTCGAAAAGGTCGTACAGGAAAACGGTAGTCTTGCACCTGGCGATAAGGTCTGGGCAGGCATTCACGGGAAAACGTTGGTGCTCGTGCATATTGGCGAAGAACCGCTTGAGCAGGGTCTAAATATTTTGGGTGCCCATATTGACAGCCCACGGCTCGACCTTAAGCAGAACCCGCTCTATGAAAGCGATGGGTTCGCGTATTTGGATACTCATTACTATGGCGGCATCAAACATTATCAGTGGGTCACGCTTCCGCTTGCGCTTCATGGAGTAGTGGCGAAGACCGATGGAAGCGTTGTTGATATCAATATCGGCGACGATGCGGGCGATCCGGTGTTCTGCGTGACCGACCTTCTGCCTCATCTGGGTAGTAAGCAGATGAGCAAAAAGGGAAGCGAGGTCGTAGAAGGGGAGAGCCTCGATATTCTGATGGGCAATCGTCCCCTCGTAGTGAACACGGCCGAAGACGCATCAGCTGATGGTTCTGAAAAGGAAGCGGCACCCAAAGATAAGGTGAAGGCGTTCGCGCTTGAGCTGTTAGAAGAAAAGTACGGCATTGCCGAAGAGGATTTCCTGTCCGCTGAAATAGAGGTCGTGCCGGCTGGTCGCGCTCGTGAGCTAGGATTCGATCGCAGTATGGTCATCGGATACGGGCAAGACGACCGCGTGTGCGCTTATACGTCGCTCGAAGCGCAGCTCGCCCTTAATGAAACGCCCCGCACTACTGCGGTAACGGTTCTGGTTGATAAAGAAGAGATCGGCAGCGTTGGCGCAACGGGTATGGCATCGCTGTTCTTCGAGAACACCATAGCTGAGGTTCTCGGCTGCATGGGCGCTCAGGGCGATCTGCCGCTGCGTCGCACGCTTGCGGCATCGCGCATGCTTTCCTCGGATGTATCGGCGGCATATGACCCGGCTTATGCGAGCGTGTACGAAACGAAGAACGCTGCGTATGCGGGCAAGGGTCTCGTGTTCAACAAGTATACGGGCGCGCGAGGGAAAAGCGGCTCGAACGACGCCCGCGCGGAATACATGGCCTACATCCGTCGGGTCATGGATGATGCGGACGTGGCTTTCCAGACCGCAGAGCTAGGACGCGTCGATGCGGGCGGTGGTGGCACGATCGCTTATATTCCCGCTAAGTATGGCATGGATGTGATTGACTCGGGCGTTGCGGTACTTTCCATGCATTCGCCGTGGGAGGTAACGTCGAAGGCAGATATCTATGAGGCGTATCGCGGGTACGTGGCCTTCTTGAAGGCGTGCTAGTTCTGCGGCAACGCGGTTCTAGGTCGCCTTTTGCGAATTTTCTTTCTGCAAATCCGCAATACTTCTGTACCGGTTAGGGTTCAGGGTGACTATAATGGGGTAACCTTGTACGAATTCGTATTCGACACAAGGTCGTTGGATGGTTTCAATGGACGCGTTTAACGCGTAACTCAGGCAAGGAGCGTTACATGGCTTATTACTTCGATGAACCCTCTCGTACATTTAACGAGTATCTGCTCGTCCCGGGGTACTCTTCTTCGGAGTGCACTCCTGATGCAGTAAGCCTGAATACCCCCCTTGTGCGTTATCGTAAGGGCGAGGAAGAATGCCCGGTGAACCTCTCCATTCCTATGGTGTCGGCTATCATGCAGGCTGTTTCCGATGACGGTATGGCTGTTGCGCTGGCTCAGCAGGGCGGCCTTTCGTTCGTCTATGGTTCTCAGTCCGTTGAGGATCAGGCTGCGATGGTCTCGCGTGTAAAGGACCACAAGGCAGGTTTCGTTCGCAGTGACTCTAACCTCACACCTAACGCAACCTTGCGTGATGTGGTGGCATTGAAGGAAAAGAACGGTCACACCACCATGCCGGTTACTGAAGGCGGCGCTTCTAAGGGTAAGCTCTTGGGTATCGTCACTGGTCGCGATTACCGTCTGTCTCGTATGGATCTGGACACACCCGTGTCGGAGTTCATGACCCCGCGCGAGAACTTGATCGTCGCTTCCGCGGAAACCAGCCTGAAGGAAGCGAACGATATCATCTGGGACAACAAGTTGAATTCCTTGCCTATCGTTGATGAGAACGACAACTTGCTGTACATGGTGTTCCGTAAGGACTACGAGCAGCACAAGTCCAACCCTCATGAATTGCTTGACTCTCATAAGCGTTACTTGGTCGGTGCGGGCATTAACACGCGCGATTATGCCGATCGTGTTCCTGTGCTCATCGAAGCAGGTGCCGATGTTCTGTGTATTGACTCTTCCGAAGGTTATTCCGAATGGCAGCAGCGCACCATTTCCTGGATTCGCGATCATTACGGAAATTCGGTAAAGGTCGGCGCAGGCAACGTTGTCGATACCGAAGGGTTCCGTTTCTTGGCAGAGGCTGGTGCTGACTTCATTAAGGTCGGCATCGGTGGCGGTTCTATCTGCATCACGCGTGAGCAGAAGGGTATCGGTCGTGGCCAGGCCACCGCTCTTATTGAAGTGGCTCAGGCACGCGATGAATACTTCAAGGAAACTGGCATTTACATTCCCGTTTGCTCGGATGGCGGCATCGTATACGACCATCACATGACGCTTGCTCTTGCTATGGGTGCTGATTTCTTGATGCTGGGTCGTTACTTCGCTCGTTTCGATGAAAGCCCCACCAACAAGGTCAATGTCAATGGCAACTACATGAAGGAATACTGGGGCGAAGGTTCTGCTCGTGCACGTAACTGGCAGCGCTACGACCTGGGCGGTTCCAAGAAGGGCCTCACTTTCGAGGAAGGTGTCGATTCTTATGTTCCTTATGCAGGTGCTTTGAAAGACAACGTTGATATGACTCTTTCCAAGATCAAGTCTACGATGTGTAACTGCGGTGCGTTGACCATCCCTGAACTTCAGGACAAGGCGAAGCTCACGGTAGTCAGCTCTACTTCTATTGTCGAGGGTGGCGCACACGACGTATTGTTGAAGGACAAGACCCCTTACGTAGGCAACACGATCCGCGGTTAAGTAGCCGTCGTATAGCGGCCCAATAAACGGTCTTCATAAAATCTCCCCGTTTTCGTCTTTGGGAAACGGGGAGATTTCTTTATGTTGACCAGGTATTTTAAGAAAATATAACAGAGATGGCGCATGATGCGATTCATGGCGGTTTTTGCGAAATCAAATTCTACGTTACACTTTTAGGCATGATTACACGAAGCAAAAAATCAATAGGTGCTCTTTTACTGAGCATTTTGCTGGTGCTTTCCATGGTTCCGTTCGTGGGGGCGGCTCCGGCATACGGCGATGAGCTCTCCGACGCGCAGGCAACGCTAGATGCGGCGTCTAAGGAACTGGACGCGTTATCTTCTGAGTACTCGCAACTGCAGGCACAGGTGGCCGATCTGGATGCTCAGATCAATGACGCTGCCCAAAAGGTGCAAGAAGCCCAGACGGCCATGATCGAAGGTCAGCAGGTCCTGGGCGACGCAATGCTTGCGGAATACAAAAGCGATGGGGGACTGTCGCTGATGAATATCGTGCTCAGTTCAGAAGATATTTCCGATTTCGTGGTGAACATGACCTACTATTCCGCCATTCAGCAAGATCAGGCGGAAAAGGTGGCCGAACAGCGCGAACTGAATGAAACGTTCAGTGCGGCGCTTTCCGAACTTGACGCCCAGCGCGATGCGCAGCAAACGGTGCTCGACCAGGCGGCTTCCAAGAAGGCCGAAGCGGAAAAGGTCGTTTCCGATGCGTCGGCGAAGGTGTCTTCGATCAAGGAATCTCAAGCGGCGCTAGAGGCCCTGCAGGCTAAAGCGAACGAGATGAATAACCAGGAGCAATCTTCGGGCGGTCAGACGGAAGATTCCGGCTGGAACACGAAGCCTGATGCGCCCTCATCGGGGGGCGGTGGATCTAGCTCAGGCGGCTCTGGTGGTTCTGGATCGGATTCGGGTAATAGCAACACGGGTACTGATAGCTCTAAGGGTTGGAAGACCGGATTGGCTTCCGCGTATGGCGGGTCGAGCGATCCCTATACGCCGAACCCAGGCGTTACTGCGACCGGTGCGGTATGCGACGACAATTCATGGGGCGTTGCCATTCCTATGAGTTGGTCGAATTATCGCTCGTATTTCGGTCGTGCCGTTGAGATCAACTATGGCGGGAAGACCATCGTAACCACTATCAATGATTGCGGCGGCCTGAGCGGCGGCGCGCGTTCGCTGGACCTTCAGCCGGGCGTCTTCAAAGCGTTCGGGTTCAAGACCCGTCAGGCGTGGGGCGTTCGCACGGTTTCCTACCGTATTCTCTAGCTATTTCACGCATCGGTAATCATTCAGCTTTATAATGAAGGACGCTTTTGCGTTACAGAAGGGCCTGGCCCTTCTTTGTTGATACGGGAAAAGGACTGACTTATGAAAGAATACAACCCGCACGAGATAGAGCCGCGTTGGCAAAAGATCTGGGCTGATACGGGTGCGCATACGGCACGCGAAGACGATTCGAAGCCTAAGCGCTATGTGCTCGAAATGTTCCCGTATCCTTCGGGCGATATTCATATGGGTCATGTTCGTAACTATACGATCGGCGACGTTACTGCGCGTTATTACACGATGCGCGGCTATGACGTGCTGCATCCTATGGGATGGGATGCGTTCGGTCTGCCCGCGGAAAATGCGGCGATCAAGCACAATAGCCATCCTGCTACCTGGACCTACGCCAATATTGAAACCCAAAAGGCGAGCTTCAAGCGCATGGGATTTTCGTACGACTGGGACCGCACGGTCGTTGCCTGCGATCCGGAATACTATCGCTGGGGTCAGTGGATCTTCTTGCAGTTCTGGAAGCGCGGCCTTGTCGAGCGTCGCAATTCGCCCGTTAATTGGTGCCCTAACTGTAAGACCGTTCTCGCGAACGAGCAGGTGACTGAAGGCGAGTGCTGGCGTTGCCATGGCACGGTCGAAAAGCGCGATCTGACGCAGTGGTATTTCAAGATCACCGATTATGCCCAGGAACTTCTTGATGATTTGGATCAGCTGGAGGGTTGGCCGGAGCCGGTTAAGCAGATGCAGGCTAACTGGATCGGGCGCTCTGAAGGCGCTGAGGTCGATTTCCTGCTGTGTGGCAAAGACGGCAACGCGCCGGCAGACCCCACTGACGAAGATACCATCACGGTATTCACCACGCGCCCCGATACCTTGTTCGGCTGCAGTTTCTTCTTGCTGGCACCTGAGTCCCCTCGTTTGATGGAATTGGTCGAAGGCACCCCGTATGAAGCTGACGTGCGTGCGTTGGTGGAGGCGGCATCCAAGGTAAGTGCGGTAGAGCGCGCCCAGGGTGACCGCGAAAAGCACGGTGCATTCACGGGCCGTTATGTTATCAACCCGGTTAATGGTGAAAAGGTGCCGGTGTGGGTGGCTGACTATATCGTGGCAGATTATGGCACGGGTGCGGTCATGGCGGTTCCTTGTGGTGACCAGCGTGACTTCGAATTCGCGCGTAAGTACGATCTGCCCATCGTTCCCATTATCTTGGGCGAAGACGACCCTCTGTTCGCTGACCTTAATGGCGTACAAGAGCGTCGCGTGACTTCGGTCGACTGGGAAAAGGCGTACGACGCTGAAGGCGTATTGGTTCAGTCTGGTAAATACACAGGTATGGTGGGCGGCAAGCATTCTCCTGCGGTCGATGCCATCATCGGCGATCTGGAAGCTCAGGGTAAGGGCAAGAAGTCGATTCAGTTCCGTTTGCGCGATTGGCTTATTTCGCGTCAGCGCTACTGGGGTAACCCCATCCCTGCCATTTATTGTGATTCGTGCGGTCTTGTTCCCGTTCCTGAAGAGGACCTGCCTGTCATGCTGCCTAAGGATATCGATCTGTCCGCGGGCGAGACCTTGGCAACGCATAAGGAATTTGCGCAGTGCACGTGCCCGAAGTGCGGTGGTCCTGCACATCGTGAGACCGACACGATGGATACGTTCACGTGCTCAAGCTGGTATTACCTTCGTTATACCGATCCTCATAACGACGAGCAGCCTTTCGATCCTGCGCGAGCTAATCGCTGGATGCCGGTCGATCAGTATATCGGCGGTATTGAACATGCGATCCTGCATCTGCTGTATTCTCGCTTCTTCACCAAGGTGCTGCGTGATATGGATATGCTCGATTTCGATGAGCCGTTCTCCAATTTGCTGTGTCAGGGTATGGTCCTTGATGAAAATGGCGAGGTCATGTCCAAGTCGAAGGGCAATGTTATCTCTCCTGAAGATATGATCGCCGGCTACGGTGCTGATGCGGTTCGTGCCTACATTCTGTTCATGGCGCCTCCCGATAAGGAGCTTCAGTGGAACGAGGATGGCCTTGCGGGTATGTATAAGTTCTTGAACCGCGCATGGCGCGTTGTGTGCGACTTTGCCGGAAAAGCCGGTGAAGACACCTTCTATCAGGAAGGCTTCTCGCATGACGAGGCTAAGCAGGCTCGTAAGTTCTTGAACCAGGAACGTCATCGCGTTGTGGGTAAGGTGATTGACGACCTTGCTCGTAATAACTTCAACACGGCGATCGCCGCCATTATGGAACTGGTGAATGCTTCGGCAGATCTGCTGCGTAAGCGCTCTGCTGAGCAGCGTGCTGCATGCGAAAACTGCGTTGCAATGGATAAAGATGTTGCCGAGACCATCGTTGCACTGCTGGCTCCGTTTGCTCCTCATTGGGCAGAAGAGTTGTGGCAGGATGTTCTGGGTCACACTGAATCAGTGCACGAGCAGCCTTGGCCTGATTTCGATCCCGAGGCAGCAAAGGCTGATGAGGTCGAACTGGCCGTCCAGGTGAATGGCAAGGTGAAGGCCAAGATCATGGTCGCGACCGACGCGCCAGAAGAGGATATTCGCGCGGTGGCTCTTGATGCGGTCGCGTCGGCTACTGAAGGCAAAGACGTCAAGAAGGTGATCGTTATTCCCGGACGTCTTGTCAATGTCGTAGTGAAATAGGTTAGGAACATCTTAGGTCGTTCGCGGTGAGTGCGAAGAAGGACAGAGGATGTTTAAGCCGTCTGATCAGAGCGTTCTTCGGTTTTGTTCTGACGGTAGTGTTGGTGGTCGTAGGTGTTCCTGCGGCCATCAATGCGTATGTGTGCGCGACGGCCCGTCCCTCGTTCACCACGGTAAGTGCTGCCCCGACTCAGGCCGGCAGTACGGATGCCGTCGTCGTTCTGGGTGCAGGCATCAATTAGGACGGCAGCCCCTCGGCGGTGCTGCGCGATCGTCTTGATGTGGCCATCGAGCTTTATAACGAAGGGGTGGCCCCTAAGATCATTATGAGCGGCGACAACAGCGATTCTTCTTATAACGAAGTGATGGCCATGGCGCTCTATGCGGGGCAACAAGGGGTTCCCGCCGATGATATCTTCTGCGATCATGCGGGATTATCGACCTACGATAGCGCGTATCGCCTGCGTCACGTGTTCGGCGTGGAATCGTGCGTGGTGGTAACGCAGGAATATCATCTTTATCGCGCTCTGTACGATGCGCGCTCATTCGGCATCAACGCCTATGGGGTCCCGAGCGATCGAGCAACGTATGCTGATAAGGATGCATACGAACAGCGCGAGGTGCTCGCGCGCATCAAAGACTTCTTCGCGGTGCTTACTAACGGTGAGCCGCAAACAAAAAGCGAACCAGTGAGCCTTGATCAGTCGGGCACCGTGACTCAATGGTGGTAATCTAGCGATAGCTGCCGCATGTCACTGTTCGTGAAATACGGCGGGCATGCGTGGTCCGATCGTTTTGAGGAGACAATATGCCTAAGATCGTTGTTACTGATACAGATTTTGAAGATAACGCCATCGAAGTTGCCATGGCGCAGGAAGCGGGCGTTGATATCGCGCTGTTCAATGAGCGCAGCCCTGAATCCATCATCAAGAACGCGTGCGATGCTGATGGTATCGTGACCTCATATGGAGAATTCGACGCCAAGGTCTTCGAGGCGCTTCCCCAGCTGAAGGTGGTAAGTCGGACGGGCATCGGATATGACACTATTGATATTGAAGCTGCCACGCGCGCAAAGACGGCCGTGTGCGTTGTGCCTGGATATGGAACAGAAGTGGTTTCCGATCACGCTATCACCCTTGCGCTGTGCAGTTTGCGTCGGTTGAACGAAACCGATGCTGATATGCGTGCGGGCATTTGGGATTACACGCGTCATCGTCCTTATGGACAGGTATATGGGCGGACCTTCGGTGTCATTGGCATGGGAGAGATCGGTCGAGCGGTCGCACGTAAAGCGGCGGGACTCGGTTTTCAGGTGGTATGTTATTCGCGCTCACTGAAGCCGGGGCGTCGCACGCCGGAGGGGTATCGTATCCTCGCATTCGAAGAGGTGTTGAAGACGGCCGATGTTCTGAGTTTCCATACTGCGCTGACCCCGAACACCCACCATATGCTTAATCGTGAGAACATGACGCTTTTGAAGAGCGGCGCGATCGTGGTGAATACATCGCGCGGTGCCGTCATTGATACGGTGGCTTTGGCTGGGGCGCTCTGCGAAGACAGGCTATGGGGCGCAGGTATTGATGTGTTCGAGGAAGAGCCTATCGCAGCCGATCATCCTATCTTGCGTGCGCCGCATACGGTGCTCAGTCCTCACGTGGCGTATTGGTCAGAAGAATCGGGCGACGAATTGCATCGTCGCTCAATGCAGGCAGCGCTCGATGTGGTGCTCGGCAAGCGTCCGCTCGACTGTCTGAATCCCGAAGTGCTTGATTAGAACCTCGTCGGCATCCCGCGCTCCCCGTTGCCGCTCGAGGCATGCCTCCGCTTTTTCCGCTTTTGAAGAACGCTAGGAAGCGCAGTGGGATAACGCGACGCATGGTTCGCCTTATCCCTGCAATAGTTGATCGCGAATCAGGGTCTGCGCTTTTAATGAGCGTTCTTCAAAAGCGCGCTTCGAGATGCCTCGAGCGGCAACGGGGAGCGCGGGATGTAGGTCGGGTTATGCGAGCTCGATGAATTCGACCGAACTTACTTTGCCGAGTTCGATCGTAAGGCGCGCGATGCTTTTCTTGCTGTCACCACGCGGACGCGATGCGCTTCCGGGATTAAGGTAGAGCACGCCATCGATCAGCTGGTTGCGGGGAACGTGGGTATGTCCATGGATGACCACCTTCACGTCTTCGTCAGGCGTGCCGATGTCTTCGGGACGATGTACGATGAGGAACCGTACGCCGCCGATGCGCGGCATGGCGAAAAAGGGCACGTCGGATATAAGAGATGAACGGTCGCAGTTGCCCGTTACGGCGATGGTAGGCGCGATGGACTCCAGTTCCATTAGGATACCCTCGCTTTCCGTATCGCCCGCGCACATGATGATGTCGCTTCCTTCAAGAGCTTCGTATGCTTCGGTACTTAGAACACCATGAATGTCTGAAATAACGCCAACGATCATAAGGAATCCTTCGGTAGGGATGACACGATCGCTCAAGATCTGGCCATGCGGGTTCGCACACGGACCTGAGAGCCGCTCACCACTTTACTACATAACATTGCTGACCAAGATGAATCGGTCGGATACCATGAGTATCCACACGGTATGACCGTCAAAATGATCGAACAAGAAGGGGTGCATATATGAACTGGCAAGAAGTGCTCGATCGCGCAAAGGGGAACATGGGCCATTGTCGAGTTTGCAAGGTGTGCGATGGGCGTGTATGTGGCGGTACGATGCCTGGTCCAGGTGCTAAGGGTACCGGCGATGGCGCTATCCGCAATTACAACGCGTGGCGTCGCGTCCGTATGAACATGGACACCATCCACGCCAATGCCGATATCGATACCAGCTGCGAATTGTTCGACCGTACGTTCACGTACCCGTTCTTCGCAGGTCCCGTAGGTGCTATGACGCTCCACTATGGCGATGAGCATACTGATCTTTCGTATAACGCTATCCTTGTGCCTGCCTGCGCTAATGCGGGTATTGCGGCATTCACGGGTGATGGGGTCGATCCGAAGGTGATGGAGGCTGCAACGGCGGCGATCAAAGATTGCGGCGGCATGGGCGTTCCCACGGTAAAGCCATGGGATGCGGGCACTGTCGCGCAAAAGCTCGAAATGGTGCGCGATACGGATTGTTTCGCGTATGCGATGGATATCGATGCTGCTGGTCTGCCGTTCTTGCAGGGACTCACGCCTCCGGCGGGCAGCAAGACCGTTGCCGAATTGAAGGCCATTTCTGAAATGATCGATGTGCCGTTCATCCTGAAGGGTGTCTTGACGCCCGGCGCTGCTCGTAAGGCGGTCGAGGCGGGTGCTTCGGCGATCGTGGTATCGAACCATGGCGGTCGCGTATTGGATGAGTGTCCCTCTTCTGCCGAAGTCCTGCCTGCTATCGTAGAAGAGGTAAAGGGCGAAGTGACCATTTTGGTTGACGGTGGTATTCGCAGTGGCGCTGATGTGTTCAAGGCGCTGGCGATGGGTGCCGATGGCGTATTGATCGCGCGTCCTTTCGTGACGGCCGTATATGGTGGCGGTGAAGAAGGCGTTGCAGCGTATGTTGATAAGATCGGCGCCGAACTGAAAGACGCTATGCGTATGTGCGGTGCTGCGACGCTTGCCGATATTACGCCCGACAAAGTGCTGTTTACTGATTGGATGGGCAAGTAAAAGAAGCGCACAGCGGTATTCTTTTATTGACCCCGAGCAAGGGGGGCGCTAGAATGTTAAGCTGCTCATAGCAAATGCGCCGTTAGCTCAGTTGGTAGAGCAGGGGACTTTTAATCCCAAGGTCGCGGGTTCGATTCCCTCACGGCGCACCACTCAAGAACCAGGCCAGGGTCGACATTCCGCCCCTGGCCTTTTTCGTTGGGATTCTACCCCTCGTTCTCGCTAGGGGAAAGACCGCGTATCATTTCATCTACGTCGGATATAACACGGTCGGTCATCTGGGCATCTAGGCTCTTGCCGTCGTCCACCGCGAAGGCGAAAACATTCAGGCTCTCGTATGCGAACTGTTCGAAAACGGTTTTTTTGCCTGCCTCTACCGTATCAACGCAGTATTCATTACCCACCATGAAAAGGGCGAAGGATAGAGCGCTCAGCAGGGCAAGACCCCAAATGACCTCTTTATGCAAAGAGCGTTTTGCATTCAGCGTTTGCTCAGAAGGCAGAGCGGTGAATACGCGCTCTAGTTCTGCTTTGTTCAAGTAGCACAGGGTCAAAAGATTCAACGCGCTGAATACGATCGAGAGACCCACTATTATCTTCATGATCAAGAACAACAGCCAAGCCGCAAAATTGCCGGGATCGGGATTCGCGTGCAGCAGCATGGCATCGGAAGCGACGGCGATCCGCTCGATATCAACGAGCAAGGGGGAGGGGGAATCAGCAAATGCGTGGTTCAGGTTCTCGTATACGCCGAGTGTGGTATCGAAGTTCGTTGAAGGGAAGCAAATATAGCTCACCACGATGATGATACCCAGGAGTATGCCCACGACCAGCGCGGTAAATTGTACGGTTCCCGAAACACGGAACAGGGGCTTCAGTTCTTTCTTGGCAAGACGACTCACTGCGCATGAGACGAGCAAGAACAATACGATGGCGGCTGCGATGATCCCCCAACTGGAAACATCCCACTTGGGAATGGCGATGAGTACACTGCCGGCGCCGATGGAGGCGAATATGAACCCTACGATGGTGCTGAAGGTTCGACCGTTATTGCGTTCTGCCAGCCTGCCGCCAGGTTCTAAGCAGGCGATCTGGTTTGACGACTTACGCACTACGGCAAAATAGATGGAACCGACGCTCAATACCGCGGTGAGCAATACCCAGTACAGAGCGAAAACAGGTGCGGGTACGTAAGGGACCGAAATGCCTACGAAGAAGAGCAGGGTGAAGAGCGCGACCGCCTTTATCAGGAAAGCTGCGGTGGATCGGTGCAATAGGGCGCGAATGAAGTCGTTCACGCTCTGCTTATTGAGGATCTGTCTTATATTCAAGTTCTGACCTTTGCCTTGCAGGGGGTATGCCAACGAAACGGTCACGGATTCGACTGATTAGAGAACTGTACCGTGTTGGAGCTATAAGAGCCATTGGTATTTGCCCGAATCAGGTAAAAACACGCAGGTTCTCGCTTGTTGTTTTGGCGAGCCTCATAGACATCCTTAAGAAGGGAAGCTTCAAAAGGCTCTCAGCGCAAAGGATCCTCGAAGGCAAGGGGCTCTCAGGATTAGTGTATCTGAAGACGTAAAGGGGCACGATCTGTGAGACGCACCGTAATGTGTTGAACTTACCGATGCTCGAAACTTTACTTGCACACAGAGGCAACTTTTTGTTAACATTCTCATTTGCCGCTTGTCTGTCTATTTGCTTGAAGGAGCAATTTTGGCTAAAGAAGATGCAATTGAATTAGAGGGTACGGTTCTTGAAGCATTGCCGAACGCAATGTTTAGGGTTGAACTCGAAAACGGCCACAAGATATTGGCCCATATCTCCGGTAAGATGCGTATGCACTACATCAAGATCCTTCCCGGTGATAAGGTTCAGGTTGAGCTTTCGGTTTACGATCTCGACCGTGGTCGCATCACCTATCGCTATAAGTAGGCGGTTCTTCGCCGCATTTCGTGTGTCGAAATGTGGCGATTCTGTGTGCTGATGGAAGGATTGCGGCATCAGCGCGAGCGCGCGTATGCGCTCTGGTCCGAATGGTAGTTCTCGAACTGGGTAGGGCCGCTCCGCAAATAAACAGCTTCATTTACCAATCGTCGCCTGCGGCTGGGCGTGATAGATAAAGAAAGAACGCATTACCGAAAGGAATAGAATTATGAAGGTACGTCCTTCGGTCAAGAAAATGTGCGACAAGTGCAAGATTATCCGACGTCATGGCAAGGTGCTCGTTATTTGCGAGAACCCTCGTCATAAGCAGCGTCAGGGTTAAAGAGAAGGGAACTATTCATGGCACGTCTTGTTGGTGTCGACCTTCCTCGCGACAAGCGCATTGAAGTCGGCTTGACCTACATTTATGGCATTGGCCTTACTACCTCCAAGAAGATCCTCGCAGAAACCGGCGTTAACCCGGATACCCGCGTGAACGATCTTACGGAAGACGAACTTTCCAAGCTTCGTGACTACATCCAGGAGCATCTCACCACTGAAGGTGACCTGCATCGCGAAGTTTCACAGAATATTAAGCGCCTCATGGAGATCGGTTGCTATCGTGGCCTGCGTCATCGTCGTGGCCTGCCCGTTCGCGGTCAGCGCACCCACACGAACGCTCGTACCCGCAAGGGTCCTCGTAAGCAAATCGGCGGCAAGAAGAAGTAGAGGTGTAACTAGTGGCAGCTAAGAAAAACGTCCGCACCCGCATCAAGCGTTCTGAGCGTAAGAACATTGCTGTTGGCGCTGCGCACATCAAATCCACTTTCAATAACACGATCGTTTCCATCACGGATCCTCAGGGCAATGTAATTTCCTGGCAGTCCGCTGGTACCGTTGGTTTCAAGGGCTCTCGTAAGTCCACGCCATTTGCAGCTCAGATGGCAGCCGAGGCAGCAGCAAAGACCGCTATGGAGCACGGCTTGAAGAAGGTTTCTGTTTTCGTGAAGGGCCCCGGTTCCGGTCGCGAGACCGCTATCCGCTCTCTTCAGGCAGCAGGCCTCGAAGTCGCAAGCATCCAGGATTGCACCCCTATCCCGCACAACGGTTGCCGTCAGCGCAAGCGTCGTCGCGTCTAACTTGAAAGGATCGATACATTATGGCAATTAATAGGACTCCGGTTCTCAAGCGTTGTCGTCAGCTCGGTCTGGACCCTGCTGTGCTGGGTTATAGCAGCAAGAAGGAATCCAACCGTCAGCCCAAGCGTCGTCGCAAGGAATCTGAATACGGTATGCAGCTGCGCGAAAAGCAGAAGGCCAAGTTCGTCTATGGTGTTCTCGAGAAGCAGTTCCGTGGTTACTTCAAGCGCGCTAAGTCCATGCCTGGCGTTACTGGTGAGAACCTTATGCAGATTCTCGAGTCTCGTCTCGACAACGTTGTTTTCCGTCTCGGCTTTGCTAAGACCCGTAAAGAAGCTCGTCAGATCGTGACCCACGGTCACATTCATGTGAACGGCCGTCGTGTAGACATTCCGTCTTTCCGCGTTCGTCCTGGCGATCTTGTTTCTGTTGCTCCTAAGTCAAAGGAACTCTTGGTAATCAAGGGCGCTCTCGTTTCCAATGAAGGCGTTCAGGTTCCCGCATGGCTTGAAGTTGACATTGAGAAGCTCCAGGGTAGCGTTCTGACTCTTCCTGCGCGCGATCAGATCGATTTCGATATCAACGAACAGCTTATCGTCGAGCTCTATTCTAAGTAATGAACGCATTGCGGTTTATTAAGGAGGCTTATTCAATATGACAGAGTTCATGAGGCCGACAGTAACGATCGAAGAGGTCAATGACTCCGTTGCCCGATTCATCGTGGAGCCGCTAGAGCGTGGCTACGGTTACACCCTCGGTAACTGCATGCGTCGTGTTTTGCTTTCGTCTTTGGACGGCGCAAAGGCGACCGCTATCCAGATTGATGGCGTTCAGCATGAGTTCACCACTGCAGAAGGCGTAATCGAGGACATTACTGACATCGTTTTGAACGTTAAGGGCCTGGTATTCAGCGCTCTTAACTCCGACTTCACCGAGGCTACGGCTCATGTGCATGCCGAAGGCCCTTGCACGGTGACGGGCGCTGATCTTGAGGTTCCTACGGAATTCACCTTGATCAACCCTGATCACGTGATCGCAACGGTCGCTGATGGCGGCACGCTTGAGATGACCATTCGCATCGGTGTGGGTCGCGGATATGTGTCCGCTGAACGTAATAAGCGCACCGAAGATCCTATCGGCATCATTCATGTCGATTCCCTCTTCTCGCCAGTGCGTCGCTGCACCATGAGTGTTTCTGACACGCGTGTGGGTCAGCGTACGGACTACGACAAGCTCGTTCTTGAGGTTGAGACCGATGGTTCCATCAACCCCACTGAAGCGGTTTGCGGTGCTGCGAACATCATCAATCAGTACATGGGCGCATTCCTCATGCTCGACGAGGTCGAAGAAGACGAAGACGGCGAAGTCGTTTCCATCTTCGCTCCTGAGAACCAGGAGACCAATGCTGAGCTTGACAAGCAGATCGAGGACCTGGATCTTTCTGTCCGTTCTTACAACTGCTTGAAGCGTGCAGGTATTCACTCTGTACGTCAGTTGGTCGAATACTCCGAGAACGACCTGCTGAACATTAGGAACTTTGGTGCGAAGTCCATTGAAGAAGTGAAGGATAAGCTCATTTCCATGGACCTCAATTTGAAGCAATAGGAGAAAAGAAGATGAGGCATAACAAGAAAGGGCGTAAGCTGGGCACCGACTCCAGCCATACCAAGGCTATGAAGAAGAGCCTTGTTGCTGCGTTGTTCACCAACGACCGCATCAAGACGGTCGAGGCTCGTGCTAAGGAAATCCGCCCTGACGTTGATAAGATCATCACTTGGGCAAAGAAGGGCGACCTGCACTCTCGTCGTCTCGCTATCGCTGCTCTGGGTGATAAGGAACTCGTACGCGAGGTTTTCGAGAAGGTCGCTCAGGGTCAGTTCGCTGATCGCCAGGGTGGCTACACTCGTATCCTGAAACTTGGTAACCGCAAGGGCGACAACGCTTCCATCGTAATCATGGAGCTTTGCACCGAGCCGGTTCAGAAGAAGGCTGAAAAGGCTGACGAAAAGCCTGCAAAGAAGGCTGCCGCCAAGAAGGCAGAGGAGCCTAAGGCTGAAGAGGCCAAGGCAGAAGAGGCTACCGAAGAAGTTGTTGAAGAAGCAACCGAGGAAGCTCCTGCGGCTGAGGAATCAGCTGAAGCTGAAGAGAAGAAGGCTGAATAGTTCGAGCTTCTCATCGGATGGCATTCTGCAAGCCCCCTGGAAACATCCAGGGGGCTTGTTTGCGTTCAGGGGCGGGCTAACGCACCGCAAGGGACGGGGAGCTAACGCTTCGCTAGGGACGGGTGGGCTAACGCTTCACTAGGGACGGGGGGCTAACGCCCCGCCAGGGATGAGGCGCTAGCCCCAGGCTTGAAGGCCTGCAAGCAGTCCCAGATTCACAGGGATTTCGCTGTCACGGTGCGGTTCGCATGGGGACGGGGGCGTTGCAAGTAGTTTCGGATCACGGAGCTTAAGTCTCGCGACCATCGAGCCACAAATGCGTCTGAAATGTATTCGCTGCGCAAGAAAAAGACGAGCTATACCACAAAGGTCCCTAAAATGTATTGATCTCAGTACGTTCGGATGAATATGCGCCACATTTTGTCTCTAAATGTACGGAAATCCTCCTTCAATGCCTTGTAACCCTCCTCGAGAGAAGAAAATCTCGTTGTAAGGGATACATTTCAAAGTCAAATGTGGCAGTCGGACGGTTTCGTTGGAATTTCAAGGTCAACTTAGCCCTTGAATCAGGCGGCGGGGGTTGTGTGTTTTGGTTTCCGCTTGGAAGTGGAGCCCGGGGCCACGCGCAAAGGCCGATTTCGTGCCTTGCATTGGAAGCTGTGGAGAACCGCTCTCAAGAATCGCTTTCAAAAATGACGCATGGAATAGTTGTGCGAAATAGGCGAAGCTTTCATGATGTTTCTGCCAGCTCATCACGAGGGATGCTCATAGCGCGTTAGCATATCGATGAATCTTACTATGAAAGTGATAGGCGTGTTTCGTATGCAGCAAAGTAATACCAATTGGAAGATGCGTTTTGCCCAGTGGATGCAGGGTCGTTATGGGATCGATGAACTTACTCAGGCATTGATGGTCCTGGGTTGCGTGCTCGTCGTGCTAAATTTCATCCTTCATTTCGATGTGCTGTATTCACTGTCGATAATCGCGTTCGTCTTAGGTACGTTGCGCTGTTTTTCGCGCAATTACGCGGCTCGTTCCCGCGAGCTCGCAAAGTATCAAGAGCTGATGGTCAAGCCCAAGCAGCAATGGCGTTTGCTGAATAAGCGATATGAGAACCGAAGCACCACGATCTATTTCAAATGCAAAGGGTGCGATACGGTCCTGAACATCCCCAAGGGAAAAGGAAAACTTTTGGTAACGTGTCCAAAATGCGGCACTAAAGTTGAAAAGAGATCTTAGAATAGAATCTTCCGAATGATCGCAACGAATCGCATGTGAGCGCACTTGGTTATTGAATAGTTTTGACTGTCATAGTGAAGAGCGGTCAGCGAATAGTTTTGACTGTCATGGTGAAGAGCAGTCAGTGAATGGCTTTGGCTGTCATAGCGAAGGGCGATCGGGGAGTAACTTTGGCTCCTATGACGAAGAACCGTTAGGGATCGCTTGAGCGGGGTTGTGGTTCGCTGGTCTGGAAGGGTCACGCATTGCGTTGTTCGCGATTGATCCGTGTCTGCTGGCTAACTTTTCACTGAGCATGTGCACAGGGCTTGTGGATTAATCCTTCATTGGGCGTTTGCGTGGGGCCTAGGACTCAACTCTTTGTTGAGCGCCTGTGCTGGGCTTATAAGCCAGCACCTACAAATTGTAGATGAATTGAAAAATACACACAATATATTGGGTTAATTGTGTATAGTAGCTATCACGTACTCAACGGCTTTCAATGTAGATATATCAGTATAGAGAATTTCAAGAGGGGTGTAACCTAATGAAAATCATCAAGCGTGATGGCTCAGAAGTTACTTTCGATATCACCAAAATCGCCCACGCGATCAAGGCGGCAAGTGACGAATCTCCCGAGAATGAACGCCTGAGCGCTCGCCAGATCGATTATGCAGCGCACAATGTTGCGGATACCTGTGAAGAAGCGGGCCACACCGTTTCGGTTGAAGAAGTGCAGGACCTCGTCGAGAACGAGATCATGGCCCTTCATAAGTTCGAGGTAGCTCGCCGCTACATCATCTATCGCTATGTTCAGAATCTCAAGCGTCAGTCCAACACGACCGACGACAAGATCTTGACGCTCATCGAATGCAACAACGAAGAAGTCAAGCAGGAGAACTCCAACAAGAACCCTACGGTCAATTCTGTTCAGCGCGACTACATGGCGGGCGAGGTATCCAAGGACCTCACCATGCGTATTCTTCTTCCTGAAGATGTGGTCAACGCGCACGAAGAGGGCATCATTCACTTCCATGACTCCGACTACTTCGCGCAGCACATGCACAACTGCGACTTGGTGAACCTGGAGGATATGCTGCAGAACGGCACGGTTATCTCTGGCACCATGATCGAAAAGCCCCACAGCTTCTCGACGGCATGTAATATTGCAACGCAGATCATCGCTCAGGTAGCTTCGTGCCAGTACGGTGGACAGTCCATTTCGCTTACTCACTTGGCTCCCTTTGTCGAAGTAAGCCGCAAGAAGATCCGCCACAATGTTATTCGCGAACTGAACGAAGTGGGCGTCGAGCCTTCGCCGGAGCAGCTCTCTAAGATCGTTGAAACGCGCCTGCGTGACGAAGTGCGCCGTGGCGTTCAGACCATCCAGTATCAGGTCGTGACCCTGATGACCACTAACGGTCAGGCTCCGTTCGTAACCGTGTTCATGTACCTCAATGAAGCGCGCAACGAGCAGGAAAAACACGACCTGGCCATCATCATCGAAGAAGTGCTGCGCCAGCGCTACGAAGGCGTGAAGAACGAAGAGGGCGTTTGGATCACCCCCGCGTTCCCGAAGCTCATCTACGTACTTGAGGAAGATAACGTAACGGAGGATGCTCCGTATTTCTACCTCACTCAGCTGGCAGCGAAGTGCACGGCAAAGCGCATGGTGCCCGACTATATTTCTGAAAAGAAGATGTTCGAGTTGAAGCTTTCTAAGGGCGAAGAACCCGGCGAGGGCGATTGCTACACCTGCATGGGTTGTCGTTCGTTCCTGACGCCGGACCGTTCGGGTAACGGATACGATAATGTGGCCAATGCGGGCAACTACGAGCCGGGCAAGCCCAAGTACTACGGCCGCTTCAATCAGGGTGTCGTCACCATCAACCTGGTCGATGTCGCCTGCTCTTCATACCGTGACATGGACAAGTTCTGGCAGATCTTCGAAGAGCGTCTGGAATTGTGCAAGAAGGCCCTCATGTGCCGCCATGATCGCCTGAAGGGCACGATCTCTGATGCGGCTCCGATTCTGTGGCAGTACGGTGCGCTGGCTCGCCTCGAAAAGGGCGAGACCATCGATAAGTTGCTCTACGGCGGCTATTCCACTATCAGCTTGGGATATGCGGGCCTGTATGAGTGCTGCAAATATATGACGGGACGCAGCCATACTGATTCGGAAGCAACGCCGTTCGCTATGCAGATCATGCAGAAGATGAACGACAAGTGCGCCGAATGGAAGGCTGAAACCGACATCGACTTCTCGTTGTACGGCACGCCGCTTGAATCTACGACCTATAAGTTCGCGAAAAGCCTGCAGCGTCGTTTCGGAGTCATCCCCGATGTTACCGATAAGGGCTACATCACCAACAGCTATCACGTTCACGTGGGTGAAGAGATCGATGCGTTCAAGAAGCTGAGCTTCGAAAGCCAGTTCCAGCAGCTGTCTCCCGGTGGCGCGATCTCCTACATCGAAGTGCCTGACATGCAGGATAACCTGAAGGCTGTCATCCGTGTCATGCAGTACATTTATGATCACATCATGTACGCCGAACTCAACACCAAGAGCGACTACTGCCAGGTGTGCGGCTTCGATGGCGAGATCCAGATCGCTGAAGACGATGGCAAGCTGATCTGGGAATGCCCGAAGTGCGGCAATCGCGACGAAGAGAAGCTCAACGTTGCTCGCCGTACCTGCGGCTACATCGGAACCCAGTTCTGGAACCAGGGGCGCACTGAAGAGATCCGCGATCGCGTATTGCATCTGTAGGAACACCTTTGCGACGGCTTTGTAAAAGGCCGTCGCACTGCGTTCGGAGACTTACCATGAACTATGCCGAAATTAAATATTGCGACATCGCTAATGGCGAAGGGGTCCGTACGACGTTGTTCGTGTCGGGGTGCACGCACCATTGCAAGAACTGCTTCCAACCCGAAACGTGGAGCTTTTCGTTCGGCAGGGAATTTACCCAGGAAACCGCCCAGGAAATAATCAAGAGCCTTGAAGGCCCCTTTGTTGACGGTATTACGCTTTTGGGCGGCGAGCCCATGGAGCCCGAGACGCAGCGTGCGCTTTTACCGTTCGTAAAGGAACTCAAGCGAACGCATCCGGATAAAACAGTGTGGTGCTATACCGGCGATGTGTTCGAGGACCTGATGGACCCCTCATCGCCGCGCCATACCGAAGCCACGGAAGAACTAATGGGTCTTATTGATGTGTTGGTCGATGGCCCATTCGTCGAAGAAGAGCATGATATTTCCCTGCGGTTCAGGGGGTCGCGCAATCAGCGCATCATAGCTGTGCCTCGGACCCTTGAAACGGGCGAGATCTGCCTGTGGCATGACGATTCTCAGTACGCGACGCATGCTTGGGTGGAGCGCGAGGGCGAATAAAAGACCGAAGACGAACAGTGTACATTCGAGGCGAGCGCGGTGCGCAGTGAATCAGAGCGTGCTAGGGTAGCGGCGATGATGAAGCGCGTCGGAGTGGCAGTCGGGCGGTTCGCGTCGGACGGCGGCTGGGCGCACATGTCGGAGCAACAGTTGAATGGCTCGTGTCGGAACGGCAACCGGGCGGCGCACGATAGTACGCATTGGCTTGCTGTGGCATACTAGAGCGATGAATTCGACGCTATCGCTCTACATACCGGGAACCTCATTTGTCCACACGGCAGACGCTCGGGTGAAGATCGTGACGTTATTGGCGGTATCAGTTACCGCCTTTCTTGTTTCCACGTGGGCCGCGGAAGGCGTTTTGGCGGCGTTCGTACTGGGATGCATTATTGCGGCGCGGTTGTCTTTAGCGCGCCTGCTCAAGCTATCGGTTCCTCTTTTAGTCATTCTGGCGTTCATGTGGGTATGTAACGCATTTAGCCCGAATGTGTTCGCCGCCCCCACCCAAATAGGCATTGGTGCTCTTTATGGGTTCGCTGATGACTGGGCACCAGTGGTGCTGTGGGGCGAGTTCGGGTTCTCACCCCAGGGATGCATGCTGGGGCTGGGGTATGCTGCGCGTATCTTGGTGGTCTTCTTCGCGGGGTACCTAGTGTCATTCACTACCACCTCCGAGGCGCTCACTGCGGCTTTTTTGTCGTTGCTGCGTCCGCTGCGGGTGCTGCGCGTACCGGTCGATGACGTCGCCATGGTGCTTTCGCTCGCGTTGCGGTTCATTCCCTTGATGGCAGTGGAGGCGCAACAGATCCGCCGTGCTCAATTAGCCAGAGGCGCGCGCTTCGATGAAGGTGGCTTGTGGAAGCGCATTTCCGCTTGGCATGTAGTGCTGGTTCCTCTGGTGGTGGCAATGTTTCATCGTGCGGCAACGCTCGCATGTGCGATGGAAGCGCGCTGTTATGGTGCGGGGGTTCGATCCCGTCTTGATGAACGAGGTCTTGCAAGGGGAGCGATCTTCTTCCTCGTAGCGTTTGTGACGATATGCATTGCACTTGTTGCCTTTTGGTAAGCCCTAGGCAAGAAACGCTCCGGCTGCGGGGTTGCATGGTATTATTAGTGCGTTTGGTTTAAACGTATCCCAAGGAGGAAATTCGATGGGTACCATCATTGATGTGTTCGGTCGCGAAATTCTTGACTCACGCGGCAATCCTACGGTCGAAGTTGAGGTAATTCTCGATGACGGCTCTATGGGCCGTGCGGCGGTTCCTTCAGGTGCATCCACGGGTGCATTTGAGGCAGTCGAGCTGCGAGATGGCGATTCCGAGCGCTATCTGGGCAAAGGTACGCAAAAGGCAGTTGCTCATGTCAACGAAGAGATCGCTGATGTTCTGATCGGCATGGAGGCGGACGACCAGCGTGCGATCGATGCCGAAATGATCGCTCTCGACGGCACGGAGAACAAGGGCAACTTCGGCGCGAATGCTATTCTGGGTGCTTCGATGGCCGTTGCTAAGGCAGCAGCTGAATCCGCTGAGCTTCCTCTGTATAAATATGTCGGTGGCATCAATGCCAACATGCTGCCTACTCCTATGATGAACATCCTCAACGGTGGCGAGCACGCTGATAACAACGTGGACTTCCAGGAGTTCATGATCATGCCGGTCGGCGCTGCTTCTTTCGCTGAGGCGCTTCGCTGGTGCGCTGAGATCTATCACACCCTGAAGAAGGTCCTGCACGAAGCTGGTTTGGGTGGCGGCGTAGGCGATGAAGGTGGCTTCGCTCCTAACTTCAGCACGAACGAAGAGCCTTTGAAGTATATCGTCGAGGCATGCAAGAAGGCAGGCTATGAGCCAGGCAGCGACATTATGTTCGCTATGGACCCTGCTTCCACTGAATTTTATGATGCTGATCGTGGCGTATACGTGCTGGCAGGCGAAGATCGCGAGCTGACCAGCGAAGAAATGGTCGAGTACTGGGCCGCTTTGGTTGAGAAGTATCCCATCATTTCCATCGAAGACGGTATGGCTGAAGAGGATTGGGATGGCTGGAAGAAGCTGACCGATCGCATTGGTGATAAGGTCCAGCTGGTTGGTGACGACCTGTTCGTAACCAACCCCAAGCGCCTTGCTAAGGGCATCGAGCTGGGTTGCGCGAATGCCATTCTGGTCAAGGTGAACCAGATCGGTTCGCTCACTGAAGCACTTGAAGCAGTTCAGATGGCTAAGCAGGCAGGATACGCATGCATCATGTCTCATCGTTCGGGTGAGACCGAAGACGTTACCATCGCTGACTTGGCTGTTGCTACCAACGCTGGTCAAATCAAGACCGGTGCACCATGCCGTTCTGACCGCGTGGCTAAGTACAATCAGTTGCTTCGCATCGAAGAAGAATTGCAGGATGCTGGTCAGTATGCAGGCATGAAGGCGTTCTATAACATCAACCGCTAATCGTTAGACGAACCATACGTTGATATCAAAAACTCCGCTCGGCATTGTCGGGCGGAGTTTTTTTCGTGGGATGGAGACCTTCGATGCAAGAGCTCTTGGTACTGGGGGATGGGCTTGTGTCGCGGTCGTGTTCTTGGGCGGGCTTTGCGTTCGGACGGTGGTAAGTTCTGGTTCGGGGCACCGTCGACTCGTGCCGCTGGCCTGCATCGAAGATCCCGTCCGAAATGATTGACCAGGGCGCCGGTTCTGCTGTTAAGTATCGGCGCCCTGCGCTGAATAATCAGTGTTCAGCTTCGGTGATATCAAGATCCTTCGGAATGAGTCTATAGGCAAGCGCGGTTACTGCAAGCATCACGGCACCGCCAATGGCGGCGGTAACTACGATCGATTCATTGAATGACGCCGTACCTTGAGCGATGAGTATCTCGGTGCCTGTCTGCTGTGCGATGGCCACCGCGGAAGAGAACGACTGCATGGCTGCGTCTATGTTCGCCTGGTCAAGTCCTGCTTCTGCAAGGGTATTTGGGTCAAGACCGAGGCGATATACAACGGAAGCTACGCTGCCCATGAGCGCCACCCCGAGCACGTTGCCCAAATCATAAGCGATCTCTTCAATGGCGGCTGCACTTGATGCTTTGGTCGGTGGCGTTGAATTCATGATGGCGGCAGATCCGATGGCAAGCACGCCCGTGCCTGCACCGACTAGCGCTGAAGAAACAGCCACGGGTGCATAGGTGAGGTCATTGATGAAGGGCAGAAGCATGAGCATGGCGAACGCTCCCACGGCAAGTCCGATTATCAGCACCTTATGAGCGGGGAACTTCATAGCCAGAACGGGAGCAGCCGCTCCCGTGATCAGGGAGGCGATGGCCAGCGGTAAAAGCTTGATGCCTGATTCTAAAGGAGTGCATCCGTCTACGAGTTGCAACCATTGCGCAAGCAGGAACAGCAGTGCCGCCATGGAGAACATAGAACCCAGGGCCACAATGATGCCGCCCGTGAACGATCGGTCGCGGAACAGGGTCATATCAATGAGAGGGGTGGTTCTGCGCAGGGATCTTACTACGAACACCACGATGCATATGAGACCAAGTACGATGGCGATCGATCCTGCGAGATCAGTGACGGTCATCTTCGCAGCAAGGTGCTTAATGCCCCACATGAGCGAGGCCATGCCGATCAGGGAGATAAGAGCAGCGGGAACATCCCAGGGGCCGTTCCCGATCACGGTGATCTCCGGCAGGATGAAGAACCCCACAACGAGTACCGCCGCCATAAGGGGGATGTTCACCAAGAAGGCCGCATGCCAGCTGAGGTGCTCAAGTAGGAAGCCACCGATAATGGGACCGAGTGCCATGCCTAGACCACCCAGGACCGACCAAGCTGCAAGGGCGAAAGCGCGTTCGCGTGCTTCGGTGAAGATGTTCCTGATCATGGAAATGGTCGTGGGCATTATCATTGCAGCGCCAATACCCAGCAGCGCCCTGATGGCGATGACTATTTCGGGGGTGTAAGCCCACAGAATAAGAGCGCTGCCAATGCAGAACAGCAATGCACCGCCTAGCAGCATCTTTTTGCGTCCGATGCGATCGGATAGTGAACTTGCTGAAACCAATAAGCCGGCTAGAACGAGTGAATAGACATCAATGATCCAAAGTTGTTGGTCGGATGTGGGTCTCAGCTCTGCGGTCATGCTTGGGAGGGCGACATTCAATACCGTCATATCAATGGCGAGAACGAATTGGGCGAAGAGGAGCACAACCAACGCCATCCAACGGTGCAGCTTCGACATGGTGGGCATGTTCGTGATCGGCTGTGAATCGACTATATTTTGTGTGGGCGTATCGTGGGACATGGTATCCATCCTCGTTGGGTGTTCGTGTTGGCTCGTGATAGGTATTAGTACCCGATTTCGCTGAAGGCTTCAATAGGCTTGCGCACAGGGGTATACTTTTCAGGATTCCCCGTTATAAGGAAGAAGGATTTTCCGTGCAAGAACTACCTAACGGATTTACCGGGTTCGCCAAGAAGAAAACAGGACAAGGTTATAGTTCAGTCAGTTATCGCACGTCAGCTGATGCGCGCCCGTCGTCTGATGCATCACGCGCTACAAGCGTTTCCAATTATCAGTATTCCCGTTCTCACGACCGCAGCGGAGCGGAGCCTCTACCACTTGATGAAGAAACGGTGAACGCCGTCGATCAGCGCGACCGCCGTTGGTCGTGGGTCGAGATCGATCGAAGCGCCATTCAGTACAACGTCATGCAGACGAAGCGCCTTCTGCAGAGCAATTGCCGTCTGATGGCGGTTGTGAAAGCGGATGGCTATGGCCACGGCGCTGTTGAAGTGGCGAAGGCGGCCTGTACGGCAGGGGCGAGCTATCTGGGCGTTGCCACGGTCAACGAAGCGGTTCAATTGCGCGAAGCGGGCTTCCGTGAGCCTATTCTTATATTGTCGGAGCCGCCGGCAACGGCTGTTCCGCTGCTCTTGCACTATCATGTGTTCCCTGCGGTATATACCGCGGAATTCGCCATCGCATACGCCGAAGCAGCTGATGCGCATGGCATGAAAGCACCGTTCCATCTTGCTATCAATACCGGCATGAACCGTATCGGGGTGCGCTACAACGATGTGGTCGAGTTCTTGTCGCAGGTAAGCTTTCATCGCGCGTTGGAGCTTGAGGGGTGCTTCACCCATTTCGCAACGGCGGATTCGCTCGAAACGCTCGATTTTCAGATCCAGATCAATCATTTTGTAGAGGCTATGCGTGCGGTCGAAGCGGCCGGCATCAATCCAGGCATCGTCCACTGCGATAATTCGGCGGCAACGTATCGCTTCCCTAAGACCAACTTCGACATGGTGCGCTTGGGCATTTCGATGTATGGGTATCAGCCTGCGCCCGATACACATCGTATTATCAACCTGCGTCCTGCCATGAGCGTGCATGCGCGCATTACCAATGTCATGACGGTACCGATGAGCGAAGGGGTGAGCTACGGCATGAATTACCGTAGTCCCGGCAGCGTGAAGATCTGTACGGTGCCCGTCGGATATGCTGATGGTTTGATGCGCTTACTTTCGGGCAAGATCGATTTTGCGTTCAAGAACCGTACGGTGCGCCAGGTGGGTAATATCTGTATGGACCAGTGCATGTTCGAGGTCGACCTGCGGTCACGTTCTACCGTACCCACGCTCGACCCTCATGTGGGAGACGAAGTGCTCATCGCCGGTCCTCACGACAACGTTGATTGCTCCATCGATACGATGGCTAATCGTGCGGCGACCATCCCTTACGAATTGATATGCAATTTCTCGCGCCGTATGTCGCGATTCTATAAGTAGGAGGTCGTCGTGAAAGTTGAAACGCTTCCTTTGGAAGAGATCCGCGCTCAGGTTGAACAGTGCCATGCGTGTTCGTTGTGCGAGGGTCGCACGAACGTGGTGTTCGGCGAAGGCGACCCGCATGCGCGTGTGCTCATCGTGGGTGAAGCGCCGGGGAAGAACGAGGATCTGCAGGGCAAGCCCTTCGTCGGGGCAGCGGGCAAGTTCCTTGACGAACTGCTCGAGGCAGCGGGCTTGAAGCGCGAAGAGGTGTTCATCGCCAACGTGCTGAAGTGCCGCCCTCCTTCGAATCGCAACCCTCAGGCGAACGAGATTGAAACATGCGCACCGTTCTTGCGCATGCAGACCCAGACGATCGATCCTCTGGTTATCGTGACCATGGGAAATTTCGCGACCCAGTTCATTTTGCGTACGGGTACGGGAATCACTCAGCTTCGTGGTACGGTTCAGCAAGCGGGTCGTTTCGTCGTGTTGCCGGTCTTCCACCCGGCGGCGGCTATTTATGACCGTTCGAAGCGCGATGTGCTCCTTGCTGATTTCCAGCAGGTAGGCGAGCTCGTGCGTGCTAGAATGACCCAGGAATAGACTAAGGTAAGAAGTGGTAAGGAGTTACCCATGGTAGAAAAGTCCGATGTGGCGGCAGTGCTCGAACTCATTCGCCCCTCGCTCCAGGCAGACGGCGGCGACGTAGCGCTCGTTGATGTTGACGAAGACGGCGTAGTGACCGTTGAGCTTCAGGGTGCATGTAAGGGCTGCCCAATGTCCCAGATGACCTTGGCGCATGGTGTCGAGCGTGTTCTGAAGGAACGTGTTCCCGGCGTGACCCGCGTCGTTCCTGCGTAAGGGATCTGATCGAAATGTCTCACTGCTGGGAATTGCGAGGCTGCGATGAGGAAATGCAGTCACGATGCCCTCATAATACGCCGGGAGAGCCGTGCCCTGCCGATTGCCATTTCGCAGCATGCGATAGGCCGACCCATGTGGTCACGTCCAATATCGATCTGCTGTTTCGCGTCGATATCGATCGAGAGGCGAGCGTTAAGGACATTTGCCGGTTCTGCGAGTTCTTCTTGTCGCACGCGCCGAAGCTCGATGCTTCAGCTGCTGCGACGAAGGCCTCATGAGGTTCGATGCTTCAGCTTTGGGATATAACAGTTAGTCGATCTGACTAGTCAATAAAAGCCGCACCTTGCCGTGCGGCTTTTTGCGGAAGGGGCCCTATGCTCAATGATCTATATCACAGCCTTGATGCGGTGGCGTTCACCATCGGTCCGTTTTCGGCTCGATGGTATGGCCTGGCGTATGTCGCTGGATTCATATGCGCTATTGCGATCATGTACGTAGTAGGAAAGCGATGGAAGATCCGCTTCGATTTCGATGCACTGTGCATCATTTTGCTTTGCGCGATGCTTGGCGTTATCGTGGGTGGCCGCTTGGGCTATGTATTGTTCTATAACTGGGAGATGTATGCCGCGAACCCTCTTGCGATCCTCGATTTTTCGCGTGGAGGCATGAGTTTCCACGGCGGCTTCGTCGGGGCGCTCGTTGCGGGTATCATTGCTGCTCGTCTTGTGAAAATGCCCTATTTGTCGTTAGTCGACCTGGCTATGGTGGGAGTGCCTATCGGGTTGTTCTTCGGACGTTGTGCGAACTTTGTTAACGGTGAGCTATGGGGCGCCCCAACCGATCTGCCGTGGGGCGTGGCGTTCGGCGGAGCAGCTGGTATGGAGCCGCGTCATCCCAGCCAGCTCTATGAGGCGTTCTTGGAAGGCATTGTCCTTTTTGCCGTGTTGTTCGTTCTTTCTCGCAAAGTTCCACCGTTTCCGCGGGGAACATATTCGGGAGTTTTCATGGTGGGGTACGGTTTGTGCCGTTTCGTCGTGGAGTTCATTCGCGAGCCGGATGCGCAGTTGGGGTATTTGTGGGGCGGCTGGCTCACCATGGGTCAGGTGCTGTCGTTGCCGCTGGTGATCGCCGGTATTGTTCTGTTGATTTATGCATGGAAAATGAGAAAACCTCAAGAAGGACCTAGAAATGTTAGTAATTTAGTAGCATAATTATGGCAACAGAATACGCGAGCCACCGGAGCCCAAAATACGGTAGGCTTGGTATATAGGACAACAGAAGGGGGTTCCCCATGGGAAAACTTCAATTTTTTAAGTGCATGCACTGCGGTAACGTTGCTGTAAAGCTCTTCGATAAGGGCGTGCCGCTGGTATGCTGTGGTGAGCCTATGCAACTGCTCGTGGCAGGTACGACCGATGGCGCAGTAGAAAAGCACATCCCTGTGGTAACTGCGGGCGGTGTTATTCATGTGGAGGTGGGAAGCGTTCTGCACCCTATGGAGGAAGCTCACTTCATCACCATGATCGTGCTGGAAACCACCAAGGGCTTCCAGGTAAAGCAGCTTGCTGCTGGTGAAGAGCCAAAGGCTGATTTCGTAGTTGCCCCTGGTGAAGAGGCAGTTGCGGTATACGAGTATTGCAACCTGCACGGCTTGTGGAAGACCGAACTGTAAGGTAGGAGCGTGCTGCGCGAACCGCGGCGAAAAGCAGACGCCGTTCGTTTGCGCGGATCGCGGTGACGAGCTGTGCGTACTGCGGTGACGGGTCATGCGAGCCACACGGGCTGCGGATGAATCGCGACGAAATCGCCTGATGCGTGTCGCGTGAACAACGGCCGATATCGCACCGAGGTCTTCTGACGCGGGCCACGGTCGATGTCGCACCATCTGACGTGGGTGCGCCTTACGTAAAATACACTGAAAATGAAGGGAAGCGGGTGCTTCCCTTCATTGGTATTATGGAGCCATGACACAAAAGAAAAAACGGACACATTCAAAGCCATCGCGGGGTCAGGTCGATTCTGCGGCATCGTTGCGTCATCCCGAAGGAACGTTCGATGTTGTCGTTATCGGCGGTGGAGCATCGGGTCTTGCCTGTGCCATAGCGTGCGCTCAATCAGCGAAGCGCTCGCGCGCTTCATTGCGTATTGCGGTCCTAGAGGCGGGACGACGCATTGGCGCCTCTATCATGCGTAGCGGCAATGGTCGTTGCAATTTTTCTCATGCGGCCATCGACGAGGCGCGTTACCGCAACGCGCCGTTCGTAGGGAAGGCCTATCGAGCGCTTGGGCAGAACCCGGCTGTCCCTTCGGTGGTCGAGTGGTTCGAGAGCCTTGGTTTGGTGTGGGAGGAAGCGCCTGGATCGGGTGGTCTGCTGTATCCTTTTTCGAATAAGGCGAATTCAGTATTAGATGTGCTGCGCTGTGCATTAGAGGATCATCATATTGAAGTGTTCGAGCGCACCCAGGTGCATGCTGTTTCAAGAGCAGCTGATCGTTCACGGACGTACGTTGCCTCTGCTACAACCGATCGTTCACGAACGCATGCCACCCCTGTCGCAGCTGATTACGCCCAGGAGCATGTTGCTCCGAGCGACCCCGATTCTCATCAGGCGTGCGTTGCCCAGAAAAACTTCGATGGCGCATCGAGTCATCCGTCTTTCGTAGTGGAATACGAAACGACGGTCGGCGAGGGTGCCCGTCGAAAAAGTCACAACGAATCGCCCGAAACCTTGAGCGGTTCTATTGCCGCGCACTCGGTCGTGGTGGCGACGGGAGGCATGAGCGGGATTGCGTGCGAGCGCATTTTGTCATCATTTGGCTTGGCGCGCCAGCCCGAAGCGGCTCTTCTGGGGCCATTGAACACTCGATCTTCTCAGGGAATCTCGTTCACGGCACTCGATGGCATTCGCGTGCAGGCGGCGGTTTCCGTTCCGGCGCGAAGGTTCTTCGAGAAGGGCGAGGTCCTGTTCCGTAAGTACGGCATTTCAGGCATTGTGGTATTCAACGCGTCTCGATATGTTCATGAAGGCGACGAGCTGTTGCTCGATCTGGTTCCGAATTCAAGCCAAGAGCAGCTTGAAGAACTCTTGTGCCGCAGGGTGGATTTGCAACGTCGAGCCGAATCGTTCCTTACGGGATTCGTTGTGGAGGCGCTTGCTCAGGCGATCTTGAAAATCGCCGCTATCGATCCTCAAAAGATCGTGACTACCGCCGATGCGAAGAAAATTGCGCGAGCCCTCAAGCATTTTCCGCTCATTGTTGGAGGGATCGCCGACGAACGTGCCTGCCAGGTGAAGCGCGGAGGCGTACGAGTCGATGAGGTCGACCCCGCCACGCTTCAGGTGGAACCGGGGCTTTATGTCCTTGGCGAGGCGCTTGACGTGGATGGTCCTTGTGGTGGGTATAACCTGCATTGGGCATGGGCCACCGGCCTGCTTGCGGGATTCGATATAGGTTCGCGTGCGACGGTGTAGCCGCGCAATTATTTCGGCAGAGTTCGGCAATTATTTTCGGTTTTCGACGATTGCTGTAAAACGAGTACCCAACAGATATGAAGATTTGAGTAACAGAATGGCGATCCGGTATACAAATTCACCAGTCTGTTGGGGTGTTTTTCTGGTAGCTAAAATGCGAGTCGTTGAAAAACGAAAAAAACTGCTAGGAAGCCCTTAGAATCATGCGCATACGTTTTTTGATCAAGGGCGCCGTTGGCTCAGGCGCTGTAGAGATGGGTAGATCAGGCAAAAGGAGCGAATATGATCGAAGTATCTGGTATTCCAATATCGCTTGACGCGATGCTTCCGGAAAACGCTCACTTGCAGATAACAGAGGTCGCCCGTGCATTGAAGGTAGGAGTGCGCGATATACATCAGGCGAAGCTCGCTAAGAAGAGCGTCGACGCGCGAAAAAAGTCGAACGTGCACTTTACTACGACGTTCGCGTGCGATCTGGATAGCAAGCTCGAAGAAAAACTGCTCAACAAATGTCCGAAGGGGCTGCACGCCAAACAAGTTAAGCCCTATCAGCCACTCGAATATCCCCCTTGTGAAAAAGCCCCCAATGCTTCGGTCGTGGTCGTGGGCTTGGGTCCTGCGGGGCTTTTCGCGGCGTTGTATCTGGCGCGTTGCGGTCTGAGGCCGATCGTGGTCGAGCGCGGGTTCGATGTCGATCGTCGAGCCAAGGACGTTGCCGCGTTCGAGAAAACGGGCATGTTGGATCCTTCTTCGAACATTCAATTCGGAGAGGGAGGCGCGGGGACGTTTTCCGACGGAAAGCTGACTACCAACATCAAGAACCCTTTTGCGCGCCAGGTGCTTCACTGGTTCGTCGATGCTGGTGCACCGGATAGCATCCTGGTGGAAGCGCACCCTCATTTGGGAAGCGATAACCTTCCTGTGATCGTGCGTACTATGCGCGAAGAGATCGTCGAACGAGGCGGGACGGTCCTCTTCGGCACTCGTTTGGCAGATTGGGAATTTGACCAGGGGCGCCTGCGCTCCCTAACGGTGGAAGATGTGCGGACTCGCGAACTCCGCTGTATCCCCGTGACGCATATGGTCCTTGCGTGTGGTCATTCTGCGCGCGATGTGTTCGAGCTTTCCCGTGATGCAGGGCTCGCCATGGAACAGAAGCCGTTTTCGGTTGGGGTGCGCATCGAGCATCCGCAGAAGCTCATCAATCATTCGCAGTGGGGCGGCGCGGCATCTCATGCAGCACTCGGCGCGGCGGAATACAAGCTCGCTGTCCATCTGCCAACTGGGCGCAGCGTATACACCTTCTGCATGTGCCCTGGTGGCGAAGTAGTCGCGGCGGCAAGCGAAGAGGGCGGCGTCGTCACTAATGGCATGAGCCGTTATGCGCGTGCGGGCAAGAACGCTAATGCTGCCTTGTTGGTCAATGTCGATCCAGGTGATTTCGGTGGTAGCGACGTACTTGCGGGCGTCGAATTGCAGCGAAGCATCGAACGCGCCGCATTCGATCTGGGCAAAGCCCATGGAGCCGAGCCTTATCAGGCGCCCTGCCAGCGCGTGGGGGAGTTCCTATCTGAATGCAGCAGCACGAAGAAGGCGGTCGGCGAACGCGGCGCGGCGCTAGGCGAATGCGATAGGTCGTCTGACGAACGCGATGGTTCGGATATGGTCGAAGCCACCTATGGGAGAGGCGTTTTCAAGGCGTCGCTCGCGGAGTGTCTCCCTCCATTTGTCACCGAATCGCTGGCGCAAGCGCTGCCCCTCTTGGGCAAGAAACTCGCTCATTTCGATGATCCGAATGCGTTGATGACCGCCCCTGAGACGCGCTCATCTTCGCCAGTTCGCATTTGCCGCAACAAGAACTTCCAGGCATATTGGGCTTCCGAGCACGATAGCGTGGACGGTTCGTGCGTGAGCGGTTCGCGCGCGGAAGCAGAGCATGGGGGGTCTCGCGAAGAGCGACCGGATGATGCTCCGTACGAAAGCGGCGTGTATCCTTGCGGCGAGGGTCCGGGATATGCGGGCGGTATCATGTCGGCAGCATGCGACGGATTGCGAATCGCGCAAGCGATCGCACGGTCGTTGGCACTTGAGTAGTAAATCGAGCGCGGTCGCTGACATTCGAACAGTAGGCCGAGCGCGGTTACTGGACCCCGATCGTCTCGCTCAAGTGTCGCACCCTTCGTCCGAGCAGAGCATGACGCTGCCTTCTCGGCCTCGAGCCAAAAGCCCCGGATAGCGCCGAAGCAGGACATTTGTTACCGATTTCATACGCTTTTTCTGTGCCTGCACGAAGCGCGACGATAAGACGCTATGATGGGTGTCTCTGATATGTGGCTGGTCGTTCCCCGTGGGGAACCTCCGGCATTGATATACCGGCAAGAAGTGATCACATGACTCGAACGCACCAAGCTTCTTTACGGGATGTCGCTGCGTCGTTGCAGCAAGGTCGTCCTGTCATATTTCCTACCGACACCCTGTTTGGATTAGGGGTATCGGTCCTGCATGCGAAAAGCCCCCAGGCTCTCTACGATATCAAGCAGCGTGAATCCCGTAAGCCCATTGCTTGGCTGGTGGGCGACGTGGCTGATCTGGACGCTTATGGCAGTGCTGTGTCTTCCGCAGCACATGCCCTTGCGCGAACGTTCTGGCCAGGGCCGCTGACGCTCATCGTTCAAGCGAGTGCTGAAGTTCCTGCTGCGTTTCGCTCCGATGCAGGCACCATCGGTCTTCGCATGCCCGCGCATGATGGAGCGCTCGATCTGATCAGGGCGGTGGGGTGCCCCCTTGCCACAACATCGGCCAATCTGTCGGGCCACACGAATGCTGCTTCGCTCGAATCGATCGATAGCGAGGTGCTTGCTCAGGTGGCGGCGGTGCTTCCGGGCAATTGCGGTGCGAGCACGCTCGCTTCAACGGTCGTTGACTGTACGGGCGGATCTCTTGTTATCGTACGCGAAGGAGCTCTTACGCAGGCCGATATTCAAGCGGCTGTTCCGAATGCTTCAGTGGAGGTGCGCTCATGAATTCACGATCTATGGTGAGGCGGGAGACCTCTACGCTTTCGAGTGATACTCGCTCATGGCTGCGCATCATGATGTGGTTACCTGGTGGCGCGTACACGAAGCGCGGCATAGTGCAATTGGTGCACGGCATGTCGGAGCATATTCAACGCTACGACGAATTCGCCCGTTTTCTGGCGGGGCTGGGATATGTGGTGTTCGGCCACGACCATATCGGTCATGGAAAAAGCGTTTCGTCCCAAGGTGAATTAGGCCATATGCCCCTTCAGGGCGGGAAAGATATTCTGGTGAACGATGTCATGCGCGTGCGTGATGCGGTTATGGAGCAGGCCGAATTGCCTGACGAGCTACCCTTCTTTCTTTTTGGGCATTCTATGGGTAGTTTCGTGGTGCGAGCGTTCATGGCGCGTCATCCCGAACGTTTGGCGGGCGTGGTCTTGTGCGGAACGGGGAACCAGCCTCGTCTACTGACACTTGTCGGACGCAGCGCGGCTCGAGCGCTGGGATCGCTCAGGGGCGCGGAATACCGCTCGCATGCGCTGGATTCGCTGGTCACTGGTTCGTTCTTGGCGGGGATAGATGATCCACGCACCGAATATGACTGGCTTAGCGTTGACCCTTCCGTGGTGGATGCGTTCTGCGCCGACCCGCTGTCGGGATCGCGTTTTAGCGCGGGCGCCTATGCGACCTTGACCGACACCGTCGCGGAGGCGGTGTCGAAAAAGAGCGCCGCAACGGTTCCTCATGATCTGCCACTTCTTTTCATTGCAGGTGAGGAAGATCCGGTGGGGGATAATGGCGCGGGAGTGGAAAAGGCTGCGCAGCTCTATCGTGATCAGGGATGCGATGATGTCGAAGTGGTGCTGTATCCAGGAATGCGTCATGAGATTCTCAATGAGCCGCGGAAGCTGAACGTATATTCTGATGTCGAGGCGTGGTTCACGCGTCACGTTATCCTGCGTGAAGTGCAGGCCGGCGTTCGCGGGTAGCACCTGCATTTGTTCCCTATAGCTCCCGGTGGGGTGCTCTGGGAGGTAGCGCCCCTAATTTTGTCGCGCGAAGCGTGCCTGACCCTTTCGATATGCTAGCCTATGTTGTAGGTGCTTTTATCTACTGGATCCTTTATAGGGCGGTTGTGTTCGAGCACTGAAAGCAGACCTTTGGGGAAGGAATCGGCATGAAGGTATCGTTGGCGTCGGACCACGCAGGATTCGAACAAAAGCAGCAGCTTGTTGAGTACGTAGCTCAAAAAGGGTTCGATGTGATCGATCGCGGCCCTGATAGTGACGACAGGGTCGATTACCCTGATTTTGCAGAACTGGTCGCGCGTGATGTTGCCGAAGGCCGCGCCGATCGCGGCATCCTTGTATGCGGCACTGGCGTTGGTATGGCGCTGGCGGCAGATAAGGTGGCTGGTGTTCGTGCAGCGAATATCGTACGCGAAGATTTCGCCGTGCTTTGTCGCGAACATAACGACGCGAACGTCATCACGTTATCGGGTAGGTTCGTTTCGCTCGAAGAGAACGAGCGCATTATCGATGTATTTCTCTCAACCGAATTTGCAGGGGGTCGTCACGCGGATCGCGTAGCGAAGATCAATGCTCTTGATAAGCAGTAAGGGCTGCTTAGGGAATAAGGAGGAAGAATCATGGAGACCATAAAGGCGAAAAGGCTTTGGATGGCCTTGGCTGCAGGTGTTGCGGCGCTGGTGATGGCGCTGACGCTGGTTGGTTGCGGTCCATCGGACGAAGAGGCGATCAAAAAAGCCGTAGACAGCGAAATGGGCGTTATCGTCAATCCCGATGAGGAAACGATCAGCACTCTCGCTGAAGAAGCATCCGCTGGTTCGGATGGCGTGCTCACGACCATGGGCATCGACAGCACCGAATTGGTCAAGTCGTGGATCGATGGTTTCGCTTATGAAGTAGGCGAGATCACCGTTAACGGTGATACGGCGACGGCTGCAGTGAACGTTACCTGCAAGCAGCTCGGTCCGGTTCTGACGACGTGGCAGACGAACTTCGAAGCGAACGCTCAGAGCAAGGGCTTCACCACTATGGACGAGATCTACGCATATGCAGGTCAGACCATTATGGAAGAACTGAACGCAGCGCAGCCTACCACTACCGAAGTTACGCTCGAACTTGAAAAAGACGGTAGCAACTGGGTAGTTTCTCAGGGTACCGCGAATGAGAACGCACTGATAAATGCCATGATCGGCGAATACTAAGAGCCGATAGCGCACAGTGTTCATTCGCGAATGGCCGATGCGAAAAAGAGGCATCAGGTACCTCGGTCGGGTCGTTCACGTAAAAACCTTGTATATACAGGACGGGATTGCCTCCCGTCCTGTTTTTGTGAGGGCTGCTTATGCTAAGGTGTGACGAACGTATAAGCCATGAGGATAGGTACTGAAAGGGGCACTGCCAACCATGTTCCTAGGACAACTTACCGCACAAGATCCGCAGGTAGCGGACGCCATTGAACAGGAATTATCGCGCCAACGTTCGTCTATCGAACTGATCGCTTCAGAGAACTTCGCTTCTCCTGCGGTTATGAACGCAATGGGCTCCGTTCTTACTAATAAGTACGCCGAAGGCTATCCCGGAAAGCGCTATTACGGCGGTTGCGAAAAGGTCGATATTGTCGAGGATCTTGCGCGCGATCGTGTGAAACAGTTGTTCAACTGCGGATTCGCCAATGTTCAGCCCCACAGTGGTGCGAATGCGAATTTGGCAGCATATCAGGCATTGGTCGATCTGGGCGATACCATTTTGGGCCTGTCGCTCGATCATGGTGGCCATCTGACTCATGGTTCACCGGTTAATTTCTCCGGTAAGGATTACAACATCGTCGCGTATGGCGTCGATCCAGAGACCGAGCGCATTGACTACGACGAAATGGAGCGCTTGGCAAAAGAGCATAAACCCAAGTTGATCGTGGGTGGCGCTTCAGCATATCCCCGCGTGATCGACTTCGCCCGCATGCGTCAAATCGCCGACGAGGTAGGTGCATATCTCATGATCGATATGGCGCACATTGCCGGCTTGGTGGCAACGGGCGCGCACCCGAGCCCGATCCCTTACGCTGATGTGGTCACCTCCACCAGCCATAAAACGCTTCGCGGTCCTCGTGGCGGATTCATCCTGACGAATAACGAAGAGATCGCGAAGAAGATCGACAAGGCGGTGTTCCCCGGCTCGCAGGGCGGCCCGCTGATGCACGTGATCGCAGCGAAGGCCGTGGCGTTCGGTGAAGCGCTGCAGCCTGAGTTCACGACCTACATCGATCATGTGGTGGAAAACGCTGCCGCCATGGGTGAAGGTATGGTCGAAGGTGGCTTGCGCCTGGTTTCGGGCGGCACGGACAATCATCTGTGCTTGGTCGACCTTACTTCTGCTGATGTTACCGGCAAGGATGCCGAAAAGATCCTCGAACGCGTAGGTCTTACGGTGAACAAGAACACCATTCCCAACGAGACTCGCTCGCCTTTCGTTACCAGCGGTATTCGCGTAGGCTCTGCGGCGGGAACGACGCGTGGATTTGATGCGGTTGAATTCAAGCGTATCGGTCAGCTGATCGCTGCGAGCGTATATAACGTTTCCGATGAGGATCGCTTGAGCGAATTGGCGCAGGAAGTCACTGAGCTCATCGAGCGTCATCCCCTGTATCCTGATTTTCAGTAGGGGTTCAGGCGAACTGGTTCGAACTATAGCGCCTCCTTCATTTAGAAGGAGGCATTTCTTTCAAGGAGGCATTGTGGTGGATCATGGTTTTGGGGATCGCTTCACCGTATTGGATCATCCGCTTATCAAGCATAAGCTCTCGGTGTTACGTGACGAAAATACGCCGAGTTTCATCTTTCGTCGTACGGTGAGCGAGATCACGTTGCTCGAGTGCTACGAGGCGACGAAGCATTTGGTTACTCGTGAAGTCGAAGTGAAGACGCCTCTTGCAACGTGTACGTGCGATACCATTGCCAAGCAAGAACCGGTCATCGTGCCTATTCTGCGTGCAGGTCTTGGCATGCTTGATGCGGTGCTTGAAATGATCCCTTCCGCTCCTGTGGCACATTTGGGTATGTATCGTAATGAAGAGACCCATGAGCCTATTGAATATTATGCAAAAATGCCCGGGTATATTCACGAGCGCCAGGTTCTTCTGATCGATCCCATGCTCGCAACGGGCGGATCGCTCATCGCCGCATTGCATGCGTTGCGTCAGCGCGGGGTTAAGGATATTGTGGCAATGGTCATCGTGGCGTCTCCTGAAGGAGTGAAGGCGGTACTGGATGCCGATCCCGATGTGCGTTTGTTCGCATGTGCTCTTGACGAGGCCCTGAACGATGATGCCTATATCGTTCCTGGGCTCGGAGATGCGGGCGATCGCATTTTCCAGACGACCGATGCGCCGGTGACTAGCGAAGGTTCTCAGATTTAGGGGGCATACCAATGATGGCGGAGTATGAACGTCCCTCGTGGGATGAATATTTCATGAAACTTGCCAGCGAAGTGGCGACGCGCACCACCTGTCTGCGTCGTGCGGTGGGCGCTGTTATTGTAAAAGATCGTCGTATCCTAGCGACGGGTTATAACGGGGTCCCCACAGGTCTGCGCCACTGTAATGTGGTGGGATGCTTGCGCCAGCAGCTCAATGTACCTTCGGGTCAGCGAAACGAGATCTGCCGTGGACTCCACGCAGAACAGAACGCGATTCTGCAGGCAGCGCGTTACGGCATTAACATCGAAGGGGCATCTATTTACATCAATACGCAACCTTGCGTGGTGTGCGCCAAGATGCTTATTAATGCGGGTATCAAGGAAATAATCTATCAGAATCCATACCCTGACGAGCTCGCTATGGATCTCCTGAAAGAGTCTGACATAACGATCAGGGTGTTTGATGGTCAAAACCAGTAATTTTGTGGGTATTGAAGGGTAGGCTGTTCGTAAAAAATGAATGCTTGTCGACATTCCGACAAAAATGAAGGCACCGTTCACGGACAAAATATTAAAATTACCCATCTTTCATGAGATATTCTGTTTCTAATAACGCGTTCGTAGGGTAGAGTGTCTCTTGCGTTTGGTTTTATGCCATTCGCCCATATATAATGCACGTTATCGGAAACAATAATTCAAATTGCATCTGGGCATTTATGCTTCATGTGGTTTGAAGGGGGCCGCAAGGTCCGCTACCGAAAGAAAGGAAAGCATGCTCGCAGCTGTTGCAGCAGGAATCGTGGCAGGAATCGTGGGATTCCTCCCTCTTTTCGTGTCTTTACGCCTGTCTAGGCGTTCGGAGAGCCTGTCGGCAATGAGCATGGGACTCTATGGGTTGGCGGGCGTGTTCGTTTCGCTCATCATCGTAGCAGTCGCTATGATCGTGTACGCGCAGATCGCGCGTGAAACCATTCTTCCTTTTGGTATTGCCGAGATCGCGGCACTTATCGTGTCAACATCTCTGTACGTCGTTTATAAAAATATCCTTGCTAAACGCAAGAAATAAGAATAGGGCAACGGAAAGGTAAGGAATCCAGATGGGTGAAGCACTTTCACAGTTCGTCGAGGAGGCGCAGCATCTTTCGTCTTCGTTCGAATCGGCGACGGTCTTTTCCATTGCGGGATGGGATGTATCTCAGTATGTGCTGTATATGTTCCTCGCACTGGTTCTTGTTCTGCTTATCGTCTTGATCAGCGGACGCAAGTTGGAGCTTATTCCTCACAAGAAGTTCACGGCAACGGTCGAGTATGGCTACTCTTTCATTTCCGAGAGCGTTGGTGCGGACGTTATTGGTGAGGGCTTCAAGAAGCACGTTCCCTTCTTGGCAACGTTGTTCTTCTTCATCCTGATCGCCAACGTCATCGGCTTGATTCCTGGCGCTAAGGCGGCAATGGGCACCATCTCCATTACTTGGGCTTTGGCTGCCATTTCCTTTATCTACTTTAACTTCTACGGTTTGAAGCAGCTGGGTGTCTTCCATTATATGAAGAGCTTCGCTCCTTCCGGCGTTCCTGGCCCGATGGCTCCCATCATCTGGTTCCTTGAGTTCGTATCTATGGTCATCCGCGTTCTTACGCTGGCCGTTCGACTTTATGGCAACATGCTTGCCGGCCACATGGTTCTGGCGGTGTTCTCGCTGGCAACCACCATTTTCTTGCAGACCGCTATCTTCAGCATGGACTTCGTTACCGCGCTTCCTGCAGTGGCATGGTTCTTCTTGCTGTTCTTCATGTACGCTCTCGAGACGCTGGTCGCGTTCTTGCAGGCATACGTATTCACCATTCTGTCTTCTTCCTACATTGGTATGGCCATCCACCCTCACTGATCACGGGGAAACAGAAATCGGTATGCGCTTCATAGCGCAGGCGGTATAACCGCCCTTAACTTCGGTACTACAGCTGGTACGCAAACTTACAGCTGAAAGGTAATAAGGATGGGGGATAGGCTCTCATCCCGCTAAAGGAGGTAATCGTGGAACTTACACTCGCAATCGCCGCGCTGAAGGTCGTTGGTTATGGCCTCGCAGCAATTGGCCCTGGCATCGGTATCGGTATCGCTACCTACGGCCTGTGCGTTTCTGCTGCACGTCAGCCTGAAATGAAGGGTCAGCTCATGGGCTACTTCTTCATCGGCGCTGCTATGTCTGAGGCATTGGCACTGCTCGGCTTGGTTCTTTTCTTCATCGGCTAGTAGATTCAACCAGAATTGACGAAATTCCGATTCGAAGAGAAGGAGGCAAGCGAATTGAACGCAACTGTAAGCAAATATGTACGTAACTGCACGAGCGGTGTGATCGCTTTTGTTGGTGCGTCCGCAGTTTGCCCGATGTCCGCATTCGCTGCAGAAAGTGGTGCAGGGATCGAAGCTATTCTTCCCCAGATGGAAGAATTCATCCCTATGCTCATCGCCTTCATTATCTTGTGGATTGTTCTTGCAAAGTTCGGTTGGCCTAAGTTCGAAGGCATGCTCGAAAAGCGCGAGAACACGATCAAAACCAACCTGGAAAAGGCTGAAGAGGCCCGCCAGGAAGGTGAGCGTCTGCTCGCTGAGTATCAGGAACAGCTCGAGAACGCAAAGTCTCAGGCTCAGACGATGCTCAACAATGCACAGAAGTCCGGTGAAGCTCTTGAAAGGGAGATCACCGAGCGCGCTCGTGCAGAAGCAGATGCGATGATCGAGAAGGCAAAGATCGCTATTGAGGCAGAAAAGCGCTCGGCTATTCAGGAGCTTCAGGCTTCTATGGCTGACACCTCTATCGCAGTAGCATCTCGCTTGATCGGCGAAGATTTCAGCGACGACGAGCACCGCAAGCTCATCGAGCGCTATGTAAAAGAGGCAGGTAATTTAAATGCCTAATCGTCATGTCATCAATGAAACGATCGCGGCGTATGCTAACGCTGCAATCGAAGGCGCTAACGCCGCTGGCGGTAAGGAAGCGATCGTTGAGATCCGCAACCAGATGCTGGAGATCCTTGGTTTCATGGCTTCGAACATCGACCTACGCCTTGCCTGCGATGATGAGGGCTATACGCCTGAAGAGCGCGAAGGCATTGTAAAGGCCGTGTTTGGCGGTTCATACAATAGTGTTCTCGTTTCGTTGCTTTCCGTCATGGCTTCTCGAAGCGACATGGGCAAGCTTCGTCGCGTGTACCATCAGTATGAAGAGCTCATCGAAACGAAGCTGAACTTCAATGTCGTTGATGTAACGACGGTTGTTGAGCTCGATGACAACTTGCGAACTGTAATTACTAAAAAGGCTGAATCCGACCTGGGAAGGGAATGCGTTCTGGTCGAGCACATTGATCCTTCTATTCAGGGCGGCATCATTATGAGCGCGGGTAGCCGCTATGTCGACGCGAGTGTGCGCACTCAGTTCGATCGTGCCCGTATCGCTCTCAAGAAAAAGACAGATGGAGGTGAATGCTAGTGACTGAAATCACCGCACAGTCTATCGACGAAGCGCTGCGCAAGCAGCTCGATGCTATCAATACCAGTGTTGAATCCCGCGAAGTTGGTACGGTTGTACAGATCGGCGACGGTATCGCTCGTATCGACGGTCTTAAGGGCGCCATGCAGGGCGAGCTCCTCGAGTTCGCTGGTGAAGGCGGCAAGACGGTCTACGGTCTTGCTCAGAACCTTGAGGAAGAAGAAGTAGGCGCCGTACTCCTTGGTGACATCACTGCAATCAAGGAAAATGACCAGTGCCGTACTACTGGCCGCATTCTCGAGGTACCTTCCGGTAAGGCTATGATCGGTCGTGTTGTTAACGCGCTCGGTGAGCCCATCGACGGCAAGGGTCCTATCGAGGCCGAGGGCTATCGTCCTATCGAATTCAAGGCTCCTGGTGTTCATGAGCGCAAGCCTGTTCATGAGCCCATGCAGACCGGTATCATTCCTATCGACGCGATGGTTCCGATCGGACGTGGTCAGCGCGAACTTATCATTGGCGACCGCCAGACCGGTAAGACTTCTATCGCGATCGACACGATTCTGAACCAAAAGGGTCAGAACATGATCTGCGTCTACGTTGCGATCGGCCAGAAGGCTTCTACCGTTTCTACGGTTGTTGAGTCTCTCGAACGTCGCGGCGCTATGGACTACACCATCGTTGTTGCTGCAACCGCATCCGATCCTGCTCCTATGCAGTATCTGGCACCTATGGCTGGCGCAGCTATCGGCGAATACTTCATGTATAACGGCGAAGACGGCAAACCTGCTAGCGAAAGCAACCCAGGACGTCACGTGCTCTGCATCTACGACGACCTATCCAAGCAGGCTGTGGCTTACCGCCAGATGTCGCTGACCCTTCGTCGCCCACCCGGACGCGAAGCATATCCTGGCGATATTTTCTACCTGCATTCACGCTTGCTGGAACGCGCTGTTAAGCTCTCCGACGAGAACGGCGCTGGTTCGCTGACCGCTCTGCCTATTATCGAAACGCAGGCTGGCGACGTAGGTGCTTACATTCCTACGAACGTAATTTCCATTACTGACGGCCAGATCTACCTGAAGACCAACCTGTTCTTCCAGGGCCAGCGTCCTGCTGTTGACGTAGGCTTGTCCGTTTCCCGCGTAGGCGGTGACGCACAGGTCAAGTCAATGAAGTCCGTTGCTGGTACTCTGCGTCTTGACTTGGCATCATATCGCGAGCTCGAAGCATTTACCCAGTTCGGTTCCGACCTGGATAAGGCAACTCAGCAGCAGCTCACCCGTGGTGCTGCCATGACTGAGCTGTTGAAGCAGCCTCGTTACACCCCGCTGCCAGCAGAAGAGCAGGCAATTGCGATCTACTCTGGCAACAAGGGCTATCTGGATGATATTCCGGTTGAGAGCATTGTGCGCTTCCGTGGCGAACTGCTTGATTACCTGCGTATCAACCATTCCGATACGGTTGCTAAGCTGAGGGACGGCAAGAAGTTTACCGACGAGATCGAAAACGAGCTTAATGCTGAAATTGAGGCATTCAAGACTCAGTTCATCGCGTAAGGTGGTCTGATTATGCCGAACCTTCACGATATCGAAAGACGAATTAAATCCGTCGAATCGACGAAGCAGGTTACGCATACCATGCAGATGGTAGCCGCCGCTAAAATTCGCCACGCCACCGAGCGTTGCGATGCGGCGACTCCATTTGCTAATGCAATGCGTGAGTTGCTCGGCAATATTGGTCGTATGGGTAGCTGTAGCGCTGCTCTGACCAAGGAACACGACGAAGTGAAAACTACGCTTATCGTAGCTATCGTTTCTGACCGTGGTCTTGCTGGTGGCTTCAACTCAAGCATTTTGCGTCGTGCTGAAAAGATCATGAAGGATCGTAAGGCAGAAGGTAAGAACGTTGCCGTAATCGCTTGCGGTAAGAAAGCGATCGCGTACTTCAAGTACCGCGAACTCGATCCGGTACTCGCTTTCCGTGATCTTTCCGCCGATCCGCGTGTTGAAGAAGCTGAAACGATGACCGACTACTGCGTCGAGAACTACCTCAACGGTAATATCGACGAGGTCATCACTATCTACAATCACGCGAAGAATGCAGCTGAACAGGTTCCGACTACTCATCGTATTTTGCCTATCGACCTGAAGTCGTTCGTCCCCGAGGGTGAGCGCTTTAAGTTCGGTGGCATCATGGAGCCTGACGCAGATAACGAAAACCTGCCTGGTTCTATTGAATACGAACCCGGTGCAGAAGAAGTTCTGAATCAGCTCCTTCCTGAGTACCTGAGTGGTTATTACTACTATGTGCTCATTGAATCGGCTGCCGCAGAGCAGGCTGCTCGTCGTAACGCAATGAAAAATGCGACGGATAATGCCAATGAAATGATTGAAACACTCAATCGAGTTTATAACCGTGTACGTCAAGGCGCTATTACAACCGAAATCAACGAAATCGTTGGTGGCGCCGCAGCTTTGGAGGACTAAATGGCTGAAGAAATTACTACATCTGCGGCCAACCAGGGTGGTGCGATCGGTCATATTGTCCGTATCGTTGGCCCTGTTGTCGACGTTGAATTTGCGCCGGGTCAGATCCCCGCAATTTACAACGCGTTGACCGTTGAAGCTTCTACCCCCATTGGCGACGTAAAGGTTCTCCTCGAGGTCCAGCTTCACCTTCCTGGTGACCTGGTTCGCGCGGTAGCAATGTCATCCACTGATGGCCTTACGCGTGGTCTTGAGGTAAAGGACACGGGCAATCCTATGATGATGCCTGTTGGCCCTGAGACCCTTGGTCGCATCTGGAATGTTATGGGTGAACCCGTTGACGGCAAGCCTATGCCCGATGTCAAAGAGTTCTATCCCATCCATCGTCCTGCACCTGCTTACGAAGATCTGGTTACCAAGACCGAGATCTACGAAACTGGTATTAAGGTCGTCGACCTGATTCAGCCCTTTATCAAGGGTGGTAAGACCGGTTTGTTCGGCGGTGCTGGCGTTGGTAAGACCGTTATTATTCAGGAGCTCATTAACAACCTGGCTCAGGAACATGGTGGTACGTCGGTATTCACCGGCGTAGGCGAGCGTACTCGTGAGGGTACCGACCTGTTCCTCGAGATGACCGACGCAGGCGTTATCAACAAGACCTGCTTGGTTTACGGTCAGATGAACGAGCCTCCCGGAGCACGTCTTCGCGTTGGCCTGTGCGGCTTGACCGAAGCTGAGTACTTCCGTGATCAGGGTCAGGACGTTCTGTTGTTCATCGACAACATCTTCCGTTTCACCCAGGCTGGTTCTGAGGTATCCGCACTGCTCGGCCGTATGCCTTCTGCAGTAGGTTACCAGCCCACTTTGGCAACGGAAATGGGCGACCTTCAGGAGCGCATTACGTCTACTAACGTAGGTTCCATTACTTCCGTACAGGCAGTATATGTTCCTGCTGACGACTTGACCGACCCTGCGCCTGCAACGACGTTTACTCACCTCGATGCAAAGACGGTTCTCAACCGCTCCATCGCTGAGATGGGTATTTACCCTGCAGTTGACCCGCTGGAGTCCACTTCTCGCGCACTCGACCCTGAGGTCGTTGGCGAGAAGCACTACGAGGTTGCTGTTGGCGTTCAGAAGATCCTGCAAACCTATCAGGACCTTCAGGACATCATCGCAATTCTGGGTATGGAAGAGCTTTCTGAGGATCAGAAGCTCATCGTTAACCGTGCTCGTAAGATTCAGCGTTTCTTGGGTCAGCCTTTCCATGTTGCAAAGCAGTTCACCGGCCAGGACGGCGTGTACGTAAAGCTGGAAGATACTATTCGCTCCTTTGAGGAAATCCTCAGCGGTAGCTGCGACGAGATCCCCGAGGTTTGCTTCCGTAACAAGGGTGCAATCGAGGATGTATACGCAGCTTATGAAGAGCTGAAGAAGGAAGAAGAGTAAATTATGTCCACGATCAAATGTGATGTCGTAGCCAAGGACAAGGTTCTCTTTTCGGGCGAGCTCCATTCTGTGATGATTCCCGGAATCGAGGGCGAGCTTGGTATCATGGCTAACCATGAACCGTTTGTCACTGCTCTTCATGACGGCGTTATTTGGGCTCGTACGAAGCCTGAAGGCGGCACCACGTTGAGTGCGGCTATCATGGGCGGCTATGTCCAGGTACTTGGCGAGCGCGTAATCGTTCTGTGCGATAAAACGCGCCAGATCAAGCGCATTAACGAAGAAAAGGTCACGAAGGATATTGCAGTGCTTGAAGAGCGTCTCGCTAACCTTCGCGAGGACAGCATCATCTCTCGATCGGTGCTTTCCCGTAAGCTTCGTTGGTGCAAGGTCCAGCTTGCTGCTAAGGAAAAGGAAGCTCAGTACGTCTAGGGTTCATCCACGATTCCTCCAGACGCATTTTGCTTCGTCTGTACCAGTTGAAAGCGACCTCCCTTGTGGGGGTCGCTTTTTGTGTTTATGGGGGGTGTGGTGATTCCGACTGGCTGAAGACCTTCGAAAAGAGGCTTAGCGGACAAAGTGCGCGTCCTGTTCCGAGTGGCCCTTTTCGGCTTGGGGGTTCGAAGCGCTCTTGGGCCCTCGGACGGTTTCCTAGGCAGCCTAGATTGCATAGCTTGACGGACAAAACGTGCGTCTCGTTTCGTGCCCGGCGCAGGCTGGTGCTTTTTTGATGCGTGTTAACACCTGTTTTCTGTAAAAACCTCCTTCTAGGAAGAGCTTGAGGACGGATAAGAGCATTGCGCATGAAATTGGATCGATTTTGGCAATTCTTTTCGGTTTTCGTCGATTCTCTCAAAGTCCATACCCCACATTTGCAAAAGAATGTCCAGTAGAATGACGATTTGATACACATATTTGAAGTACTGTATACCGGAGCACCTTAATAGGATAAAGAGAATCGTTGAAAACCGAAAATAATTGCCAAAAGAGCCTGAAAAGATGCGCGAGCCCGTTGGGGTGCGCGAACTTGTAGAAATGTGCGATTCCGTAAATGCGGGAAATTCTCGAATGGATCCAGGATCCACTTTAGTGTGTTCGACTTTTGTATAAAACGTGGGGTCTGTTCAACGAAGCTATAAGAGGCTTCGCTTTGCGGTCGATGATTGTTAGTATGCCCGTTGGATACACACATAGAATGATGGCCGGTGCTTCTGGGACATTGCGTGGGGATGCGATGCTGCAGAGCGGCCAGTACGACAAGGGGAATTTGATGTCGACTATTATCTGCGATGTGGTGGCTAAGAACCGCACGCTTTTTTCTGGGGAGTTGTATTCTTTGGTGGTGCCTGCCACTGAAGGAGATATGGGAATCCTAGAGAATCACGCGCCTACCATGGCTGCGTTAAGGGATGGCATCATCTGGGGTCGAAGCGACTCCGCCACAGGTCCGATCATCAGCGCGGCCATCATGGGTGGCTATGTCCAGGTGATTGGGAATCGTGTGATCGTGCTGTGTGAGAAAACGCGTGAACTGAAAGACATCGATATTGAAAGACTTGAAGAGGCGATTCCTGAGCTAGAGGCTCAGGTTGCAGGGTTGACCGAAGAGCAATTCATCTCCAATTCAGTGCTTCGTCGCAAATTGCGCTGGTGTAACGTCATGTATGGAGCGAAAAGGAAGGCGTTGGACGACAAGCTTCCTTTTCGCTATGAAGATTAACTGGCCGACTTTTCGTCATGAGCTCGAACTAATCGGCTTATGACTCCCTTGGGGTAGTGGCTTTTACGGTTGGCTGGTTTGTAAAAGAAGACCCCGAGGAGATCAGTATTCTTAACGGTAGTGACTTTTGCGGTTCACTGGCTTGTAAAAGAGGTCCCCTAGATCAGTGTTTCTAGCGGTAGTGGATTATGCGCCTCGCTGGCTCACAGAAAGCCACGCGATGTTTTGCCCAGGGATGCGGTTCCCCTAACCCTATTGGTCATGTGGACCCTTGAGGCTCGCGAACGTTAGGCGGAGCGGTCCTTCAAGGCGGGCGGGGTAGGCTGTTTCAGGTTGCCTTAACGATCTCCCGGTAGGCAGAACGGTTCTCCGGGACGGGCGGCGCTGCTGCCGAAAAGCGCCTCGGACCTTTTCGGCAGACAGGTCGATCTAAGCCATTACAGACGGCAAGCAAGCGCGTACGCCTCCTCGGTGGCGTTAAGTGCGCGGCGTGCTTCGACGGCATCGCCGATCACATAGGTCGCGACCCCTTGCGCCTTGAGTGCTTCTGAGAGCGCATCTTGCCTTCGATAGCCAAGGCAAAGAACGACCGAATCGAAAGAGCGCAGCGAAACCTCTTCACCCTGCGGGGTTTCGTATGAAACGCCATCGGAATAGAGGTGCGTTACGTACGCATTGGTGATCTGCGTCACTTGATGCTCGGCGAAACTATCAAAGAGGAGCTTTCGGTGCTCCGAGATCATTTCGGCGCCGATATTGCTTTGAGAATCAAGGATCGTAACGGTGTGCCCCAGTTCCGCAAGGAAGTCGGCTGTTTCGCATCCGACCATGCCGCCGCCTACAATGAGGACGGATCTGCCTGGAGATACACGGCCACTCAGGATGTCGCCACCCAAAATAACCGCAGCGTCTTCTAACCCTGGAACGGCGGGGACAAGAGGCGTGGCACCAGTTGCGACGATGACAATATCGGGCGAAGTCCGAACCAGGTCATGAGTATCTATCGAACAGTTCGTGTGAACAGAGACACCCGCTTTTCTGCATCGCGTAATGTAGGACGAAACAAGGTGAGCAAGATCGCCCTTTCCGGGAGGAACTGATGCGAGGGCCAAATTGCCGCCAAGTTCCGCGTTCTTTTCGTAGAGGGTGACCGCGTGTCCGCGCTCAGCGAGCGTGTACGCTGAAACAAGCCCCGCGGGTCCGCCGCCGACAACGGCGACGTTGAGGGGCGAATCGGTTCTTTGAGCAGGATCCGATTCGAATCCCAGGCGAGGATTCGCCAAGCAGCGGATAGGTTTTCCCTGGTACATATTCGCAACGCATCCCTGCAGGCAGGCTATGCAGGGGGTGAGGTCATCAAGGCGGTTCTCGAGCGTTTTCTTCGGGAGCTCGGGATCGGCGAGGGACTGACGGCCGAACGCCACGAGGTCGGTGCGCCTTTGTTCGACAAGGAGCGCTGCATAGTGGGGTTCCGTGAAGCGTCCAACGGTAATGACGGGGATGGAAACCGCGCGTTTGATCTCGGTTATCAAGTCGGCATTGAAACCGCCGTGTACGGCAGTTGGCGCCCACATCCATTCGTCTTTAAGGTGAACTGCCCTTGAAACATGCAAGCCATCAACGCCGCATTCTTGAAGTGCGCGCGCGATCGAGGCCGAATCGTGTATGTCCAAACCACCCGGTTCTTCATCCGCGGCATTGATGCGTGCCAGCACGGCAATGTTCGAGCCAACTACCTTCTTGATTTCCTTGACTACAAGACGGGGGAAACGGAGCCGATTTTCAAAAGAGCCACCGAATTCATCAAGTCGTTTATTGGTGCGCGGAGATAGGAAGCTGCTCAAGAGATAACCATGGGCCATGTGAATCTCAACTGCATCGACTCCTGCCGCAAGGGCCCGCTCAGCGGCCTTGCCATAACCTTCGATGAGCTTATAGATCTCCTCGGCGCTTAACGGGATGGGGATGTCTTTTCCGCAGGCAGCGGGAATGGCGCAGGCGGCCTTTAGCGGCGCACCCGCGCAGGCGGCGTTCCCTTCAGGGCCTGCGTGTTGGAGCTGGACCGACACCTTCGCACCGTGCGCATGGCATGCCTTCGCGATGCGCGAAAGACTGGCGATGGACCCATCGTCGTAGAGACATGGTTTGCGGGCACCGCCCTTTGCGCCTTCGTGGACTACCGTAGCTTCGATGGTGATAAGACCGAAGCCGCCTTTTGCTCGCTCTTCGTAATAAGCGACCGACTGTTCGGACCAGGTACCATCAGTGTTCGCGAAGTTGTTTCCCATAGGAGGAACGACGAAGCGGTTCTTGACCTCAATAGGTCCAATGGTGATCGGCTGGAATAAAGCATCGAAGCTCATGAGAATCTCCTTAGGGGTTATTCGCCCATGACGCGCTTGGCATCTTGCAACATCTTGCGGGCATGCTCTTCGAAGCCGAGCTCAGAAAGGCGTTTTGCGTGGGGGACCTCAACACAGCGAGTGACCCACGGAATGCGGTCGATGATCTGCTTGATGGGAATCTCCCCTTCGCCGGGATATAGGCGTTCGCAACGGCCGTCGTGGAGAAGCTCTTCGTCGGTTTCGGGAATGCCTATTTGATCGCACAGATGAGCGTAGTTGAACCATTCTTTGGGAAGGCCTTCGAAGACCGCCAGATCATCACGGGAGCGGAAGAAGTGGAGGGTATCAACGACGACGCCGACGTTCTCGCGACCGGATTCTTTGATCATCTCCACGGCGTTCTAGACAGTGCGCATACAGGACCAGGAAACAGGCTCGACACTTACCCTCATGTCGTATTGCTTTGCCAGATCGCACAGTTCACCGTACTTTTCGACAACGTAGGGATAATTGGTCGACCAAATGCCGGAAAGAAGGAACTTAACACCCAGCTCAGCTGCTGCTTCCAGCGCGGGTTCATATTCCTTCACGTCAAGACCGTCTCTGATGACCGCATTTTCGGTGTCGTTGAAAATGATGCCGGTTTCCTCGAGTGCACGTTTGGTTTCTTTGAAGAGCTCCTTGTCTTTTGCGATATCAAAAGGGATCTCGCCTTCGAGTTTCATCGGGATCGTTCGTAGGCTGACCGCGTCATAACCGGCTCGCTTTGCTACGCGAATGAACTCAGGTGGAGGACAAGAGATGTCGGTTAGGTGCACAAGAGAATACAGAGGCTCGGTCATGATGGATCCCTTCTGGCTTGATGGCGTAGCGCATTGGCGAGCGTTGATCTTGTAGCGGATCGCACGGCGCCTTATGGAACGATCGAATAGATCGTGGTGCTTATAAGGCTATGGTCTGTTCGCTTTCGCACTTGTTTTGTATTTCGGTTAAGTTCTATTATTTAATCGAACAATTCGATCAAATAATAACGAGAGGAAAGGCAGGGGGACATGAGGGTAGAGAGCTTGAGGTACTTCAAGAAGCTTGCGGAACTGGAGAGCTTCACTGAAGCCGCAAATGAGCTGTTCATCTCCCAGTCGACGCTTTCCGCGGCTATCAAGCGCCTTGAGGGCGATCTCGGCGTCCAGCTGCTTAATCGGTATAAGAGCTCTTCCGTCACGATGACGCCATCGGGTGAATCGTTCTATCGTTACGCAACGCAAGCGCTCAATACGTTGGATCTGGGCATCGAAGTTGCGCGCGAGGCGGCGGGCATCATGCGCAAAACGCTCCGTGTGGGAACGATCTATGCCATGCAGAACGAAGCGTGGTCTCGATCTTTGGACGAGTTCCGCAAAAGCGTTTCGTGCGATCCTCAGATAGAGATCGAGCAGGGCTTTTCGGCGGTTCTCATGGATTATCTGAAGAAGGGGGATCTTGATGTGATCTTCGCATCGAAGATCGCCGATGATCCGGAACTGCGCTTCACCCCTTGCTGCAGTCAACGGCTGGTGGTGGCGGTCAATCGTTCACACCCGCTTTCTCGGCAAAAGCGCATCGAACTGGGTGGTTTGAAGGGGAGGCATCTGGTTTCGTACCACGATAATGTGGCGGGCAAGGATGATGTGGAGGCCTTTGCGGATAAGGCCCACTTGGATGTGGAGTGGCGCTACGAAAGCGAGATCACTCTCTGCTCCATGGTGGTGTCGAATCCCAACAACATAGCGCTGTTCAGTTATTCGTTCTTAGCCGACGCATTCAAGGATGTGGTGTGCATCCCGGTAGAAGACGTGCCTCGTGATTTTCATCCGATCTATTTGATAAGTCGCAGAGAAGAGCAGCCGAAGCTCGTTGATGAGTTCATCGAGTTCATGAGGGTATATCCGTTTCCTAATATGACGCCGTAGGGATTCGTGATCGACTTAATCGAAAATTGCATGAATATGGAAAATATAATCGAATAATTAGATAAGAAAAGTGGCCGGTTCCTTCATGGGAAAACCACCATACGTTCGCTTCTCTTTTAGGTCATTGCTGCTAAGATTGGAACCCGAAGAAACATCTGTACGCATTTTCAAGCGGGCAAGATCGAGCACGTTACTAGCAGCAAAGAAGAGATGTGATCGTTTATGGCTTTCGTGCATCTGCATAATCACACCGAATATTCCCTTCTCGATGGAGCAACGCATATTTATGACATGGTCAAACGCGCTGCTGACTTGGGCATGCCCGCCGTTGCCATCACCGACCATGGCGTGATGAGCGGCGTTCCCGAATTGGCTGACGCGTGCGAAAAGGTCAAATCGGAAACGGGTATTTGGGTAAAGCCTATTTTCGGCTGCGAGATCTATTTCACGACCGATAGTGAACTGAAAAAGCAGAAACAGCGTCTGCACCACATGATCTTGCTCGCCAAGAACAATACGGGCTACCATAATTTGCTGAAGCTGGTCAGCGAATCTCACGTTGATAATTTCTACTATCGCCCGCGCACCACGTTCGAAATGCTGAAAAAGTATTCCGAGGGTATTATCGCGACGAGCGCTTGTATTGCAGGCATCATTCCTCGTTGTATTGACGATGGCGATTTCGCTCAGGCGATCGATTGGGCGAAGCGATTCGCCGCTCTATATGAGCCGGGCGATTTCTACATCGAGCTGCAGGACCAGGGTATCACGACCAATGCGGGTATGTCTCAGCTCGAGATGAACCGCAAGCTGACTGAGATCGCCAATCAGCTGGGCCTGAAGACCATAGCAACGAACGACTTCCATTACCTGACGCAAGAGGACGCGCAGGCGCAGGACATCATGCTGTGCATCGGCACCAACTCGACGGTCACTCAGGAAAAGCGCTTCAAGTTCCCCAACGATCAGTTCTATATGAAGACCGAAGAGGAAATGCGTGCTGCGTTGAAGGAGTTCCCCGAGGCCTGTGACAACACGGTCCTCCTTGCGGAAAAGTGCAACGTTGAATTGGAGCGCGAGGCCATCCTTCCGCGTTTCCCCTTGCCGGAGGGTGAAACGGAAGAGTCGTATTTCCGTAAGCGCGTGCAGGAGGGCCTGGTCCGCCGTTACGGCGATCCGGTTCCCGCCGAAATGCAAGAGCGCGCTGACTACGAGATGAGCGTTATTATCCAGCAGGGCTTCCCGGCGTACTTCCTTATCGTGCAGGAGTACATTGAATGGGCGCGAAGCCAGGGCATCGGTGTAGGTCCTGGCCGTGGTTCTGCGGCGGGTGCTATCGTGGCGTACGCCATGGGTATTACCGACCTTGATCCCTTATCGAACGGTTTGCTGTTCGAACGCTTCTTGTCTCCCGAACGTGTCGAGATGCCCGATATCGACGTCGACTTCGAAGATGAACGTCGTGGCGAAGTTATCGAGCACATCAAGGACGTGTACGGTGAAGACCACGTATCGGGCGTTATCACCTTTGGCAAGCTCCAGGCGAAGAACGCTGTGCGCGATGCGGCGCGCGTGCTGGACTACCCCTATGCAGTGGGCGATAAGGTAGCTAAGCTCATCGGCAACGAACTGGGCATTACCATTTCGGATGCGATGGCGAAGAACCCCGACTTGAAGTTCGCCTACGATAATGAAGAAGACGTGCACCGCGTCATTGATGCGGCGCTCTCCATTGAGGGTCATGTGCGCGGCGAAGGTGTGCATGCATGCGCGACCATCATCTGCCGCGACCCCATGAGCGACCACGTTCCCATGAAGCGTGATACCAAGGGCGGCGGCATTATCACCCAGTACGACGGTCACTACACGCCTGATTTGGGCTTGTTGAAGATGGACTTCTTGGGGCTGCGTACTTTAGGCGTGCTCTCCCGTGCATGCCGCAACATCAAGGCACGCTTCGGCATTGAGATCATTCCTGAAGAGATCCCGACCGACGACGAAAAATCATTCGAACTCATGCAGGGCGGCAACATGGATGGTCTGTTCCAGGTGGAAAGCGCCTTGTACGTGAGCCTCTTCAGCCGTCTTCCTCCGAAGCGCTTCTCCGACGTTGTCGCTTCGATCGCATTGAACCGTCCGGGCCCGTTGGAGTCCGGTATGGTCGATGACTATATCAAGGTAGCCAGTGGCAAAACGCCTGTTCATTACTACGATAATCGTTTGCGTCCGCTTCTGGAAGAAACCTATGGCACCATGGTCTACCAGGAACAGATCATGCAGATCTCCATGGTCATGAGCGGGTTTTCTGCAGGTAAAGCAGACAAGTTGCGTAAGGCCATGGGCAAGAAGAAGATCGACGTCATGCGCCAGCTCCAGGAAGACTGGAACACGGGTGCGGTCGAGAACGGCTTCAGCCTAGAGATCGCGAAGAAGATCTGGGAAGATGCGGAGAAGTTCGCTAAGTACGCATTCAATAAGTCACATTCAGCGGCATACGCCATCTTGGTTATGCGTACGGCGTACTTGAAGGCGCATTATCCCAACGACTATATGGCCGCTGTACTGTCGTCGTACATGGGCAACTCTGACCGATTGATCAAGTACATCGCGAGCTGTAATCGCTCGGGCATTCCGGTTCTGCCGCCTGACGTTAATTCGTCGAACCTTGAATTCACGCCGCTTGATGAAGGGGTCCGCTTCGGTTTGGCGGGCGTTCGCGGCGTAGGTGAAAAGGTCGCGCAGGCGATCATCGCGGAGCGTGAAGAGAACGGCCCGTACACTTCGCTGCACGACTTCGTGAATCGTGTTGATACTTCGGCTTACAATCGCAAAACGCTCGAAGCGCTCATCAAATCGGGGGCGTTCGATTCTACGGGATACACCCGCAAACAGCTGATGCATTTTATCGATGAAACCCCTTTGCTTGAAAGCGCCGCAAAGCGTCAGAAAGATAAAGACGCAGGTCAGCTCGATATGTTCAGCATGTTCGCCGATGTGGACGATTCCTTTAAGGAAGATATTCCTGAACCGGATGGGATCGAATGGGACAAGCGCACCTTGCTTGCGTTGGAAAAGGACATCTTGAAGATGTACGTTTCCGACCATCCGCTGCGCCCGTATGAGAACTACCTTGCGCGCAACATGAAATACACGTTGGGCGATCTGATGGATCGCGAAGAGGGCATCAAGTCGGCGACGTTCGCCGGCATGGTTTCAGAGACGAACATCCGTCGTACTAAGCGCGGCACCTTGATGGCGAGCTTCATTCTCGAAGACACGTCAGGCCACGTGGAGTGCGTATGCTTCGATTACGAAAAGAACCAGGCCGCCATCCAAGAAGATGCCATCATTACTTGCAAGGGTAAGTTCGAGGTGAATGATCGCGGAAGCCAGATCTTGGTATATGAGGCGAAGCCGCTTGAGTTATCGGAAGAGGCGCTTAATGTTGCTCCAGTGCAGCTCGAGCTCACTATTGCGACGCGCGAGCTGAATTCCGTTACCTCGGACAAGCTGATGCGCATTCTGAAGACCCATCCCGGCAAGGATCCCGTTATCTTGTACGTGAATCAGGAGAACGGCAAGCGCATGAAGGCGGAACTGCCGCTCACTATTGATTCGGGTAGTGCGCACCTGAAGGCGCATCTGGCTGATCTGTTCGGACGCCCCGTTTGGAGAGCGTCGTAATGGCCGCAGTGGATGGCGCCAGCGCGATCGTGGATGCACCGGGTGTCGGCGCACCAGGTGCGCTTGAGGTAGATGAAATCGGACAGGATGATTCGCGACGGATCATCCTGTCTCTTGAAGTCGCCTATAATGGCACCCCTTTTGCAGGGTTCGCGCGTCAACCGGGTCAGCTTACCGTGCAGGGCAGCATTGAAGAAGCGCTTGCTTTGCTTTTCCGCCGTTGCGTAGAAACGGTTTGCGCAGGACGCACTGATTCGGGAGTGCATGCGAAAGGCCAGGTCGTAAGCTTTTGTGTGCAGCCGAGCGAAGTTGCTGATCGCAACGAATACAAGCTGTTGCGTTCGCTTAACGCGCTTACCCACGAAGATATTTCTGTTCTGGCTATCCAACAACGTGACGATGATTTCTCGGCGCGTTTTTCTGCGACGATGCGTGAATATCGCTATTTCATCTGCACGGATCTTGCTGCTCCGCTGCTGATGAAGGGCTTTAGCTGGCATATTCCAAAGCCGCTCGATCTTGAGGCGATGCGCAAGGCGGCGTCGTATCTGGTCGGCGAACATGATTTCAAGAGCTTTTGCATGGCGGTATCCGCTGAGGGGAAATCGACCATGCGTAATGTGTTCAGCATCGAAGTCGAATTGCAGGAATCGTGGGGCGAGCATTTGGTGGTCATCACGGTGAAGGGCAACGCGTTCTTGCATTCAATGGTGCGCACTATCGTGGGCACTTTGGTTGCGGTCGGCAAAGGCCAGCGCAGCGCCGATTGGGTGCAAGAGGTGCTTGAGGCGCGCGACCGCAGCGCCGCGGGCGAGAACGCACCAGCGCAAGGGTTGGTGTTCTGGCGCGTGAGCTACGATGGGGTGCGGGTTCACGATCCTCGCGCACACTCATAACGGCGCGTGCTTAGAATCATGCCGTTGGCGGCTTTTGTCCGTGGGCTTATAGTCTCGTATTCATAGTGATCTGCGAGTTCGCGATCTACGTGTTCGCTGATCGTCTCCGTGTGGAACCTGCTTGGGCGCGCCGTGCGCTCCGTTGCTCCGTAATACGTTCACTATCTCGGATTGGTTACGAGACTTTAGTTGATTTTTGTTATAGTGAACCGTTATATAAGGAATCCGAGATTCGTGGATCGCGATCATTCATGGTGTGTGCATGCTTGAAATGCGCATACGTATGAAGAAAGAAAAACGATGACTACTTCTACAGAATCGGCCCAGCGCGCGCATCGCGCATCATGGTCGGGAAAACTTGCTTTTGTTCTGGCTGCCGCAGCATCGGCGGTTGGCTTGGGAAGCATGTGGCGCTTCCCTTATTTGGCAGCAAAATATGGCGGCGGCACGTTCTTGCTCACGTATTTGGTGTTCGTCTTTACCATCGGCATTGCGCTGTTGCTGCTTGAAACAGCTCTTGGTCGTAAAACAGGACAGAGCGCTATCGGCGCCTTCAAGATGTTCGGCAAGAAATACGCTTTCATCGGCATTCTCATGTCGGCCGTACCGTTCATCATTGTTCCGTATTACTGCGTTATCGGTGGTTGGGTAACCAAGTTCTTGGCTTGCTACGCTACGGGCGATATTGCTTCTTTGACGGATGGCGGCGATTATTTCTCGGCGTTCATCGCCAATGGCCCCGAGAGCATCATCTTCATGCTCGTATTCATGGCGCTGACGTACTTTATTGTTTCGCGTGGTGTAAAGGGCGGCATCGAAAAGGCGAACCTCGTCATGATGCCCGCTTTGATCGTTATGGCGGCAGGTGTTGCTGTTTATGCGCTGACTCTGCCTGGCGCGATCGATGGTCTTGCCTATTACTTCGTTCCCGATGTAAGCAAGTTCTCTCCCGAACTGGTCATTGCGGCACTAGGTCAGACGTTCTTTACCTTGTCTTTGGCGATGGGCATCATGGTGACCTATGGCTCTTATTTGGAGAAGACCGCGAAGCTGACCTCGAGTGTGGGTCAGATCGCGGGCACTACCTTCGGCGTTTCCCTGCTTGCTGGTCTGATGATCATCCCGGCAGCGTTCGCTGCAATGGGGTCAGGCGAAGCGGTTGCGGAGAACTCAGGTCCTTCGCTGATGTTCGTCGTATTGCCTCAGGTCTTCAGTGAACTGGGGGATATGGCGCCTGTTGTCGGTGCTATCTTCTTCGTTCTGGTTCTTTTCGCGGCACTGACCAGCTCTATTTCACTTGTCGAGACCTGTACGTCAATCGTGCAGGACGGGCTTCGTTGTTCGCGTAACAAGGCGCTCATCACCGTCGTGGTATGGACGACCCTGATGGGAGTCATCGTGAACCTGGGCTTTGGTGCACTTTCCTTCATTCAGCCGTTGGGCGAAGGATCGAGCCTGCTTGACTTCTTCGACTTCATTTCCAACTCGGTCATGATGCCGATCGTTGCTTTGCTGACCTGCATCTTCATCGGTTGGATCGTGAAGCCTCAGAGCATCGAGCAGGAAGTTATGCTCTCGGCGCCGTTCAAGCTGCGCAAGGTCTGGTCGTTCACGATCAAGTACATCGCGCCTATCGTGTTGGTTGTCATTTTGGTCGCGTACGTCGCGCAGACCCTGGGCTTCTTTACGATGTAGCTTTTCGGGGCTCGTCCTTTACGGAAAAGTACCCTGTAGTGAATACCCTCAGTATTAATGTGTTGCCGCGTTGATGCTGAGGATTTCTTATTCGGTAAGGGTGGTATCATGATTCGGCAACATAATTTGTACTATCAAGGAGAATCGCGTGGCTCTTTCCATCGGAATCGTCGGCTTGCCGAACGTCGGTAAGTCGTCTTTGTTCACAGCGCTTACGAAGAAAAGCGGATTTGCCGCAAATTACCCCTTCGCTACCATTGAACCCAATGTGGGCATCGTGCCTGTTCCTGACAATCGCCTTGACGGCTTGGCGGCTATCGACCATCCGGCGAAGATCGTCCCCGCGACGGTTGAATTCGTCGATATTGCGGGTTTGGTCGCGGGTGCTTCTCAGGGTGAGGGCCTGGGCAATAAGTTCCTGGCTAACATTCGTGAAACGGATGCGATCTGCGAAGTGGTGCGTTTCTTTAGCGATCCCAACGTCGAGCATGTTTCGCGTAAGGTGGATCCACAGAGTGACGTGGAGACTATCAAGACCGAACTGGTACTGGCCGACATGGGAACGATCGAAAAGGCCCTTCCTCGCCTCGAAAAGGAAGCAAAGCGCGACAAGACGGCGGTTCTCAAGTTCGAAACGGCGAAAAAGGTACTGGATAGCCTGAATGAAGGTCATCGTGCACGCACGCTCGAGCTGTCCGAAGACGAGCAGGCAGCCATCAAGGAGCTGTGCCTGCTGACTATGAAGCCACTTCTGTATATTGCGAACGTGGATGAAGATCAGCTCTCTGCCGAGCTGCCCGAGATCGATGGCCAGCTGCCCGTGCCTATTTGCGCGAAGACGGAAGCAGATCTGGCTGAGCTCGATCCCGAAGAGGCGCAGATGTTCTTGGATGAGCTGGGCTTAGATGAATCAGGTCTGGCGCGCTTGATCCGCGAGGCGTATAAGCTGCTGGGCTTGCAGAGCTTCTTCACGAGTGGCGAAACCGAAACGCGTGCGTGGACCGTTCCTGTTGGAGCGAAGGCTCCCCAGGCGGCAGGCGTTATTCACACCGATTTTGAACGTGGTTTCATTAAGGCCGAGACCGCATCGTATGAGGACTATGTTGAACTGGGTGGCGAAAAAGGATGCCGCGATGCCGGTAAGCTTCGCCAGGAAGGCAAAGAATACGTCGTGCAGGACGGCGACGTGATGCACTTCAAGTTCAACGTGTAGCGCTTGAGAGCTCCTGAACTTTTGAATTCGTACGACCCCGCAACATGACTATGCTGCGGGGTCTTGCTTTTGGTGGCCCTTGATCGGGCCGTTGTATTTGCGCTGGTTGAGCAAATCTTCATGCGCGCCTTTTCGCGCACGGGCATCCGAGCTTTCGATGCTGTTAGAGCGAAGCTCAAATGCACTCTGTATCGCGCGAACTCCCTGCACCGCGCGATTAATCGCTGTTGAAGTCGTGCTATTCTGATTGCACGAAGAGAAAACGCGGCAGAGGTTATGGAGGGGCTTATGCAATTGCGTGAAATGGGGAACACGGGCGTTAAGGTTTCGCCGCTGGGGTTCGGTGTAATGCGCTTGCCATTGAAGAACGGCGGAAAAACCGCGAACGATACCACTATCGCCGATGTGGATGTGGATGCGTCCATTGCAATGATCCGTCGTGCGATCGATGAAGGCGTGAACTATTTCGACACGGCTTACAACTATGTAAGCGGGAATTCCGAAGTTATTTTGGGCCAGGCACTTGCTGGCGGCTATCGTGAAAAGGTGCACGTCGCTTCGAAGTCGCCCGCATGGCTGTATAAATCACCCGAAGATTTCGACCGATACCTGGGTGAACAGCTTGATCGTCTGCAAATGAATCACATCGATTTCTATCTGCTTCACTCCATGAATGGGGGAAGCTGGAAGAAGTCTCAGCGCAACAATGCAGTGGAGGCCATTCAGCGCGCAAAGGCCGAAGGTAAAGTGCGCCATATTGGTTTTTCGTTCCATGACGACTTGGAGTTGTTCGAAGAGATCCTCGATGCAGCCGATTGGGATTTCTGTCAGATCCAGCTGAACTACTATGATCGCGATTATCAGGCGGGCATCAAGGGTATGAAGATGGCGGCTGAGCGCGGCATGGGTGTTGTGGTTATGGAGCCGTTGCGTGGTGGTTTATTGGTCGATCTGCCGAAAAGCGTTCAGGCAGTATTCGACGAGTCAGGTTACGACCGCAGTAATGTGGAATGGTCGTTCGACTGGCTTTGGAACATGCCGGAAGTATCGTGCGTGTTATCAGGTATGAGTACTATGGAGCAGGTCGAAGAGAACTGCTCGTACATGCAGCGGGCTGCGGCAGGCATGTTCAGCGACGACGAGCGTGCGGTCGTGGATAAGGCGAAAGCGGCACTTGATGAAAAAGCGGCCGTTCCCTGTACGGGCTGCAATTATTGCGTGGACATGTGCCCGAACAAGATAGCCATCCCGTACAACTTCCGCGCCTACAATATGGGTGTTCTCTACGACAATATGGATCTAGCGCGTGAGTTCTACGCAGAAGAGGTTACGAGCTATGGTCGTCGCGCAGAGCATTGCACGAGCTGTGGTTCGTGCGAGGAGATCTGTCCGCAGCATATCGCTATTAGCGAATGGCTTCCAAAGGTAGATGAACTTTTACGGGAAGATTAGAGCGATCGGCAAAAGGTTTGGTAACGTATTGAACCAACCAAGAGAAAGGTTCTCATGCACGAACGCGTGGTAGAAGATATTCTTGAAGATGTTGCACAGGGTAAGGTATCGGTTCACGATGCCTTACTTGCTCTTAAGAAAGAACCCTTTACGGATCTGGGATATGCCAAGGTCGATCACCATCGTGCGTTGCGCCAAAATGCCGCCGAGGTGATTTACGGTGCTGGCAAGACGCCAGACCAGATCGTAGGGATCGCCAATTCGTTGCTCGAGTCAGGCCAGAAAACGGTTCTGATCACCCGCATGAAGCCTGAAGCGGTCGCGACGGTTCAGGCGGCGCTACCTCTTGTCTATCACGAATTGTCGGGCGTTGGTATCGTGGGGCCTATGCCAGAACCGGATGGGAACGGACGCATTGTCGTTGCGGCAGCAGGTACGAGCGATCTGCCGGTAGCGGAAGAGGCGGCCCTTACAGCAGAGGTGCTCGGCAACGAAGTGGTGCGCCTGTATGATGTGGGAGTTGCGGGGCTTCATCGCCTGCTCGCTCATGCTGATGACATTATGGATGCCCAGGTGATCATCGCTATCGCCGGCATGGAAGGCGCCCTGGCAAGCGTCATTGGCGGCATGGCATCATGTCCGGTCATCGCGGTTCCAACGAGCGTAGGGTACGGAGCGTCGTTCCATGGGCTGGCAGCCTTGCTTTCGATGCTCAATTCTTGCGCAAGTGGGGTGAGCGTCGTCAATATTGATAACGGATTCGGCGCGGCGTTCCAAGCGCATTTGATCAACCATCTGCCGGGCGCTTCTCGTACCGAAGAATAACGCGCCTCTTAAGTGATAATTTCATGTTCGCTTTTTGCTACGAAGAAGGCGAACACGACGATTCAAGGAGCAAATCATATGCGCATTCAATTAGACCTTCGCGAAAACGCAACGCGCTCTCAGTTGCTAGATACGTTATTCGATCATATGGACCAGGCCATGCGCGACCGCTTTGACGAAATAATTGCGGTAGTCGCGGTGCCCGATAAGCACCATCATTCCATCGTGGAAGTGAACGAAACGATCGATTCGCTTGAAGTGCCCGAACAGATAAAGGAAGACCTTCATGGGGTGTACGGCATTTTGGCCGCCGCGGAAGCGAAAGTGCATGGATGCGCGGTTGAGCAAACGCACTTTCATGAGGTGGGCAATGCGAGCGGCATTCGCAATGCGCTTGCCATTTGTGTGGCGTTCTATGTGTTGTCGCCCGAAGCCGTGAAGGCGACGCCCATTCAGCCAGGTGCTGGCGAAATCGAATGCGCCCATGGCGTTCTGCCGCTGCCGGCGCCCGCAACGGCTGCTATTTTGGAAGGGCTGCCTTTGGCTGAGCCGCGTCTGCCAGGCGAGCGATGCACCCCTACTTCAGCGGCGATTATCAAGCGCTTCGTTACGTCATTCGATTCGTAAGGTGCATCCGTGAAGCGCCGCGGCGAAGCCCCCGACAACCTAAGACAGGGAACGAAGCTGTTCGCGCGTATGAGTGAGCGGTTCGATCGCTTACGAACGTATGCTGACCCTTCCGATGATCTGACCCATGATCAGGCTGACACGCCTGGTGCGCCTGCGCGCGGTGGTACGGGACTTATCCGTCAGTTCGATGATGCGGATGTTTACGATGACGCTCCCGTGCGTGGTGCTCATTGGGATGGGTACGAAGACGACTTTGATAACGAGCCGCACGAAGACGATCTGCTGCTCGGTCGATATATTCCAGAAGGCGAGGCGGGTAGCGGCGGTTTTTCTTCCGTTATCGTTGCGTGGGATACGCGCATTCAGCGTCGTGTCGCCATCAAGTGCATGCCTCTTGAAAATGCTACGGGCGCCCTGTCGACTCAGGGTGGCAGTATTCTGGTAGGGCGCTTTGATGCTTCGTCGGTCACCGGCTTGGAGGAGGCGCGCACGGCAGCGATGCTTTCCGATGCTTCGATCGTGTCGGTGTATGACTTTGAGGTGCAAGGCGGCATGGCGTATCTCATTCTTGAATACGTTGACGGAATGACGCTCGCGGATGTGCTGCGCGATCGCCCCGACGAAATAGATGCAGATGTTGCGGCGGCGGTGTTCAAGGCGGTCGCTCATGCACTGGAGGTGGCGCACAAACATCAGGTCCTGCATCTTGACATTAAGCCTGAGAACGTATTGATCGACAGGCAGGGTCAGGTGAAGGTGACCGATTTCGGCCTGGCGCGCTTAGTGGGCGAAGGTGGGTATGGCATTGCGGTGGGTGGAACCATTGGCTACATGCCGCCTGAGCAGATGACCGGCAGGGAGCTTGATGAGCACTGCGACCAATGGGCGCTTGCGAGCTTGATGTACGAAGTGATATCAGGCGAGAACCCTTTCATGGCGAACAGCTTGGCGGAGGCCGAAGACGCCATCTACGATGCGGAACTAGTCATTCCTTCCTTATGCATGGAGGGTCTGGATGAAGATATCGACGACATCATGTTCTGCGCGCTCGATCCCGATCCGACCGAACGCTACGATTCGATAAAGGATTTCGCGGACCAATTGCAGCCGTGTTTGGGAAGCCCGCGGCGTGGAAAGAACGCGCTTGGGAGGATCGTGGGGCAAGCCGACGATTTCGAGGCTGAAGATGCGGAAGAGGAGTGGGGACCCGAGGAATTCGAACCACATGAACCCTGGCATATGACACCTCGCATGCGTGAGGTCGCTATGCGCGCATGGAGCGTGGCGGGCGCTGGATTGCTCGCGTTCCTCGCACTCAATACCGCATTCGCTCCCGCTGCGTGGTCGGAACCTATTGCGTGGGGCATCCTTCTCGGGTGCGTTGTTCTTGCGGCCATCGTACCTTCTGTAGGTGCGCTCGTTTGCGCGGAAGGGCTTGGTGTGGTGCTGTGCGCCTTCGGGGCGCCCGTGCCGGGTGTTGTGCTGATGATTGCGACGGGGCTGTGGTGGTTCTTTGCGGCACGGTATTCGGTCGAGGCGACCAATGTCGGTTTGCTTGGCGCAACGTGCGGTGCTATTGGGCTTGCGCCATTAACGCCCTTTGTGGCGGGATATTTGCTGCCAGCACGCGATGCGCTGGTGTCGACGATCTATTCCGCATGCGTGGCCTTGGTGCTCGCTGGATTCGGATCGGCCTCTCTTTTGGGATGGGATATTGCAACTCGTGGCATGGGCATTGTGGGTGAAGGTTTTACGAACGTGCTTTTAGGCATGGTCAGCCATCCGTCGCTTTGGATCATGATCCTCGGATGGGTTCTTGCTGCGGTGGTAGCGTCGCTTTTGTGCGGTATGGGAAAGAAGTTCTTGTGCGTGCTCGGAATGCTGTTGGCAGGCGCGTGCTTGATCGTTGCGCTGGTGGCAGGGTCGCTTCTGGACACGGCGGGAGCTGACCTGCTTCAGGATCCCTTTGCATTGGCCCCTATTATCGGGTCGTTCGTGGTGGGTGCTGTAATAGCTGGCACTGCTGTTCCCAGCCGTTCTTTGGATTATTACAGCGAATAGTCCGCACTTGATTGCGACGGTGCATTTTTTGCCGCTCAATTGGCGGCAGCCCGTCGTCCGCTATTCGGTCAGGGTCGCTTTGTCTCATCGGCCACTCAGTCAGGGTCGCTCTACCTTGCATACTCACTGCGGATGCGTTGCCTGTCGAGCAGCTTGTTCGCCACTCTTGGACCGACGGAACTGCGCACCGCATCAACGAGAAAAAAGCTCTTTGCGCAGCTTCATTTGTTGAGCCAGATGGCTCCGTTGGTTCGTTCGTATGCGCTTGCCAAGATATCGACCGACGACATGAGCGAGCTGTTCGAAGGAATTCGGGTCGAATAATTGGGTCTTAGTGACGGAGATCACATGCATATCGGTCGTCTCAATTTGAATTCGCCTAAAAGAATCTTCATTTAGCTTGTGGGGGCTTGCGTGGTGAGCGTCGCTGTCGTATTCAAGCGCAAGTTTGCTTTCTGGCCAGCAAAGGTCGCAATAGCGGATGATGCGTTCTTGCCTTATGGGGTAGTCGAGGTGAGGCCGAGGAAGCCCGTAGCCTCCTCGGTAGGGTGGAAGACAGAGTAGAACGGTGAGGGCCGTTTCCATGGGTGATGCCGAGTTGTCGGCAAGGTGCTTTGCTGCGAGCGCCGCTCTTTTTGCGCCTTTGCAACCAGTGGCATGGGAAAGGTATTCGCAAAGTGAACCAGTGCTCATTCGGGGTTCTCTGCGGATAAGCCGATCGTCGTATATTGAATAGGTACCGCAAAGTTCAAAGCCCATTTTGAGCAACTTGACAAAAGAGCTTTCTGCTGCCAATTGCAGAAAGCAGGCTTCAGGTGCGCTGACATAGATTCCTCTCCTGATCATCAAAAAAGAATTACGAGGTAGGTTGCTTGATAGGTGACAGATGACCTCTTCGCTTCTTCGACAGGCTTTCTTATCGGTGACAATGAAGTGGATGGGTCCTGAGTTTTTCGGAAGGGCATCAAGGGCTGCTTTGTTCGGCGGATGTGTAAAAGCGTCCGTGGCTCGCGTTTTTCGTTGGGTTTCGTTGCGATCGTGGAGACGCCAATAGTTCAGAGCAGTGTTATGTCCAAGTAGGAATTTCATTCTTTGATGGTAAGGGTCTCGATTACAAATAAAGTTGAAAGGAATCTGAAGCGAACCTCATATTTCAAACATTTTCGGCTGCTTCATGCGTGTGGAGTCTTTTCGAGTGGGCGCTCTGCCGCTCGTTGATGTCGAGTGGCCCTTGCGTGTGCTTGTCGCCCTCGGGCCTTGCGTGCTTGCCGCCTTCGAATGCCTCGTTTCTTGAGAGATATGCCTTCGTTTTGTGCTGCATCGCGGGCGGTAAGTTCGTTGCGCAAGTTTTTCGGCCGGTTTTGGCAATTTTTTTTTCGGTTTTCGACGACTGCCTGCGGTGCTCTTTGGGATTTCTTCGAAGTTAATCAACATAATTGGTAGATATGTAGATTAACTAGCCTATTGCAAGACGGCTCAGTGAATGGAATCGTCGAAAACCGAAAAAAATTGCCAAAAGAGGAGTCGATTTCTGCGCAAGGTGGTTTCGTGCGGATCGTTACACCTTTGATCCCTGCAATTGCGATGGATTTCCCGAAGAGGCAACGCCTCGAGGGAGGCCGAAAACCTCACCTTAAAGGAAGCCGGCCGCGCCCCGAAGGAAGGTGCACTTCAAGGCGCAGCGCCCCGAGGGAAATCGGGAACCGTGTCCAGAAGCTGGATGCTGCGTCCGAAGGGAGTCGGAGACCACATGAAAACCCCACTCAGAAGGAGGGGCGGTACCCTGGCCTCAAAAGGCAGCGTTCGGCAAACTTGACGCAACCGCCGCAACCGCCGCGACTGCCGCGAACGCCGCAACCGACGTAGCTGCCGCGACCACTTCGATCGCCGCAACCGCCGCGGTCGCTCTTAGTCTCGTTCGGCCTCGACGGGTTTTCCGGAGAAGTTCAGGCCGCGGGTCAGCTGACGAGCTTCTTCGAGAGAGAAGTCATCTGCGGTGATGCGTGGGATCCAGATGGCAGCTTCTTCGAGCGCGCGAGCGAATAGATCGAAAAAACTCTCGGTGCTCACGGCGTTGGTGAAAGGGTTCTCCCACACGCGGTGCTCGTGATTGTCGAAGACGCTTTCAGTCAGGGCGATGTTGCGATGACTCATTGCCTGGGTGAAAGAGTGGCGCCTGAAGGTACGCTCGATAGCTCCTAGGGCAGCTCGTTTTGTACCATGGGCGGAATAAAACGCATGCTGGATGTGGCGAAAATTGTGTACGCTCTTGCGAAAGAGGCTCGCGGGAACGATGTGCTCGTATGTTTCCCACAGTGCGGAAACGAAGGTCAGGGAAATGACCGCCAGTGTTTGGTCGCTCGCATGAAGAAGCTCTTTATGCGGCACAAAGTCCACAATCGTCCGTTCGGTGTGAATATAGAGCATCATTTCGTCGAGTTCGGCTTCGATGAGAGCATGCACTTCCGAACCGTCTTTTTCGTTCAATCCCTCAATGCCCGCATTGCAGAGGGCGAATTGTTGCGCGTAAATAAGAGGATGCGCAGCGCGGTCGAGCAAGTAGTGGCAAAGGAACCCCGCGACATAGGCGCGTGTTACTGATCGAGCATGCTCGGGCGCTTGGGATATAGTGTTGGAGATCGCTTGCATCAGTAGCGAAGGGTCTTTGTCGTGCATCAGGCTACCGAGCGCATTACATGAGAACAATGAAGGGGATGCGACACAGTAAAAAAGCGGGTCAGGACCTTGGTTGCCCAAAAGAAAAGCATTTCGTTCGTCAGTGCTGACGACGAAAGGAGCAGCTTGCGAAGCAAGGACCTCGCGGCCGAAGCGATCATGAGTAATAAGAGAAGGCATGACGTCTCCAATTCTTAACAGAAATTTTAGATGAGATATTGGTGAGCGTGCGTATACTGTTCTGCGTTCATGATGCGTCTCTTTGGGTTTTCAATCAAGAGACGGATTGTAAACATCATGTTTTGTAACGTGGCCGACGTGCGGGTGCTGCGCGTGAGTTGGTCGCTGTGCGGGGCGCTGCGTGCAGGAAGCGGCGGATGGCGCCGCGCGGGGTGCTGTTCGATAAAGGATGTGACTGTCGGGATGAGATTCGGCCTGACCAAAAAAGAGTTCAGTTGGGTGC
>JAXKBI010000003.1:0-2257 GCA_036553105.1 Eggerthellaceae bacterium
ATATATCAAACGTTATATTCCGAGTCGGGAAGATTTCGAGCAATACAAATTTCAAATGGTCAATGGTGACACCGTTCAATTTTTGGCTCGGGTTCGAGTCTCTGTTGATGTAAAAACAGGAAAAACAGTCTTTGAACTGCCTGATTTTGGTGGCTCTCGCGGTGGGGCAGGTGGTGTTGTAGCTTATGATGTCGCTGAGAAATGGCAAAACACCTTGCTGCGGGAAAGTGAAAATTGGGGCATCGTAACACTCTGCTGGATGATGGATGGAACTCCATCAAAACCGAAAGGTCTCATCACAATGATTGGCTACAAGCCATTCTGCCCTTACGATATAGATCTTGAGTTTTATCGTGATGCACGAAGCCAATTTTCTATTCATGAATGGATTGATGTCATTATCGAAGCGATTGACTACAATCCCGACGGGTACTTAGATGAGAATGGTGAGGTGAGTGAACGGAAAAAACTTTATTTTCTTCGTCGCCTTCTTCCATTCGTTGAAAAACGCGTTAATCTGATTGAACTTGCTCCAAAAGGCACCGGAAAAAGTTACGTGTTTGAAAAAATAAGCAAGCGTGGTTGGCTTATTAGTGGCGGTACTGTATCTCGCGCATCCTTGATTTACGACAATGCGAAAAAGACCGGTGGTCTTCTTACACGATTTGATTTTGTGGGGTTTGATGAAGTTCAGTCTATTACATTTGAACAACCCGGTCAAATTCAGCAGGCGCTCAAGCACTACATGGAATATGGCGAGATTAAAGGCTTTGATGCTTCGTTGTCTTCAGGTGCAGGTGTAATTGTTCTTGGAAATATTGATGCAGACCGATTTGACACAAATAAAAATATGGTTGCTAATATTAGTGAAGTGTTCGGGGAATCTGCAACATTGGATCGTTTCCATGGTTTTATTCCTGGATGGGAAATCCCTCGAATGACAACCGGTATGATTGCCAAGGGTTGGGCCATCAATACGGAATATTTTGCCGAAGTGATGCATGCCTTGCGAGATGATCTCACATATTCAGCTGTCGTTGATGCTATGATTGATTTTCCTTCAAACGCAGATAAACGCCATATGACCGCAATCAAGCGGTTATGTACCGCGTTTTTGAAACTTCTGTTTCCTCATGTACAAACTCCAAATGATATTGACCGTCAGGAATTTATTGACTATTGTCTAAATCCCGCTATTGAAATGCGCTCTGCGATCTATAAACAGCTCTGCATCATCGATGCCAAGGAATATGATGTTCCAAGCAAGCGCATCCCTGAGATTGTTTGCAAATAACAAAGGTGCTTACTCATGATTTATGCTGATAATGCAGCGACCACCCCATTGGATCAGGATTCTTTTGAGGCAATGAAGCCATTTCTTCTTGAGCAGTATGGAAACGCCTCACAGCCATATTCTTTTGCCAGAGAACCACGAACTGCCTTGAAGTGGGCAAGAGAAACTATTGCTGACTGCATTGGGGCAAAACCCGAAGAAATCTATTTTACATCCGGCGGCACTGAAAGTGATAACTGGGCTATAAAAAGTAGCTCTTTAAAACGCCCTATCTTGACTAGCCAAATTGAACACCATGCCATCCTAAATGCTTGTGCGGCCATGGAGCATCTTGGTGTAAATGTTCGATATCTTCCTGTGAATTGTCATGGAACGGTTCAAACTGAAACCTTAGAGGCTGCCATGGATTGTAAACCCCGGTTGGTTTCAATTATGCTTGTCAATAATGAAATCGGGAGCATTGAGCCCATAGCTTCTCTTGCAAACATTGCGCATAAATACGGTGCGCTGTTTCATACGGATGCAGTTCAGGCTGTTGGACACATTCCGGTTGATGTAAATAGCCTAGGCATTGATATGCTGTCCGCATCTGCTCATAAATTTAATGGCCCTAAGGGAATAGGCTTTATTTTCATAAAATCCGGAACATCTCACCATCCATTTATGGATGGCGGTGCTCAAGAATCTGGGATGAGAGCCGGAACGGAAAATGTTGCCAGCATTGTTGGAATGGCTACTGCTCTAAAGAAAAACTGCCATGAAATGAAACAGAATCAAGAGAATTTGCTTCAAATTGAGCAAAAATTCTTGAATGTCCTTTCCAATTCCAAACTTGACTTTGTTCGTAACGGTGATGTTGATCATATTCCAGGAAATGTAAGTATATCATTTCGTAATGCCTCCGGCGAAATGCTGCTCCATCGACTGGATTTGATGGGAATCTGTATTTCAACTGGGTCAGCC
>JAXKBI010000004.1:0-3182 GCA_036553105.1 Eggerthellaceae bacterium
ACGAGGGGGACCACACGCCCGCGGACGGCGCTGGGACGGATGACGAAGACGGCAAGCCGGACACTGGACCGGGCAACAGACTCGCGATCATCCGACGTAACCCGGCGCCTGTCCGCGTTTACCCACGCCGCGACACCGACAGCCATCGTGGGCTTATACAACTGGTTCGGTCAGACTTATATTCTCGGCAGATTGAGCCTAGTCCACATTTCTCTATTTCTTTCTCGTCCTGCTTATAACCCCAATGACAACCCTTTTGGTTACGGCTTTCCTTCATGACAAACTGTCTTGGAAGAAGATTGTTCGCATCATAGCGCTGTCTTACTGTTTGACCATATTGGGTGTATTTCTGAACGAGTTGTGTTGTTGACGGAAGACGCCGCACTCGAAGGTTTTTGTTCAGCGCCTAACATGCAGCACTAGCATACTTATCCTCAATCCACTCATGATTCAGTAACAACTGCATGACTCCTGAAACACAGACACATAGCGAAGCCCTCGTTTGTAACTTCCACGAGAGAGAACCTTTGCTATTTTCACTAGAAAATCACACCCTAAAGTGCACCCCTACTCATTTTCCATTAGAATACTCTTAATATCTTAATCATTGTCGATTGAGATTAAATTTTCACATGGAGGAAATTATGAAATCCAGAAGAGTTTTTTTATTCTCCACAATTATCTCAGTTTGCCTATGCACAGTTATGACCACTCCAGCCTTTGCTGTAAATTGGTGGCAGGTTGGATGGATTGTCGCCAATAACGTCATCGACCGGGTAGTCAATCTCGATGGGCAAAGTTCAAATGATCAATATTCCACCTATATGGTTTCACCTTCCATTGTTTTCAACAATGGCACCAATGGGGGCGAATTCTATATGCGCCCTCAAGTCTCCAGCCGTGTGACCAGCTTCGAAATGCACGCGCATAGAGCTAACCCCGTCGATTTTGGAGCCAATATAGTTCTAGCCTTGTCCACAACCTCAGGCAAAAGGGTTATCAATAAAACAGTAGGGACAAACCAGTATGTCTCATACACCAGATCAAGCAGCGATGGCACCGGAACATGGGACGCTCGTTTCACCGAAGATGACAGCGGGAAAAATTGGCAGTGTTATTACCGCCAATATTACGGCAATGGAAGAAGTCTTCCAACGATCATCGACGTCCCAAACACCAATCTAATCGACTACCTGGCTAACGATGGCACCACGTTCCGATACAACGCCAACCCAGATCAACCAAGAACAACAAAAGCCCCAACCCTTGACATCAAACAACTTAACAATCAATTTTATGACGAAAAAAGTGGTATATCAGTCGATTATCTTCGCGACTACAATACAGGAGATGATATTATTTTTGAAGATACCATAGATAAAATTCAATTCAATCCCAATGAAAACAATACATCACTCTTCTTTTTATTAGACAACGAATATATTGAATGGAAATTTAATGGAAATATCACCAACAAGTACAAGAAAGAAGACAGAATTAACCTTCATTTTAAAGTAATTACCGTGAAGCAATATAAAGGGATTACATTTGAGAGTATCGATTTCTTCAAAGATTCAAGCAACGGAATAAATAAACAAGGACCATACCCTTGCATCTCCGACTACCTAAAATAAGGAGAACAGTGCAGTACATATATCTCACAGCACTTGCCCTGCTAGGATTATGTATGCTTATTTTTCCAAGGCAACTCTGGAAAATAAGCAATTTCCTCTGGACTCAAAAAGGAGATCCGAGCAATCTATACACATCCTTAATGAGAATAAGCGGTGCCGCCTTTCTTGTTTTAGCTCTTATTCTTTTCATCTTCTGCAGACTGCAGTAACACCTACCTGATCCTGTGCACCGTGTCGGGTGTCGCAGCAGGCCTGCAGAACACCGGCTGATCTTCGGCTGACCGACCGCTCGATGAACGGGGAGGCCTACGCCGTTGACAGCGCGGGCCTCCCCGCTCGCGTTATCCGGCGTTTTGTCCTATTCTTATGGAATCAAACATAAGATTGAAATAACTTAGAAGGGGAACTACAGCATTACACTGAACCTTTTCTTATACTGTTTCCAATCTGGCCGGGTTCGTCAAGGAGGCCGTCAATGGGGAAAATATGGTGTCGCAGAGCAGCGTCATATATTCTTCGCATAATATTGCCAACTTCATTGCTATCACAATTAATAAACAGCGTTTTATATGGGAGATCTTCCATAGATGGAACCATGGGAATCTGGATTAACTGCGTCTCCATAATCATAGTTTGCGTGATTTCTGCCTGTTCTACGCGCAACGGACAAGCTTGGTCGCATCATTTTCTAGGACTGCAGGTAGTCGATCAATATTCCAACCTGCCCATATCGGGAGTAAGGATGGGTTTACGCGAGATAGCTCACTGCGTTGATTTCGTGCCATGTTTCATTGGGTTTCTTTGGCCTTTATGGGACACCAAAGGACAAACCTTCGCCGACAAAATTATGAGAACAACGATAATCAGTATAAAATAAATACAATTAAAGTGACGCAAAGCCCGGATTCAACTTGTAAGCGCAACGCCTTCTTAAATTAGAAACTGAACACTTCCAAACCTAGACAAGGCGTTGCACGTCTATTTAGCACCCGGGGCAGTCGCTCGGTTGGATGAGTCCGGCACGATACCGTCAGAGCCAAGGAATAGCTGCGTGATTATCTCCAAGAAAACATCCGCAGCCCCTGCCTTAGATGGCGATTCCATCGAAACAACTTCAGAAACACCGTTTATGATGAACCATAGCCTGTGATGAAATGACAAAGAGGTGGAATCAATGACGGACGAACCATTTGTGAACCAGAACGACGTGGAAGGCACCGCGAGCGGCGTGTGGAGCCGCATGCTGGCCGGTAATCGCAGATTCGCGGAAGGCAAGCTGGAACATCCGAACCGCAGCGTGGAAGCGCGCGAGGCGACTATCGACACGCATGAGCCGGATGCGGCGGTATTGAGCTGCTCTGATGCGCGTGTCAGCCCCGATATCATCTTCGACGCAGGCATCGGCGATCTGTTCACCGTGCGCACGGCAGGGCAGGTCATAGACGATGCCGTGATCGCCTCTTTGGAATACGCGGTGGACGTGCTCGGCGTGCGCCTTTTGGTGGTACTCGGCCATCAGAATTGCGGCGCAATCAAGCAGGCATGCAA
>JAXKBI010000005.1:0-288338 GCA_036553105.1 Eggerthellaceae bacterium
TGCTTGCAGCGATCGAGGTGGTGATGGGCTGCTCATGTGGGGGGGGGACCGAGGCGAGAGCGATTTGCCCCCACCTCGGTCCTGTGTTCGATTCAGCGCATTAGCTAGAGTTGGATGGCTTGCATAAGAACGAACTAGTCGTCGAACACGCCTTCATTGATTTCTTCGAGCGTTTTTCCTCTTGTTTCAAATCCGAAGATCGCCATGAAAATAACTGCGAACAAGGCAATGCCGGCCGAGCAGAGATAGACCGCAGTCACATTTCCCTGCGCGATGAAGAACGCGATCCAGTATGGACTGAGGATGCCACCTAAGCGGCCGAATGCGTTGCATAATCCTGCGCCACGGATTCGGCATTGGGTCGGGAATGGCTCGGGAAGGAACACTGCGGAAGCGTGGGTCGACCAGCCATACGTGATCATGCAAAGGAGGAATCCAACTGCCATGATCAATATTGTTTGGTCTGCAGGGATCTGGGACCACGCAAGTCCGGCAAATCCGACGATGGTCAGCGTTACGCAGAACCATTTCTTTCGATCGAAGTGCTCAACGAGACAGCTCATGAGGAACACGCCGCAAGGAATACCTGCCTGCATTACTGCGGTCATGGCAGTTGAGTAGGCAACATCGAATCCTCGAGATACGAAGATCGAGGGGGTCCAGGTCACTACCGTGTATACGCAAACGTTCATTGCAAACATTGCGAAACACATAGAAAGCGTACGGCCGAGCATCTTCTTATTGAATAGGAAGCTCCAACCGAGCTGCTTGACCTCTTCCTTGGAAGCGGACTTTTCAATAACTTCGTTCGGAACCTCTTTGAGGGTCTTTCCTGCTTCCGTTGCTTGGTTCTCGTATTTAACAAGGAGAGCATTCGCTTCGTCGTTTCGGCCTTTAACGGCAAGCCAACGAGGCGATTCGTCGACGAACTTTAGCGCCAGCACGAGGAAGACGAGACCAAGAACGCCCGCAAACAAGAAGATCGCACGCCAACCTACCATTGGCATGATCACCATACAGAGGAAGGCGCCAACGGGAGTGCCGGTATTGGCGACGAGGGCGATATAGGCCTGCCATTGTCCACGCTTCTTGGGTGGGGTGAATTCTGACAGCGTCGAATAGCAGCATGGGTATGCGCCACCAAGGCCGAGACCCATAATGAAACGACATCCGATAAGGAAATACATATCCGGTGCTGCTGCGCCAGCCAAACATCCTACGGAAAAGAGCGCGCATAAAGCGAGAGCTGCTTTCTTTCGTCCGATACCGTCAGAGATAGCGCCTGAGATCAGGCCGCCGAAAAGGTAGCCGACCATCGTGATCGAAACGAAGATCGCGTTCAGGTTGGAATCCGACCAACCTGTTGATAGTAGTTGGGCGATAACGGGGCCACCGATCGACATGTCGATCGAGTCGCAGAAAATAACACCGCCCAAAATGAATAGTGTTTTCTTTTGCACTTTGCCAATCGGTAGTCTGTCGAGTCGTGCGGCAATGCCATGGTAAGACTTTTGAAGATCTTGACTCATGTTTCCTCCTCCTGGTATTTGCGAGCTCGTAGCACCTGATAACAAGGGGATCTTTCAAGGCTTTCGCTCATTGCCAACGACGGATCAAGGCTTGCTGAGTCTCGATTCTGAAGGGCCTGATCCATCTATATGAGAATCATGGTATGGCCGTATATGTCTGGTTTTTTATTCAAGAAAAATTTTTTATTCATAACAGAAGCTAAGAAGTTTTGCTGTCTTCTGAATAATCCCTGTTCAATGTGATGAGGAAATTGATGAGAAATCGTGCATTCATGATCTATTCGCATTTGGAGCATATTTTGCTTTCGGGATGGAATGAATGAAAGATCTTCAATAAATTATGATCGCTTTAAAGACGGCAGTTATGAGATCTGGTTTCTGATGCTTGCGAAAAGGGGCGCATAGTAGGCTGAGGGTCAAAACGATCCGTCTTTAACCTTTAACTATGGTTGTATCGAGTAGTAAAGGAGGGACGTATGGATTATTCGCTTAGCAAGGAGCAGCTGCAGCTTGTCAGAGGGGTAGAGCAGTATTGCGCTGAGTACTTCAGCGAGAATGCGGTTAGGGAAATGTATAGAACTGCTCATATCCCGGTTGAAGCAACCAAAGCCTGGGTTGATTCGGGATATGGTCTCCTGGGTTTTCCGAGCGAATACGGCGGTAGAGATGCAGATAAGGTCAGTGTTGGCCTTGCTATTGAAGCAGCTTGCCGATATTCAGCAGCTACCTTGCCATTCATAAACAGCTCTATGGCTTTGTTCTATTTGTCGCAGTTCGGGAGAAGCGACCAGATCGAAAGGGCTGTAGAGGAGTATCGCAGAACTGGCCGAACACCGTTCAGTTTGGGTATTTCAGAGCCACAAGCGGGGTCTGACACGATGAATATGACGACCTGTTCTGCAAGGCAGTCAGACGGAAGTTACTTGATCAATGGTGAGAAAACGTTTCTCGCGCAAGGTTCGATTTCTCCCTACATTCTTGTTCTCGCAAAGGATGAAGATCCCTCGCGGGACAATTCGAAGATCTCTATGTGGTTGATTCCGCGTGATAGCGCAGGGGTTGCACTTGAGCCAATGGAGAAGATCGGCCAACAGATCATTCCCGTAAGTAAGTGCGTGTTATCCGATGTGCGTGCTATGGAAGAGGATGTTCTCGGTGAGCCAGGAGGAGGTTTCATTGACCTAATGAAGGGGCTGGAAACCGAAAGATGCTACGTGGCTTGCTGGAGCCTTGGTCTTGCACAGGCGGCTATGGATGAGGCGGCTGTCTATGCCTCTGAGCGGGTGTGCTTTGCTAAGAACATCGGAAGTTACCAGCTTATCCAGGAAAAACTGACGGACATGGAAACGAAGATCCAGGCATCGCGCAATTGGGTTTATCGCGTTCTGTGGGATCTCGATGAGGGCGTTTCCGTCAGAACGACCTCGGCCCTTATGAAGCGATTCGCTGTTCGGAGCGCATTCGAAGTGGCCGATGATGCATTGCAGATCATGGGTGGTATTGGATATTCCGGAGAATCTCGCGTTGGACGAATATGGGCTGACTGTCGAGGCAATAGGTTCGGTGCAGGTACAGACGAGATCATGGTTCACATTGCTGGCAGGCAACTTGTCAAACAGTATAAAAACGAACAGATATAGGGGATTTTCATGAGCGAGGACATTGTTTCTCAGACTTCTTGTTGCGGGGTAGGTGATCAGCTTCCGAAGGGTTTGGAAGGATTGATCGTTGTTGAATTGGGTGACTATGTCGCCATGCCCGCTTGCACTCGTGCGCTTGGTGAAATGGGCGCTACGGTCTATAAGATCGAAACGATCAAGGGCAATCTTCATCGAGGTGATGGGGTTGGATTCGGTATGCCTGAGCTTGGCGTAGATAATCCAGCGTTCGATATGAGTAATGCGAACAAGAAGTTCTTGTCTGTTGATATGAAATCTGAAGGAGGGAAAGAATTTATAGAAAAGCTTCTAGAGAGGGCTGATATTTTCGTTACGAGCTTACGAAATCCTTCTTTGAAGCGTCTCGGGTACGATTACGAAACCTTGCATGAGCGGTATCCGAAGCTCGTATATGGACAGATGCGCGGGTATGGAGACCGTGGCCCAATGAAAGATGCTAAGGGCTTCGATGCGACGTGCTATTCTGCACGCGGAGGCTTGCTGATGTCTATTCCTCAATCCGGCGAGCATTTCCAGCCAGGGAACATGCCTGCTGCTTTCGGGGACTTCAATTCGTGTATCGCCCTAGGGCTTGGGCTCATGAGCGCGGTTTGGCGCGCGCAGAGAATAGGTGTAGGCGATTACGTTTCCGTTAACTTGCACCATATGGCTCTTTGGGGCATGCAGGTTCCCGTGGTCTCATCTCCTTTCGGGGCTGCCTATCCGCGAAGCCGGAAAGCCGTTCCTTGCCCTACGAACAATTCCTATGTGACCTCAGATGGGGTCTGGTTCCTCATCTGTTACGGAACGTATGATTCGTGGTTCCCGTTCGTTGCGCGTTTGATCGGTCTTGAAGAATACGCCGACGATCCTCGTTATACGAATTGCGAAACGATCAATGGTAATGGTGATAATCAGACCGTGATACAGATGATGGCCGATGCCTTCGCTTCTCAGGAGTGGGCTTATTGGGAAGAGCTTTTCGACAAGAACGATGTTCCCTATGCGGTTTGCAATACCATGGAAGACGTCCTAGAGGATGAAGAGGCGTATGTGAACGATATGCTTCGTCCTATTCACTATGACAGTATAGGTGAGCACGCGATAACCACTGTTCCTATTCGAATGAGGAGCCTAGGGGATCCGGTCATTTCGCGCGCGAAACCCGTTGGATATGACACCTTCGATGTTATGAGAGATGTCGGATATAGCGCAGAAGAGATAGGTTCTATGGTAGAGAAGGGCGATGTCCGATGCTACGACGGTATTGCGCCAAAGCATCTGGATGATCTGTCGTTCGGCTCTGATCGTTCGTCATAGCGTTATGGATCATCAAAAAGAGCGGGGTGACCCGCTCTTTTTGTGCGTCATCGGTAGTAGCGGCGCTCTGTCGCCTCGACGTGGATGTTCTCTTTTGAATAATTTAGAGCATATTCGATGAACCTATCCATTTCTGGTGAACGGACTTTTTTGGCGATAAAGGCCATTCCCACATAATGATAGGGTTCTAGGAACTCTTCTATGGGAATCATCCTTATTGAATCCCACAAGCAGTCTCTTGCAGAATCGATCGCGATTCCAACGCAATCATCGGCAACGGCAATGACGGAAAGTGCGCTGACGTCGTCGTCAAAGACGAGTTTGGGGTTCAACCCTTGTTCGGTGAACATGTTTTTAAAGGCATAGTACATATACGAAGGCGGACGGTAGGACAGCTGAGGATACTGTTTGATGTCTTTAATGGAGACCATTTCCCTGTTGGCGAGAGGATGGGATTCGTGGACTATCACTACGGCATCTTGCCTGAACAGGGGGATCCAGTCTAGTGATGGGTCCCCGACAGGATATCCGCAGAAAACAGCATCATAGGCTCCTTCGGAGATCTTCGAGAGGAGCTCTTTCGTTGAGCCGTGAAGAGAGATATCGAATTCGATATTGTCGTCAGTGACTTGAATGTAATTGCTCAACAATGAAGAGAGCTGCCCCCTCATCAATGAGGCGACCGATCCGACGCGGATCGTCTGCCTGTGTCCCGCGTGACATTCTTGCGCTGCCACGATGCCTGAATTTAGGGTCTCGAGCGATTCGAGAACGTGCTCGTAAAAGATCTTTCCTTCGGGAGTGAGCGCTACGTTTCTGCCAATGCTCTTGAATAAGGGGAAGCCAACTTCCTGTTCGAGTCTTTTGACCGAGTTAGATAAAGCTGGCTGAGTTATGTAGAGCACAGAAGATGCGTGACTGTAATGCTCCATTCTTGCTACCGTGATGAAATACCTTAGCTGAGAGATATTCATCTGCGATACCCCCTCTTTTGAACCCCCTGTAGTTCTAGAGAATATAGCACAGGCCTTCAGCGGGAATTCTTAAGCAATTTCTAATGAATCTTCTTTGTTATAGGTCGTGCTGCGTTGTTCGAGGTTCACCTTGCTGTATGAGTCGGAGCCATTCAAGGAGGATCAAAGTGCGATTCTGCTGATGGGGAACAAGATCGCAACGGCTTTGGTGTTCGTGTGAAAAATGGTCAAGAGGGCGTTTTTTCGTTCGACTCATATTGTTCCGCAAAATGTATGTATTTTCATTTGTTATTGAACGTGTTCAAAATGAGGGGTGGATGGCAAGCTCTTAGGTTGCCTGCTGGAGGGGTTTTATTAAAGGAGGGAAGAGCAAGGGGTGGTCATCGGGCGAAAAAAAGCGAACCCCGACGGGATAGTGTCGGGGTTCGCTGGTTCGGTATGGCGCACCATTGGACGGTGAGCATATGTGTCTGTATCGATCAGAGCTTGCCTGTGAATAGGAACTTGATACGGGTCCACAGGGTAGGTTTCTTGGGGACGAGCTGAATCGCTGTGCCTGCCTGTTCGTTCTGCTTTGGAGGAAGCACTTCGATGGGTTCGATGGGGCTCTGTCCATTGACAGCTGCGGGTTCTTCGGTCTGTTGAGTAGCTGCGGGGGTGTGGACGCCGGACGTCTCTGATGAAGGTGCAGCATGCGCGTCCATAGAGGGACCAGCGACGCCAGGCTCGAGTTCTTCTATGCCGCCAATAGAAGCTTGCGCGGTAGCATTGTCCGTGGAGACTGGTGCATCAACGGTATCGTCGGTGGTAGTAGCAGAAGCCTCGGAGGGCGCTTCTTCAGCAATGGTCGTATTAGCGTCATCATATGCAGCGGTGTTGTCTACCGAGGTTGATTCGATATGGGAAGTTTCCGCGCCCTGTTCTTCGATGAGGGCGGTCTGCTCCTCTGGGATATCGATCTTGGAAAGCGGAACGCCGGAGACGGTCTCGTTGCTTTCCGTGGTGACGGGCGACAGTACTTCGCGATCACGCATGCGTTGCATGCGTGCGGTGGCGCTTCTAAGGTTCGCCTGCTCTTCGCGTTCGCGAACAGATGCTTCGTAATCCGAGCGGGCCTTTTCAATCAGGTATGCCTGGGAATCAAACGATTCAGGGGTACCATCAGGGCCATCGGCTGAGAAGAACTCAAGTGGCGTGAACTCAAGATCGTTCTTGAGCATTCGTAGTTTAGTGGTGTCAGAAAGAGAAACATCGAGGTATTCGTTCACGCGATCTTTCAATTCAGGCGTAGTGATAGGCCAGGCTATTTCGACGCGCTTTTCCATGTTACGAGTCATGAGGTCGGCGCTCGATAAGTAGATCTCACGATCTTCGCGAGGACCAAATCCGTAAATGCGGCTATGTTCGAGAAGACGGCCGACGATAGATACGACCTCGACGTTTTCGGTGTATCCCTTAATGCCAGGGACTATGCACGAGATACCGCGAACCAACAGGGTGGAATGGACTCCTGCTTGAGATGCTTCGGCGATTTTGTCGATAATGCCTTTGTCGGTTATCGAATTCGTTTTGAACATCAAGCCGTTGGGCTTGCCTGCGCGAGCGAGCTCGATCTGCTCGTCGATCTTATCGAGGATCATGGGCTTGATCTGCAGGGGTGCTACGGAAAGCTTTCGGTAGCTGTCAGAAGCGTTCTCCAGACCCATGTTGCGGAAGAACTCCGCGGCATCTTTGCCGATTTCCTCATCGGTCGTAATGAACGAAAAGTCCGTGTATAGCTTGGACGTTTTCTCGTTATAGTTACCCGTGCCCAGCTGGGTAATATGCTGGATGCCCTTGTCGGTATGGCGGGTGATGGTGCAGATCTTCGAGTGGACCTTGAAGTCATGGAAGCCGTAGATGACGTTCGCGCCCGCCTGCTCAAAGCGCTGAGACCATTCAATGTTGTTCGATTCATCGAAGCGAGCACGCAGTTCGAAGAGCGCGGTGACTTCTTTGCCGTTCTCTGCTGCACTGAGGAGCGCTTCTGCCAAATGAGACTGGCTTGCGAGGCGGTAGAGGGTGATTTTGATTGAAATGACCGAAGGATCATTCGCGGCTTCACGCAACAGATTTACGAACGGATCCATGCTTTCGTAGGGGTACATGAGCAAAGCGTCTTTTTCGCAGACCTGCTCCATAATAGAGCGGTTGCGATCGAAGCACGCAGGCCATGATGGGGTGAAGGATTCGTTGGTTATCTTCTTGGCGACATCTTGGTCGACCATGCTGGCCAAGCCCCAGGCGTATCCCATATCAAGTGGTACGCTGGTGACATATACCTGGCAGGGTTTTAGCTCCAGGCGTTTCAGTAGGAACTTCTCCGTCACGGGTGACAGGGGAGTGTCCGTTTCAAGGCGGACGGGAGCCAAACGGGAGCGCTTCTTCAATATGCGCTTCATGTGCTCGCGATAATCGTAATCCATTTCTTCTGTGCCATCGTTGGGGTCGATGTCGGCATTGCGGGTAACGCAGATAACGCTTGCTCGCTTAGTGGTGTACATTGAGAATATTTCATCCACGATGGTCTTCAGCGCGTTTTCCAGTAGGATGAATTGCGTTCCATCTCCAGGAAGGGGAATGACTCTCTTGGCCTGGCGGGGAAGAGGAATCAAGCCGAAGGTAGCATCGTCTGCACCAAGGTTCTTCTCTTTTTTCTTGTCGCTGTTCTTTGCTTTTTCCCGATTGCCCTCTTCGTCTAGGCGCAGCAGAACATAGAGCGCACCGTTTTCCAGATGAGGGAAAGGATGACGTGAATTGATGATCTGGGGCGAAAGATAGGGGACGACTTTTGAATCGAGATACTCGTGTAGATATGCGGCCTGTTCTTTATTGAGATCCTTTGGACCTAACTGGCGAATGCCACGTTCGGCGAGCTTTTCGATCAGCTGATTGAAAATGCGTTCCTGTTCAGGATACAGTTCGTGGCAGCGTTCGTAGATGGCGCGCAGTTGCTCATCAGGTGTCATTTGCGTTTTGTTGTCGCGCAGTTCTTTCTTGACGAGCGACAAATCGGTCAAGCTACCGACGCGTACCATGAAGAACTCTTGCAGGTTGCTTGAGAAGATGGATACGAACGTAAGGCGCTCGAGTAGGGGTACGTTGTGGTCTTCGCCTTGATCGAGAACGCGTTTGTTGAAATTCAACCATGAAAGTTCGCGGTTCTGCATATAAGGAAGAACGTAGGGCCTGCCAGATTTCTTCGATTCGCTTGCTATAGACGTGGCGGTCCGTTCGTTTTTCGGCTTAGTTTCCATGATTAACAGATCTCCTTGTTTGTGTTCCCCTCGTAGTGGACCGAAGATGACGTTCCACCCGCTTCTATTGTAACGGTTTTCTGTAAGTGAACAGGGTCTTCTTGCGGATCTCTTTCGGGTATTTCGGTCGGACGAGCACGTGATAGTACGTGGCTGAAAACGATCGTGCAAGTCAAGCTCGGGTCGGTGGTTATTTATGAGTTCGTGCTCACTGGTTTGACCAGTACGCGTTCTGCGAGGTATCCCTCACGAACTCCGAACTTCAAAATGTCAAGGCGCTGAGCTTTGTAGAGCGAGAACACTTCGCGGATAATGATGCATCCAGGGATGAAGGTATGGATACGATCGGGTACGGTTCGCAGGGCTTCGTGAACGAAAAGGCCGGGATCTTTTTCGTAAAGTGCCAAAATGGCATCAAGGTGTTCAGGTGTGAGGTATTCGAAGCGCTCGCCATCGTTGCAAAGGTCGCCATATATTTTTGCTGCAGAGCGGATGGAGCCGCCGATGCCGAAGAGCTGGGGTGCGGTGAATATATCCGCGTCGTGCTTTGTGGCGAGAGAGCGGAAGTTCTTCGCGATGGCTTCTCGCTCTTTTGAGGTAGGTAAGAGCTCTTTAACATACGTGGAGAACGAAGAGAGGGACCCTTGGGGAATGCTGATCTTGTCCAGATCGAGGCCGCCGTTGATATGTGTGAGTTCGGTCGAGCCGCCGCCGATATCTACCATCGTGCCTGCTTCCATATATCTATCGATGCAGGCGCCCAAAAAACCTAAATGAGCTTCTTCTTCGTTTGAGAGAATGGCGATCCGCGTTTTGGTTCCCGCTTCGATCGCTGCGGTAGCTTCGCGGGAATTAGTGCAGTTGCGCAGTACCGCGGTGGCAAAGATGTCGATGCGTTCGCATGAAAAATGAGAGGCCCTGCGCAGGTGAGCATTGATGGTCTTGATGGCGCGCTGAATACCTTGCTTGGTCATGGCTCCATCTTTGATGTGCGAGGCAAGGCCGGCCATTATCTTGTAGTTGAGTAAAGTGCTGATGTCCTTTTTCTGGAGGGGTTTTCGGGGGGCGGATTCAACTTCGTAAATGCAAAGGCGGATCGTATTGGAGCCAAGATCGATAATGCCATAGCGGGCCATAGGTTCGTTCTCCTTGAAACAGATGAAAGCTATTTGTTCGAAAAATACGGGCAGAGCGCTCGTAAATTAGATTTAACTATATCCGACAAGGGCAAAGTGGGGTAGCATCGAATAGGGTCCATTTTGCGCCATTGAATGTTATATAGGCAGGTGGCGCTGTATAAAGTTGCTTGCACCATCAAGGGGATTTTTAACAAAACTTTACGAGGTGTTTCGTGGTGCGAGGTGAGTGAGGGGGATCGTATGCTCGAGCATGTTCAAATGGGGAAGCAAAAAATCAGCAAAGTTGAATACAAGGTCCGTTTTAAGGAACTGATGAATCGACTTGTTGTGCTTCAGCAGGAAGCGAAAAAGCAGGAAGTCGGCGTGGTTGTTTTGTTCGAAGGGTGGAAAGGCGCCGGAAAGGGAAGTCGAATTTCCGACCTGATCTACCATCTTGATGCTCGCGATACGTCAGTGCATGTTACGGAAGATTTCGACGAGGAAGAAGCCGCGCTGGTTCTTGATGATGATTTCGGCGCAGCAGGCTATTTCCCTTTCATGCAGCAGTTCTGGAAAGCGCTTGGTCCACGAGGCAGTATGACCTTTTATGATCGAGGGTGGTACTCGGTCGCTGCTCAGCACATCATTAATATCTTACCGAAGAAAGGGAAGGCACCTAGGAAGGGTCGCGCAATAATTAAGGAGCGCTCTCAGGCCGCTGTCAAGTCGTTCGAGGATTTTGAAACGCAGCTGCGAAACGATGGCTATCTGGTCATCAAGTTCTTTTTGCATATTAGCGAGCAAACCCAACGTAAGCGTTTGGCTAGCCTATATAGCGATCCTGTGACAAAGTGGCGTGTATCGCGCAAAGATCTGCGTCAACTTGAATATTATGATCAGACCTACGACGTGTACGACGATATGCTGGACAATTCGAATTTTAGGGTAGCTCCCTGGATCCTGCTTGATGCGGAGGATCATCGACGTGTGAATTTAAGCGTTGTGCAGGCGTTGATAACGGCGCTTGAAAAAGAGCTCTCGAAACAGCCTGACGCGCTGGTCCTTGAAGCGGAAAAGAAAGCTCAGGCGAATTCTGCGGGAGGTGCAATTCAAGAGCGGGGTGACGAGCGAACACGCAGCGAAGAAGAGAATCGGCTTTTGCGCGAGCAGGCTGAAAAAGAGGCTGAGTGGGCGAGCGTTCATGCACCGACTATGACCCGATTTGCCCCAAGTGAGCATATTCCTAGTCTTGATGAAGTCGATCATACGCTAGCGCTTAGTCGTCCTGATTATAAACAACAGCTTAAGGCCGAGCAGAAGCGATTGCGTCGCATTGAGCTGGAGATGTACATTCGCCGTGTACCGATGATGATCATGTATGAGGGTTGGGATGCTGCGGGAAAGGGTGGCAGTATCAAGCGTGTTGCCCAGGCACTTGATGCGCGTTCTTATACCATCTTCCCAAGTCCGGCACCGACGAAACCTGAGCTGATGCGTCCGCATCTGTGGCGCTACTGGACGCGCTTGCCCAAAGCCGGACATGTGGGTATCTATGATCGTAGCTGGTATGGGCGTGTTCTGGTTGAGCGCGTTGAAGGATTTGCAAGTACAGCGCAGTGGTCGCGTGCATATGAAGAGATAAATGAATTTGAGCGCGATATGACCGAATGGGGTGCGATTTTGCTGAAGTTCTGGGTTGACGTTTCTCCCGAAACGCAGCTTGAGCGTTTTGAGGCGCGTGAAATGAATCCCGAAAAACGCTGGAAGATCACTGCGGAAGATTGGCGAAATCGTGATAAGTATCCTCAGTATCGGGCTGCGGTAGAGGATATGTTCCGTTTAACGTCTACTCGCAACGCACCCTGGATCATTTTGGAAAGCGATGATAAGTATTATGCGCGCGTGAAAGCGTTGCGCATCATCAATGAAGCCATTGAGCAACGTTTAAGTGAGATGTGATGATGGCTTATAGCACAAGCCATGTGCCGTGTTGCGCATAGCGAGGATCTTCGAGCATCTTTCGAGGCGGTGGTGGCCTTGGAAGATGCTCGTTTTTTGTTGAGTTTCGTTAAAGAGCCAGGTGCTGTACCGCGCCGGCATTTCAATGGTGATACATTATGTTCTTGGTCAGATAACGACGTAAGGTGATATATGGCACGAAAGTACAACAAGGGAAAGCATGTGGCTCACGCAGCGCCCTCTTCAGATCCTCGAAAAGCTTCCCGACCAGAGCGGTCTCGGCCAGCTCATGGTGCTTACCAGCCGTCTGCTCCCCGGGTCGAGCATCCTCGGCCGATCCATGAGGTTTCTCGATCGGGTGCTTCACGGTCGAATACGCCGAGAATGGCCGAATACTCACGTAAGGCACAGCGCGGAAAAAAGGATCCTTGGCGTGTAGTGCTGGTCGTGTCGCTTGTCGTATTGATCGCTGCCCTGATCGCACTGGGGGCGATCGTGTTCCAGTACGTTTCCCAACAACGCGCGTATGACGATCTTGAACAATATGCGAGCGTGCAGGATGGCGAGAACCTGAGTTTGTCCGACCTGTCGGTTGACTGGGCGGCACTTCAAGCGATCAACCCCGATATTGTCGGGTGGGTCTATGTGCCTGATACGCCGATCAACTATCCCATTGTGCAAGGCGATGACAATGAGGAATACCTGCATAAATCATTTGATGGATCGACGGGGTGGGCTGCTTCAGCTGGTACGATCTTCTTGGATTCGAAGAACGCAAGCGGTTTTTCGGATCGCAATAATGCTCTTTACGGCCATCACATGAACGATGGTTCTATGTTCGCTGCCTTGTCGGACTGGATGAATGATGAGCAGTTCAATGCGCATCGCGATATATATGTACTTACTCCGTCGGGCAACTATCGCCTGAAATCATTTGCACTCATCAAGACGACCGGATCTGATGCGCTGGTTCAGACCTCCTTTTCTAATGACGAAACATATCAGACATATATACAAGATAAGTTAGATAGAAGTGTGGTACATCAGGCGGGAGAGGTTCTGAGCGCCGATTCTATTAAGCAATCGATGCTTCTTTCTACCTGTGAGTATTCGCAAAGTGACGGACGAGCAGTGCTGTTCGCAGCTGTGGTGGAGACAACGGTGGCCAATGATCCATATGTGTCATCTTCCACTGAGGGAACAACTGGCCTGTCGTCCGATCAGAGTGCAGAAATGGGTAGCCAATATGAGGAGGCAGCATAAATGAGCACATCGATTTTTCCGGGAGAACGCCCTGATAGATTAGAAGAAGAATGTGGCGTCTTCGGTATTTTTGCCCCCGGAGAAGATGTAGCTCGCATGACCTGCTTTGGCTTGCAGGCGCTTCAACATCGAGGTCAGGAATCCGCCGGTATTGCAGTAGGTGATGGCGCTACAATTTTGGCGTCTAAGGATCTAGGACTGGTAACACAGGTTTTTAATGAGAGCTCTCTAGCAGCGCTGAAGGGTGATCTGGCTATTGGCCATGTGCGTTATTCGACCAGTGGAGGCATAGAATCCTGGGAAGCAGCTCAGCCCCATATCTCTTCCATTGATGAGGTACTTATTGCGCTTGCCCACAATGGTACGTTAGTCAATACCAATGCGCTTAAGGCGAAATTGGTCGATCGTGGGATCCATCTTCGTGCGGGAACCGATTCTGAAGCGGCGGCGAAGATCATCGGCGAAGTGACGAAAGCGACGCATTCGCTGCGTGATGGCATTCGTTCTGCCATGAGCATGATCGAAGGCGCATACGCTATGGTGCTCGCGAGTCCTGATTCGCTTTATGCGTTCCGAGATCCGAACGGTATTCGTCCGCTTGTTATTGGTGAGCTCCCCAATGGTCGCGGTTGGGTCGTGGCATCAGAGACGTGCGGTCTTGATATTGTGGGGGCGACCTACGTTCGTGAGGTGGCACCAGGTGAGATCGTACGTTTTAGCTCCGAAGGAATTCTGAGCGAAATGGGCGTTGAGCCGCAAAGACGTGCAAGTTGTTTGTTCGAGTATGTGTATTTCGCTCGTCCTGATTCGGTGATGGATGGTCAAAGCGTATATGTCGCGCGTCGCGAGATGGGTCGCATATTGGCACGTGAAGCGCCGGTCGATGCCGATCTGGTCGTAGGGGTCCCTGACTCGGGCTTGCCTTCCGCTATGGGTTTTTCGCTTGAGAGCGGCATTCCATACAGCAATGCGATCGTGAAGAACCGCTATGTGGGTAGGACCTTCATTGAGCCGACCGATGAAATGCGCCAAATGGGAATCCGCATCAAGCTCAATCCGCTCTCCTCTATCATCGCAGGGCAGCGTTTAGTGGTCATTGATGATTCCATTGTTCGCGGCAATACGTCGAAAAAACTGGTGAGCATGTTGCGTAGTGCCGGAGCAACGGAGGTTCATTTGCGTATTGTTTCTCCGGAAGTGCGGTGGCCTTGTTTCTACGGTATCGACACCGATACACAAGATCAATTGATTGCAGCGAACATGACGAATCAGGAAATGTGCGAGTTCATAGGGTGCGATTCGTTGGCGTTCATTTCAGTGGAAGGATTGCACTCATCGGTTTCGTGCGAACATGCCGGTTTTTGCGACGCTTGCTTTACGGGCGATTATCCCGTGGCGATTCCTGATACTATGAAAGCGAAAAGTTTTTTGCCTACGGGCGAATCTTTGAAATAATACGCAAGTAGGAAATGCCTTCAAAGGTAAGGGAATGAGTTCCAGGAGATACTATGACTGATCGCGTAAAGGTCAATGCTTTAGATGATGCCAGCACTAAGTGGCCAAGTTGGACCGCCCAGGGTGCTGCTACGACATACGCTGAGGCGGGAGTTGATACCGCTGAGGGCGCCCGTGCAGTGGATGCTATCAAAGATGCCGTGCATCGCACCTATCGCGATGAAGTGCGCGGTGATATCGGTGGTTTTGGTGGGTTGTTCTCCATTAAAGTAGCTAAGCAGATGGCTGATCCGATTTTGGTTTCTGGCACCGATGGAGTTGGAACGAAGATCCAGCTCGCCAAACTGGCCAACAAGCACGATACCGTTGGTGTCGACCTAGTTGCCATGTGCGTGAATGACATCCTCGCAACAGGCGCAGAGCCCCTGTTCTTCCTCGATTATATCGCCATCGGCAAGCTAAAGAGCGAGGCGGTCTCAGAGATCGTTTCCGGCATTGCAGATGGCTGTCAGATGAGTGGATGTGCTCTTGTTGGCGGCGAAATGGCCGAGCATCCTGGCGTTATGGATCCGAATGAGTACGACCTGTCAGGCTTTTGCGTTGGCGTGGTCGATCGCCCCGAGATGCTTGATCCTTCAAAGGTCCAAGAGGGCGACGTTCTGATCGGCTTGGCTTCTTCGGGTATCCACTCCAATGGGTATTCGCTGGTACGCAAGGTCGTGACCGATGGAAAGACGCTCTACGAATTGCGCATGCCTCAGGATTCTTTGGGTGGTCAAAGCGTGCTCGATGCGCTTCTTGAGCCTACGCGTATTTACGTTAAGCCGGTCCGCGCAGTATTACGTCAGCTGCCAGGTGCTGTTCGTTCGCTCGCTCACATTACCGGTGGCGGTATCACTGAGAACCTGAACCGCGCACTGCCCGATACGGTTGACGCGGAAGTGCAAGTGGGCACGTGGGGTATGCCACCTATCATTCCGTTCGTGTGCCGTGCTGCTCATTTGGATGAGTCGGAGGCCCTGAAGACCTTCAACATGGGTCTTGGTATGGTGTTGGTAGTTGCCCCGAACAAGGTGGACGAAGTGCTTTCCATTCTGGAGGCAGAGGGTGAAGAAGCGGGCGTTGTAGGACGCATAGTTCCTGGTTCGGGCGAGGTGGCTTACGTGGATAAGGACCAGCTGTTCGCTCACTGCATGTTGGATTCCGAAGAATAGCATCCAGCGAAGAGAACGGCGGTAAACCCGCAGTTGGTTTATAGGGGACGAACAGTGCAATGGGGTGATCTGTTGCGCTGTTCGTTGTTTTAAGGCTTATATCTTGTTGTGAGAAGCAGCGCGAGCGAATACGTTCGATGGTCGTTTGAGCGATGTCGCTGCTTGGGAAGATAGGAGAAATGCATGGTCGAACAAGCCACGATGCCCTTGAAGATCGGAGTGCTCATTAGCGGAAGTGGTTCGAACCTTCAGGCTCTGATCGATCGTATTGCTGAGGGAAGCCTTGCGGCGCAGATCGTCACGGTCATTTCCTCGCGTCCCGATGCGTATGGTCTTGAGCGAGCAGCGAAAGCGGGTATTCCTACGGTGGCGCTCAATCGTGAGGTGTATAGCGATACGCATGAGGCGAACCAGCGCATTGCTGATATCTTATTAGAGGCGGGCGCGGAATACGTCATCATGGCCGGGTACATGCGCAAAGTGACCGAAGAGGTTCTGAACGCATTTCCTGATAGAGTAGTGAATTTGCATCCGGCATTGCTTCCCTCGTTCAAGGGCGCGCACGCTATCGAAGATGCATTCAACTTCGGAGCGAAGGTAACGGGCATTACCGTGCATTTCGCTAATGAAGATTACGATAAAGGCCCTATCATCGCGCAGCGTGCTGTTGAGATCCGCGAAGACGATACGTTCGATACGCTCGAAGCGCGCATTCATGAAGCAGAGCATGAATTGTATCCCGAAGTGGTATCTTTGATCGCTCAGCGTCGTGTGCATATTGATGAAAAAACGAGAACGGTTCATATCTCCAACTGAAAGAATCTTGCGCACGAAACGGATTTCATGCGAAGGGTGTTTTGATGCGCTGGTATCCTAAAGGTAATTCGTCCAATGAGGAAAGGCGGTAGCAGGTGTCTGATCCTAAAGTCAAACGAGTGCTCATGTCGGTAACGGATAAGACGGGTGTTGTTGAATTTGCCCGCGCTTTGTCCGAAAACTTCGGTGCTCAAATCATTTCAACGGGAGGTACGGCTCGCGTTATCGCGGAGGCGGGCATTCCGGTCACCCCTATTGATGAGGTTACCCAGTTCCCCGAAATGATGGATGGGCGCGTTAAGACCTTACATCCAGTGGTGCATGGCGGCTTGCTGGCGAAGCGTGACAACGAACAGCACATGGCTCAGGCTGCGGAGCACGGCATTGAAATGATCGATATGGTCGTCGTTAACCTGTATGCGTTCGAGAAAACCGTGGAGTCGGGTGCTGATTTTGGTACGTGCATCGAGAACATCGATATCGGTGGTCCTTCTATGCTTCGTTCTGCTGCAAAGAACTTCGCGAGTGTCGCAGTAGTTACCGATCCGGCATCGTATGACGATATCTTGGCCGAAATGAAGACCAACGATGGTGCTACCACTTTGGCAACGCGTACTAAGCTTGCGTTGCGTGTATTCCAGACCACAAATGCCTATGATGGCGCTATTGCTTCTTGGTTAGGCGCTCAGCTTGAAGGAACCGCTTCAAGTGATTGGTCTACTGAGCCTCCCGCAGAATGCGATCTTCATTTGACAAAGCAGCAGGACCTGCGTTATGGCGAGAATCCTCATCAGACAGCTGTGTTCTATCGTATGCCCGAATTCGCCACTGATCATTCATTGGTGAATGCCGAACAGCTCAACGGCAAGGAACTGTCCTATAACAATATCCTTGATACTGATGCTTGCTGGTCGCTCGCTCGTGAATTCGATGAGCCTGCGGTAGTCATTTTGAAGCATCAGAACCCTTGTGGTTCCGCGGTAGCGGCCGACGTGGCAACTGCGTATGACAAAGCATTCGCGTGCGACCCGAAGAGCGCTTTCGGTGGAATCATTGCTGCCAATGTGACGGTGTCGAAGGAAATGATCGAGCACATCAACGAGAACAAGCAGTTCGTTGAAGTGATCATTGCTCCTGACTATGAAGCAGGTGCTCTTGAACTGCTGCAGGAGAAGAAGAACTTGCGCGTATTGAAGACCGGTGGGGTGGATGCACCTTCTGCGATCGAGTTCCGCAGCGTTGATGGCGGCATGCTTGCTCAATGCGTTGATCGTGTGAACGAAGATCCAGCTGAATTCACGGTACCTACCAAGGTGAAGCCGACCGACGAGCAGCTCCATGAGATGTTGTTCGCTTGGAAGGTGTGCAAGGGCGTTAAGTCGAATGCTATCTTGGTTTCCAAGGATCATGCTGGTATTGGCATGGGCCCCGGTCAGCCGAACCGTGTTGACTCGGCAAAGCTCGCTTGCGGGCGTGCTCATGAAGCCTGTGAGCGCATGGGTGTCGAGGCGACTGGTCTGGTATGTGCATCGGATGCGTTCTTCCCCTTCCGTGATAACGTTGATACGCTGGCGGAGTACGGCGTGAAGGCTATCATTCAGCCGGGTGGTTCCGTTCGCGATGAAGAAGTGATCCAGGCGGCGGATGAACACGGTATCGCAATGGTGTTCACTGGTCATCGCCATTTCCGACACTAAATATCATCGGTCATATCGTATTGCCAATGTGCTGCAGTGCCTTCAGGGTGCCGCAGCACATTTTTTTGCTAAACGTTACCGAACATGGTCTGTGCACGCTCAAGGAATATCTTGCAGGCATTAGAGCGGAATTGGAATGGTTTCCAGGCGAGATATGAATTAATGGAAATGCTCTGCTGAAGGGGGCGCGTTACGAGTAGGCTGCTTTGCATGGTGCTGGTCAAGCTGTCGAGCGTTACGGCGACACCAAGACCTTCTTCGACCATTTGAACTGCGTTGTACGCGAAATTGAATTGAGCGACTACGGAGAGCACCCCGCCCTCATCTTTGCCCTCGAGGCCTCCAAGCATTCCGCTTTCTCGATGGGTCGCGGGGACGAGAAGGGGCACTCCGATAAGGTCATCGAGGGTAAGCACGTCTTTTTCGGCAAGAGGTGAGTTTTTGGGGAGGAGCACAATGGTCTTCTCCTCATGCGGCAAAGTCAGATATTCGAGACCCTCTGTTTTGGTGCGGCGCAGCATGAGACCGAAATCAAGCAGTCCCTTGTTGATCTTTTCAGCAACGTGCTCTGCCGTATCGGTCACCACGTCGAAGACGACCTGGGGGTATTTTTCTTGAACGTCTTTCATGACTCGAGTCAATAGTTTCATAGCCTGCGTTTCGCCGCATCCGATATGTATGGTGCCGGCGATATTGTCATGGGATAACTGAAGCTCCGATTCTGTGGTGTGTACGAGTTGGGAGATCTCTCCTGCTCGACGCCGTAAAAGCATGCCATCTTCGGTTAAGGTGATGCCTTGCTTTCCTCGCTCGAACAAAATACAGCCCAATTCGTTCTCAAGATCGATGAGCTGGCGTGAAAGAGTAGGTTGCGAAACGTTGAGTGTTTTGGCGGCGGCTGAAATGCTGCCTTCCTGGCTTAGCGCGAGGAAGTATTCGAGAACGCGTAATTCCATGGGAGGCTCCTTATCTGACAGATGAGTATCGATGGGGTGGAACGTCTAGTTGTAGCGCAAAGCGGGTGTTGTAGCTGCACTCTGTGTTTGAAAGCAGAGATATGTATTCACATATCGCATACCAATATCTCAATATAGTTATTTTACATGGAGCAGGGATGATTTTAGGATACTAATGGAAAGGAAGTGCGGACCGCGTATTCGATCTAACAGGAATAATTCGGTCGTGATGCGATAAATAGGAGGCAGTAATGACAGTGAAGCAAACAGCTGGCCGTGATCAGCTAGGGGAGTTCGCTCCAAAATTCGCAGAGCTCAATGACGACGTGCTTTTCGGTGAAGTATGGAGCCGCGAGGAAGCGTTATCGCTGCGCGATAGGAGCCTTATCACCGTTGTCTCTCTTATGAGTCAGGGTCTGATCGATTCTTCTTTCGAGTATCATCTTCAGTCCGCGCGTAAGAATGGTATTACTAAGACTGAAATAGCAGAGGTCATCACTCATGCGGCGTTCTATATGGGCTGGCCAAAAGCGTGGGCAGTATTCAAGATGGCAAAAGAAGTGTGGGGCGATGGTGCTGTAAGCGATGTGTTAACAGACCGTGATGCGTATGAGAAAAGCCTCATGTTTCCCATTGGTGATCCTAACGATGCATTCGCTCGATATTTTATAGGACAGAGTTTTTTGGCGCCGATCAGCGCCGGACAAGTGAATATGTTCAATGTGACCTTCGAACCGGGATGTCGGAATAACTGGCATATTCATCATGCTGCTGAAGGTGGCGGACAATTATTGATCTGCGTTGGTGGACGTGGATGGTATCAGGAATGGGGAGAACCGGCACGTGAGCTTCATCCGGGGGATGTGGTGAACATTCCGGCTAACGTGAAGCATTGGCATGGGGCGGCGAAGGATAGCTGGTTCTCGCATTTGGCTATGGAAATCGAAGGGGAAGATACTTCCAATGAGTGGTGCGAACCAGTGAGAGACGAAGTTTATTTTGCTCTATAGAGACCTAGGCTGAAGAGCCCTTTGCTCACGATATTTCTTTAGGCTGAGATATAAGCGGTCAAGATTCTGTCGCCTGTTTTAGTACTTCAATGGTGTAGATGTTCTGGGGGAGCTTTTCATCCCATATCTCAGTGAGGATATAGTACCCGGCTTCACGTGCAATGTGGTTAAAGGCTGCAGCAAAGCAGTCGGAAAGATCGTCGCCTTCGAGACGGAACCCTGTATAGTTCGACGGAAGGATGCTTATCACGTCGTTGCGCCTTGGGGCCTGGTTAGTGGGATAGGGCTCTATTCCTACGTATGCGGAACATGATGGCGTTGTTCGCGGGTGCGAAGAAGGGAAGCGTTCGGCGGGTTGATCGAGCGCATTTTCGCCATGGTCTTGTGCGGCTTGTCGGGAATCAATGATGAGTCCCTGGAAATATAACGGGGTCGTTCCTATCGATCTTGCCCGCTTGTACAGATCGCTCATCGTTTTCAGGTATGACTTAAGGTCAAAAGGCTCAGCGCTCCATTCGGTGACAATAGCGTAACTGCTTGATGCGCATCGAGAATAGAGTGCTTCCTTGTGTCTAAGAGCATCCTGCATCTTCATTTCCTCAAGGCAGGAATCGATCTGCAGCAGCGCCTGGTTCGCTTGTTTTATCTTCTCGTTGGCGATGAGGGCGCCTTTGGTCAAAAGGCTCCGCAGATCGAGGGTCCCTTGAGGGTTTCGATAATCAAGAAGGTTTTTAAGGGGAATGCCTAATTCGACACAAGTCAAGATGACATCAAGATCGAACATTTGACTTGGGGAGTAGTAGCGATACCCGCTTTGGGGGTCGATGTGAGCCGGTGGGAAAATGCCGATCTTTTCGTAATACCGTAGGGCCTTGATGCTGACGTTCTTCAGCTTTGATGCTTCGCCGATAGATAGCAGTGATGATTTCATGATCGCTCCTTGACTCTGCCCTTAGGGCAGAGTTTAGCATGTTCGATTGCTGATCGGGAAAGGAACGGTCGGAAACAGTAGGTGCGTCTGCGAAAGAGGTTCGTATGCATTCATATCTCATGATCGCTGTTGCGGTCTGTTCCGAAGTGTTCGCTGATTCGATGCTCAAGGCATCGCAGGGGTTCAAGCGAAAGCTTCCTATCATTGGTATTGTGGTCGGCTATGTGATCGCCTTCTGGTGCATCTCGCAAGCGCTTATGGAGCTGCCTCTTGGGCCGGTGTATGCCATCTGGACCGGTGCGGGCATTGCCCTTACCGCGGTTGTTGGTGCCGTGGTGTGGAAAGAGGGGTTCAACCTTAAGAAAGTAATCGGTCTGATCGCCATTATTGGTGGTATCGCTATTCTGAAATTGGGTGTGTAGGCATGCGTAGTGATGAGAGAATTGGGAATATGGATCAACATGCTGTTGTTGCCATGCATAGCGATAACGTGGGTCACGAACGCGATCCCGAAACATCAATTGGTTCTGTAGACGCATTTCAGAAAGCAAAGAAAGCAGAAATCAAAAAAGCGGCATCATCAAAGCATTTCTATTTCATGCTTCTGGGTATTTCCATTGCGTGTGAAGTGACTGCAACCATTTCTCTGAAGTTCGCTGAAGGATTTACGGTGGTGGGACCTAGTATTATTACCATCATAGGATATGCTGCTTCGTTCACCCTGCTGGTGCGGATCCTCGAACATATGCCGCTTGGCTTGGTGTATGGCATTTGGGGTGGTATTGGATCGATGCTTACCATGCTGGCAGGCGTGATTATTTGGGGAGAGCCGTTCACTCCCTTGATGGCACTGGGTTTGGGGCTTGTCGTGGTGGGAGTTTACTTTCTTAATACCGGCACCGATGAATTGGAGGCGCAGCGAGCCCAGCGGGAAGGGAAGTAGGTCTCTGACCCAAGGCACCACACGGCCCCCTGTTGTAGGTCAGCTACGGATCAGCCCAAGATACCCCATAGGTTCCCTGTTGCGGAAAGCAGGGCGAACCACAGGGGTGGTATGAATAGCGCAGGCAGTAAATTCATCGTAGGGATATCTTTGATCTTAAGAAGATTGATGCCTGTTGCTAGAATGAGCAATCCGCCTACGATGCCGATCTCTGTCATGAGACCCCCGCTCATGTAGGGAGCTAAGATATTCGCAAGTAAAAAAATGCTTCCTTGCCAGCAGAACAGGACTACGGCAGCAAGGGCGATGCCAAAGCCGAATGATGCGGCAAGTACGATAGATGAAACGAAATCGAGGGTAGCGTTCGTAAGAAGGAACGTTTCATCATGATAGAGCGCACTGTTGATGGGGCCGATGATCGAGAGAGTTCCAATGCAGAACAGCATGATAGAGGTCGAAAGCCCCCGGGCGAATTCCGATCCGTTCTTCGAGCGCTTCGACACAACGCGCTTGAAACGATCTTCCAGATCCAGGGCGGTGCCAATGACACTGCCAAGCGCCATACTTACAATGAACAGAACAGGATAGGAACTATTAGGCATGTTCTGGATGGCTGCATTGAGCCCTAGTCCAATAGTGGCTATGCCAAGTGCAGTGAAGATGGCCTGCTGATATTTGGGCTTCAGTCCTCGTTTTAAGACGCTACCTATAGCGCTGCCGGCGAAAATGGCGCATGCATTTACTATAGTGCCGATCATAAAGGGAAGCCTCTTTCAGATGGGGTCATATGTTTCAGGAACTGCTGTTCGCATTCTATCACGTCATCTTCAGGGAAAGATATGAACGCAGCGCGCTTTGATGCAGGGAGACCGAGGCATACGGGCGGTGAATGGCGCTGGACTTGCGCATATCGTGCCTGAAAGAACGATATGACGCCGTTCGCCAGGTTTTCTTTTTTGTGATATCCGTTCGTAACAATTACAACACACAATAGAGTCTCTTTACTTTGCTAAAGCGCTTTTCGATGGCGGGTTCTTTTTGCCCAAGGATCCAGTCATTTCTTTGGTGGCTTGTTGGCTGCTGAGGATCACGGAAACGTTTTTGCGTGCCCAGTAAACTGGTAGTGCTCGTATACGCATTGCCCCGATGTAAGGAAACTCATGGAAGATTTTTTGTATCAGTTCTTCATTGCTCCGTTCGTGAGCCTTGGTGATGGTCTGGCAAGCGCAGGAACAGGAGCTACTTCTTGGATAGAAGATGTTGTTTCTGCGGTTGATGGATTCGTATGGGGTCCCATTATGATCCTGCTACTGTTGGGAACTCATGTGTTCATGACGTTTCGTACGGGTATTATTCAGCGTAAGCTCGGCGAAGGTATTAAGCTTTCGGTCACGAAAGATGAAGGTGCGGGCGATGTGAGTCCGTTTCAGGCGCTTACCACGTCTTTGGCGGCGACCATTGGTACCGGTAACATCATCGGCGTAGGTACTGCTCTTATTGCAGGTGGTCCAGGTGCTCTGTTCTGGATGTGGTTGACGGGTGTTTTCGGCATTGCGACCAAGTATTCCGAGACGTTGATCGCGCTCAAGTACCGCGTTAAAGACCACAATGGCAATATGCTTGGCGGTGCGATGTATGCGCTGCAGCGTGGCTTCAAGAACAAGGTCCTTGGAAAGGCTCTCGGCGTGCTGTTCGCCCTGTTCGCCGCAATTGCATCGTTCGGTATTGGCGCAGCAGTGCAGACCAATTCGCTTTCTGGTGCAGTTGTATCCTTGGCGGGCGATTCGCCACTTGCGACTGAGACCTTTTCAGTGTTCGGGCTCTTCGATACGTGCTGGTTGCAGGTCATCGTGGGTGTAACGGTAACGCTTTTGATCGCGGTCGTTATCCTTGGCGGTATTAAGATCATTTCGCAGGTATGCGAAAAGCTCATTCCCGTAATGACCATCTTCTACATCCTGAGCTGTATCGTCCTCATTGCGATCAACGGTGCGTACCTATGGGATGCGCTGGTACTCATTGTGGTGAGTGCCTTCAATCCGGCTGCGGCTTTCGGTGGGGCATTGGGTACCACGGTGACAATGGCCCTTCAGTTCGGCTGCGCGCGTGGTCTGTTCTCCAATGAATCAGGTTTGGGCTCATCGCCGCTGGTCGCTTCTGCTGCTGTTGCGAAGAACCCTGCTCGTCAGGCGCTTATTTCCATGACGGGTACGTTCTGGGATACCGTTATCGTATGTGCTTTGACGGCGTTAGCACTAGTTACTTCCATTTTGGCCGATCCGGAGATCATGCAGCTGTATGTAAGCGGTGGTTTTGCCGATTCGGCGGCATTGGTCACGGCGGCGTTCAATCGTATTCCTGTTGTGGGCTCCATTGTCCTTTGCATTGGTTTGGTGCTGTTCGCATATTCGACGAGCTTAGGTTGGAGCTATTACGGAAATCGTTGCATTACGTATTTGTTCGGCAAACATGCCATCAAGCCCTATCAGATCGTGTTCTTGTTCGTCTGCTTTTTGGGTGCGGTAGGTGTATCCGGCTTTGTGTGGAACATCTCCGATATTACCAATGCGCTTATGGCGCTACCTAACCTTATTGCCGTTCTGGGTCTATCTGCACTCATTGCTCGTGAAACGAAGCATTATGTGTGGCAGAACAACCTTGATGAGGTAGATGAAACTCCGATACCTATCGAAACATCGAAATAAGGACCTCTTGGCGAAGTGTAGCGTGCAGCGTGTTCGTTTCGCGCTACACTGTATGCAACATATCGATGCAGGGGTGCACGTGCGAGTCCTCGTCTGTGCTGAGAAGGCTTTCTTGCCTAACCCTTTGAACCTGAACAGGTAATACTGGCGTAGGGAGCATTCCGAAATTTTTTAGGAGCGCTCTTCGGGGTGCTCTTTTTCGTCTGGGTGCCGTGAAGGTTCGAACGATATGGTAATGACTATCGATAAGGGGGAAATACCTTGAGCGAAATAAGCCAGATAAAAGAACGAATCATTCAAGCACTCGATACTGTGCGTGCGACTAATCCGATGGCGGGCTCTATAACGAATACGGTCACGATCGATTTCGTTGCAAATGCGCAGCTGGCCGTAGGTGGATCTGCTGCGATGGTGTATTTACCTGATGAAGGTGAGTGCCTGGTGGCAGCTGGGTCTGCGGTGTATGTGAATATGGGTACGTTGTTGCCGGTGTATGAGGAGACGCTTCCGCGCACCGCGGCAGCGGCGCATGCTTCTGGCACTCCGTGGGTGCTCGATCCTGTGGGAATCGGTATTGGTCAGCTGAGGACCGATCTGCTCATGTGCCTCAAAGAATACAAACCTACTATCATTCGTGGTAATGCTTCTGAGATCATCGCTCTTGCGGGATTGTGGGACGTAGCAGGAAGCGCTGATGATCTGCAGCGTGCTCGTGGCGTTGATTCGACCGATGAAGTCGCGGCGGCTCGTGATGCGGCTATCGCGCTTGCACACTATACTGGCGGCAGCATTGTCGTGTCGGGCGAATGCGATCTGGTGACTGACGGGCAGCAGGTTGCGCTTTCTTCTGGTGGTTCCGACTTGATGCCGAAGGTAACGGGTTTTGGTTGCTCCCAGGGTGGCGTTCTGGCGGTGTATGCCGGGGTAACGGATCCTTTCACTGCGGCGCTTGCGGGAGTGAATCACTATAACGTGGCAGGCGCGAAGGCAGCCGAGCGGTGCGATGCACCTGCGAGCTTCAAAACCGCTTTCATCGATGAGTTGTATCGGGCAAGCGCCGATGAGGTTGCGAACAATTCTTTCGTGCTCGAGTAAGATAAGACCTGTCTATTGAATTGAAGCGTTGTCGTGATGGCCGAGTACGATCGGGGGATATATGAATACATTGGTGGCTGTGGCGATCGCTCCTTTCGGAGTGGGTGACGAACTGGCTGCACATGTAGCAGAAGTGGTCAAGGTGATTCGCCAGTCGGGTCTTCGTTGCGAAACCCATTCCATGTTCACGGAAATCGAAGGCGAATGGGATGAGGTAATGCGTGTGGTAAAAGAGGCCACGTTCGTGTTGGCTGAAAAGGGAATTCGCACTGAAGTTGTCTTGAAGGCCGATGTGCGTCCTGGCTTCGAGAACATGATGGATGCCAAAGTAGCCAGGGTCGATGAGATCTTGGCGCAATAGCGGGGGAGCTATGCGTAAGAATCTTGATATTTCAGCCTATCTGGTCATTGGTCCGGAGAACACTTTGGGCCGTCCGGTTGCAGAAGTCATCCGGCAAGCTCTTGATGCGGGATTCACGTGTGTGCAGATCCGCTCCAAGGAATGCTCTGCGCGCGAATTGATCGCCTATGTTGTCGAAGCAGCACGGGTAATAGAAGAGTGCGGGAAAAGCGATTCGGTCGCTTTGCTCGTCGATGATCGCTTAGACGTTGCATTGGCGGCGCGTGAGGCGGGAGCGAAGGTAGACGGTGTTCACGTGGGGCAGAGCGATATTCCGGTTGAGGTATGTCGCAAGCTTCTTGGTGATGATGCTGTTGTGGGGCTTTCCGCTCGTGCGGACGAAATGTTGGAATACGTTAGAACAGCAGATGTGAGTCTCGTCGATTATTTAGGGGTGGGTCCTTTGCATGAAACGCCCACCAAGACTGATTGCGGGAGAAGCGCTGATGGTACGATCATTACGAAAAGCATTGAGGACTTACGTGAGTTGTCTATAGCCAGCCCGATCCCTATTGTGGTGGGCGGCGGAGTGAAAATCGATGATATCCCCTTGGTCAAATCAACGGGAGTTGATGGGTTTTTCGTCGTTTCGGCGGTGTGTTCGGCTGATGATCCGTATGTTGCGGCATGTGAATTAGTGCACGCGTGGGAAGAAGCCTAAGCACGGTTATTTGATTTTTAAACCGCGAAGGTGGTCCTTAAGGTCGGGAGCGATACGACGGCTCTCGATGGCTTTCTGGATGCTCTTATTGTGGGTCCATGTATCAAGACGACGCTGTTCTATGACGTTCAGCGTCGTTTCTTTTTGTTTGGCGAGGGCTTCGGCGAAGAACCAAGCGCGCATCATGTTGATGTAGTATTCGAGCGATCGGATATTGATGACACGTTGCAGTATCGTCTGATCGAATCGATCTTCTAAGTAGTTTCTCATGAGCATGCCTATACCGAAGCGAACAGTGTATACGTGAGGTGAAGACAACCAACGATCGATGTGCTCTAAGAGCTCATCGGGGTTGTGAGGTGTTTTGGTGTATACCTTGAACGCGCGTGGGGAAAGCAGGTCGCAGGTCGCCCAATTGTCCACTTCGGGTAGGAACGTATCAAGTTCGGAAACGCATGCTCTAAAGTCCTTTAGTTCGTTGATGATTAGACCATGGATATTATTCTCTTCGTATGTGGTATGAGGAAGCGCGCGAAGATATGCCGTGCTTGATGAAGGGTCTTTTGCAAGCTGTTTTGCAATGTGTCGCAGATCGGGCATGCGCACCCCTTCGACCGTCTTAGGGTCGAGGGTTGGAATGAGCTTTGATTGAAATGCTTGATAGGCAGGGTCAAGGTGCGCTTCTATTTGCTCACGTACCCATGCGCAAGAATCTGGGTCGATTTTCGTTGAAGGGTTTTCCGAGGTGCGTGAAGAAGGCATGGTGCTTTTCCTTACTGTACGATTCTGTTTTCCATTGTACGTAAGCAGCGGTATGCTTTGGGAATGAAAGTTCGGGCGCTCTAAAGGTCGCGTAATAAGGGGTGCGCCTTTGTTGGAGCGAATGCCGTTCTGTGCAGAGGGGAGTTTTGATGTTGACTGAAGTCATGCCGTATCGATACAGTGATCGCGCGTTGTTGGAGCAGGTCGCACCAGGGGTATATCGTGTTGATCTGCCTATGCCGCAAGCTATTGGGCCAACCAACGCATACATCTTCAAAGCGGATGGCATTCACGATCAAGGTCGATCGCTCATCATTGATGCAGGCTGCAATCATGGATCGACAAGGGAAGCGTTCGATGAAGCGCTAGCCAAGCTGGAGATCAGCTGGGATACGGTTGATGTGTTCATCACGCATTTTCATTGGGATCATTGTGCGGGGCTCTCTCAGATCTGGCGTCCTGGCATGAAGGTCTATGGCGGTGTCGTTAAGATGTCGCAGCAGCGAACTCCTGTTATGGCAGCGCATGCGATCGGCGATATTGAACGTCGGATCAGTGCCTTATATCAGGTGGGCGATTCATATGATCCACGTTATTGGCAGCCTATGACCATAACGGCAACTGACGATGTTCCGCTGACGGTAGCGTTCGAGGATGACATCATTGAGGTTGGCCGATATCGCTTAAGGGTTCTTGAAACGCCTGGTCATGACATGCGTCACCTGTGTCTGTATGACGAATCGGTACAGCTTTTGGTCGCAGGAGATCAGATGCTCTACAGTCAGAACCCCTCTATCATGATGGAATCGAATATCGATCAGCTGGCGATAATGCTCGGCACCATCGAACGATTGGGAAGGCTCGATGCATCGTTGGTTCTTTGTGGGCATGGCAGTGAAGGGGGTAATGTATCCGGGCGATGTCGTAAGGTGCTCGATCATTATCAAAGGCAGCTCGATTCGTTCTTGCTCCATTGCGATCCGAATGAAACCGATCCGGGGAAGCTCGCGTACCTTTCGACCCATGCGCCACGACGCACTCCATGGGAGGATCGTCTGATATTTGGTCGCCGAGCTTTACTGGCTCAGACCATGGCGTTCCTGAAACATTTAGTGAACACGGGCGTATTGCCTGATGTGTATCCTATCGTGCCCTTACGCTAAAAGGGAGCGTTCGCCTCAAAGTTTTTGTGGCTTTAGCGGTTCTGCTCGGAGTGTTTTCACTGATGCTATCGGTGGATGCGCTCTGGTGCTTCTTGGTGCTGGCGACGGGTCATTGTGCTTGGGATCTTTCTTGATCTGCCGTTGAAAAAAGGCTGCCCAGATGTGGAGAAGGGCAGCCTTTTTGATGAGACAGGATGGTCTGTTCGATTTGTTACTTACTTTGACTTGTACTTTTTAACCAGCTGACGCCCTGCGATGTAGTCCATGATCTCGTTGGTGCCACCAGCGAACTCGTAGCCCTTGAGATCGTTCCAAATGCGACCTGCATTGATTTCCTTGGTGTAGCCAATGCCGGCGTAAATGGACAATGCATGCTCTGCTACGCGAGTGAGGTTCTTGCAGGCATATGCCTTGAGAAGCGCGGATTCGAGGCGGGTCGATTGGCCCTTGTCGAGCATGGTGGTTACCTTGTAGAGGCGTGTGCGCACGTTGTCGAGGATGGTTTCCATTTCGACCAGATGCTGCTGGATAGCGGAAATGTGACCGATGGGCTTCTGGAAGCAAATGCGCTCAGAGCAATAAGCGCCTGCTTCGTTCATGACTGCTTGCGCCTGACCCAAAGCCTGCGCAACCACTAAGCAGCGTTCGAATTCGAGCTTCTTCATCAGGTTCTTCCAGCCTTCACCGGGCTCGCCAAGACGCATATCTTCTGTTAAGACAACGTTGTCGAAGAAGCAATCTACGAAGGGAACGATCTGCTGACCGATCTTTTCTAGACCACCGAAGGTGTATCCTTCAATGTCGTTCGGAATCATCCAGAGAGAGTACTTATCGTTTTCGTACGAAGGATCTTCGTCCTTTGCCACCAAGATGGTGTAGACGGATAGATGAGCGATGGTGACCCAGGTCTTCTGACCATTCAAAAGATAGGTGCCATCTGGCTGCTTTACGGTTACGCAGGTCATTGCATTGTTGTCGGATCCTGCGCCCGGTTCTGAAATAGCCGTTACTGCGACACTCGTGCTTTCGACGTTGTTGACTACGTCCATGATCTTTTTCTGCTGTTCTTCGTTGCCGAATTCGATAACGTCCATGATGGAGTTGAAATCGGTCTGGAACGGAAGAACGCATCCGGTGTATTCGTGCAGTTTTTCCATCAGGACGACAAGCGTCAACTTATCGCATGGAATGCCGCCGACCTCTTCGGGTAGGCCCAGATGCATGAAGCCTAATTCACGGAACGCCATGGCAGCTTCGAGGCTGATGTGGTGGTCCACTTCATATGCTTGCTTTACCGCTTCAGGTGTGAAGTATTTTTCGGCGTACTCTTTGGCGCTCGCAACGAAGAGCTCCTGATCCGGTGTGAGTTCGAAATCCATATAAATCCCCTTCCTTTAGATTTCCCCGTTCTCGAAGAGCGTTTCGATGTTGTGCGTATAGCGAAATGGCTATCGGGCAATACAAGACGTTCATCCGCGAACGGTTTCATTGTACTTTTCTGGATTAAAAGAAAAAGCTATGAGTGAAAATCAGTTCATACTTTTTAGAAATGCATTAGGGGTTATTTGAAAGAAAAAAGAAACCTATAGGAGCGTAATAGGAGCCGCTGGCATGTTATGCCTTGACCGGGGATGGCTAATGGATGACAAAGAGAATAGATACTTTGAGAAGAATGGATGACAAAGAGAATAGATACTTTGAGAAGCAATGTTGAAAAAGCAGAGCAAAGGAGCACTATCATGAGCGAAACGCTGAAGCTTGCCGTTCCAACAATGGGGCAGGCGGGATTGGATGCTCAGAGGAGCGGTCATTTTGGTCATTGCGATTGTTTTACGATCGTTGATATTACTGATGGAGAAATAACGGCAGTGAATGAGCTAGCCAATCCGCCTCATGAAGAGGGTGGCTGCATGCGCCCGGTTGCGCTGTTGAGCGATGCGGGAGTGCAAGCGATCGTTGCTGCTGGTATGGGTATGCGTCCAATGCAGGGATTCGCTCAGGCGGGCATTACGGTGTATTTCGATAATGCGGCAGCGCGAGTTGGCGATGCTGTTCAGGTCGTTACAGAAGGTCGTGCTCCTATGATGACTCCGGATCAGGCGTGCCACCATTAGGGTGTTCGGTAAAAGTATCCGCTTAGTATATATTCGTCGGCGATGCCTTGGTGGTGTCGCCGACGTTTTTTCTTGGTCTATTTTCTGGTTTCGAAAATATGCTTCTGACCTGCGGAGAGCAACCATCGGTTGCATTGGTGGTTCCGAAAATGCAAGGTGCTGGTTGGTAGACGAGCGTGATTTGCTACCCTTACTCTGGCTATGCCGGCAAGCAATGAACGATTTTGCGTGTGCTTGGCGGAGCTCAAGAGCGTAGGTGCACTTCCAAATGAGCTAGCAGGCGCATGCATAGCCGAAAGGGACGACAATGGCATTTCGAGACAATCTTCAGCATTTACGTGCAGTTCATAATATGACGCAAGAGCAGCTTGCGATGCTGCTTGGTGTAAGCAGGCAGTCAGTGACGAAATGGGAGGCCGAGAAAAGCTATCCGGAAATGGATAAGCTTCTGAAGATGTGCCAGATCTTCGACTGTTCTTTGGATGACCTTGTGCAGGGTGACCTTACGGATCGCGTGATCGAGTGCCCTGATGCGAGCGTCCCTTCGGGCCCTCCGACTGACGTGTGCGGCTACGATGACCATCAGCGCATGATGGCCCGAAAAATACCAACCGGCACAGCGATTATTCTTGCTATGGTCGGCATTTCCTTTTTGTTCGAGGGTGCGTTGCCCTTTGGTACGCACAATGGCAAGGATGGTTTGTTCGTTCTCATCATCCTCATGGGCGTTCTGCTCGGGCTGGCCTGGGTCGTTCCTGCAGGTATGGCGCATACTGCCTTCGTGAAGGCGCATCCGTTCGTTGAGGATTTTTATACGGAAGAAGAGAAGAGCAATACGCGTCAGGCGTTCTCGCGCGGATTGATAGGCGGCATGGCGCTTATCGTTGTGGGAATAGGCTTTTTGTTTTGGTTCGGGGGAGATGCTCGTACGGAAAATGTGGCGCTGTGCTTGCTGCTCCTTTTCATTGCGGCGGGCGTATGGGTTATCGTGCATGTTTCCATGATGCTGGGCCGCGTGAATGTTGCCGAATACAATAAGAGCGCTGTTGATGAACTGGAAATTGAAGACATTGTGAATGCGCAGATGGATTCCGAGATAAAGGAAGTGCTTCTGGCAAAGAAGACCAAGGCATCGAAGGTCGGAGCCGTGTGCGGAACCATCATGATCTTGGCGACCATCGTCGGCTTGGTGCTGTTGTTCGCGCCCATCCTCGCTTCGTCTGATCCTTCGAATTTTGAACCTGAAGGAACCACCACCATGTGGTTCTGGCTCGCATGGCCTATAGGAGGCATGCTCTGCGGCATCGTTGCGCTGTTGATGGAAGCGTTCGGCAAGAAGGGTTAAGGGGAAAGGTCGCTGAAGGCGTACTGCGTGATCGGGGCTTTGGCGAATTATCAATGGAGTGGATCAGGCGTATCTTTGGATCAGAACCACTTCAGGCGCTTTAGGACGATCAAGAGAACGATCAGAACGATGGCGGTTATGCCAGTTACCAAGGAGAATCCATAGGGTGATTCGGTAAGGGGAATGCCGCCGAGGTTCATGCCGAACAAGCCGCCGATAACGGTCGGTACGCATAGGACCAGCGTAAGGGTCGCCACCAATTGCATGGTGTGATTCAGGTCGTAATCCATGATCAAGCCGAAGTGGTCGATGGCGGAATCGAGGATAGCGGAATAGATCTTCGCAGTTTCGAGTGCCTGCTGATGTTCAATGATGACGTCGTCGTATAGTTCGATTACTTCTGCATTGCCCGATGCCTGGATGTGGCGTCGGTAGCGTTCGAACACGGTGTTGTTGGTAGCAAGAGATGTCTGGATATAGACCAACGAATCGTTCAGGGCGTACAGTTCTTCTAGTTCCCTGCGTGAGGGCTTTTCTATCGCTGCGGTCAGAATGCGGCGGCGTTTGTCGAGGGCTTGCAACGAAGCGAAGTATGCTTGGGCTGAAGCGATCAGCAGGTCGCTTACGAACTTATAGGCGTTCGCTGTGTCGTGCAGTTCATTGGGTCGTGATTTTAAAATGCGAATGAGCGGCACGCGGTATACCGAACAGACCGATATCACATGATCTTTGGTTTGAAAAATGCCAATAGGGATGGTCTTGTAGCGTTTTTCACCTGATGATTTGTCGTGAAGCGGTGTGTCCACGATGAACATGACGTAATCATCGTCGTTGTTTTCGATACGTGAGATCTCTTCGGGGTCAAGAGGGGCGGCGATATCGTCTTCATCAATGCGAAAACGCGTTGCGGTTTCTTTTAGCTCTTCCGGAGTGGGTTCGAACAGGGCGATCCAACAACCGGACTGTTCGTGGGGTACTTTGACGAGCGAGTTGTTCGTTTCGTCCATGATGAAGTATTCGATCATCGATCCTCCTTTCGTCTGATGATTTCAAATGAACTTATCATATCGCCTCCTTTGCGGGGAGGGCGGCTTTTGGTTGGGGCCATATATTAAAAATTGTTAACTGAGCGTTGATTGCGAGCGTGCTTTTCAGGGTATGTGCATGTGCGGTGGGTGCCGAATGGGGCTTTCAGAGAGCATAAGAGCCGCAGAACATGCGTTGCAGTTTTGCGGCTCGATATGAAAACGAGGGTAGCGCAGCACGCGTAATCGTTACAGTTCGCGCTTCTGGTAGAGCTTGAGCGATATCGCCATGCTAATGACGAACGTAACAATACTCACGAGGGTCGTAAGTGCGATGAACAGCGATATCGCGCTATCGTCGGTGGTAAGGTAGTACAGGAAATCTGGAACGAAAGCGGCAAAGGGTCCCTCGTCGGAAAAGAGCGTGAACAGAAGAAGGAGAATCAACGCGAATGCGACAGGGATGAAGCGGACCCCTTTCGTCATGCCCATTTTAGAAACAAAGGGCAGGGTGATGCTTGCAATGAAGAGTGCCGCAGCGGCACCAAGGGCAGAGCTTCCCCAAATAATGATCGGGGGATTGTTTTCGAACGTGAATGGCGCAAGAAAAGGAACGTTTGGTCCCAACGCCGTTCCGATGATGCACATTACGTACGATATGAGTGCGCCAAGCAGCATGGATCCCAAGACAACCAGCAGAAAGCATGCGTAGCGACCGAGCGAGGTCGTATTGCGGGATAACGGCAAGCTCAAGCGGTATGCCTGCCAGTTGTTTGATTCGTCGTAAGCAGTGATGGTGAACAGGTAGAACAGGGGGAGCATGGTGGTGAAGGAGGCGCCGATCGTGGCGACGGTTTCGGTGAATATGCAGATGAATGCCACCATGCAGGCGCACATGACAACGAGCTGAATGAGTGTTCGGCGGGTAAGGACCAGATCGGTAAGAAGCATGATCTTCATCGTGTTTCTCCTTTCAGGATGAAACGCATGTATTCGTCTAGGCTGGCGCGGTCGCAGGCGATGTGCGGGAAGTGTTCGCGCAGCAAGAATCGATCGGGGACGAGTACGTCGGTGCTGTAGCTGTTGCGCATGATGCGTATATCATTCGGGTAGAAGAGGGCGCTTTCCAGAAGCGCTTCAGCATCTTTGCTGGCGCAACGGGCGATGCCTGTTTCGTCGCATATGCTGTCGATGGTTCTGTTGAATACGATTTCGCCGTTATCGATGCAGACGATGTGGTCGGCGATCTTTTCCAAGTCGGAAGTGATGTGGCTCGACAGCAGAATGCCATGTGCTTCGTCCTGCATGAAGTCCTGGAGCATTTCGAGTACCTCATCGCGCGCTAGGGGATCTAAGCCTGCAGTTGCTTCGTCTAAGATGAGCAGGTCGGGCTCATGGCTCAAGGCGAAGGCGAGTTGCAGCTTCATGCCCATGCCGCGTGAAAGGTCCTTGATTTGCTTCTGCTCAGAAATGCCGAAGTGGGTAAGCAGCTGGTCGAAGTACTTTTTGTTCCATTGCTGGAACGCCGCTTTTCCTATGCTGCCAACATCTCTTACGCGGCAATCGCCGGGGAAGGGGCAGGTGTCGAAGACCACCCCGATGCGCTCTTTGTCTTGCGGAGAAGGGGCGTAGTTCGTCGTTGGGCGACCAAATAGCTCTATGGTTCCCGAATCGGGGATGGTCATGCCAAGGATAGATTTGATAGTGGTGCTTTTCCCTGCGCCGTTGCTGCCGATGAATCCGGTGACGCACCCTTGGGGCACGGTGAGGTCTACGTGGTTCAAAGCGAAGGTGCCATATGATTTGACCAGGTTATTCACCCGTAAAATGTCAGCCATGGCTCGATCCTTTCGATGGTCTATGGTTCAACAAGTGTGTCGATGATGTCGTGTAGTTCCTGAACTGATACGCCGGCAATGTCGGCCTTGTCGATCGCCTGCTGCAGCAGTTCTTCAATTTGGCGAAGCTGTTCTTCGCGGAGGAGCTCAAGGTTGCCTCCCGAGACAAAACTCCCTTTTCCCTGATGCGTTTCGATGAACCCTAGAGCTTCAAGATCGGAATAGGCGCGCTTAGTGGTTATGACGCTTACCTGCAGATCGCTTGCGAGCGCGCGGATGGAGGGAAGTGCGCTTCCAGTGGGCAGATCGCCTGACAGGATCGCGTTCTTGATCTGAGAGGAGATCTGCCCGTAGATGGGTTTATTGCTTGAGTTCGAAATGATTATGTCCACTCGTATGTCCTCCTTGGCATAAGGGTGTCTGGCTCTTCTTGTTTCTGTGCTAGGGCAGGCGCAAGAAGAAGGCGTTCGGATGTTCGATCGCGCATATCGGAGCATCCGAACTCAGTTGAAATCGCGGATGTGCACCGATCCTTGAATCCAACTGTGTATATCATGACAATAACAGTATATACACACTATACACAGTAAGCAAGGGGTCGTTCGAATGGGGTGGTGGTCGCTCATCGTATTTTGCTTCGAGGGGTATTTCTGGCAGCGGTTTGATTTGCCTGTGTCGTTGGTGTGTCGGAGACTTGCGTGAAGAATCACGCGCTACCGTTCTTTTGGTCTGCTCTATCTGTTATAGTACATATATAACAAACAAAAGGGAGGGATCATGGCTGACTCGAGCATCAAGACGAACGCGAGCTCCTCGAAGAAGCGTGCACTACTTTTCGTGGTCATAACCTTCGTCATTACGTGGGGAATCGAGTTCGGTGTTATCTGGCCGCTGTCTTCGTCGGAAGGTCCCTTGCTGGGCTTCGGAATGAATGGGATGACCGTGGTGGTGTATGTGCTCATTGCCGCAATGATGTTCATGCCTTCGGTCAGTATGCTTATTACGCGTCTCGTTACCCATGAAGGCATGAAGCACCCATGGGTCAAACCAGTTCGCTTCAAGCGGACCTGGCCGTGGTGGATCGTTGCTTGGCTTTCTCCTATTGTGTTGGCGGCAGGCGGGGCAGCGGTGTACTTCTTGGTGTTCCCGCAAGATTTCGATCCGACCATGAATGCGACCATAGAAGGCCTGATGGCGACGTATCAGGCTCAGGGCATGAACATTTCCGCTGATCAATTACGCATGGCTCTTTATGCTCAGATGGCACTGCTACTCATTGCTCCCTTCCTGAATGTGATACCGGCGTTCGGAGAGGAATGGGGATGGCGCGGTTATTTGCTGCCTAAACTGCTTGATTCGTTCAGGGTGGTGCCGACTCTGGTTCTGATGGGCGTGATCTGGGGTCTGTGGCATTTGCCGATAACCATGCTGGGGCATAACTATGGTACTGAGTACTGGGGATATCCGATTTTGGGCATCCTTGCTATGTGCTGGTTCTGTTTTGTAGTGGGGATCCTGTTGTCTTATATAACGCTTAAAACAGGAACCTGTATTCCCGCCGCTATTGCGCATGGGGGCTTGAATGGATGCGCTGCGGTAGGGGTGATGTTCTCTGTTTCGGGTGGAAATGCTCTTATTGGCCCTGGCGCACCCGGGGTGCTTGGAGGAATTGCTTTTTCTGTCGTGGCCATGGTCTTGTTGGTGAAACTGTATAGGCGGGAAAAGGCGGCAGGTTCGAGTGAAACGCCCGTAGGATAGGAGGACCCATGATCATTTCGATAGATAGCTCATCTTCCGAAGCGCTGTACATGCAAATTCGCCAACAGATCGTTGCGGCAATAGCGCGTGGCGAACTTTTGCCAGGTGATAGCTTGCCAAGCGTACGCTCGTTGGCGAGCGATTTGGGGGTTAACCTTCATACGGTCAATAAGGCGTATGCTCTTTTGCGCGATGAGGGATATTTGATCATGCGGGGCAGGTCGGGTGCATTCGTCGCGGAACCGTCTAGGCAAAGCGCCCCGGCCCGTGCCATGCTTATCGGCGAGCGAGTTGAAAAAGAGCTGCTTAATTTAGTGTATGAACATAAAGCCGCGGGTGGAAGCGCAGAGGCTTTTCTAGCGGAAGTGCAGCGTGCCTGTAAGGAGGTCTACGGCGATATCGATTCGGCGGATCCGCATCGCGAAGTGCGTGTCCTGGGTGTTGATGATACGGGAGAACCGCTGCGGCGAAATTGCGATCAGGGTTATCGGTCCTGTTCGCAAGGGCTCGCATAGGAGGTGCGTTGTGGATTCGTTCGAAATGAGCATCGTGCTTTTGATCCTGGTCAGCTTGCTGCCTATGACGGGGGCGATAATCGCTCTTACGCCGTGGTTGATGAAGCAGCGTGAATGCTTTGCCGTCACCATACCTGAGAGCGCTCAGGCGAACCCGCAGTTAAGATCGCTCAAAGTACGCTATTCGATCGTAGTGGCGCTGGCAACGACCATTTTGAGCGCTGTGTGCGCATGGCTTGCTATAGTTCGAGCACTGGAGCTTATGCTGGCGGTTTATATTGTGGGTATGCTCGCACTCGCTGCAGGGTCGTTCGCTTTGATGCTCGTCGCTCGTCGAAAGGTGCAGATGATCAAGCGGGAGCAGGGGTGGTCGGCTGAGGCGCAGATCCGTAGTGCTGTGGTGCTTGAACGTGAAATACCGCAGCCCCTTTCCCTTAAATGGAACATCGTGTACGTGCCGATCATGCTCGTTACGTTGGCCATGGGCGTTGCGGGCTATTCATCATTGCCGGACATGGTACCCATGCATGCTGATCTGTATGGCAACATTGACGCTTATGAACCGAAGGGTGTCAATGTCATTTTGTTCCCGGTGCTGATCCAGCTCTTTCTTGCGGTGTGCATGACGTTCGCGCATTGGTCTATTCTGGAATCGAAGAAGAACATCGATCCCGAAGCACCCGCGGCAAGTGCGCTCGGATATGGCCTGTTCGCTCGTGCTCAGTCGGTGCTTTTGTTTGCTTCCGGCGTTGTTCTTACGGCGGGAATCGGCATTACGTTCCAACTGTCTTCGTTGGAGGTCATCAGGCTGGGGCAATCGGTGGTGATCGTTTTGCTGCTATGCGCTCCCATACTGGTAGGTTCGGTCGTGCTGTCGTTGGTGTATGGGCAATCGGGCGCTCGCGCCGTTAAGCGCTTGAGTGTTTCTGATGAGCTTTTAGCGGATGACGATGCATATTGGAAGTTGGGGGTTTTCTACTTCAATCCGGATGATCCGGCCTTGTTCGTCCCTGAGCGGTTCGGTATCGGGTGGACCTGTAACTTCGCACGTCCGAGCGTATGGGTTATCGTTGGTGTAGGAGCATTGGTCATTATATTGTTCAGCATTGCGCTGTTCGTGCTTGTTTGAGAAGGGCCGTCGGAAGGCGTGCCGAAAGGATCGACGACATGAGTTTGTACGATGATATTGAGGCGTATGTGCCATTTAACGAACAGGAGCGAGCCGATAAGTGCGTGATGCTTGCTGCGTTGCACGATGATCCCGATTGTTTCGATCGGTGCGCGCAAGCGCATGTTACGTGCTCTATCTGGGTGGTCGATGAATCGAAGCGCTATACGTTGATGGTGTATCACAAGATATACGACTCTTGGAGCTGGATCGGTGGTCACGTTGATGGGAATCGCGATGTGGCATCTGTGGCATTACGGGAGCTCGAGGAGGAAACAGGAGTGCGTCATGCGCGGATCGTTCCGTGCGGTCCCGGGTCATTGTTCTCGCTCGAGGTGCTGACCGTTGACGGACACGAAAAGCACGGCTCGTATGTAAGCTCTCATTTGCATCTGAATGTGAATTATCTTGCGGTTGCTGATTCTTGCGAAGAGGTTCGGATCAAACCCGATGAGAACAGTGGTGTTCGCTGGGTGAAGCTCGAAGAAGCGCTTTCGTATTCGAGTGAGCCGTGGATACGTGACAGGATCTATCGTAAGCTCATCGATAAGCTCGCTCGTATTGATATAGGGCGAGAAGCCTAGGTGAGGGTATCGGGGAGCGGTTATCAACCCGAGTAATTCTGAAGGCGCATTGGTCGATGGCGAAGGTAAGCTCATTGGTGTGAACACCTTGATCGCATCTTCGTCCGGTACGAGCTCCGGCGTCCGGCTACCGGAACGCAGTTGGCGTCCGACTACCACAAAAGTGCTTGAAATGTATCCTTTACCCACTGTTCAATGGGGCTAAGGAGCGCATTGGAAGCTCTTTTCATACATTTCAGAGGGAAACGTGGCGTGGATAAAGGGTCTGGATGGTGCTTTCAATACATTTAAAGCACTTTTGTGGCACGGCTTTGCATTTTCTTGAACAACGGATACATTTTAAAGCGAAATGTGGCACATGTGGCGAAGCGTGGTAAAGCGGGACGTGGCACAGCGTGGCAAAACGTGGCGAGTCGTGGCAAGGTGTGGCGAAGTGCAGCGAGGCATGGCGTGGTGTGACGATGTGCGGTAAAGCATTGCGGGGCGTGGCGAAGTGTTCTGGTGAAAATCTATGAATCGACGATGCGGGTATCCATGGCAAGGAGGTGCCACATGATTTATACGGCGCTTACCAACAGGGCGATGGTGATCGCCTACGATGCGCACCATGGTCAGGTTGACGAACAGGGTATCCCTTACATTTTCCATCCTTTTCATGTTGCGGAGCAGATGACCGATGAGTTGTCTACATGCGTGGCCCTTCTGCATGATGTCGTTGAAGACAGTGACGTTACACTTGATGATCTGGCGCAGGAGTTCCCGGTCGAGGTCATCGAGACCTTGGCTCTTCTTACCCACGATGAATCGGTTCCGTATTTAGAATACGTTCAGGCACTTGCGAGTAATGAACTCGCGCGGGCAGTAAAACGTGTTGATCTTGAACATAATCTGGACGAATCGCGTGGCACGGGAACGCGTGGCTCGGGAGCGGGCGGCATGGGAACGCGTGGCGCGGGAACCGGTGGTGCGCAAAATACGAACATCGACGCAGAAATACCCACAATGCCAGTGCTGAATACGGCTGAACTCTCCGAAAAGATGATTCGACTGCGTGAGCGCTACACAAAAGCGCTCCTGCTATTGGATGATTTTGAATAGCAGGAGCGGCTTATAGTGATGGTTCGACGATGGTCGTATGCGACAACTGTCGTGGATGATTCGCATCGCAAGCATATTTCGTTGCAGCTGTGCGATCCAGTTCTTTTCATTCGAATCTGATCGCAGGAACGGGTGAACTTAGCGCTCGAGCTTTCGTACTATTTCGATAGCGGGGTCCACTAAGGCTGCGAACGTGTCGAAATCGGCCATGGTTCCCACGATACTGCCATAGTGCGTCGGTATTACTACGCGAGGTTCAATGGTGTTGATGAACGCTGCAGCCTGTTCGGGGTCCATGGTGTAGGTGCCTCCGATGGGAACGAGCGCGACATCGCAGCTGACAGTTTCGGTATCTTCGTTGTGGTCGGTATCGCCAGCAATGTAGTAGCGAATTCCATCTACGGTAACGACGTATCCGACCCAAGCGTTCTCTCGGGGATGGAAGCCAAGGCGTTCTTCCGCGATGTTGTAAGCAGGAACCGCCTCGACGCTGAAGTCGGAGAATTTGCACGTGTCTCCCGGTCGCAAGTATGCGACCGACGCAGATTCGATCTGGTCGATCTCGGGTTCCATGGAAGCAGGAGCGATGAAGGTCGTTCCTGTCTTTGCTACCTTAGCGATATCCTCAGGAGAAAAATGATCGTAATGAGCGTGAGTGAAGAACACGTAATCGGCATCATAAGGCGCTTCTTGCATATGGAACGGATCGAAATACAACACTGTTCCCGATTTTGTTTCGAGGCGAATGCAGTTCTGGGTGTAAACACGAATGTTGTCGGTGTTGATCTGGGAGGTCATACGTACCCCTTCCGTAGACACGTCTATGAGGTGCTGAATTCGCTGCGAGCACCTCATTCTATTCTAGTTGCTCGGATGACTTATATGGGTGAGTGGGTGAGTTTTTTCGGAGCCTTTCCCTCACTTTTTTGTTCGATCATAGCGGCAATGTGGGTTCGTTCCTTGCCGGTGCAATGGCGGGTATCCTGCAGTTTTTGATTCGCTTGCCGCTGCATTGTGGGTTTAACCTTTACCTTTTTGTTAAACGCTTGACTTGGAAAATGTAGTTGTTAGGCTATGGAATGCTTGCTCGGAGGGCGAGTTATCCAAAGGAGATAACAAGCTGGATAAGGCACAGGTTGGAACGCCTGCATCTTATCCAGCTTTTTTATTGTGTGCAATGCACTTTGGCCTCAAGAGGTGCGCGGTGCGTTTCGGTTTCAAGAAAGGAGAGTCGATCACATGGGTCTTACTCGACAGCAAACCACCATGGTAGTGGTGCTACTTGCGGGTGCGTTCTTGGTGGTGCTCAACCAGACGCTGCTTACTCCTGCGTTGCCTACCATCATGTCCCATTTGCAGGTGAATGCCACGACAGTTCAGTGGCTCACAAGCGGTTATGCGCTGGTCGAGGTGGTCATCATTCCCCTTAATGCATACTTGATCGGCCGTTTTCCTACGCGAAGGCTCTTCATTGGGGGTATGTCTCTTTTTGCTGCCGGTTCGGCCCTATGCGCTTTTGCTCCGAGCTTTTCGTTCTTACTGGCTGGCCGCATCATGCAGGCATGCGCAACCGGTGTGGTCATGCCCATGGTGTTCGCTCTTATCTTGCTTATCTTCCCCAAAGAGGGACGTGGTGTGGGCATGGGCCTTGTGGGGCTCATCATTAGCTTTGCTCCCGCTATGGGCCCGTCCATCTCGGGTGTGCTAGTGGACGGCATTGGCTGGCGTGCGCTGTTCGTTCTTGTGGTGCTGTTGGCTCTTGTTGTGGTCGTCGCGGCGACGATCGCCCTAAAAAGCTTCGAAGGGTTCGATCGGACCACGTTCGATGGTCTTTCCGTTGTGGTGCTTACCATCGGTATGGTGTGCTTGCTGTACGGTATCGCCACATCCACTTCAAGTGAAACGGTGCTTGTTCCCATAGCACTCATCGTCGTGGGCATTGTGGTGCTGTATTTATTCATTCGTCGTCAGCTCAAGTTGGATAATCCTATTCTGCAGATGCGGGTGTTAAAGCACCGCGAGTTCTTCACCATCGTTGTTATCATTACCCTTCTCGAGGGGGTTCTGATCGGGGGAAGTGTGCTGTTTCCTCTGTATGTGCAGAATGCCTTGCAGGCATCGGCAACGGTATCGGGTTTGGTCATGCTTCCCGGTGCGCTTGTCGGCGCGTTCTTCGGCCTTCTGGCGGGTAAATTGTTCGACAAGTTCGGGGTGCGGGGTATTTCGCTGATAGGAGCTGGAGTGCTTCTTGCGGGCGGTATTTGCTACGTGTTCTTGGGGAGCACATCTTCGCTCGTTGCTGCCTGTATTTCCTACACTGTTGTCACGTTGGGCATTCAGGCGCTTATTACGCCTCTTAATACATGGGGTATTAATTCGCTGCCGAACAAATCGTTGCCGCACGGGAACGCTATCATTGCGACAATGGAGCAGGTGGGCAGTTCGCTTGGCACGGCATTCGTAATGAGCCTTACCGCTCTTTCGGGGCTGATCGTTTCTCAGAACGCTTCGGCTGTCGAACAGTCATATGCGGGATGTCATTTAGCGTTCATCGGCATGCTGGTCCTCATTGCGCTCATCGCTCTGCTCATCGTTGTTTTTGTACGTGATAAAAAAGTGGCTCCTTCGTCTGATCTTGATGCGTTGCCTGGAGTCGATAGGCCATGGCTGGTGTCCGATATCATGAACGAGGCACCCGCGATGCTGAGCAGTTCCGCTACGATCCGTGATGCGATCGTGCTTCTGAATAAAGCTGACACCAGCGGAATCCCCCTGGTTGATCAGGAGGATCGGGTCGTCGGGTTCTTGTCTGACGGAGATATCCTGAAGTATCTTGCGCGCCAGGAATCCTCTCAAAGCGATGGCGTCAATTACGTGGTATTGCTGGAATCGGAAAGCTTCCAGAGACGTATAAATACAGTGTACGATCTGAATGTCATGCAGCTTGCTACCAGGTCGGTCGTGTCGGTTGACGCGGGCGACAACGCCGAAAAGGCCTTCAAAACGCTTTCGGAAAAGCGCATCAAGAAAGCGCCGGTCGTGCAGGATGGTAAGCTGGTTGGTACGCTGAGCCGTCGCAATATCATCAGGGCCTTGGAGGTCATGGGGTAGCGTTGCTGCATAGTGTGGAGCCGCGCTTGTTCGAGTCTCAAGTGGAATGGGCGCGAAGGAGCATCAGTGGGTACCGCAAGCGTTATGAGTTACGCGAACACAACGAATGCCGGCGATGTTCTGTTCCGCTGGTATTCGCATAGTGCGGGCGTGATACTCTGGTGATGACACGGTTCATCTGTGGACGAGGGCAGTTGTAGAGGGAGGCCCCTATGATTCAGATAGACGAAACACGCTGTGTTGGATGCGGCAGTTGTGTAGAGGATTGTGTTTCAGGGACGATCAAGCTGGTGGATAACAAGGCTCGCGTTGATGAGGAATGCTTCCAGTGCGGTCATTGCGTTGCGATATGTCCTCATGAGGCGGTTTCCATTCCGAATTATTCTGATGCGTGTGTAGCGTATGACGAAGCGACCTTCGATCTGCCAACGCAGAACGTGCTTAATGCGATCAAGTTCCGCCGCAGTATTCGTCGCTTTACGTCGGATGCTGTCACGTATGATGACTTGCATGTACTCATGGAAGCAGCAGCGCATATGCCAACGGCGAAGAATGCTCAAGCATGTCGTTTCGTGTTTATTCAGGATAGCCTCGAGCAGATGAAAGAAACGGTTTGGGGTAATCTGCGGACTGCATATCGCACGGGGAAGGAAACTCCTTTGCCGCGTGAAGTGCTCGAGCGGTTCTTCGCGCTGAAAGGTATTGATATGCAGCGAAGCGGCGCTGAACGTGTGTGTGCTGATGGTGATGGTTCTGATCTTTCATGCGGGGAGCACGATGACGCCCTTGTCGATAACGCTCCTGTCGACTTTTTGTTCAGGAACGCTCCGGCGATGCTGTGTATCCAGGCGCCTGATCCGGTAGATGCGGGATTGGCGGCAGCGGCTATTGAGCTCGCGGGTACGACGCGCGGTATTGGCGTGTTGTATAACGGTTACTTGCGCCGTACTATCGCGGGAATGTCTGATGTTCAGCAGTATCTCGATATGGACTTAGATGAAAAGCCCCTGGTCGTATGTATGCTGATAGGCTATCCCGATGTAAGTTATTGTCGAACCGCGCCTCGTCGAAACCCCAGCGTCGTATTGCGCTAGGCGCTTGGACGCGGGTCGCCTTCAGTGTGTCGCAAGCTGCTTGCGGTGCTAGTTGCTCTTTATGGTTCGCGAACTGATCGCACCGTGAGCACGTGTGGTGCGTTGCAATCAGTTCGTAGTACGAATCGACGGGGTGCGATTTGCGTGTATTGCGATTTTGCTTCAGGTGGAACCTTTATGGCAGGGTGAAGTTAACTTGCATTTTTGGCAGAGGAGGCTTGCTGTGGTACGGGAGAGGATGCCGCATCGAGATACGTTTCCATGGCGTAGCGCAGTATGTCGGAGCGGTTGAGCGTTCCGATTATGGTGCCGTTTTCGACAACAGGAACTTTTTTCAGCTTGTGTTGGGAGAGCAGCGCGCACGCTTCTTTTAGGGAGTCTTGGGCGTTCACGCTCACGAGACCTTCGGTGGCTATTTGACCAACAGGGAGGGCCATGAGTTCGCGCAAGCGCTCATCGATGCTCTGGTTGTTCGCGATCTCGATAAGAGCGTAAGCTCCGGTCACGGGTGAGTGTCGGTCGGCAAGATAGCGCATGATATCACCGTCGGATAAATACCCGACGCCGCGTCCACGTGCGTCCACAACGGGCATGCCGCCGACTTTTCGACTCACCAATGCATTCATGGCTTCCTGCATGGGAGCATCGGCGCGAATGGTGTAAGGCTCTGGCTCCATGATCGAACCGAGCAATGCGGGCCTAGGAGCGCGTTCGCTTCGAGTGCGAGGGTTCACTTGCTGGGTGCGTCGCTTCGCGGCAATGGAATAGATGGTCGCCGTGATGAAGCCGATCGCGCTGATTGCAGTCGCGACCCAGATCGCTTGAGCGAATCCGGCGGCTGCGCCTGTCTCGGGAGATGACCCCGCTGCAATGGTGCCTACTTCAGCCGACGACATGATGCCGATGTAGAGCGAAGGGCCAATGCAAGCTGCGATTTGGAGGAACGTGGTGGTGAGGGCGACGCCGAAAGGGTTCAACCGAGGCGGAAGTGTGCGCAGTCCTGCGGTCTGCGAAGGGGAGAAGACCAGACCAATACCAAGGTAGGCGACCAAAGCGCCCGCGAACGTTGCGGGCAGGTTCATGGTCTGGCTCGTCATGGCAAGGGCGATAAGGCCTGCTACTACGGCTGCGAATCCCAGCGGGAGCAAGGGCCATTCTCCGTATTTATCCATGAAGCGCCCACCAAGAAGGGTGGCCCCCGCGTTGCCGAGTACGGGAACGAGGATGATGATACCAGCGATGAACGCACTGAGGCCCAATGCGCCTTCCAGGTATAAAGGCAGAAGAACGCTCAGGGAAAATGTGGTCATCATGGCAATGATGACCATGATGATCGTGGGCCAGAACGTTGCAATGCGCATGGGAGTCAGGTCGATCAGTGGGTAGGCGCAGTGTATTTGCCTTAAGGCGAATATGATGGCGCTCACGAGAGCGGTTACGAGCGCGATCCCTGCATAGAACGGGTAGACCATCAATTCAGCTAAGCCGAATGACAGCGTGAATAGAAAGACCGAGGCAAGAACGACCGAAGGGATGTCAAGGTGCGCTTCGTGAGTTTCAAGGTTTCTTATAAGGAACGCACCTGCGATGATGATTGCGACCATGGAGATCGTAGGAACGTAGAACACGCTATGCCAGCCAGCTGCAGTGACGAGCGCTCCGCATACAACTGGAGCGAGTGCAGGACCGAAGGTGATCATGCAGCCCCCGATCGACATAAATGACCCCAATTTGTTTTTGGGGGTGATCGCTAAAATGGTGTTCATCATCAAGGGGATGAAGATGCCCGATCCTGCTGCCTGAATAAGGCGGGCAACCATAAGGAACGTGAAATTCATGGCGAACAACCCCATGACTGATCCAGCTAAGGTAAGGATCGCGGCTGAAAAGAACAGCGGACGGAGGTTGAATCGGCGATAGAAGAACGCCATGCAGGCAACGCCGATCGTTGAAACGATCATGAATCCCGTAACGAGCCATTGGGCGGTAACGGAATCGATGGCGTATTCATTCATGATCGAGATGAGCGCCATATTCATAAGGTTCTCGTTGAATCCTGCAATAAAGGCGCTTGTATAGAGAACTGCCAAAAGTGGCACAGAGCTTTTGCTCTTCATAGGGGTAAACCTCTTTCAATTGGTTTTGCGGTATTGGCTCACCTTGGCTCTTAGAGCAAAAGTTGGCTTCGCTGTCCGAAACGCCTGTTCGATCGAACGTCGCAAAACGAAAGCATAGCGTAGATGCGCGCGGCGTGTAAGTGATTTTTTACGGTTGATGTTTGGCTTACCCGGGGTAAGGTGCTTCGATGGGTTGTTTAGCACGGCCTCGATGTTTCTTGGTGACGTTCGGGTAAATTTCCCAGATTTCGGGGTCCCCTGGTCAAAGATCAAAGTTCCTACTGTCAGAAATGCCTGGGCTTGTTGTTTTCAGCTCCATTTTGGTCAATAAAAGAAGTTTCGATCGTCTTTCGCGCCCTGAAGGGGTCGGCGAAACGGTCGAACTTCGATTTGTGACCACGCGTGCCTGGATCTTGGGAATTTTGCCTTTTCGTTCAGCATGTATGGCTAGGAGCCGGTCTATGGTTTAGGGTTACGAGACTTAAGGGCATCGGCCGCTGCTTTAGCGGCAAAGTTCGCACCCTTTGTGAATCCCTTTGCAACGCCATTGGCAATGATCGGTGCCTTTTCTGCTACTTTGTCGGCGATCTTCGGGGCTACTTCGGCGGTCTTGGCTCCAGCGGCGACAGCCCCTTTCGCCACCTTACCCGCAATGACGGGCGCGATTTCGGTGGCCTTTTCTGCAACGACAGGGGCGGTTCTTGCGACTTTGTCGATTACTCCCGGTGTTGCTGTAGCTATCTTTGATGCGACTACGGGTGCGGCGGCGCCGACTTTCGTCGCGATTTCGGGTGCTGATTTGGCTGCTTTTTCGGCAACTCCAGCGGCGGTCTTGGCGAATTTGCTTGCAGCTGCAGGCGCTTCTTTAGCAGCGTTCTGGGCAGCTTTTTTCGTCTGCTCCTTGGTTACTTCCGCCATTTTGCTTGCGGCGGTGTCGAGCTTGGCTTCGATGGGGGTTGCCTCGCGTCCGGAAAAATTGCGCTGTCCTTTGCTGGCAAGTGCCGCACCGCCAACGATGGCGACAGCGCCAGGCCCAGGAAGGATAAGCATGGGAACACCTGCTGCAGTGAGCGCAGCACCGCCCGCCATTTGCGCGGCTCCTTTGGCTTTTTGGGCTGGTGAAACGCGTTTCTTTCCGTATGAGTCAAGGGGAACGGCCTCTACTTCGATAGGTTCGGGTTCAAGGGGGTCGGGGTTAGAAATGGGATCGAACTCAACGGGAGCAGGTTCAGGTATGGATTCTGGCTCGATGGGTGCAGGCTCAGGGATGGGTTCTGATCCGACGGGGATAGGTCCAGGTGTTGGGCCGGGCTCGGCTGGAGCGCCTTCAGTGTGGATAGGTTCAGACGCGCTTTGTTCGTTCATGGTTCACCTCGTGGACGTAAGCGTTTATTGTATTGTACCGATTCGCCTTGCAATCAGGTCGCTTCTGGCCAGGCGGTCATCATTTTGTTATTTCTTGAGAATGAGCAATCGGGTGGCTCGCGCCCATACGCTCATCGTGATTTACCTTTAAAGGCGGATAGTTGCGTGATGAAGGTTCGAAAGCTGCTGGCTTGCGTATAAGATATACCGTGATCTGAAGTTCTAAGGGGATGTGTATGATGGCTCATGATGAAAGCAGTGGAGAGATCAAGCAGAACAGCGCAGACGCGGTAGAGTGCGGACGGTTCTACGTGGCGATCGCCGCACTTGCGGTGCTGGCGGTTGCAGGTCATATTTACTATCACTCTTTCTATAAACCAAGACATCGGAAATAAATACGAACACATGAACATGGAGAACCGTTCGTATTATAAGCAGCTTTTATTGCTGGCTGTCCCTACGTTCGGACAGCTTATTGCTGAACCGGCATTCGTCTTGATCGATACGGCTATCGTGGGCCACGTAAGTGATTCCGCCCTTGCGGGTCTGTCTCTTGGGTCTACCGTGGTGCTTGCGGCCGTAGGGTTGTGCGTTTTTCTGGCGTATTCAACTACTTCACAAGTGGCGCGTTTGTTCGGTGCGGGCAAAAAGCGCGAAGGGTTCCAGGCAGGCGTGAACAGCCTGTGGTTATCTCTTCTTATCGGCGTCGCATTGGCTGCAGGACTATTCGTTCTTGCCGAACCGATATGTGCTGCACTCGGTGGCAAGGGCGACGATCTCGCCCAAGCGGTCATCTATACGCAAGCGGTGGTCCTTGGTGTGCCGGGGATGTTGCTAGTGTATGCGTCGAACGGTATTTTCCGCGGGATGCAGAAAGTGACTATCACGCTTGTTGCTGCAGTGAGCGGCGCGGTTCTCAATACGGTATTGGATGTCCTCTTCGTCATCGTATGGGGATGGGGTATAGCTGGATCGGGTGTAGCGACATGTATCGCGCAATGGTTCATGGGTTGCTTCTTGCTCGTTCCCTCGATCCGTTGGGCAATGCAGACCCATGTGACTCTCGTGCCTCAGTTGCGCAGTATTGTATCAGCAGGCAGCGACGGCTTTCCGTTGTTCTTGCGCACGCTGGCTCTTCGAGTGGCGATCGTTGCGACGGTCATGGCGGCGGCCTCGATGGGTACTCAGGTGCTCGCGGGATATCAGGTCGTTAATGTTGCCTGGGGTCTTATGGTGAACGCTCTTGATTCTGTCGCGATAGCCGGGCAGGCATTGGTCGGAACTCACCTGGGGGCCTCGCATTACGACAAAGCGCGTGAGCTCACGCGAGTCACTTCTTACGCGGGTCTAGGCGTGGGTGTCGTTGCGGGAGCGGTGTTCGCGTTGGCGGGAGCGGTGGTCGGACCTTTCTTTACGCCTAGTCATGATATTCAGATTCTTGTGACGGCGGGTATGGCAGTGATAGGCATTTCTCTTCCGTTGCAGGGATGGATGTTCGCGCTTGATGGCATTCTGATCGGTGCGGGCGATTACCGTTACCTTGCCCGCAGTTTAGGTGCGGTCTCGGTGGTGTATCTTTTGGTGCTTGCCGTGTTCGCATTGGTTATTGCTCCGTTCTTGGGAAGCGATCTTGCGAGCATTGTGGGTTTGTGGTTCATGTTCGGCTTCGTTTTGATGGGCGGACGTGGTATAGCGAACATGCTGCGCGTTCGGGGCGATGCGTGGATGAAGGTCCACGATTGATCTTTACGGCTTCCTTAATTGATTTTGACAGGAGCGTTACATATCGCGTTCGCCAAGATAATGGGCGAAATACTCTGGGAAATTGGGTGATAGCAGTTACAGAACAGGTAGCGTCGTCGAAGTGATTCGTGAGCTTTTGGCGGTACGGATGGGAGCATGAAATGGATTCCGATGCACGTATATTAAAGGGAATAAATATAGCCGCGATCATACTGTCGGCTTTGGGTGCTTTTGCTGCATTGATCATCGTGGTGTGCGGTATCGTGGGCGCCGTGTTCGTGGGTGACCCTCAATTCACTGACATGATGTATTACGAGCTTTCCGGTAGTAGTTCTTATGATCCTTATTCGGAGGCCATTTTAGTTTCAGCTTTTGCTTCGTCGCTGGTGTTCGTGTGTATTTTCATTGCGCTGCTCGGAGCGGCCCTTAAGGGGGCTGCCCTTACCGCGGGTATTTTCGGCATGCAGGCGGCGAATGATCCGCAAAGACGTGGTGCGGCTTTCATTTGGGCGGTCGTTGCAGCTGTATTGAATGGGCTTATTGGCAGCTTTATTTCGATGGTCCTCTTCATTGTTTCGGCGGTATATATCAATAAGATGCGTAAAGCCGAGAGTCGACCGCTTCAGAGCCAAGTACCTTACTTTGGCTCGCAGCCTCAGGGGTTCTCGCAGTCGCCTTATCAGCCAGCACCTCAAGCTTCCTCTCAGCAGCCTTACGCGCAGCAGACCAAACCGCATGTTCCGGTTCAGCCCGCTCCTTATTCGGGGCAGGTGCCCGTGCAGCAGGCTCCTTATCAGGGGCAGGTACCCATGCAGTCAGCTCCTTATACTGGGCAGGTGTCCGCACAGCCGGCTCCGTTTGTCGAGGGAGCGCCTGTTCAGTCAGCCCCGTATCCGCATGCCTCGCAAGATGATCAAGTAATATCTCGATCGGAGGATAGGTCTACTGTCGATCAAGAAGGTATACTGAATGCGGAAAAGCACAATGAAGCGGTAGTGGTTGCAAGTGATGAGCAAGTTCCTGAAGTGGATGCTCCAGATATGAACGCAGAAGATCTCGAAGCAGGTGGATCTTCTACGAATGATGCAACTGATAAAAAGGACTGATCAGCAGTTACTGAAGCCGCAATGAGTACCTACGGCGAGAAAGAGGATGGGTGAGATGATTTTCAGGCGCGCGACTCTTGACGACCTTGATGAAGTAGTTCGAGTGATAGAGGAAGGGCGTGCAGCGCTTGCGGCCCTCGGTCTGGACCAATGGCAGAACGGTAGTCCTACGCGTGATGAATTGCGATCGAATATTCAAACGCAGATCACCTATGTGGCAGTTATCGACGAAAACGATACAGTGCCTAGTGGCGTAAAGGATTCCCTGAAGTCCATAGTTCCTCTTGAGCCGGGTTCGATCGTGGGAACGCTTGCCTTCATTGATATGGGTGAGCCGAATTATGCCGATCCTGAAGTGGGTGCTTGGCTGAATGATTCTCCGAGTACAAGCGAAGAAGCAAAAGAAACGGGGCGACCCGTTTCTTTTGCCGTGTTGCATCGAGTCGCCACTTCAGCAGCGGCGGTTCGCCGTGGGGTGGCTTCCTTTATGTTGCAGCAGTCGGCGCAACTCGCCCGCGAACGAGGATTGAAAAGCTTGCGTGCAGATACCCACGAAGGCAATGCTCCCATGCAGCGAACCTTTGAGAAATTCGGCATGACTCGCTGTTGTGAGATCGAATTACGATTCAATTCCAATGAGCTGACTCGTAAGCGTATCGGCTACGAGGTCATCTTGTAGGCCGTCCGACTCGACTCACGGAAAGAAGGTTCGAGAGGTGGGCTTATAGCCAGTGCGAGCGCCGATGTAGGTGTCTGCTGATTTTCCGTAAAGCTGTCGTTATCGAATGTGGCATTGCAAACGAGTGCGCTATTGCTCGTCCTTGAAGCGTCCTTCGATCCGCTTCCAGGCGTGCGTGGTGAGGCATCCGTTGTCGCAGTGTGCGTCGATATCGGTGAACATGCGGTAGGGCATAGTGAGTGAGAGCAGTTCTTTGGGGATACGGTGGCGTTGCGAAATATCGAACATCCCCATGATGGCGCGTGGCTCATCAAGGCGGTTTTGCTGTTTCGCCAAGACGATTGACTGGCATCCTGCGCAGAAGGGCGCAAGCACGTTAAGGGCCCTTCCTGTTGAATATCCGCACATGATGACAAGTGCGGATAATTGATCTGGGTCTGCGAGCAGCCATACCAGTTCTGGCTGTGTGATTCCGTCGGTGGCGTATTCGTTTTCATCACGCAGGGGACGGAACACTACGTAGCGATGGCCTGCATCGCTAAGTTGCAGGTCGGCGAGCCACTGTCTGCTTGCATTGCTTGTGCAGAAGAACTTTTCGCCTTGTTCGAGTTCGGGTCGAAGTGTTTTTCCTTCGGGGAAATCGGGGCATTCCAGACCATGTGAAAGCATCCAGAGCGTAGGGGTATCGCGCCTCTTAAAGGCGTTCCCGAATCCGAGTCCAACCGCACCGCCGGGGCAGGGGCAGGTTTCATCTGATACCGCAACTGTCTTGCCTTTGCTTGCGGCAAGGAGCATTGATACGACGCAGGGGCGTTTCGAGGCATCGAACTCAAAGGCATCTTCGGGTTTTTCATCGGTGAACCAAATGCCGACTGGCTGGTAAGTGAAATCGAGCCAAGATGAGAGTTTCATGGGAACCTTCTTATCGTTATCCAGTGACGAGCAGCGTGAATGGCCCGTCTGCGCCAAATATCGTGGCAGGGGAATTGATGATTCGTGCGGGAAAGCTAATTCAGCGGATGGGCGGCTTTGTATTCGCTGCTGTGCTCGATGAGGCAGATCCGCACGCCGTTGGGGTCGAGTACGAACGTCTGACGTCCTACCGTCGTGGGGATGATAGGCCCCGTGGTTCGATAGCCGCATTTTTCAAGGTGGTCGATAGTTCCGTCAAGGTCATCGACGTCGGTGCCGATGGAATAAAGACCGACTTCATATTGCGAGCTCTCGATCAATTCGACGTATGCGCCACCTGTGCTTTTCATAATGGTGATCGCAGCTCCATTCGGCAGGTCAACATGGTAATCTTCGCTGAACCCCAGTACATCGCGGTAAAACGTAACCGATTCCTTAAGATCTTTGACGATGAGGGTTGAATACTGCACGGCGATATTCATTTGGCCACCTCTGCTCTGATAGTGATGAGATAATCGATTCTAATATTTTATCGTGAAAGGAAGTCATGTGGCGATGAGTGTTCTCGTGCGAGATGTGCTCATCGTTGCGTCGGTCCGAGAGTGAGGATGACAAATGATTTCATACGACTTTTCGAGCAAAGTAGTGGTGGTTACTGGTTCTGCGCGCGGTATTGGCCGCCGTATAGCGGAGCGTTTCTATGAAGCGGGTGCGAAAGTCGCCTTGTGCAGCATTTCTCCAACGGGTAAAGAAGAGCTCATGCAGGAAATCGCCGGGAGCGATCGAAGCCGTATTATGGCGTTGCCCGTAGATATCTCGAAAAACGAAGACATTGAAAAGTTCCTCGCAGCTGTAGTGGAAAAATTCGGCACGATCGATGTACTGGTCAACAATGCAGGCGTTTTTTCGAAGGAGCCTGTTGTTGATGTGACCGAAGAAACATGGCATACCGTAATGGATGCGAATTTGAAATCGGTCTTTTTCGCGTGCCAATGGTTCTTCAAGCATCATATTTCTGCGGGAACTTCAGGAAATATCGTCAATATCGCTTCGACGAGTGCTCGGACGTTCTTCCCTGACAACGCGCTTTACAACGTGAGCAAGGCGGGCGTGGTCACGCTTACTAAGACGTTCGCACGCGCTATGGGCGAACAGGGCATTCGTGTTAATGCGGTCGGACCAGGCAGTATCCCGACCGATCTGAATAAGGCCCTGTATGCCGATCCGCAAAAAGAGATCGACCTCTGTCAAAAGATCCCCTTGGGACGTCGAGGAACCAAGGATGATATCGCCAATTGCGTACTTTTTTTGGCAAGTGAAGAATCAAGTTATCTTACCGGTCAAGTCATTTATGCCGAAGGTGGCTGGCTGCTGGTATAGCGGTACGGTTCTTGATCGAGGATCTTCTCTCGTGAGAGCGATTGCGCACTGAGCGTATGTTATGAACGTAAAGGCGGCCCGGATCGGGTCGCCTTTGGTTTTTCAGATGATAGTTCTATCGTGTCAGTGCGCATTAAGAGGCGAGCATGGTTCCTAGCTGTATGCATTCGGCGCTTGCTTCTTCATCGGGATAGTCTTTTGCAATGACCGTATCAGCAACGCTCACACCGGCCTCTTCGGCGCGTTGCTCCCAGTATTCCATCCATTCGCCATTGTTCCAGTCGTATGAACCGAAAAAAGCGACTTTTCTTCCCGGTAGATCAGGTTCGATATCCTCATACATGGGAAGGAATTCGGTATCCTCTAGTTCTTCGTCGCCCATGGCAGGGCAGCCGAAGGCGAAAGCGTCGAATGTATCAAGTTGGTCGGGAGTGAAGTTGATGGCCTGAATTAGTTCTGCGCTTCCGTCAGCATCTTTCACTCCTTCTAAAATAAGCTCTGCCATTGCTTCAGTGTTTCCAGTGCCGCTCCAATATACGATCGCTACTGATTTCATGAAGTCTCCTTCCATATAAGTTAATCACGTCTAACTTATATGGAAGAACGAGCATCAAGTCAAGCAATGAAAGGTGAGTTGTGCGGATGTGATTGCTTCGGGGAAAGCGGCAAAGGCGATGATAGACGCAGGCTAGGAGTGGTTTTGCGAGCACCTTCATTCCCGCAGCGTTCGAGATGTGGATTTTCCCTATGTGTTTTCGGGCGGTATGAACCCATGAGCGGCTCTATTCGTGGGTTTGGTTAATAAAATAGTGCGCCGTCGTAGGATGGCGCACTAAGTAGATAGATATCAACAAAACAGAAGATGGTTCTATTCCTTGCCATCCCAGCAGTAGGTGCATACTTTTTGAGGGTCGATACCGATAGCTTCCAGCATGCCGGGAAGCGATTGGTACTCAAGGGAATCGAAGCCCATTTCTTCGCAGATCGCTTTCAGCATGCACTGTCCACGTTCGGTCGTGGCATCGCCGTATTCGTTCAAATACTTATCGCCTTCTTCGCCTTCCAGATCGCGCACTACGCGACGAGCGATCAGGTCCATATCGGACTTTCCGCGAGAGAACGTCAGATACTTGCAGCTGAACATGATCGGCGGGCAAGCGGAGCGAATATGCACTTCTTTAGCACCGGCTTCGTAAAGGAACTCGACCGTTTCGCGTAATTGCGTGCCACGTACGATGGAATCGTCGACGAACAGCAGCTTCTTGCCGTTGATGAGCTCAGGAATATGGATCTGCTTCATCTTGGCAACATGGTTACGTACGTCTTGATTGCTGGGCATGAAAGATCGTGCCCAGGTGGGGGTGTACTTGATGAAAGGACGCGTGAAAGGTGTACCGCATTTGGTGGAATACCCGATAGCGTGAGGCGTGCCTGAATCGGGGATGCCTGCTACATAATCGACATCGGGTAGAACGCCGCGAGCTTCTTCGTCGCGTGCCATGATGGTGCCGTTGTTGTAGCGCATCATTTCTACATTGACACCCTCGTAGTTGGAATTGGGGTATCCGTAATACACCCATAAGAAGGCGCAGATCTTCATCTGCTCTCCTGGCTCTATCAGTGTTTCGTGGGCTTGCGCGCTAACGCGCACGATCTCGCCAGGACCTAGCTCGTAGTCATCTTCGTAGCCAAGCTTATGGTAAGCGAAAGATTCGAACGAAATGCAGTAGCCGTCTTCGTCTTTACCGATGAGCACCGGGAGGCGACCCATCTTATCGCGGGCAGCCAAGATGGTTCCGTCTTCGGTCATGATGAGCAGTGTGAGCGATCCGTCGATGACTTCCTGGGCGAACTGAATGCCTGAGATGAAGTCGTCTTTCTGGTTGATGAGCGCAGCTACGAGTTCGGTTGAATTGACCGCACCTGAACTGAGTGCCATGAATTGCTTGCCAGCATCAGACAAGAAGCGCTCGACCAGATCTTCGGCGTTATTGATAGCGCATACGGTGGTGATGGCGAACGTTCCTAAATGCGAACGCACCAGAAGGGGCTGCGGATCAGTGTCGCTAATGCAACCAATGCCGCAATTGCCGTGGAAATCGGTCAGGTCCCGTTCGAATTTCGTGCGGAACGGAGTGTTTTCGATCGAATGAATCTGGCGTTGGAAGCCATCTTCATCATGGAAGATCATGCCTGCGCGGCGTGTTCCCAGGTGAGAGTGATAGTCCACACCGAAAAAAACGTCAATTACCACATCGCGACGCGATGTTGCACCAAAAAAACCACCCATTTGTTCGTCTTTCGTCCTGTCCTGTTGCCGATCTTGTCCTCGAAAAAAGACATTTTATCAGTATAAGACCCTTGCTCGTTCGGGATATTCAGATTGTGCAAGGAAGTGATGCGTGTTTCGGTAGAACGTTTCTGAGAGAGGGTGAATAGACATCTGCTCTTATGCGGGCGTTCTTACTTATCAAGTGCGCGAATGCTCTTGAAGGAAACAATAAGGACTCCAAGGAACGCGCAGAGAACACCATCCACGATGAAGAACAGGGCGACTCCAGCGAATTCGGCGAATACGCCACCAAGGGCAATGCCGAAGGGCCCTGCCAATGCGCTCGCGGCAGTGACTAAGCCGATAATGCGCCCCATGGTCTCTTCGGTCGAATTGCGCTGTATGAGGGTCATCATCGGCCCGTTGAACCAAGCGGAAACAAGTCCCATGCCGGCGCAGAGAACAGCGAACACCCAGAAGAGGCTCGGGTGCAATAGGCCTGAAACGCTACACAGAACGCCGAAGAAAAGACATGCGCTCGCGATCAGTAAAGTAAGACGCTTGCCGCCGCCCCATACCATGAGGATGGTCGAGCCTATAAGGAGCCCGGCGGCGAACGTCGCTTCTGCGATCGATGCCATATAGCCATCACCTTGGAAATGCTCGTAGGTCATCAAGGGATAAAGCGAGCTCATGGGGCTATAGCACACCATGCCAAGCGTGATGAGGACGATGAGCATGAATAGTCCCTGAACGCTTCGCAGGGCCACCCATCCTTCCCTTAGATCATGCAGTACATGGCGTTTCGCCGGAGCAGGGGTACTTGGATCTTCGCCAGCAGATACGGACGCATTGGTATCGGTTCGTTTTTCCGTCGAGGGGATCTTCGCGAGCAGCATTGTCGTACAGGCCAGAAGGGCGCCTGCGAAATCCAGGAACATGACCGAATGAAAGCCGAGTACCGTGTAGAGCAGAATACCTAATGCGGGAGCGACCATGCCTGCAACGCTGAGTAGCAATTGATCGAGCGTATTAATTCTCAGAAGATGCTTTTCGGGAACGAGCATGGGCATAAGGGCCATCATGGCAGGGTAATGGAAGGCTTGGCCGGCGCTGCGTACGACGACCATGATCACCAGTGCTCCCAGTGAAACGTGTCCGAACAGAATGATGAGACCCAGAACCAATGACGCAATGCCAGTGAACAGGTCGGCTGCGATGACGATGTGCTTTCTATTAATGCGGTCTGCGACAACACCGCCGAACGGCGAAAGAAGCCCTTGGGGCAGATAGGCGCAAATGCTCAGCAGAGCAAGCGCAAGCGCGCTGCCCGTCGATTCGGTAACGTACCATATTGCCGCGAAGCTGGCAGCGTAGCTGGTGAACATTGATATTGCTTGGCCTGACCAGATCAAGGCGATAATGGCGAGCCAATGACGGGAAAGTACTCGTCCTGTTGCGCTAAGCATGCATCCTCCTTGAAAGACGGTTCGAAATCGCCGATGAACTATGGAGAGGTGTTGGGCGAGAGAGTAATAAAGCGATAGTCAGGATATCAGTTCTTCAGTGAAGATGCGATGCAATTCGAAAGTTCATCTTTCGAAGGGGTTCATATTTTTAGAGTGGCCGCACTATCTGACTAGCACGAATGTGACGTGATGTCCGGATCGGGTTTGGATAACGTACGTGCTCGTCAGGAGAGGGATGAGAGCCGCCGTGGTGAAGGATCTTGCCATGGCGGTTCTTCTTTTGTTCGGAATCACCGATTCATCCGCCTTGAACGTGTGCGAACGAGTAAAATAAACGCCAGTGTTTATGCTGTTATGGTGGCTTATGTGCCACAATAACGGATGTATTTTTGCTCGTTGAAATTCGACCAAGGAGGACGTCGCATGGGAAAGCGAACCGACGTTCATAAGATCATGATCATCGGATCTGGCCCCATCATCATCGGCCAGGCATGTGAATTCGATTATTCGGGTACTCAGGCATGTAAAGCGCTTCGTGCGCTCGGGTATGAGATCGTGCTGGTAAATTCGAATCCGGCTACGATCATGACCGACCCCGGCACGGCAGATGCCACTTATATCGAGCCGCTGAATCCAGAGCGACTGGAGCAGATCATTGCAAAGGAACGCCCCGATGCGCTGCTTCCTAATCTGGGCGGCCAGTCGGGTTTGAATCTTTGTTCTGAACTTGCCAATCTCGGCATTCTTGATAAATATGGCGTCAAGGTCATTGGCGTTCAGGTCGATGCTATTGAACGTGGCGAGGATCGCAACGAATTCAAGAGCTTGATGAACGACTTGAATATTGAAATGGCACGCAGTGAAGTTGCCTATTCGGTCGATCAGGCAGTGGAGATCGCATCTCGCTTGGGGTATCCTTGCGTGCTCCGTCCTGCTTATACCATGGGCGGTACCGGTGGCGGCTTGGTGTACAACATTGACGAACTGAAGACCGTTGTTGCTCGTGGTTTGGCTGCATCTCCTGTTCATGAGGTCCTGGTCGAAGAATCGGTACTGGGCTGGGAAGAGCTTGAACTTGAGGTAGTGCGCGACGCGAAGGGTAACCTCATTACCGTATGCTTTATTGAGAACATCGATCCCATGGGTGTTCATACGGGAGACTCGTTCTGTGCTGCTCCTATGCTTACGATCTCTGAAGATGTACAAAAGCGCCTTCAGGAAAAGTCGTATCGCATCGTCGAAGCGGTTCAGGTCATTGGCGGCACCAATGTGCAGTGGGCGCACGATCCGGTAACCGATCGCGATGTCATCATCGAGATTAATCCTCGTACCTCGCGCTCTTCCGCGTTGGCGTCTAAGGCGACCGGTTTCCCCATCGCGCTCGTTTCCGCCATGCTAGCTTGCGGGCTTACCTTGGATGAGATCCCTTGTGGTAAGTACGGTACGCTTGATAAATATGTTCCCGATGGTGATTATGTTGTTATCAAGTTCGCTCGTTGGGCGTTCGAAAAGTTCAAGGGCGTTGAAGATCGCCTGGGTACTCAGATGCGTGCCGTGGGCGAAGTTATGAGTATTGGCAAGACCTATAAAGAGGCGTTCCAGAAGGCGATCCGTTCGCTGGAAACGGGACGTTATGGTCTGGGCTTCGCTAAGGATTTTCACGAAAAGTCAAAAGAAGAGCTGCTGTCTCTGTTGACCTATCCCACGTCTGAGCGTCAGTTCGTCATGTATGAAGCCATTCGTAAGGGCGCAACGCTCGAAGAGCTCTATGACCTTACGGGCATCAAGATGTGGTTCTTGGAGCAGATGAAAGAACTGGTGGACGAAGAAGAAGCGCTTATCGCGTTCTCGAATGGTAATCCCGGTCAGGTTCCCGGTGAGGCTGTCCTGCGCAGTGCGAAGCAGAATGGTTTCTCTGATCGCTATCTGGCACAGTTGCTTGATGTTCCTGAAGAGGATGTTCGCGACGCACGCAAGAAGGAGGGCATTTGTCAGGCTTGGGAAGGCGTGCATGTAAGCTCTACCGAGGATAGCGCGTACTATTATTCGACGTACAACGCTGAAGATGCCAGCACGGCAACTGACGCCCGCAAGATCATGATATTGGGCGGTGGCCCGAACCGTATCGGTCAGGGCATCGAATTCGACTACTGTTGCGTTCATGCGGCATTGGCTTTGAAGAAGCTCGGTTTTGAGACCATTATCGTGAACTGCAATCCTGAAACGGTTTCTACTGACTACGATACGTCCGACAAGCTGTACTTCGAACCCCTGACGGCCGAAGATGTTCTTTCCATTTATGAGAAGGAAAAGCCCTTGGGAGTCATTGCACAGTTCGGCGGTCAGACCCCACTTAACTTGGCATCTGAATTGGAACGCGCTGGCGTTAAGATCTTGGGTACGAGCCCCGAGATCATCGACCTGGCTGAAGACCGCGATCGCTTCCGTGAGATCATGGATGACCTTGAGATTCCCATGCCGGAAGCAGGCATGGCCACCACGGTCGAAGAGGCACTCGATATCGCGCATAAGATCGGCTATCCGGTTATGGTCCGTCCGAGCTATGTATTGGGCGGTCGTGGCATGGAAGTGGTGTACGACGACGATGCGCTTAAGAGCTATATGGCGGCTGCCGTTGGCGTAACGCCTGATCGGCCCATTCTGATCGATCGTTTCTTGCAGCATGCGCTGGAATGTGAAGCGGATGCTATTTGCGATGGTATGCACGCGTTCGTTCCTGCGGTTATGGAGCATATCGAGCTTGCAGGTATTCATTCAGGCGACTCGGCTTGCATTCTGCCTTCGGTCAACCTGACGGAAGACCATCTGAATACCATCAAGGATTATACGCGCAAGATCGCTGAGGCCATGCATGTGTGCGGTTTGATGAACATTCAGTATGCGATCGAAAACGATGTGGTCTACGTCCTGGAAGCCAACCCCCGCGCATCGCGTACGGTCCCGCTGGTTTCGAAGGTATGCAACATCCAGATGGTGCAGATCGCAACCGATGTCGTTACGAGTGAATTCACCGATCGTCCGTCACCAGTACCTACTTTGAAGGAAAGCGTTTATTCCCACTACGGGGTAAAAGAAGCGGTGTTCCCGTTCAATATGTTCCCCGAAGTAGACCCAGTACTCGGTCCTGAGATGCGCTCGACTGGTGAGGTTCTTGGTCTGGCAGGAACTCTTGGCGAAGCGTTCATGAAGGCTCAGGAAGCAACGCAGTCCGCTATTCCGACTGAGGGCACTGTTCTGATGAGCGTAAGCGATCGCGATAAACCTGAAGTAGCTAAGGTCGCGCAGGGCTTCGTTGATGCGGGCTTCACGGTGCTTTCGACTAAGGGAACTTGCGAATTGCTTAATGAGCAAGGAGTGCCTGCTCAGCACATTAATAAGTTGGGTGAGGGTCGCCCCGATATCCTGGATGCTTTGGCTAATGGAGAGATCAGCATCGTGGTCAACACACCCGCTTCGAATGCTGAAAGCCGTGATGATGATAGCTATATTCGAAAGGCCGCTATCAAGAATCATGTACCGTATATGACAACGCTCGCCGCCGCTCATGTGACGGCGTTGGGTATCAAGGATGCACGCGAATCAAGCGGTTCAGGCGTTCGTTCCTTGCAGGATATCCACGCAAGTATCCGCTAGAGCACGAAGCGCGATCGAGCTATAGGTTCGGTACGCACTGACCGTACGCAAAGGAGGCCACGAATGTGGCCTCCTTTCTTTTGGTGGATGTTCCCTGGTGCGTTATTCGTTAAAGGGTACGACCCCTTCGACAGCTTGTTCGGGAGAAATGGCCGCATCTTCGTTGTCGATGTCGATCAGTTGGTAGCGATCATTGCCCATGCTCAGTTCTTTCATATAGGTGAGCTGGCGAAGACCATGGCGCGATTCGATGCGCTCGACCAAAGCCGCGCGATCTTCGTCTTTCATCGCGTAGACAAGATCGACACAGGCCTGGTCGAGAGCGAGAATATCGCGCGATGCTAAGATACCGACGTTGGGCGTTACGACCGGTTCGGCGGCAGTACCTTCGCAGTCGCACGAAACGCTCATGTTGCGCATCACGTTCACGAAGGTGATGCGTTCATCGAACATATCGCAAACCGCCTTGGCTGATTCCATCATGCGTTCCATGAATTCTTCGTCGCTGATATCCCACATATCATCGGAAGTGGGAGTGGTATGGATCATCGCTTTACCGATGCGTCCATCGGCGCAGCCAATGCCGATGTTCTTCGCTGATCCGCCAAAGCCGCCTTTCGCATGGCCTTTGAAATGGGTCAATACGAACAGTGAATCATAGTTCAGCAGATTCTTGCCCATGGGCATATAGGTGAACCATTTGCCACCCTTTACGGGAACGTTGGCGACACCATCTTCGTCGGTAATGTCGACGGGAGCGAATGTCCAACCGTTCACTTCGAGTGTTTCACGATGTTGTTCGGTGGTGTAGCGATCGCCAGGATAGTAGGTATTGGTTTCAACGATATGGGCCGAGGGCAGATCGTTCTCGATGAGTTCTTTTACCCAAGGGCGGGGAATGATGTTCGGTCCGTGTTTTTCGCCTGTGTGCAATTTGATTGCGATTTTGCCAGTAAGCGGTTCGTTGACACGTTCGAAGATCTTGCGGAGTCCTTCTGTGGAAAGATCACGAGTGAAATACACGGTCGATTCTTCGCCGGTGCGGTCGTTGTAGGGGATATAGCGGTTACCGTCAGTGCCGGGTTTTACCTCTTGAATCATGGAAACCCCTCCTAAGGTTCTGGGTCTGATTTCTTTAAAGCAACTATACGATGCATCAAGCGTTATGTACTAATGCTAATTTCGTATGGCTATATATTCGTTTTGGGTATGGCTTTTGTCGTCGGCTCTAGTGCGATGAAGCTAGCAAAGCGCTTCTTTGGGAAACGCACATGGTTAGACAGGGGTTATTTTCGTTCGTTGACCCGAAAAGTGATCGTTCTCTTAACGGGAAGTGCATTGAAGCCACTAGACTCATGTCATAGTTCCTCGTTACTGGGAGGTCATTATGAACCTGAATCTACTTGAAGGAAAAACCGCTATTGTTACGGGTGGCACACGAGGTATTGGCTTTGCCATCGTAAAGACGTTCCTCGAGAACGGCGCCAATGTCGCTTTGTGCGACTCACGTCAGGAAACCGTCGACAAGGCGCTTGCCCGTCTGAAGGAAGAGAATCCCGATTATCCGATCATTGGTCTGTCTCCCGATCTGTCCGATCCAGATTCTATTGCGCAGGCATTCGCTACCGTTAAGGATACTTTTGGCTCCATCGATATTCTGGGCAATAATGCGGGTGTTTCAGCGAGTGATTCGATCTATGATTACGATCCTGAAGCATTCAAGAAGACCATGGAGCTCAATGTTAATGCAGCGTTCTTCTGTTCTCGTGCAGTAGCGCCCATCATGAAAGAGCAGGGCGGTGGCGTTATCATCAATACCTCTTCCATGGTAAGTATCTATGGCCAGCCGGCAGGATGCGCCTATCCGGCATCCAAGTTCGCTATCAATGGCCTCACGAAATCGCTTGGTCGTGAATTGGCTCCCGATAACATCAGGGTCAACTCGGTGGCTCCGGGCATCACCCATACCGATATGGTCGACGCATTGCCTGATGAAATGATCAAGCCTCTTATTGCAACCATTCCTTTGGGTCGCATGGGTGAACCGGAAGACATCGCAAATGCGTATTTGTTCTTGGCATCAGACCTTGCAAGCTATGTAAGTGGTGTTGTTCTTTCTGTTGACGGACTGGCACGCGCATAAGTGGGTTCTGTCAGCTCTGCGGGCTTTGAGCGTTCGTTGCTTACAAGTGCGTAACTGATTGCATTGATTACGTTGATTGCCTGTAGGGTATACCTGCAGGCAATTTTTTTGTCAGGCTTTTTGTTCGATGCTCAAGCGTGGGGAGATAAGGTATGAATCTGGAAGGTATCGTTACCGTTCGGCCTGATCAGGATGATCTGCTTAAGCAAGCGGCGACTATGATGGGTACGAGCTTTCTTGAGGAAATGTGGTTCACCACTTGGCTAAGTGTGCTCGATTCAATAGGGGTGACTAGGACGCGTAAAGAAGAGCTCATGCATGCGGTATTCATGGATGATCTGGTTGCGCATGCGCCTTATCAGGGAGTATATGCCTTATCTGATATGACTGCCGCTACGGGGGCGTATCGTTATAGCGAATTGAATGGTATGACCCATTCGGATATCGAAGCGCAAGAAGGCGCATTTCTGCAGGATGTCGCTACTTCGCAAGAACTGGCTTTATTGGATAAGCAGGGGCAGAAGATGGAGCCCATCTCTGAATTTGATTGGGTTCGGGTCTTTGAAGACGATCGCGATCATATCTATTTTTACGCGTGGGCGGTCGACCCTGGGGCCCGAGGAACCGGAGCGCTGCGGCGGCTCCTCGAACCGTTCTTTGCTTACGCTGACGATAACCATCTGAATTGCTATCTTGACTGCTACGCTGATCGCCTGCAGCGTATGTACGAACATCTGGGATTTGAGCTCATTGATGAGCTCCACTCTCCTGAATTCGAGGTGTATGAGCGGCGTATGGTGCGAAAAGCCCGTTAACTCTTCAGTTCGATCACATCATGAACAGCCGCGTTCATGAACGTTTCATCGTGACTCACCAATATGAGAGCACCGGGGTAGTGGCGTAACGCTTTCTCGAGTGCCTCGATCGAGTTCATATCAAGATGGTTCGTTGGTTCATCCATAATGATCAATTCAGGGCGCATCATAATGCCGTATGCCAGCATGATCTTCCGTGCTTCACCTGGGCTTGTAGTGCAACCTGTCAATATCTGTTCAGGGTCAGAATTGAGTTGGGCGACGATCGAAAGTAGGCGTCCTCTTTCTTCCTTGTTAAGTTGAGCGACTTTTCGGGCGATCTCTTTGCGGTCTTTCTGGGTGACTTCTTGTTTGAGGTACAGCATGCGAAGGGGTGCGTGCTCGTTCTGTTGGGTAAGCGATTCGTGCAGTTCGGTGACCAGGGTCGTTTTTCCAATGCCGTTCGGCCCTTTGATGCCCAGATGTGTTGTGTTCTCTAGGGTTATTGCGGGAACGCTAATGAGGTGGCCCTGAGGGGTCGTCATGGTATGCGCTGGAACGTGGAGGAGCGTTTTTCGCGCACAAGGTTCCGTTTCAAGCCAAAGGGTGCTTGCGTATTCTTTGGGGATGAAGGAGTTAGATAATTCTGCACGTTCATGGGAGAGACGATCGTCCATGCGCCTAGCGAGTGTGGCTCGTTTACCGTCTTGGCCGCTTACGATCGCGAGTCCGATTTTCGCACGGCCATCTGAGTCGTGTTTATCAAGGTGGCGTGCGCTGCGTCGCGCGTTGCTTTGAGCGGCTTTTCGCGCGCGCTCTCCATGTTCCTTCTTCAGTTTTTCAATGCGGGCCTTTTGTTGCTGTTTTTCTTGCTGAAGGCTGCGCAGTTCGCTGTTCGCTTGTCTTTTGGCTTCACGGTAGGTGCCAGGTCGCATGATGGTGTTTCCTGACTCGAAGCAAAGACATTGCTGCACGAGCGAGTTGATCAGTTCTCTGTCGTGAGATATGAGAACGCCTATTCCCTTGTATTGGGAGAGGATGTCGATCAGTTCCTCACGGCAGGTGGTATCGACATGATTGGTTGGTTCGTCGAGTACGAGGACCTGTGGATTCGTCCAGAGCGCTACGGCGACTTGGATCTTTTTCTGCTCTCCAGTACTCAGCTCGTCAAAACGCCAAAGCATGTCGTCGTTGATGTTGAGGCTCATGCGGAGATGAATGGCATCGGGGCTGTAATCGCAGGCGAAGTCAAAGAGCGCGGATGGTTCTTCGGTTGCATCCTGGGTGCAGTAGGCCGAAGTCAGTTTTGGGGTAAGACTTCCTTTGGTTGGATGAAGGATCCCGCATACGATATGGGCTAACGTGCTTTTGCCGCAACCGTTGTTGCCGATGATGCCGGTCCAGCCTGATGGGAACGTTGCTGTTATGCTGCCGAATACTGGTTCAGCTGATTCAGGAAAAGTATATTCGATGTGTGATAAAGAGAGAGCGAGATGAGCCATGGAGCCTCCTTTTATAAGGGAGGCCGTAAGGAAGCGCATTCAAGATGCGAGATCTTCTCATAGAAAAGAAGATAGCTTAATGGAGCCGGTTTTAATCGGAAATACCAGTTCGACGATCACGTACCTTACGGCCAACAGCGATTCATCACACGCAAGGGTGATGAAAGGGCGAATTGACAGTGGATTGTAGGTAATCGTTAGAACTTCACCGATCGTTCTCCTAACCGTGGCAAAAGCTTGGCATATGGGCTTCTGCATTCATCATGATGACGGCACATTATCATCCGGTAGCTCATTTTGTCAAAGTGGTGGTTCCGTTGGGCCGCTACGGAATTATTTCCTCAACGGAAACAATTTGTCGATATACTTTTTTCTGTTGAGTGTTTATTGATGTATCGAGGAGGAAATCGTGTCCATCCGTATTGGTATTTTAGGATATGGCAACCTGGGCAGAGGCGTGGAACTCGCATGCCGTCAGAACGACGATATGGAACTGGTGGCATTGTTCACCCGTCGTGCCCCTGAAACGGTCTCTCCGTTGACGGAAGGTCTTCCAGTTTATGCAGCTCAGGATCTTGCTCAGTATGCAGACGATATCGATGTTCTGATCTTGTGCGGTGGCAGTGCGACTGATCTGCCGAAGCAGACCCGTGAATGCGCTGCATTGTTCAATGTTGTAGATTCGTTCGATACGCATGCTAATATTCCTGCTCATTTCGAAGAGGTAGATGAGGCTGCTAAGAACAGCGGTAAGATTGGCGTTATCTCCGTTGGTTGGGACCCCGGTATGTTCTCGGTCGCTCGTCTGTACAGCACCTGCATTCTTCCTCAAGGTAATGATTACACCTTCTGGGGCCGTGGCGTTTCTCAGGGTCACTCTGATGCCATTCGTCGCATTCCTGGTGTTGTTGACGCGCGCCAGTATACGGTTCCCGTTGAAGCTGCCCTTGCTGCGGTTCGCGCCGGAGAGAATCCTACGCTGTCTACGCGTGAGAAGCACACGCGCGAGTGCTTTGTTGTAACGCAAGACGGTGCCGATCTTGCGGCGATCGAAAAGGCAATTGTCGAAATGCCTAACTACTTTGCCGATTACGACACTACGGTGACCTTTATTTCTCAGGAAGAACTCGATCGTGACCACAAGGGTATTCCTCATGGTGGATCGGTGCTTCGTACAGGTGCAACGGGTGATGGTGCCAATAAGCATGTCGTCGAGTTCTCTTTGAAGCTTGATTCTAACCCTGAATTCACCGGCAGTGTTCTGGTTGCTTGTGCTCGTGCTGCATATCGCATGAATCAGGAGGGTCAGAGCGGCTGCAAGACCATTTTCGATATTGCGCCGGCATACCTTTCCGCTCGAAGCGCTGAAGATCTGCGCGCTCACATGCTGTAACAATTACCGGGCTTTGCCCTGTGGTGGTGATTCGCGGGGGTTATTATCGTGGTTCCATGCAGGTGATCGTCACTGCGGTTTGGTTGAAGTTCATGATTGTATGGATATTGCGATCGAATTCTAAAGGCCATCTGGGAAATCATGTCTCGCCTTTGAGTTGAGTAGGCTCAAGGAACGGGTAGTCGATTTACTCCAGATGGCTTTTGTTTTTCTAATTTGGTTCGATCCGTATAGAGGCTTCGCAGCGAAATTGTTGACCATAGCCTGATTCAAGAAGAGAACCTAGGCTAAGTTCGGTCACGACCATGTCTCCAATAAGAGTGAGGTTTTGCGTGTGGCTATATGCATCGAATGTGGCGAACGCTTCTAAAAAGGGATCTGGGATCTCTTCGTTTTCCTCTATTGCCTGCGCGATACTTTGAAGGTCGATCACGCTGATCAGGGTGAGATACGTGCCTGCTTCCCGTTTGTAGAGTAGTGGTCGCATGTTTGCGTCGTGGAAGCTGGGCTTTGTTTTGCTGCATACCGAAATGTCGGCCCCATAGTCACCGCTTTTTAAGGCATCTATTCCCATACGGTATGAGAACTGCAGTACATTGCTGCGCGATTGCTGGGTGCATTGTTCGAGGTGATGTACGAGTTGCTGCCAGGTGCTCGTCTTGCTAAGGTCGCCTTCTCGTAATGCGTTCGCATTGCTTTCATCAAGGTCGGGAAGTTGAGTGGTAAAGAACCATTCGGCATCCCGTTCTTCGATGGTTATGGTGTTCGTGTTCGGATATTCGAAGAGCTCGAGGGTCCGTGCCGCTTCTCTGAGGAAGAACTCATTACGAGCAAGCTCTTCACGTGTTTGTTTGAGCTCTGTCGCTTTTTTCAGGAGTATTTCCTTTATGGTGCTACTTGAATGGGTCTCAAAGAACGTCCTGATTTCTCCAAGAGAATAACCTGTGCTGCGAAGGGCGGTAATAAGGTAAAAGTCGGAGATCTGAGCATTCGAATACAGGGCATATCCTGTTTCGGTGTAGTCGTGGGGGACCAGTATCCCGATGTCACGATAGTGGCGGAGTGTTTCCTTGGTCGTTCCGCATAATTGCGCGAAGGTCTTCGTTTTATAGAGACCAATGGTGAATAGTCCCATTAACTGCTCCTGTCCCAAAAAGGTTGGATCTGATCGCATTATGAGAAGATCTTTGGGCCGATCCATGTGCTACTTGGTCATGTATTATGCAAAAACCGAATAATGAAGCATCGAACATAGGCATTAGTCATGTTTCCGTAACGAACCTATGATGATTTTAGTGTAACGTTCGAAGGGGGTTCGATGGAAGAGGTGACAAGCGCCGTTTCTCAGATGGCGACACTCCTGGTCATTACTGCAGTTGGGTTCCTTGCAGCGAAACTCGGTTATCTAGATGAAGGAGTCAAAGATAAGATCACCGCTTTGCTGCTTAACATCACGTTACCTTGCATGATCGTTGCATCGGCAGGAAACCTGGAATCAGGTCAGCTAGAGGATCGTGTGATCTTGATCTTCTGCTTAGGGGTGTTTCAGTTCTTCTTGCTGCTTATTGTTGCTTGCCTGTTCAATGGGGTGTTCCGAGTTTCGCGCGATCAGCGTTCGTTATATTGTTTTATGAGCGTTTGTACTAATACGGGGTTCATCGGTATTCCCATTGCAGATGCTTTGTATGGAAGTGAATCAGTGCTGCTATGCAGCGTTTTTATCATGGTGATGAGCGTGCTGTTGTATAGCGTTGGTGTGTCGATCCTCATTTCCGGGCAGAAATATGATTCTGGGCAAGGTAAGTGCGATAGTGAGGGAGCGAGTGATGCTGCACGAGCTTCGTCGGTATCAAGTGGCATTGATGTGAGGAAGATCGTGCGCGCGATCTTCAATCCTATGACAGGAGGAGCGCTGCTTGCATTGGTGCTGGTGTTCGCGCATCTTTCTCTTCCTCCGGTTATCCAGCACTCATGCGAACTTATTGGATCCATTACGGCGCCCTTGGCAATGATGATGGTTGGAGTGATTATTGCGCATACGAAAATTGCTTCCGTTGTTACTGAGTGGAGGCTGTACCCGTACATTATCTTGAGGCAACTTGTTGCGCCAGCGGTGTTGTTTCTGATTTTGCGAATGATCGTTTCCGACCCGATTGTTTTAGGGATCTTCACTGTTATGTTCGCAATGCCGGTTGGCACCATGACGCCAATGTTCTGTGCGAGCTATGGTCGCGATGCGCTTCTTCCCGCAAAGGGAACGATTCTGAGTACGCTTGCTTCGTTCATTGTTATTCCATTGTTGATACTGTTCATGCTGATGGTCTAGCGTTTGAGCTGGGTAGTTGATGGCGTATGAGTTCGGGAATAAATTATTTCGAGAAACTTCCTTGTTTTCGCTTGTATTATCATCTGGTTGCGATATTATATTCGGGCTGCATATTGCAGACATATTCGGGTTGTGGCGCAGTTTGGTAGCGCACTTGACTGGGGGTCAAGGGGTCGCAGGTTCGAATCCTGTCAACCCGACCATCTAAATTTAAAAGCCATCGAAGTATTGCTTCGGTGGCTTTTTTATTTTTACGAACCGAGCCTGCGAGTTCGCAGATCCGGTTCGTATGGTTTCGTATGTGAGTTTAGGGCCTCAGCAGCGCAGCAGCTTCACTTAATACAACATGGGCTAATTCTGCCTTGGGTGCGCGGTCAATATGCTTAGTTCCATCGTTGGTTACGAGCCAGATCTCGTCATCATCTTTGCCAAAGGTCTTATCGTGGCCGACTTCGTTGGCAACGATCATGTCAGCGTTCTTCTTGGTGAGTTTCGTTCGAGCGTAGTCAACCACATCGCATGTTTCTGCAGCGAAGCCCACAACGAACTGTTTTGTTTTAGCGTGACCCATGGTCGCTAGAACGTCGGGGTTCTGCACTAGCTCGATGCAAGAGAGCCGAGAGTCGTCAACGCCTTTCTTTAGTTTCTGATCCGCAGGGTCAGCGGGACGCATATCGGCGACGGCAGCTGCGAAAAGTGCTATATCGGTCGTGGGGAATACCGTCTCGCATGCTCTAAGAAGCTCTTCGGCGGTCTTAATGGAAACAATGTGTACGCCATCAGGTGCAGGCAGGGCAACGGGACCGGAAATGAGTGTGACCTCCGCTCCTCGTTCTGCAGCAGCTTGAGCTATGGCGTAACCGAATTTGCCTGAAGAGTGGTTGGTGATATAGCGAACAGGGTCGATAGGTTCGATAGTAGGGCCGGCGGTCACCATGACATGCTTTCCTGTGAGGTCTTTTTGGGCGCCTGTTTGAGAGACACGATCCAATTCGGAAAGCTTTTTCAGGACGGCGGAAACGATATCCGTGGGATCCGCAAGGCGGCCGCGTCCTACATCGCCGCAAGCCAAATATCCCTCGTCGGCTTCGATAAATGAAAAACCACGACGCTTGAGCGTTGCCATGTTCTCTTGGGTGGCAGCGTTCTCGTACATATGCACGTTCATAGCCGGTGCGACCATGATGGGCGCGGTTGTGGCCAGAACAGTGGTGGAAAGCAAGTCATCTGCGATCCCGTGTGCCGCTTTGGCGAGTACATTAGCGGTACAAGGAGCCAAGAGCAGTACATCGGCTTCTTGTGCGAGGGAGATATGATGGATGGGGTCTTGTGGGTCATCGAAGAGCCCGATGGCGACCGGTTCATGAGTAAGCGCGCGGAACGTAAGCGGATCGACGAAGTGAGTTGCATGCTCCGTCATGACCACCTTGACTCGGACCCCGGCTTTTTGCAGGCCACGCAGGATCTCGCAAGATTTATATGCGGCAATGCAGCCGCTTACGCCAATCACGACGGTTTTCTGTTCGTTGATTTCCATGCATGTCTCCTTACATGACGAATAGGGAAGGTATGATCGCATTGATCGCGCTAGGAAGAGGCATCGGGTTCCTGATTTTGTTCACGCTTTTTATCTTTGATTACGAGCGGTCCATCAATAATGGCATCCTTCGGCAATATACAGGATAAGATCACGGCCGTAAGGAAGGTAAGAGCAACACTGTTGCCTATGAAAATATTTTGTAGAAGGGCCGGGAACGCGACGAAGATATCGCTCACTTGGGTAAAACCAATGCCTACAGCAAGTGATATCGCAGCAATGGTGATGTTGCGTTGTGTGAATCCCGCGCTCGCGATCATCTGAAAACCGCTTAAGATGATGTTTCCGAACATCATGATGGTGCATCCACCTAATACTGCATCGGGTAGCGAGCCGAACAGTGCGCTGATTGCGGGCACAAAACCGGCAAGAAGCAAAATGACAGCACCGCAGGCGATAGCGCGACGATTGACCACCTTTGTCATTGCGATAAGACCAATGTTCTGTGCGAATGTAGTAAGGGGGGAGCAACCCATGACTCCCGATAAGGCGCTTATGAACCCGTCGGCGGTAACCGCGCCAGAGAATTCCCTTTCGGTGGGATAGCGTTTGAATCCGATATTTGAAAGCGCTGCGGTATCTCCGAGAGTCTCCGCTGCACTAACCAGATATAACAGGCACACAGCAATGATGGCATCAACGTGAAACTCGGGTGCGAAGGGCATGATCTGCGGAAGCGATACGATGGCGATTCCTTCGAATACAGAAAAATCGACCTTACCCATGGCCAGTGCTACAAGGTAGCCGACTATGAGACCGAACAGAACCGATAACTGCTTGGTACTTCCTTTGGCGAGTGCTTGAAAGGCAAGGCAGGCTATCAGGGATATTGCGCCGAGTATAAGGTTCTCGGGTGACCCGAAATCAGGCGCACCTGATCCACCGCCAAATGATTCTGCGCCAACGGAAAGAAGCGAAAAGCCGATCGAGGTGACGACGACCGCTGAAACGATCGGCGTGATGAAGCGGCGCCAGTACTTCGCAAAAAGGCCGAGCACCCCTTCGAAGATACCGCCAACAATAACGGCGCCGACAACTGCGCCATATCCATATTGGGCGGCGATGCTGCAAAGGACGGTCACGAAGGTGAAGCTCACGCCCATTACGATAGGCATGCGGGCACCAACGCGCCATACGGGAAACAGCTGAATGAAGGTGCCGATAGCTGCGATGACCATGGCTGTTTGGATGAGCATCGAAGTAGTCACGTCGTCGAATCCTGCAGCTGCGGCAATGATGGCGATAGGTGCAAGATTAGCTACGAACATAGCCAGAACATGCTGGATCCCGTAGGGGAACGCACGTCCTATCGAAATGGATCCGTCGAAATCGGCAAGCTGAGCGGCGATGTCATTCGAGGAATATTCTGGGAGGGGATGATCGTTGGTTCTCATCGGAACGTGATCACGCCTGTATTCGGGTCCATGTCTTCAACGATGGCAAGTGATTCTACTTGGTACCCTTTGTCACGCAGGCGTTGTCCACCCGTTTGGAATCCCTTTTCAATGGCGATGCCAATGCCTTCGATGGTCGCGCCGGCATCTTCACATATTTCAATGAGTCCGGTCATGGCGCATCCATTAGCCATAAAGTCATCGATAAGCAGCAGGTGGTCATCGGGACCAACGAATTTTTTCGACACGATAACGTCGAATACTTTTCCGTGAGTGAACGATTCGATGCGCGTCGCATACAGGGTGCCGTCTAAGTTGATGCTCTGCGCCTTTTTGGCGAATACGGCCGGAACGCCGAAGACCTTAGCGGCAATAGCAGCGATGCCGATACCCGATGCTTCGATCGTGAGGATCTTGTTGATGGGCTTTTCGGCGAACAGGCGTTTCCATTCGAGAGCCATGGATTCAAATAGCTCAACATCCATCTGATGGTTCAGGAACGCATCGACCTTTAGAACATCTTTGCTTTTGATGGTACCATCACGCTGAATACGTTCTTCAAGCAAGCGCATGAATCGTCGTCCTTTCTTGAACGAACCTGCGCGGTGTGTGCACAGTGCAGGAATGTGACAAAGGGTGTTTTATATGAATGACAGTCTAGCGCAATTTGGAGCCGATTCGTTGTGTTCTCGTGTGAATAAGCGGGTAAGGATTCTTCCGATAAGGAAACAAAAATAATGGGGACACGAGCGAAAGGGTGCTTCTGTTATAGTGGTCGAATGGCAGTTAAACTACATAATCAGACCGAGCAGGTTCTAAGGGATCCGTTACATCCGGAACCGAGTAAGACCGTTGGTGAAGTCGGGACCGAGAACTCGGTTCATGTTGATGCGGATGCAGTATCGGATGGTTCAGCCACTTCAAAAGTCGTTGATAAGGTGATCGATACCAATGTAGTACGTGGCTTCCGCGCGCAGTTCGCCCCCCGATATCTTGATCTATCTCTATTCACTGCATTTTGGATCTTCGTTGTGGCATCGATCCTTGGTTTGCTGCTGGAGGATATTTTCCATCTAGTTGTGTATGGCGGTTGGGAAAGCCGTGCGGGTCTTGTATGGGGTCCGTTCTCTCCGATTTACGGAGTAGGGGCTCTGGCGCTGACGTTCTTCCTCAATCGGTTCTATTACACGCATGATCTGGTTGTCTTCTTGATAGCAATGGTCGTTGGTGCGACCCTTGAGTTCTGTGCAAGTTGGATGATGGAATATTTCTGGCATGCTATTGCATGGGATTACACCGGTACATTCGGTTCCATCGACGGGCGAACTAATTTCTTCTTCGGTGTGATGTGGGGCGCTTTGGGCCTGTTCTGGGTGCGTTTCATTCTTCCGGTTATTAAGCGTATTCAAGGGAGGTTCCCTGGTCCTCATTCTCGCGCATACACCGTTATAACCTGGCTGCTTATCGTGTTCATGACGGTGAATGCGGTGGTTACCGTGTTGGCGATCCATCGCGAGGGTCAACGCGTGCACGGCGTTCCACCCGCAACGCAGATAGACGTAGTGCTCGATAAGGCATTTCCTGATGAATGGCTTCAGCAGCGTTTTCATAATATGACGGTCTCTACAGAGGTCGGTTCGGACTCGTAACGCTTGCTGTTTTTCAGCAGAGGCAGGCGACTCATCGGGAGCACTTCGCATGACAAAGCATATCGAAAAGAAGACGAACGCAATGCGTGAATTGGAGCGCGCGAATCAGGAATACCATGCTCATTGGTTCGATTGTGAGGAAGCTCTTTCCGGGGTAGAGGTCGCACATCTTCTTGATGAAGATCCTGATCGGGTATTCAAAACGTTGGTGACGGTAGGTAAAAGCGGCGAACATTATGTTTTCATGATCCCCGTAGCGCTCGAACTCGATCTGAAGAAAGCCGCACAAGCGGTGGGAGAGAAATCCGTTGCCATGGTGAAGTCGAAAGAACTTCTTGGTCTGACTGGCTATATTCATGGTGGCTGCTCGCCTCTGGGTATGAAGAAACGCTTTGTAACCACGATCGATGAATCGGCTGAACTGTATGAGGTTATCTTCTTTTCGGGAGGCAGGATAGGCTGCCAGATCGAAACGAGCCTCAGCTCCCTTAAAGCCGCTTTGTCGATAGCACAAGCTGACATTACGAGTATTTAGCAACTGCGGTGCGAAGGGGACCGTTGACCCTTCTGTTTTCGGTGGTGTGCGAAGTTTTGCTAGACTAACTTTACGGATACGGTATGTTCACGCCAAAAGCGAGAAAATGTGTCTGAGTGAAGAGCGGTTCACGTGTACGTAATCACATTTACGATTTCCACTGTGCTAGAACTGCGTCATTTGTGGATCGTCAAAGTGTTCTGATCGCTCATGGAGGGCCTATGACTAAGCCAATGCAACCAAATGATCGTGAAACGAAGAAGGCTTGTCGATCTTCTCGAGTAATTCGGGGCATTTGGGGCGGACTTGGGTTCTTGACCTTTGGGCTCGGTATGCTGGGAGCGGCATTGCCTGTTCTTCCCACAACGCCTTTTATTTTGTTGGCAGCTTTTTGCTTTGCACGCAGTTCCAAACGGCTGAATACATGGTTCGAATCCACGAAGCTGTACAAGATAGTATTTGAGAGCTACATATCAAAGCGCCCGATGACTATTCGTGAAAAACTGCGCATTCTTGTTCCGGCATGTACTGTTCTGATCATTTCATTTATCTTGCTCGATCAGGTGCTCGTTGCGCGCATCATTGTTGGAATGGTATTCGTGGGACATCTTATTTATTTCTGTTTTATCGTGCCGACAAAGCGTCCGGCTCGTGATCGCAAAAAGGCAGGATCTCCTTCTCGAGTCGTTGACTAAGGGCGAGTGTCGCTGATGCTTGGCTTTTCGAGCGCATCCTCTTAAAACACCCGTTTATCTCTTCTTATGCACATATGTTCATAAAGGCATAGCTTTATGCTTGACAGACGGTTCTATGTTCTTATACTTATGAACAGATGCTCATATGTTGAAAGGAACATTGATGAGTGAGAATAAAGAAACATATCAAAAGGCAGTAGGGGAGCCAGATGTTTTTGGGGTACATGACGAGTGTCGCACGGAAGTGAATGCGGCATCCTTTACGGAAGCATCCTCTCATGAAGTGATGCCTGATGAAGAGCTGCTATATGACTTGGCTGATCTGTTTAAGGTGTTCGGTGATACCACGCGTATCAAGATCCTGTATGCCTTAATGACCAAGGAAATGTGCGTTGCGGACCTGGCGGAAACGATCGGCGCAACGCAAAGCGCCGTTTCACATCAGTTGCGCAATTTAAAGCAATCGCGTTTGGTGCGTGCGAAGCGTGATGGCAAGAACGTTATCTATTCACTTGCAGACGATCATGTGCACACCATGCTCGATCAGGGTATGACGCATATATGCGAATAGAACTTTGATTCATTGGGCCGCGGGGTAAGCAAGATAGAGCGAGTGCTCTCAAGATGCGGTGGAACTGCTACGGACTTTAGTGAAAAAGGAGATTCTCATGCGTAAGGTGTTCAAGCTCGACAACTTGGATTGTGCGAATTGTGCAGCGAAGATGGAAGAAGCGATCAAGAAGATAGACGGTGTGCAGTCGGCATCCATGCGCTTTATGACACAGAAGCTGGTTATCGAGGCTGATGAATCGCGGATGGATGCGATCCTCGATCAAGCTGCAGAAGTGTGCAAGAAGATCGAACCGGATATGACCATCATTCGTTAAAGACGACGCTGGTGAGTGAAATGTTAGACGGAAGGATGCGGTGATGGCTAAAGATCAAAAAAGAACACGTATTCGCATTATTGTCGCGCTTGTTCTGTTCGTGTGCGCTTTTGCAATCACTGAATTGCTTCCAGTCGGTACTTATGTGGGCGGATCGCTCAATGCGCTCTATGTTGAGTTCATATTGTTCTTGATCCCTTATCTTCTTGCTGGCTATGACGTCCTGTATAAAGCGGGGCGCAATATTATTAATGGTCAGGTGTTCGACGAGAACTTTCTGATGTCCGTAGCTACCATTGGCGCTTTTGCTCTGGTGCTGTTCCCGGGAAGCGATCCTCATATGGCTGAAGGTGCGGCGGTTATGCTGTTCTATCAGGTAGGTGAATTGTTTCAGGATTATGCGGTCGGGAAATCCCGCGCATCAATTGCGGAGATGATGGATATCGCGCCTGATTATGCGTATGTAATGAGCGATGGAAATTTGGTCAAAGTCGATCCATACGAGATCAGCGTAGGCGATGAATTCATCGTAAAGCCTGGTGAGCGCATTGCCCTAGATGGCATTATCGTGGAAGGGTCATCTCAGATCGATACGTCTGCTTTGACCGGTGAATCGGTCCCTCGCCATGTGGATACGCACGATGAGGTCATTTCGGGTTGCGTGAATATGACTGGGCTCCTTACTATTCGCGCGACAAAGCCGTTCGAGGAATCGACTGTTTCTCGTATTCTGGAGCTTGTTGAAGAAGCAAGTGAAAAGAAAGCCCGTACCGAGAACTTCATTACTCGTTTTGCACGCTACTATACGCCTATTGTTACCATTGGAGCGCTTGCCATTGCGGTCCTTCCTCCGCTGTTGGCTGGTCTTGCCTGGGCTGATTGGGTTCAGCGTGGTCTGACTTTCTTGGTCGTATCGTGCCCTTGCGCATTGGTTATTTCGGTTCCACTTTCGTTCTTCGGAGGTATCGGCGGAGCGTCACGCTTGGGCATTTTAGTCAAGGGCGGGAACTATCTCGAGGCGCTGGCTAAGACGGAAACGGTGGTCTTTGATAAAACGGGAACGCTCACTAATGGCACATTCAATGTGGTGGCGGTTCATCCTGATGCGGGTACGACCATTGACCCCGATAAGCTTCTTTCTATTGCTGCTTACGCCGAAGCGTACTCGAATCACCCTATTGCTGTTTCCGTGAAGGAGGCGTATAGCGGCGAGATAGACTCGCAGCGCATTGCGGAAGTGTCCGAAGAGGGCGGTCATGGCGTGCGTGCGGTCATAGATGAACATGTTGTGCTTGTTGGTAATGATAAGCTCATGAGTAAGTCATCCGTTTCCTATCATGACTGCGAGTTGGTCGGCACCATCCTGCATGTCGCACTCGATGGGGCATACGTTGGGCATATCGTCATTGCTGATGCGGTTAAGTCCGAAGCGAAAGATGCGATCGCGAATCTTCATTCGGTCGGCGTTCGTAAGACCGTCATGCTGACGGGCGATAGGGCAGAAGTTGCGGGTGCGGTCGCGAATGATCTGGGCATCGACGAAGTGCATGCGCAGTTATTGCCACAGGATAAGGTGTCGAAAGTCGAATCGTTACTCGCGGCGAATGGAGCGAAGAGCACGTTGGCCTTTGTGGGTGATGGCATCAACGATGCCCCAGTGCTCACGCGGGCGGATGTTGGCATTGCCATGGGGGCTATGGGTTCGGATGCAGCTATTGAAGCGGCTGATGTTGTGTTGATGGATGACGATCCTCGCAGTATTGCTCGAGCCATACATGTTGCCCGCAAGACCATGCGTATCGTGCAGCAGAACATCGTCTTCGCCCTGGGCATCAAGTTCGCGGTGTTGATCCTGGCTGCGCTTGGCATTGCCACGATGTGGCTGGCGGTATTTGCAGATGTGGGTGTTGCGGTGCTGGCTATCTTGAATGCGATGCGATGCATGAAGGTGCGTCGTCTGTAGCGCGATTTGCCGAACTGTACGGACCCGAAGCGTGTGGAAGATGAGTTCTGCACAGTGGTTTTGAACAAAACGAGATATGCATTGCCTGGTTTATCAACTTGGCATGCGTGGTAAAATGCATGGGTTACCCAACGCGCTGATTCGCGGGGGGTGACCCATTGGTTATCTACGGGGCTTGCGGCATCATTAGTCGCTTGCACACGAGGAAAGAGAGCTTACCTATGAGCAAAGGAACTTATTCGTTCACTACTCCCATCTACTATGTCAATGCTGCTCCTCATTTGGGCACGGCATATACCACGATCGCGGCAGATGCTGTTGCGCGCTATCAGCGCATGAATGGTTACGACGTTGCTTTCGTAACGGGTATGGATGAGCATGGTCAGAAGGTCGCTGATACTGCGGCGACGAAGGGTATGACCCCTCAAGATTGGTGCGATTCCATGGAGCCCGCGTTCCGTGATGTATGGGATATGCTCAACATTACCTATACCGATTTTGTACGCACTACTGAGCCCCGCCATGCGAAGACCGTTCAGGATTTCTGGCAGAAGCTCTACGACAAGGGTTTTTGCTATAAGGATTCATATGAGGGCTGGTACTGCGTTCACGAAGAGACGTACTATGCCGAAAGCGACCTGGAAAAGAACGAAGAAGGGGTATATGTATGCCCTGACTGTAAGCGTCCGGTTCAGAAATCCGGCGGAGAAGAGAACTGGTTCTTCAAGCTCTCAGAATTCCAGGAGCCTTTGCTGAAGTTCTACGAAGAGAACCCTGAGTTCATTCGTCCTGAAACGCGCAAGAACGAAATCGTCTCGTTCGTAAAGAGCGGTCTGAAGGATCTTTCCATTTCGCGTTCGACCTTCGATTGGGGCGTTCCGTTGCCGTTCGACAAGGGGCATGTTGCCTATGTGTGGGCAGATGCGTTGTTGGCTTACTTGACGGGCATCGGCTACGGTGACGAAGCGCGTGATGGCGAATTCGAATCACGTTGGCCAATGCAATACCACTTCGTTGGTAAGGACATTACGCGTTTCCATTGTGTCATTTGGCCGGCCATGCTCATGGCTGCTGGTCTGCCTATTACCCATACGGTGTTCGGTCACGGCTTCTTGCTGGTAAAGGGCGAGAAAATGTCGAAGTCCAAGGGCAACGGCGTTAAGCCGGAGGATCTGGTGAAGATCTTCGGCGTGGATGCGTATCGCTACTACTTCCTCTCCGATGTCCAGTTCGGGCATGACGGCTCGATCTCTCTTGAGCGCATGGTTCAGGTATACAATGCTGATCTTGCTAACACCTGGGGTAATTTGTGCAGTCGTGTGTTCAATATGACGAAGAAGTATTTCGGTGCGGCAGTTCCAGCAGCACCGGCAGGGGCGGACGACAATCCGTTGCGAGAGATCGCTGACGAGTTGTACCAGATCTACGACGCCTGTATGGCTGAGGTCGACTTCACTGGTGCGGCAGCGGCAGTGCAGAAGTTGGCGAGCCGCGTGAATCTGTATGTAGAAGATTCTGCGCCATGGAACTTGGCGAAGAGCGAAGAGACGGCTGACGAATTGGCAGCGGTGATCTATAACGCACTCGAGGCCATTCGTATCATCGCGCTGTATATGGCGCCTTTCATGCCCAATACGTCGGCAGAGGTGTTCGAGCGTTTGGGCTTGGGTGATATCGCTGAAATGACCGATATTGAGGCGGCTACCGGCTGGGGACAGCTCGAAGCTGGCTCAAGCGTTACGGTAGGCGATCCTCTCTATCCTCGTCTGGATGTTGATGCGATCGACCTTTCTTTGTAATGAGGCGATTTTTTGACTGAGGTACCTGCATCGCATGCCCCTTCGGTAGAGGGGGCTTTGCGCTTGCCTTTCTTACAGAAGCGAAAGAAAGGCAAATTCCGCGAAATCGAAGCGCCCCGACTTCTCGCTTTTGTGGCAGACACACATGCTCATTTGGAAATGCTTGAAGATCCGGCGGCGAATTTGGCACGATGCGCTTACTATGGCGTCTCGTTCGTGTGTGCTATGGCCGATCCGGCTGAAGATGCCGATACGACCCTTGGCATGGTCGATAAATGGTTGGTGTCAGCTGAGGCGCTGTTGGCCGATGCTGGTTTGGAGGGCTATATTGATCGTCTTCCAGATGTCCGGGTTGCAATGGGGTGTCATCCGCATAACGCAAAGGATTACGATGACGTACTTGAGGCTGTTCTTGCGAAACGTTTGAAGGATCCGCGTATTTGCGCACTGGGAGAAGTGGGACTTGATTATCACTACAATCTGTCTCCGCGCGATGTGCAGCGTGAGGTCTTCCGCCGTCAGATCAGGCTTGCGAAAGAAGCAGGATTGCCACTCATCCTCCACATGCGCGAAGCGCACGATGAGGGGTTCGCTCTTCTGAAAGAAGAGGGTTTTCCGGAAGCGGGAGTATTACTGCATTGCTTTAATTTGGATGCGAATGTTCTGAAGCCGTGGGCTGACGAGGGGTGTTACGTTGCCTATGGTGGGCCGCTTACTTTCAAGAACGCCGATGAAGTACGAGAAGGGGCACAGCACGTGGCTCTCGATCGTCTTCTGACCGAAACAGATAGTCCATATATGACGCCTGAGCCTATGCGTGGTATGGAATGCGGTCCGGAACACGTTGTTTTTACGGCGGCAAGGTTGGCGGAGGTTCGTGCTTGTCGAAACGAAGAAGAAGTACGGAGCTTGCTTGATCAGGTGCATCGCAATGCTCGTTCGTTGCTTGATAGAGAACCAACCGATTGGCAGTGCTCGTAAAAGGAGAAGTTATGACTCGATGGCTCATAATCAACGGCTCTCCTCGGATCAACGGTACCTCTGCGCGTGTAGTGCGTATGCTCGAGCTTCTTATTGAACAGAGCGATCCTGATGTGGAACTCGTTGAACTTGAGATCGCCCGACTGCAGATCGAAGGCTGTAATGGCTGCGATTTTTGCAAGACGTCTGACGAGTGCATTATCGAAGATGATATGACGCGTGTCATTGATGAGCTTGATGCGGTCGATCGGGTCATACTGGTCACGCCTGTATATTTCGCGGGACTTCCTTCCCAGACAAAGGCGCTTTTGGATAGGTTGCAACCTTATTATTGGGATTATGTTCAGCGCAAGGAAGCGGGGCAGGCGCTACGCGATAAGCGACCATTAACGCTGTATGTGGTGGGGGATGGCGGCGATCCGCATGGCTGCGAGCCTTTGATCGCGTCGGTTAAATCTGCTTTTGCTGTAGCTGGTTTTCGCGTAGAAAGAATAGTTGAGTTGGTTGGGATCAAGCGCATCTCAGCTGCCGACCTGTATTGGGAAGAGGAGGCATGATGGCAAGACTTTCGCCTCTTGCAAGCGTTGCGGAAACTCGTGCGGTCCTTGAGCGTCATGGTTTAATGACGAAAAAGGCCCTTGGTCAGCATTTCCTGATCAATGATGGTATCGTTTCCCATATTTGCGATCTTGCTGAATTGGACGGAACTGATTCAGTGATCGAAGTTGGTCCAGGTATTGGTACGTTATCGGTCGCGTTGCTCCAAAGGGCAGGGCGGCTGGTCGCCATTGAGCGCGACAGCGATCTTCCTCCTGTTCTTGCGCAGACCTGTGCCCCATGGAGCGATACATTCACACTGATTCAAGGGGATGCTCTTGAAGTTTCCGCTGATGATCTGCCGTTCGTTCCTAATAAACTGGTTGCGAACCTCCCGTACGCGGTTGCCGCAACGATAGTTCTGGATTATTTCGAGCGCATACCGTCGTTGGAGAGCCAGACCATCATGGTCCAAGCAGAGGTCGCTGATCGCATGTGCGCTTCCCCTGGAACGAAGAACTACGGAGCGTACACGGTAAAACTGAGCCTGTTCGCTGAATATTACGATAAGTTCTCGGTTGCTGAGGGGAACTTCTTTCCGCCACCCCGCGTGAAGAGCACCGTTATCCGCTTGGATCGACGCAGTGATAGTATGCCGAATGATCTTCGTCATGCTACGATGATCATGGCTGATGCAGCTTTTGTCACGCGTCGTAAAACGATCGCCAATTCATGTAAAACGTATTTTTCTAATCCGCAAACAGGCAACGAAGATCTTCTTGTGCACGTTCCCGAAATCATTGAACGAGCAGGCGTTTCGCTTAAAGCTCGAGGGGAATCGTTGGTGAGAGATCAATTCATCGCGCTAGGGAAGGCGTATCTCGAAGTTCTTTCGATGCTTGATTAGTGCACTGAAGCGAAAGGAAGTATATGGCGCGCACGACTTCACCATCACTTACCCGCCGCACCCTGCATTTTTATTGGATGGTCACCAAGCGTCACCTTGGCTTGTTCGTTGCTCTGATGCTCGCAACGTTCGCGTTTGTTGCTTTGCTTACCTATGGTAATCCATACGTTATGAGCCTTATCGTTGATAGAGTGAGCGCTGAACCGGTCTCATCCGATCAGGTGTTCGAGGTGTTCGGTCCGTATATTGCGGTCCTGATAGCCATAAATGTGTTCGGCCAAGCGGCGAGTAAATTGCAGGATTACACCATGTATAAGCTCGAGATCGCGGCAGCATATGACTTGGCGCGTATGTCGTTCGATGCGCTCTGTAATCAATCCATGTCGTTCCATTCGAATCGTTTCGGGGGAACACTGGTGAGCCAGACGACAAAATTCATGAGCGCTTACCAACTGCTGATCGAGACGATCATGTTCCCGTTCTTGCCGGTGATTTGTTCGGTCATTTTCACGTGCAGTATCTTGGCACCACGAGTGCCTGTGTATGTGGCGATCCTGATGGTGCTTCTTGTGATTTACGCAAGCGTTTCGTACTACATGTATAAGCGTATTTTGCACCTTAACGAGCAGGCGGCGAGCGCTCAGAACCAGCTTTCGGGCGAGTTGTCCGATTCTGTTGCGAATATCTTGGCGGTCAAGACATATGGGCGTGAGAACTACGAGCGCGGGCTTTTCGACCAGGCGAACAAAGAAGTGGTCGCGCGTGATTCGAAGCGCATGTGGGCATCCTTGGCGCGCGGTATTATTACTGCCTGCATTGCGGTGACTATCATGGCTGTGGTGACGGTCTTTATTGCAGGTGGTAATGCGTGGTACGGCATCACGCCGGGTACGTTGGTGGTCATGTTCACGTATACGTACACTATTACTAATCAATTCAACTTCATCAACAATGGCCTTCAGCGATTCAATCGTGCGTTCGGTGATGCCAGTGGCATGACTATCATTTTGGATGAGCCGCGTCTTGTTGATGACAAGCCGAATGCGCAGCCGCTCGTGGTATCGCAGGGTGCTATCGATTTTGAGGGAATCGGGTTCTCGTATGCCGACGGCAACGCCACAACACAGGTATTTGATTCGTTCGACCTGCATATCCCCGCTGGTCAACGTGTAGGTTTGGTTGGCATGAGTGGTGCAGGTAAAACGACCCTAACTAAGTTGTTGCTACGTTTGTCCGATATTCAAGAAGGGCATATTCGCATTGATGGTCAGGATATTGCTGATACGACTCAGCAATCGTTGCGGCAACAAATCGCATATGTGCCTCAGGAAGCCCTTTTGTTCCACCGCAGTATTGCTGAGAACATTTCGTATGGCAAGCCCAATGCGACCATGGATGAAATACGTGAAGCTGCCCGTTTAGCAAATGCGCTCGAGTTCATTGAAAAGCTTCCGCAAGGGTTCGACACCATTACGGGTGAGCGAGGAGTGAAGCTCTCAGGCGGTCAGCGTCAACGCATTGCGATCGCTCGTGCAATGTTGGCTGATTGTCCCGTTCTGGTGCTTGATGAAGCCACTAGCGCGCTTGACTCAGAAAGCGAGCATTTGGTGCAAGATGCTCTTTCAACGCTTATGAAGGGACGCACTTCTATTGTGGTGGCGCATCGATTGTCCACGGTCGCGAGCCTCGATCGTATCGTTGTGCTTTCTGATGGCGAGATCGTTGAAGACGGACCCCATGCGCAACTCATTGAAAACGACGGCGAATATGCTCATTTATGGAATCGTCAAACAGGTGCATATTTAGAATAGTTGCCCTGAACTGCATAGATGCGTTTTGTGTCATGCGATATTTCAATGATCTATGGAACAAAATGGCAAAACTGACGCTGGCGTCTTGATGTGTGATAGAATAAATGAGTTTTATTATGTCCAAAACCGGAGAGATTGTATCTATGGATTTAGCTAAACAAGCTCAGATTATCGACAGTATTCATGACACCTTGAACGACTACGTCGGTCAGAAGTTGCGTGTACGTGCAAACATGGGTCGTTCTAAGATCGTCGAAAGCGAAGGACTGCTTATGCAGGTCCATCCGCAGCTTTTCATCATGGAGGTTCCTCGTAAGCGCGGTTCCTCTGCTCGTCAGTCTTATCAGTATGTTGATGTTCTGACGGGAATGGTGGAATTGAGCCAGAACGGCGAGCCTATTTTCGGTTCCTTCATTGAGGAAGATGATTCCGAAGAGGAAACCACCCAGGAAACTCCCGCCGAAGCGCTCATCTAAGTTTCAATTTCGATCACAGAAAGGCACCTCGAAATAGAGGTGCCTTTTCATTTTTATGCACCCGATTACGAGGTGTGTTGGGAGCGCGAAAGAGTGCTAGGTAAGGTAAAGAGTAAACAAATAAAGGTATAATTTTTTGAAATCCGCTGTTCCCGCAAGTCCTATGGGGTACTTCGAAGTCCAATTCTAAACGAAGGAAAAGGTGTGTCATGCTTATCAACTTTGATGCAATTGAGGAAGTAGAACATATCGGGTTCAAGGGTGGCGAAGGAGTTTTTGCCGTGCGGGGTTCAGGTGATACTGCCTGTAAGATCATGAGGTCTCGTTTGGTTCCGGGTGCTTCTTTGGGTTGGCATGTGCACAATGACAGTTGCGAGATAATCTATGTGTTCAGTGGCCAAGGCGTGGTTCGCCTTGAGGAGGGCGAAGAGGCCCTTGTGCCTGGTTCGTGCCATTATTGTCCAAAAGGTGTTGGTCATCAACTTATCAACAATGGTGAAGAAGACCTTGTTATCTTGGCTATCGTTCCGCAACAATAGCGGTAACTCAAAACCTAAAGGAGCAAGATCATGAAGCTTGAACTATACAAATTTGATGGGTGTCCATTTTGTGCGCGCGTAATGGGCATAATTGAAGAGCTGGGTGCTCCGGTTGAAATGCATGATATCCGCCAGAACAAGGATGATTTGGCAAGGTTGATGGAAGTGGGCGGAAAAAAGCAGGTGCCTTGTTTGTTCATCGATGGAAAACCTCTGTACGAAAGCGCTGACATCATTGCATGGCTGAAGAGCAATTTCTAACGAAATACCAACGACCATCAAGGCTGGCTCTCAGCTTTGCTTTCAATTTGATCTAAATGCAGTAAGGCACCTCGATTCGAGGTGCCTTACTTGTCGGGATGATCGTGTCGATGGCGAGTTTGAAGATTGGAACCGCGCCTTATTCCATGGCCAAGATTTCTTCTCGGGTGAAAACGGGGCCTTCAAGGCAAATGTAGTGGCTGCCGATGTTGCATCTGCCGCATTTGCCCACGCCGCACTTCATGCGCTTTTCAAGGGTGGTCACAATGCGCGAAGGGGGATATCCCATGTTCTCAAGCGCCTGCGAACAGGTGCGATACAGCGACGGACCGCCGCACAGAACGGCAACGCTGTTTTCACCCACGGGAAGTTCGAGACTCTCCAAGAACGGAGCGGTATAAGCCACCGGGCCGTCCCATTCTTCACTTACATGGTACAGGCTTACGTGCACGTCCATATTGGGAACGCTCTTCCAGTTCTCGAACAGGTCCTGCTTGCATACCAGATCGTCGTACGTGCTTGCCGAATACACGAAATCGATGTGGCCGTAGTCTTCGCGGTGGTTGATGCAGCGAAGCAAGAACGACCTCACGGGAGGCATGCCGATGCCACCGGCAATGAACAGCAAGTCGCGCCCTTTGCAAGATTCGTAGGGGAACCAGTTACCAAAGGGGCCGCGCACGCCAACGGTGTCGCCCATCTCCATGTCATGCAGGCATTCGGTGTTGTGCCCCACGCGCTTCACGGTGAATTCAATGTAGTCATCGCCGGTGCCGGAAATACAGAACATCGATTCGCCCTCGGGGATAGGGGATAGCATGGCGATTTGGCCGGGCTTTGAATCGAAGGGGCGCTTTCCGTCGGGGGTCTGGATGCGGAAGGTCTTCACATCCGCGGTTTCTTGCGTAATGGCGGAGATCTTGCAGATCAGCGGAATGTAGGGTTCACTGCCGTGAGCGCAGTCATGGTTGATGATGATGTTAGTCATGAGCCAACGCTCCTGCCTTGTCTATGAGTACGGTAATATCAAGGGCCACCGGGCATTTTTCTACGCAGCGCCCGCATCCTACGCAGAGCTTTTTGCCGTAGCGCTCCTCGAAATAGCTCAGCTTATGCATGAAGCGATTGCGAACGCGGTCCTTCTTTTCGGGGCGAGGGTTGTGTCCGCCGGCCATAGCGGTGTATTCGGAGAACATGCAGCTGTCCCAGCAGCGGAAACGCACTCCTTCTTTGCCCTTGTTCTCTTGATCTATGTCGAAGCAGTAGCACGTGGGGCACAGGTAGGTGCACGTGCCGCAGTTAAGGCATTTGATGCTCAGGCCATCCCAGAACTCATCATTTTCGAACAGGGACTTCATCTGGGCTTGGATGTTGCTTGCATCAACCGAAAGGCTGCAATGAACCTGCGCGCTTTCCTGGGCACCTTCCTCAAGGAAGCTGTCCCATTGCGCCAGGGCCTGCGCGCCCCTATCGGTATAGGCAACAACGCTGTACGCGTCCCCGCAATCGTGCATCATCACGTCAGCGGCAGGGGCGTCGTTGGGGCTTAGGCCCATGGACTCGCAAAAGCACGTTTCTTTGACCTGGGTACAGCCAAGCGCCACGGTGAGAAGCTTGGCGCGCTTTTCTCGGTAGAAGTCGTCGGTGTAGCCCTTGGTCAAAAACACGTCGTCCAAACATTCGATGGAGCGCATATCGCAGGGGCGCAGGCCGAACAGGACCTGATCGCCCGATTCGATAAGCGGATCGACGAACATTTCGTTGTCTGGGCCAACGCCGTAGTGATACATCTTCTGGCATTGGGGGAACAGCAAGTCCTTCGGCGGGAGAAGCGCGTTGGTTTCGTCGAGGCGCATAGGGTCCTGCGAAACGTACGGAGCAAACTTGCTTACCCCTGCAACCGTTTTGGGTACGTACACTACCGCTTCACGCGAAAGGTGCGTAAGAAGGGCATCGAGCTTGGTTTTTGGCAGTAGTTTCATGAATCCCCCTCTCACATGAATTCTTCAACGTCGTCGCGGCTGAAGTGGTTAAGAACATCTACGTTTTTGCTGGTCATGCCTGATTCGGATTTACCGAACAGATCTTCCATGTCCTTGGATAATTTGCGGTTGAGCGTCATGAGCGGCAGACCCATGGGGCATACGCGTTCGCATTCACCGCATCCGATGCAGCGATCCGATACATGGAACGCGCGCGTGATGCCGTAAAAGCGGTTTTCGTTAAGGTTGTTCTGCTTGCCGATCCAGCCCACTGCGCGGGAATCAACGAAGCAGCTGCGGCAGGTGCACACGGGACACGCATCGCGGCAGGCATAGCAGCGAATGCACTTTTCGTACATTTCGTCGAAGAACGCCTGGCTCTCTTCTCGTGAAAGGGCTTCCAGCTGGGCAATATAGTCATGCGCACTTTTCAGGGGTTCTTCGGCAACGGGCTCGTTGAGCATTTCGTCGTAAATGGGCGGGTTCAAGTGCTCGCAGTAAGCGCACTTTTCAAGAACCTCACCCGTGGTGCGGTCTTTCATGCGCGGGCAACCGATGCCAAGCAGGTACACATCTTCGCGCTTGAACTGGTTGTCTTGGATCATGCGGTTCACGGCGCGCGCATCGCAGCCGCGCACCACCACGGCAATTCGTCCTCTGCGCTTAAGATCTTGCACGTACTTTGCAAGCGTATTCACGCAGTATTCGTTGAACACCAAGCGCGTTGCGTCTTCAGGCGTGAGGCAGACGAAGGGAGTGGTCTGATTGGCGAATCGCCCTGCTTCCCAGCCAATTACCGCGCATACCGTTCCGTCTTCAAGAAGGGCACGTGCGCGCTCTTGGAGCGTTTCCTGAAGGGTGGCCATCATGCCTCACCTCCCTTTTCTTCACGCGGGGCACCAAGCACATCGGCCCCTACGCTCTTGCTTATGGTGAACGAAGATTCGATGGGGCCCAGTTCCTTGATGCGGCCGCAGAAATCGATCATGGTGTCGCGGAACTTGCCGGCTTCGGCGCCGGAGATCCAGCGCACTTGGAAACGGTCGGGCTCTAACCCAACGAATTCCAGCAGGCGCTTGTATACCAGCATGCGCCGTTTTGCGTAGTAGTTGCCGGTTGAATAATGGCAGTCGCCGGGGTGGCAGCCGCATACGATAACGCCATCGCAGCCGCGCTGAAGCGCCTCTAGGACGAACTGCGGATTCACTCTGCCTGAGCAGGGAACGCGCAGCAGGCGAATATCCGCCGGGTACTTCATGCGATTGAGCCCCGCCAGGTCGGCACCGGCGTAGGTGCACCATTTGCAGGTGAAGGCGAGGATCTTGGGGGTGAAGGTTGATTCGCCGGATGTAGGTACGGATGTTGTTTCGGGGGTTACCACTGACATAGCGCATCAACCTCTTCCATGATGGAGTCGTCGGTGTAGCCTTGCAGGTCAAGTGCGCCGCTACGGCAGGCCGCTGCGCAGGCACCGCAGCCCTGGCACAAGACCGAATTGACTTCGCAGACCGTGCGGGTCACCTTGACGGAATTTTCGCGTAGGTTCTTTTCAACCAGGCTCAGCGCACCGTAGGGGCAAATGGAAACGCAGGTGCCGCAGCCTGAGCACTTGGAAATATCCACGGCGCTGATCTGCGGGTTGGATTCCAGCGAATCGTGGGCGAACATGATGATCACCTTCGCCGCCGCTGCTCCCGCTTGAGCTACCGTGTCGGGAATATCCTTCGGCCCTTGGGCAACGCCGGCAAGGAAGATGCCGCGCGATGCCGTTTCAACGGGGCGGAGCTTCGGGTGCGCTTCGGTGATCCAGTTGTCTTCGTCGCACTGCACGCCGAACAGCATGGCGGTTTCGCGCACGCCTTCGGATGCCTCCATGGCGGTTTCGAGCACTACCATATCGGCGTTGACGCGAATGTTCTCGCCCGAAAGCGTGTCGGCGCCCATGACCACCAGCTGGTCGCCTTCGTGATAGATCTTGCTTACGCGGCCGCGCAGGTAAATGGCGCCGTCGCCTTTAGCCTGCTGGTAGAACTCGTCGTAGCGTCTACCCGGCGTGCGCACGTCCATGTAGAACACGAAGCATCTGCCATCGGGGACCTTATCAAGGAACTGGTGGGCATGCTTTGCGCCGTACATGCAGCAGGCGCGCGAGCAGTAGGCGTGCCCCTTATGGGGGTCGCGGCTGCCAACGCATTTGACGATGACCAGGGTCTTGGGTTCTTTGCCGTCAGAGGGGCGCAGGATGTGGCCTTCGGTGGGACCCGATGCGTTCACCAAGCGCTCGAACCCAAGGCCGTCGATGACGTCCGGGTATGCACCGCCGCCGTATTCGGGGTAAATGTCCTGCCAGCGAATCAGGTCGTAGCCGGTGGCCAGGATGACCGCACCGTAGGTTTCGGTGGTTACCGAATCTTCGTCAAGGTAATCGATGGCACCGGTGGGGCAGATCTTCGCGCATACGCCGCATTTGCCGTCTTTGAGCTTGCGGCAATTTTCGGCATCGATGACGGGCTTGGAGGGCACGGCCTGTTCGAAGGTCTTGTAGATGGCGCTGCGATACCCCATGTTCTCGTTGAATTCGTTGGGGATCTTTTTGCTGGGGCACTTGGTGGTGCACAGGCCGCATCCGGTGCACAGGTCGTGGTTCACGTACTTGGCGCGCTCGCGAACGGTAACCTGGAAGTTGCCCACGTATCCTTCGACCTGCTCTACTTCGGAAAGCACCTTCAACGTGATGTTGGGGTGGTTGCCCACTTCGCTCATCTTAGGCGTGCAGATGCAGGCCGCGCAGTCCAGCGTGGGGAAGGTCTTGTCGATTTTGGGCATCTTGCCGCCGATGGTGGGCTTGCGCTCAACGATGGTGACGGGGTAGCCCGCATCGGCAATGTCCAGCGCCGCCTGCATGCCCGCAATGCCGCCGCCGATGATGAGCGCGCGCTTGGTAATGGGAATTTCTTGGGTGTGAAGCGGCTTGTTGCGATCTACCTTCGCAACGGCCATCTTCACCAGGTCCTTCGCCTTTTCGGTTGCCTGGGCTTTGTCGGTGTGAACCCATGCGCACTGTTCGCGCAGGTTGGCAACTTCAAGCATGTAGGGGTTCACCGACGTCTGGGACAGGAGCTTCTGCCAGGTTCGCTCATGCATGGAAGGAGAGCAGGCGGCAACGACTATGCGGTCAAGGCGGTGCTCTTCGATTGCTTCTTTGATCTGCGATTGGTTCGGGTCGGAACACGTGTACTTATTGTTTTCGACGTGAACCACATGGGGCAGCGTGGCCGCGTATTCGCTTACTGCTTGAGTGTCTACAACGCCGGCAATATTGCTTCCGCACTGACAGACGAAAACACCGATTCGACTCATTGTTCCACCTCCTCATGCGGGGTTTCGTTGGGCGTATGGGGCGAAGGTTCCATGATGCGCACGTAGTCGCACGCGGGAACGAAATGGCGCGGTAGGCCCGCTTGTTCGGGGGTGGCCCCCAGGGCGAGCGCCAGCAGTTCGGTGAAGTAGTAGACCGGCAGGTTGTAGCTGGTGCCGAATTCCTTGTTGATCTTCTCTTCGCGCATGTCGATGTTCATCCAGCACAGGGGGCACGACGTGACGATGCATTCGGCGCCGTTTGCTTGCGCGTTGCGCAGGATGCGCTCGACTGCGCCTCGGGCCGCTTTGGGGCTGATGACGTGGTTGGACGACCCGCAACATTCGGTTTTGAAGCTCCAGTCAATGCATTCGGCGCCCATTGCGTCCAAAAGCGCTTCCATGCGCGTGGGGTTCTCTGCATTGTCGAATTGGGTTACCGCTTCGGGGCGAACTTGGCCGCATCCGTAGTAGCAGGCGATCTTCATGCCGTTGAGGGGTTTGATGGCGCGATCCGCTATGTACTCAATGGCGTCGGGCGTGGTCATGACCTCAAGCAGGCTGCGCACGGTGCTGGTGGCACGATATTCCATCCCGATCAGGTTGTTCACGTGAGCCAGGTTGGCCGGATCGGCTTTTGTCCAGACTTCGGCTTGTTTGAGTGACGCGTAGCAGCCTGTGCAGGGAGTGAGAACCTCAAGGTAGGGGTGCTGCTCTTCGCTGAGCGCCAGATTACGTGCAGGAAGGGCGTACATGAGATCATCGTTCACGGTGCGTGCGGCAGAAGCGCCGCAGCAGTTCCAGTCCTTGATGTCGTAGAACTGCAGACCTAAGGCCCGCGCTACGTATTCGGTTGATTCAGCGTATGAAATGCCCGTGGAATGGTAGGAGCATCCCGGGAAGAAGGAAAACGAAGTGTTCATCGGTCATCATCCTCGCGGGGTTTGGTGCAGGCGTCTATCAGGCGCGCGATGGCTTCGGGGTTTTCGCTTTGCTGCGTTTGGAGGCCGATCATGTTCTTGGAGAACATCTTGGGGGCCTTTAAGGCGTCTTGAATGAAGTGGCCGGATGTCATGTTGAACTGCGCGGCAAGATACTGCTCGTTGGAGCGGCCCTTCGTGCGGATGCCCTTGATGAACAACGATTCGAACACGTTGCTTTCGGAGCGAGCGTGCTTGCCTGCTTCGTGCGATTCGCGGCGCACTTCTCTCATGATGGCGGCTGTGTCTATCTTTTGGGGGCAGCGGGATGTGCAAGTCATGCATTGAGCGCAGATCCAGGGAGATTTCGCATCAAGAACTTGATCGACGAGACCTAACTGAAGAAGGCGCATGATCTGTTGTGGCGGAACGTCCATTGCATCCGCCATAGGGCATCCCGCAGAACATTTTCCGCACTGATAACAATCATGGATGTCGACGCAAGCGTGCTGTGATATTCGATTCACGCACGCTTTGTCTTCTTCGCTGGTCTCGGTGAGGGTCACGGTTCTCATGAGACTCCTTTCTCTCTGTGCTGTGCTCATAGGGGGAGGTATTGCAAACTGGTGGAATTTATATGAGCGTTGAGGAAGGTCTCGAATGTCGATGCGAGAAGTTCCGAAGAAGATCAGTGCAGAAATTCAGGAAGAAGGTCGCAGAGCACGATACGCAAGGAGAACTTGCATGTGCCCAGAGCAAAGAATCATGCGTGGCTGCGTTCACAATGGATGCGGACGAGCCGAATAGCGACCTCGGCATAGGTGCCTCCTTAGTTCGGGTATCGGAAGCGTCCTTTGTTCGTCTGATGCTAGTTGTAGCGCAGCTTTGTATGCAGGGAACTGGGATATGGTGCGTGTGGTTGGAAATGACAGGCAGAAAGTAGCGTTTTGAAAGGTACTCACTTTGTTCGGAAGTGCTTTTGGAGCACGCTGAGGTGCTATTTCAACGAAAAAAAGGCTCTCTGAGGAGGAAAAAAGCGGCAGAGAAAATCTGCCGCTTGCATGATCTGCTGGTGGAGATGATGGGGATCGAACCCACGACCTCAGCATTGCGAACGCTGCGCTCTCCCAACTGAGCTACATCCCCAGCGAGTATTGATTTAAACGCAGGGAAAGACGCTTGTCAAGAACGCAGGTCGGGTAATTGCTCAAAATCTATTGCGTGCTTGTTCGTTTGGGTGAATATGTGCAAATCAAGGGAAGGCAGCATTCTGGACTGAGCGATCAACGACCTATATATAGGTATGCGGTAAGAGGCTGAATCGTATTCGGCGTGATTTATATGAATGAAATACGGGCGAGATACACGGCATGGTTTGATTATTTGGTACTATGGTCACGTTCGTAATGCCTTGTTTTGCAGGGCTTTGTCATGTGGAATTCGCAGCGTAGAAAAGAATCGGGAGGATTCATGAAAGCACTTATTCCTGCTGCTGGTCTAGGAAGTCGTTTTTTGCCTGCCACGAAGGCGCAACCGAAGGAAATGCTTCTGGTTGTGGACCGTCCGGCTATTCAATATGTAGTAGAGGAGGGTCTTGCTTCTGCGGCTGATGAGGTGATCATCATCAACAGTCGTGAGAAGAAGTCCATCGAAGAGCACTTCACTCCTAATCCTGCTTTGGAAGCCGAACTGCGCAGCCGCGGGAAAGATAAGTATGCCGATAAGGTCGCTCATGCGGGTAGCTTGAATGTGAGCTATGTATATCAGGATGAACCCCTTGGTCTGGGTCATGCGGTTCACTGCGCGGCTGAGTGCATCGATGGTGAGCCGTTCTTCGTTCTTCTGGGTGATGTGCTAGTCCCCGATAATCAGATGCTCATTCGCATGAAGGAAGTATCCGATGCGCATAATGGCGCAAGCGTTATCGCGGTTCTGCCGGTGGCTCGCGAAGAAGTGGATCGCTTCGGCGTTATCGCGGGTAGTGAAGTGGAAGAAGGCGTATGGAAAGTCGATTCGCTGGTTGAAAAACCTGCTGTCGAAGAAGCTCCTTCGAACTTAGCGGTATTCGGGCGCTATTTATTGACTCCTCGCGTTATGGAGCTGCTTGCAGAAGTGAAGCCAGGTGCTGGTGGCGAGATCCAGCTTACGGATGCCTTGGATGAGCTTTTAAAAGAAGAAGAAATGTACGCGCTCGTTATCGATCCGGAAGACGGATTCGATACGGGTACGGTGGAAAGCTGGCTTGATACTAACAATCGCCTGTATCAGCGTATGAATGGTTAGATGCCGGTAAGCTCTGATCTGCTTACAATTTAAATGATAAAAAGGCGTGCCGGATGGCGCGCCTTTTTTGATGAATTGAGGGCAAAGGAATCTGTAAGATCATTTGATGCGAAGGAAAAATCGCTTCTGTGTAAAATTGCCTATAAAAAGAGGAGGGGCCCGAGAGAGGGGATCTCTGCAGGCCCACAAGGAGGGAGTTCCGGTGCCTCTATGTTTGGGGATCAGGCACCGACTGCTTTGGGGAAAGCAGTTGCAAATTTGGGAGGGGACCACATTTGCTGGTAGGTAATATACGGGGTTCTGATCGGTGAAACAAGCAAATAATCGCTAGAACACGTTCAAATGCAGAAAATCAAGGGTTGAACGGGTTCATGTGAAGGATATATGATGACCCTTCATCTTATGTCCATATTTTTCGGGTCAAAATGATGACTTTTCTTGCGATCTGAATGACTTTCGTTACGAAACGCGTATCCATGGTGAAGGGTTTTGTTCGTGAAGTTTGCAAGAAAGTTCAGGCGAAGCGAAGAGAGCTTTGTGGCCTTGTAAAAGTATCACGTTACAATAGAGGGCACGGTTTATCCAAAGGAAAGGGAAGCCATGCCCGATATCGCATTTCGTTTTAATAAGGACATGCTTGTTCTATCGACGCCGATCGATTATCAATTGAACGCTCAGGGATTTACTGAAGCGACCGACCGTGAATACGTTGCTTTATGCGAGCCTGAATTGATCGAAGAGGCCTATAAGCTTGAAAAGGTAATCGAGACTCCTTGTTTTGTTACTGCGACCGAGGGCATCACTCGTGCTCGCTTAGCTTACGCGCGTTTTGAGAACCAAGCCGACGAAATGGCTCAGATCGCCTATGAGACCGCAGCTCAGTTCTCTCCACAGCACACCATTGCAGTCGTCGGACCAAGTGGCTTACCTCTTGATTACACGTCAGCATCATCGTTGAAGCAATCTAAACAGCAGTATCACGATGCTGTTCAGGCACTCATGATTCATCCGTTCGATGCGGTACTGTTCTCGGCATTTTCGAATGCATATGATGCACAGTGCGCACTCATGGGTGCTCGAGCAATATACGATGGCCCTCTTATGATCTCGCTTGCTCCTAATGCTGAAGGGGTATTGGCTGATGGGTCGACATTTGCTGAGGCGGTTGCATTGTGCGATGAGTATGGCGCTGATGTTATCGGTTTCGCTTCGCCTGCACCGTCCGCGAATCTTGTATCGTTCGCACGCACTGCGGCGAATAGCACGCAAAAGCCGCTTTATGCTGACATTCAGGTTGTGCGCAAGGACTCGCACCAATTTGAGGCAACGGAAGAGAATCCGTATCCAACGCCCGATCATGTGGTGAACGTTGCGTGGGCGCTTCGTGAGTGCGGGGTTCAGTTCTTGCGTGTATCCGGGGCGGCGACGCCTTCATATACCGGCGCTTTGGTCGCTACGGTCATGGGGCATGACGTTGTAGTCGACCCTCAGAATTAATAGAGGGAACACGATAATGGCAGCTCCGAAAAAAAGCGCCGATTATGGCGTCTTGCAGCAATTCGTCGATGAGCTATTCGCTGATGTAGAAGAATATGAGAGGTTGGATGTTCTTTTGCAGGCGGAATCGTATGGTCTCAATGATGATCTGCTTGAAATAGTCAACCTGCTTCCCCCTGGAACATATAGTCGCGATAGGCTGTGCTCGCAGCTTAATTCGTCGCTTTCGTCGCATGGGTGGGGATATGTCTATGGGGCGGTGCACTAGGATCTGGTCGCTGGGTGAGGGTCGAATGACCCGCTCTCGCTACCATAGATAGGTTCATTGGATTTTGTGATGTACGATTTGTCTATGATTCGTCCAAAATGGACCTGTTGAAAACCAAAAACACCTTTTGACAAGGAAAACCAGCCCCGCAAAATTGGATGAACCCACCTAATTGAAGGTGGGTGCCCGCAACGAGCTTCCTGGCTTTCGTATCAACGGATACGAATCTCCATTTCACGCGTAATCTGAGGCTCCCAATTTATAGTCATCGGTCCATCACGAACACGGAGCTGGCCTACTTTTAGTATACGGATTGCGAATTCAAATTAAAGTCTTGACACGTTACCCATAGTCGGGGAGCGTAGAGGGCATACGGGCAAATAAGAAAGGAGATCCGTCACGTGCCTGAAAAGGTTATCTTGCTTCCGAATTACGAACAAGCACTTGCCTATCGTAAAGCGCTTGCATCGAATAGTACCGAATCTTGTTTTGGGGTGGATGTAACGACTCCGCTTTCGTGGCTTGAGGATGCGTGGGATCGGTTCGGAGATGAACGACGGATCGTCACTTCTCTTGATAGGGCATTTGCTGTTCATCAGATTCTCGAATGGCAAGATGTGTCTAGTGATGAAGATGTATTTTCGGTAACTCCTGGCGTTATTTCTCTTCTATGTCGTTTCATACATGATGTATCCGGCTCCGAAGAACTGGAAAGAGCGCTACGGGCTCTAGAAATCGACACGGAAAGTGATGCTTTCCTCTGGTCTTTGTCGACTCGTGAGCGTGCAGTTCTTCGACTGGTTCCAGTATATCGAGCGCTCCTGGAAGAGCGTGGTCTCATAGAGCCGGGGGATGCTTTGGCCAGCTTGGCAACCCAAGCGCTTCCGTTCGATTTCTCGTTCGTCGGCGCGTTCGAAATGCCGCCCTATTTCGTGCGGTTCTTCACTGCCCAGGGATGCTCTTTCGATACAGATCCCGTATCGATATCCGCTTTAAGTGAGGATGTTTTGCCTCGTATGCTGCTGGGTGCGGGTCCTTCGGCACAGGCCGCACTGCTTTTTCGGGCCTTGCGGGAATCTTTTACTGCGCGATCGTACGATGCTTCTTATCGAGTTCTGCTTATTTCGCATAAGCCCTCTGCGCTTTTCGGAAAACTTGCTCCCACTTTGGCTGATATGGGTGCCAGCACGACGCTTCTCGATCAACGTCCCTTTTCGCGAACCGATTTCGGTATCGCGTATTCTGCATTAAGAACTTTTCTCCTTGATGATCATCACGATCGGGCTGCGTTGAGAGACTATTTCAATTCGGCATTTTCTGGGGTCGATCCATACCGCGTATCACAGGTCGACTCTGCGATACGTGGCGATCGTTTGCTTCCATTCGAGGAGCTTGTCGCGATGTCGCGTTTGCTCTCTCCGTATTTCGATACGTTCGAGGAGCTGCTGCAGGACAGCGACGCATCGATACTTCTGGATTATTTTGAGGAAGTCGTGGCTGATATTCCTCATAAGGATGCGGCGTATCGGAGCGAGCAGGTGTCGGCAATTAGGGCGCTTCGTCATGTGTATGAGGTGGCTCGAACGTGGCATATCGGTCCATCGGCGCTTGATTTTGCACTCGAGGGTCTATCTGTTGATGTTTCGCGAACTGTTTACGGTGATGCTGGCGCTGTTCAAGAGGGTGGGTCCTTATTGGATCGCACCGCATGCGTCAATGCAGAGGTATGGATAACGAATCCTGATGGAGCCACGCGCTTTGAAGCGGGTTTCTTTGATGAGGTCATCGTCTGTGATCTTGACGCGCGTTTTTATTCATTGGGAGAGCGTCACGATGCGTTGACGACCCTTGAGGAGAAAATAGGGGCGCTATATCCGTGTTCTCGTTTGAATGCGCAGCGTCTGTGGTTCGAGCATGTGAAGAGCTTGCCGACCATTCGATTCACGTGTGAGCGCGTATTGAATGCTGGTGGCGATGAGGATGTGTATCCTTCTTTTTTGTGGGAGGAATTCATAGAGGCATATCGGCAGCCAAATGAGGAACTTGATGAATTCGGTTTGCCAAGTGCCTTGCGGCGCGTTCTTATGACGCAAGGTGAAGAGCATTACACTGAGAATCTTTCCTTGGGTGCTGCGGCACACGATGCTATTGCCCTTGAGCCGATTTTCGACAGGGGGGTCACTCGGCCATTTGCTCCATTGTTGTATCTGACGCGCAAACAGGTGCTTGCCGACCCTGCAGTCACGTTCGATGAGAACCCGCTCGTGTTATCGCCTTCTGCGATCGAAGCGTATGTGAACTGTCCTTATAGGTGGTTCGTAACGCAGCGCTTAAGACCGGATGCGCCCGATGAGACCATGGGTCCACTAGAGCAGGGAACGTTCGTGCATAGCGTGTTCGATGCGTTCTATCGCCGGCTACCTGAATGTTTAGGGGCCGCGCGTCTCAGTGAGGCGAATCTCGAAGAGGGTCAGGATCTTTTTTCTCGAGTGTTCGATGAGGAGCTTGCAAAGCAAGCGGATCTGCAGACGACGCGCTATGCGCCTATTTCTGCGGTAGAACGTGCCGATGCACGAAAGCTCAAGCAGATGCTTTTGAATAACCTTTCAGTGCAGTCGCGGATGCTTCCGGGATTTGCTCCGATGCATCATGAGTTCGAGATCCATGCGACCGACGGTGTCGAATATGCAGGTGTGTATATTCGAGGTCGGGTGGACCGTATAGATTCAAGCGAGCGAACTGGTCAGTTCGTGGTGCTTGATTATAAAGGTGGGGTCGCCGGTCATGATGCCGGGTTCGATCCCGATGAGGTATCAAAGTTGAAGGATCGGGGTATCGATGATACCGATCCAGGGCTGGTGGCCTCGCATGCTCTGCCTTTGATAGGCGGCGCTGCGTATCAATTGCCCCATAAGATACAGACGCTCATCTATGCGCAGGCATTGCGGAAGCTCTTTTCCGCTCATCCCGTTGGAGCGCTCTATATGAGCTATCGTGCGCAGGAAAGTCGTTCTCTTCTAGCGGGCTCTTATGATTCGGCCTTGCTCGATCTGGCGGGGTTCGCGAAGAAGACTTCGGCAGTGGGGCTAAATTTCGAAGTGTTCCTTGATGGGGTTGAGGCTGCTGTTGCGCGTCGTGTTGATGAAATGAAGCAAGGATCGATCGAACAGCGTCCTTTGGACCAAAGGTCCTGTCGGTATTGCCCGGTGACAAGTTGCCCCAGGAGGATCTCATGAATTTAGAAACCTGCACTCCTGGGCAGCGAAGCATTATAACGACCCTCGATCGACCTCTTATGGTTTCAGCGGGTGCGGGAAGCGGTAAGACCTTCACGCTCACTCAGCGCATTGCGTATGCGCTTGAATGTGAGCAGAGGGCAGAGGCGACGAGTGAAGCTGTCGGGGGCATTGATACGGTGCTTGCTATCACGTTCACTAAGAAGGCCGCTGCTGAACTTAAGTCACGCATCAAGCACCGCCTTCTGGAGATGGGGATGATCGATGATGCGCTCAAGGTCGACGACGCGTGGATATCGACCATCCATGGTATGTGCTCGCGTATTTTGCGTGAACATGCGCTTGAGTTAGGAATCGATCCATCGTTTACGGTTGTGAGTGAAACGGAATCACGTCGTATGCGCGATGAAGCATTCGAAGTGGTCGTTCGACGTATAAAGGAAAGCGAAGACCCGGGGGCTTTGGGTGCATATATCGATCGCGTCGGTGTGCATGCTATGCAGGGCAACGGGTCTAGCATAGAGTCGTATGTGCGGACCATCACGGACCGCTCGCTTGCCCTTCCCGGTGGTTTTGGGGCCCTGGTTCTTCCTGAAGTGCAGGGTGATCCGCGAAAACTGCTCCGTGAAATGATCGTATTGGGTGAGGAGTTCCTTTCGGTCGGCGCTGCTCTGAAAAAACCAGGCAAGACCGACGCTAAATACCTGCAGGAAGCTGAAAAGGCACTATCTCATGCACTGGATCTTTTGGAGTCGTCGCTACCAGGTTCGTTCGACGATGCTTGCTTTGATGCGCAGAAATTCGCCGAAGTGTTCTTCGCTTTTCCGAAAACGAGTGCACGATATCGGGTGAAGGATTCCGATCCGGCGTTCTATGCGGATTATAGGCAGGCTTATTTGGAACTCGCCTTGCAAGTCGAGGCGGCTCTTAGTGCTCAGGAGCAGCGCTATATTGCCAAGATCGCTTGTGAAGTGCATGCCGAATATCAGCGCATTAAGACCTCTTCGGCGCTCGATAATACCGATCTTCTCAGGATGACCTACGACGCTCTTGTGGATCATCCTCGTTTGGCGCAGAGTTATCGTGATAGGTTCTCGTTGATCATGATCGACGAATTTCAGGATACCGACGAACTGCAGATCGCGCTGTTGCGCGCATTAGCCAAAGAAGATCTTTCTAATGTGTGCACGGTGGGAGACGCGCAGCAGAGCATCTATCGTTTCCGCGGAGCGGATGTTGCTGTGTTCTATGCGTATCGGGAAATGCTCGAAGAGACCTCTTCTCAAGCGCAATTCATCGATCTGCCGGATAATTTCCGCAGCCATGCCGACGTCCTGTCATTCGTCGATCGGATCTTCTCTCAGCGCGATGTGTTCGGCGATCGGTTCCTCTCGCTTGCGCCGAAAGGGCCGGTGAATGCTCAGCCCGATCCACTGTTCGATGCGCGCCCCCGGATTTCGATGGCGCTGTTCGAGTGCCACCAGGGCGGACCGGGAACCCAAGGTGGACGTGTGATGTGCGCTCAGCGTATTGCTGCTCATTTTGCGGAACTGCGCGATGCAGGAGCGTCTCCTTCTGAGATGACGATATTGTTGGGCTCGATGAGCAATGTCGATGTCTACGCGCAGGCCTTGCGTGATGAGGGATTCGAATGCTTGGTATCGGGAGGTTCCGTCTTTTCTGATTCGCCTGAGGTCAAGCTATGCGTTTCGGTGCTTGCTGCCGCACTCAATCGTTTTGATGATCAAGTGCTCTTCGAGGTGCTTACGTCTCCTCTGTTCTCTATAAGCGATGATGCTTTAGTGTATCTTGCCACGACATTTGATCCGCAAGGTCATATACGCAGGCGTAGCCTTTCGGCTGGGTTCGCTGCATGGGAAAAAGAGCGTGGGCTTTCTGGGTTGCCAGTTGCTGAGCAGGATAATCTTGATTTTGCGTATGGATGCTTTCAGGCGCTCTATCGTGCGTGTGAGGACGGTGGGCTCGCGTATGGATTAGAAGCGCTTTTGCGAGCTAGCGGGTGGCTGATTCGTCTCGAGGGTCAGGGCGCCGAAGGCCAGGCCATAGTGGGCAATATTCACAAGGCGCTCCGTATGCTTGACGATATTGAAGCATTGGGTCTTGGATGGGCGCGGAGCCTCGAGCGTTTCAGGGATGACTGTGCGACGCTCAAGCTGACTCCAGGTGCGCTTGCGACCACGTCGTCTGATTTTGTGAAGATCATGACTGTCCATGCGAGCAAAGGCCTGGAATTCTCTCATGTTGCCATTTCTGAGTTGCGTCTTACACAGAGATCAGATGCTATCGTGGCGGAGAACATTGCGGGAAATACGTACTGCACCGTCAAACCCAGTTCTTTGAAGCAGGTCGATAAGGTCCTAAGCGCTCTTCATGGATATCAAGATCCTTTTGAAGGGGTGGCTCATGAGGTGCTCGAGGCGCCTTCGCAGGGATGGCGCGAACAGGCACTTAAGACATTCGTTTCCCAACAGGAGCTCTCCGAGGCTCGGCGATTGCTTTATGTTGCGCTTACCCGTGCAAGCAAGTCATTGTTCTTAGGGTTGGCCTATCGGGGTGCGAAAGATTTTTCATATGCAGGTAAAGGCATCTTGGGCGATCTGTATTCCGCGCTGTCTTGGGAGCCGTCTGCGGAGGCACCCGTACAGTATTGTGACTATGGCGGCAGCGCACCTCTTCGTTTGGAACTGCATGTCCTTACTGAGCCATTGCCTGAATGCTCAGAGATGCGCTCTGAGCAGGCGTCGTTCTTGATTCCCTTGCGTCCGCTGAGGCCTTTTCCGTATGCTCAGCCATGTCACTTTGATCACGATGAGGTCTTTTCTTATTCTTCGTTGCCTGGTTCTGCGATCGATGCGGATATACGAGAAGAGCATGCTTGCGAGGAAGAGATATTCGAGGGTCGTGAACAGAGCATGTTCCCTGAAGGAGATCGCGTGTCGGGCGATGAAGATGCGACGGCTCTTGGCCAGGCGTTCCATCGTCTGGTGCAAAGTGCGATCGATGCGGGTACGAATGGCCTGAAAAGACCCTCGTGTGATCGGGTTGAAATCTGCCGGAAGCGCTATGAGTTAACCGATGAGCAGGCTATTCGTCTTGATCGTGCCCTCGATAGATGGTTCGAGAGCACGCTTATACAGCGATTATCCGACCATGCGGTCTTAAAAGCAGAGGTTCCTTTCATGGTCGCTTTGGATTCTTCTGATGGTCTGGTATTCATGGAGGGCGAGATCGATGCCCTTGCTTACAATACCTTAGAGGGCGAAGCCTTTCTGGTCGACTATAAAACGGGCGGGACCGCGTACGAGTCATCTGAATCGATCCACAATAAGCATCTTCTTCAGGCGCAGTGCTATGCACTGGCATTGTTGATACGGGGGTTCGCTTCTGTTGAAGCAGTGTTCGTGCGGGTTGAATGGGGAGATCCGGATGCTCCGAACGAACCTCAGACTCAGCGGTATTATTTCACGCAGGATGATCGCGCTGCTCTTGAGCGCACTATCCTTTCGGTTTATGGACACAGATCGTAACTACATTTAGATAAGCGGTGCGATGATGGATACACTTTTCACGGAAATGGATAATGCTAAGCGTCAGGAGCATGCGCCTTTGGCGGTACGCATGCGTCCTCGAACGCTTGATGATCTTATTGGTCAGGAAGATGCGGTCGGTGAGGGTACATGGCTTCGAAGCGCCATCGTTAACGATACGCTTTCGTCGGTCATCTTGTACGGGCCAGCTGGTACGGGCAAAACGTCGTTGGCTCATGTTATAGCTGAAAGCACCCACGCTCATTTCGTTGAGGTTTCCGCGATCGGAGGCACGGTTTCCGATCTACGTCGAGAAATCAACGAAGCGGATAAGCGTTTGCTGAATCTTGGCATCAGGACCATTCTCTTTGTGGATGAGATCCACCGTTTTAATCGCGCGCAGCAAGATGCTCTTCTCCATGCGGTCGAAGATGGGGTAGTGGTGCTTATCGGCGCTACGACCGAGAATCCCTTTTTTGAAGTGAATTCAGCATTGATCTCCCGTTCGCGTGTGGTGGAGCTTCATCGTCTTACCAACGAGGCTATTTCGCGTATTTTGGATCATGCGCTCAAAAGCGAGCGCGGCCTGAAAGGCGCGTTTACCGTAACGGATGAAGCGCGCGAATCGCTTCTCCTTCTTGCGGGCGGAGATGCGCGTAGTGCACTGAGCACGCTTTCACTGAGTGCGGATCTTGCCCGAGCGCAGGGCGCGGACACGGTCACTGACGAAATGGTGAGCGCTGCAGTTCCGCACCGGATGCTGCCCTACGACAAAAAACAGGACATGCATTACGACATCATCTCCGCGTTCATCAAGTCGATGCGCGGCTCTGATCCCGATGCGGCCCTGTATTGGCTCGCGCGCATGATAGACGGCGGGGAAGATCCCAAGTTCATCGCGCGGCGTATCTTCATTTTTGCGGCGGAGGATATCGGAAACGCGGATCCCCAGGCGGTGCTCATCGGGGAAGCGGCATTCCGTTCGGCGGAGGTCATCGGCTACCCCGAATGCCGTATCAATCTTGCTCAGGCTGCGGTCTATATGGCCCTTGCTCCCAAATCGAATGCTTCCTATGCGGGATTGGCGAAGGCCTTTGAGGAAGTGCGAAAGGGGCCCTTGCGTTCGGTCCCCGATCATTTACGCGATCGTCATCGCCCAGGCTCAGATGAATACGGCGAGTATCTCTATCCCCACGATCAGCCAAGCGGGTATGTTGAACAGCGCTATCTTCCCGAGGGCTTGGAACGCGGTGTATTTTTTACGGCTGGAGAACGAGGTTGGGAACGCTACCGCATAGATGCATCATTGCGTGATAGGATGAATTGATACGTAATATATTCGATGCTTGATCAAGGGAGGATCGATGGAAGTTTTCGAGACGCTTATTCCGGTGGGAATCGTACTTCTGTGTCTTGCGGGAGTAGTTGCGCTGTGCGCAATGGCATATATGTTCATGCAGCTTTCCAAGACGGTCAAAGAAACAATGGTGAAGGTCAATCCGTTACTTGACGATGCGAAAGTATCGCTCGAACGTGCGAACGCTCTCATGGAACAGGTCGATCCCATTATGGAGCGCCTTACCCTGACGATCGATGCGGCGAATTTGGAAATAATGCGAGTCGATCAGATCCTGGAAGATGTCAACACCATCACGGGTAATGTTTCCAAAGCCACCGAATCGCTCGATGTGGTCACGTCGCTTCCGTTCGATGCTATTTCTTCGGTAACATCACGTCTGCGCCAGCGCATCGCCCCTTTGGGTAAGAAAGAGTGCGCCTATGTGAGCAATGCGGCCAATGCGATCGATCAGACGCTCGATACGGTTGAGGGTAAGGTCGCGAATGCACAGGCTCAGGCCGACGTGAAGCGCGCGGCACGCGATGAGGCCTTTGAAAAGCGTGACGCTGCGCAGGACCAGGCAAATGAAATGTCCTCGAACCTCAAAGATGCATTTTCCACCCAGATCGCCTCTGATACTGAATCTGTATAAGCGCTGAAAGGAAGCCTGAATATCCGATGAATCCCATACAGCTCCCCGATATTGATGAGGACCTACGCTCTGAAGAACTTAAGGTTCTTAAATCGCGTCATCGCTTGTATTCGAGTGCATTTATCATCCTTTTAGCGATTCTGATCTACCTTGCCGGTCAGGTTCTGAATATTCTCGCCAATCCTATTGCCATTGTGGTGTGGACCACCATTATCGTCTTCTGTCTCAAGGGTCCTGTGAATTATCTTGAAAAGCGCGGCGTTAGTCGCGTATGGGGAACGTGCGTAGCGTTCGTTCTCCTTGCATTGGGTCTTATCGCTCTGGGATGGGTGCTGTTCTCGCCTGTGCTCGGCTTGGGTGGGCAGTTCGCTTCTCTTGTAGACTCCATTCCGCATCAGATATCCGAAGTGCGTACGTGGATAAACGAGGTCTATGCTCAATACTCGTATCTTTTCCAGGATGCGCAGTTCAATTCTTGGCTCAATGATGTGCTTTCTTCCGTAGGTACCTGGTTCTCTTCTTTGGCTACCGTAAGTGCGGAAAGTGTTGTGACGGTAGGCTCAGGTGCGGCCAATACGGCACTTGTCATCGGTTTCTCTTTGGTGGTTGCCTTCTGGGTCCTGGTCGAACTTCCCGCTATGGGCCGTGAGGTCAAGCGTCTTTTTGGGCCGCGCTTCCAGGAAGATCTCAATATCGTGTATTTAACTGGTACGCGCGTTATGGGCGGGTATATCAAAGGAACCCTTATCCAGTGTCTGCTCATCGGCGTTGGATGCGGTATCGGCTACGCCGTCCTGGGTATTCCGAGTGCTGCTGCTCTTGGTGTCATCACGGGTCTCTTGAATATCATTCCCGTTGTCGGTCCCTGGTTGGGTGGTGGCGCGGCAGCAGTGGTGAGTTTGTTCGTAAGTCCCTTGGTGGCGTTCATTGCTCTGGTGTATACCATCGTTGTTCAACAGGTGGTGTATACCTTTATCTCGCCTAAGATCATGGGTAATTCGGTTGATATTCATCCGGCATTGGTGATCCTAGCTTTAATGACAGGATCGGCTCTGGGTTTTGCAGTAAGCGGATTCATAGGCAGTATCGTAGGAATGCTCGCTTCGATTCCTGCTGTCGCAGCCGCTAAATCATTGTTCGTCTATTATTTCGAGAAAAGGACCGGCCGCGTCATCGTTTCATCGGATGGCGTTATTTTCAAGGGCGAACCATCGGGCACCGAAGCTAATCCAGTTGCCGATGCAACCGGTGAATTTTATGTTCCCGAGATCTCAAATTCAAAAGCAAAACATCGTAAATGATATGATGGACAGTCGCAATACAATCGAATCGGTATAACAGGAGAAGGAACCTGCATATGAAATATATGACTACTGCTGAAATTCGCGAGAAGTACCTGGCGTTCTTCGAGGAAAAGAGCATGAAACGCATGCCTTCATCATCGCTTATTCCTGATGATCCCTCGCTTCTTCTTACGAGTGCTGGCATGGTTCAATTCAAGCCTTACTTTCTTCATCAGAAAGAACTCGATCCTGCCTATATTGGTACGACCACGGTTCAAAAGTGCGTTCGTACGAACGATATCGATATTATCGGCACGACCGGCCGTCATCAGAGCTTCTTCGAAATGCTGGGTAACTTCAGCTTCGGCAAGTACTTCAAGAAGGAAATGTGCGCGTGGGCGTATGAGTTCTCTACCGAAGTTCTCGGCTTGCCGGCTGAAAAGCTCTATTTCACCGTATTCGAAGACGATGATGAGACGATAGAGATCTGGAAGAGCATCGGTGTGCCTGAGGATCACATCTCACGCCTCGGTGAAGAGGATAATTTCTGGCGTGCCGGACCGACCGGTCCTTGCGGCCCCTGTTCGGAACTGTATTTCGACCAGGGCCCTGAAGTGGGTTGCGGCCAACCTGACTGCAAGCCAGGTTGCGATTGCGATCGCTTCTTGGAATATTGGAACTTGGTATTCACGCAGTTCGACGGACAGGAAGATGGTACGTTGGCACCGCTTCTGACGAAGAACATCGATACCGGTATGGGTCTTGAGCGTATCGCTGCCATCATGCAGGGTGTCGACAACAACTACGATACCGATGTGCTGCGTGGTTTAGTTGCAGTAGGTGAAGAGCTTTCGGGTCGTACCTACAAGACCGATCCCGCTGTTGATTTGGCATTACGTATCGTCGCTGACCACAGTCGCGCGGTCACTTTCATGATCGCCGACGGCATTCTCCCTTCCAATGAAGGACGTGGATACGTACTGCGTCGTTTGCTTCGCCGTGCGGTAATGAAGGGTCATTCTCTTGGTATTCAGGAAACGTTCCTTTCTTGTTTCGTAGACAAGATCATTGAGCTCATGGGGCCGGTGTACCCTGAGATCGTCGAGAACGAAGAGCTCATTAAGCGCGTTGTTCTTTCCGAGGAAGAGCGCTTCGGCGCTACGCTGCGCCAAGGTCAGGCGTATCTGCAGGATGCTCTTGAAGAGCTTGAGGGAAATGAGCTGTCTGGTAAGGCGGCATTCGTTCTGCATGATACCTACGGCTTCCCGATCGAGGTCACCAAGGAGATCTGCGAAGAACGCGGAGTAAGCGTGAATGAAGAAGAGTTCGCGGTTTGCATGGAAGAGCAGCGCGATCGTGCTCGTGCGGCTAATGCGGGTGACGCTGAAGCAGCGTGGAGCACGTATGGTGGCGTGCATGCTGATGTGCTGAAGACAGTCGGTGTTTCTGAGTTCGTAGGGTACGATCAATTGCGTGTTGATACGCAGGTCACGGCCCTTATTAAGGAGAACGCTTCAGTCGAGCAGCTCTGTGCGGGCGATGAAGGCGAGGTCGTTCTCGCTCAGACTCCGTTCTATGCAGAAATGGGCGGTGAAGTGGGAGATGCGGGTACTATCGCAACCGCATCGGGAGCACTTCTTGAGGTGCGCGATACCCAGGCTCCAGAAAAGGGCCTTGTTTGCCATAAAGTAGTGGTCGTTGAAGGTTCGCTCTCTTGCGGTGAAACGGTGACTGCGGCAGTCGATGGGCAGCGTCGTGCTCTTATCACACGCAATCATACCTGTACTCACATTCTGCATGCAGCGCTTCGTCAAGTGCTTGGCGCACATGTCAAGCAGGCGGGCAGCTATGTCGGTCCAGATCGTTTGCGCTTCGACTTCACTCACTTCGAAGCTATGACTTCTGATCAGATCATGGAAGTCGAGCGTATTGCCAATGACGTTATCATGGCTGCGCTCGGTATGAATATCTACGAGACTTCGCTCGATCAGGCACGTGCGGCAGGTGTTACGGCACTGTTCGGTGAAAAATATGATGATAAGGTCCGCGTCGTCGAAGCGGGTGATTTCTCTCGCGAGCTGTGCGGCGGTTGCCATGTTTCCAATACGGCAGAGATCGGCCTGGTGAAGATCGTTTCCGAAAGCAGTGTTGGCGCCAACTTGCGTCGTATTGAGGCGGTTACGAGCCGAGGCGCTCTTGAGTACTTTGAAAAGGTCGAAGCTGAATTAAAGGCGGCAGCTGAAGCGCTTCGTGTGCCTTTGTTCGATGTTGCTGATAAATCACAGGCAACGCTCAAGCAGGTCAAGGAACTGCAGAAGAGCGCAAGGCAAGCGCAGTCCCAAACGAACGAGGGCGCTCTGTCGTCATTGATCGAGGGAGCGGTCACTGCTTCTGCGGGCTATCCGGTCGTTATCGGACGAGTGGATATATCGGACGCAGGCGGCATGCGCAATGCGTGGGATGTTGTTCGCTCGCGTCTTACTCAGCCGGGTGCTGCAGTATTCGCGGCTGATCACGACGGTAAAGTACTGCTGTTGGCTGCGGGTACCGACGAAGCGGTGGCGGCGGGCTTCAACGCAGGTGCTATCATTAAAGCTATCGCTCCTTGCGTAAAAGGCGGCGGTGGCGGAAAGCCCACTATGGCCCAAGCAGGGGGCAAGGATGCAGCAGGCATCGATGCTGCACTTGATCAAGCACGTGAACTGGTGCTTGCATAATGATTGATATCTCGAGCGACATGAAGGAGCGTGTGCGTGCATGAGGATCATGGCGCTCGATATCGGTGAAGTGCGGTGCGGTATTGCGATCAGCGATCCTGCTGAGCGCGTCGCATCGCCGATCTGCGTTCTTCCGACCGCTGAAGTAAGGGCACATGCCGCTTCTTTTCGAAGGGTGTGCGATGACTGGGAACCTGAACTTATCGTTTCGGGTCTTCCGCTTTCTTTGAGCGGTGAACTTGGAAAGCAGGCGGAAACCTGCAAAGAGATCGCCCTGCAGGTCGGGAAGAACTTATCGTTGCCCGTTGAGTTCTCCGATGAGCGCTTAAGTTCGTCGGAGGCGAAGCGCGTTTTGCGTGAAAAGGGATATTCTGAAAAGCAAATGCGTGGCAAGGTCGATATGATCGCGGCATCGATTTTTTTGCAATCTTGGTTAGATGCTCGTCTTTCTTTGTCTGAGGAAAGGAATAAAGGATGACACCTCGTAAGGTTACCTATTCACGTCGTTCGACTCATGCAGCGCGTGCTGCTCATGCACGAGGAGAGCGAGAATTCAGAACCTACGATACTTCTGCTATTCGGCCTAAGAAGTCGAGAAAGCCGCTTGTTATCGGGCTTGTAGTAGCTGCTATAGCAGTTGTGATCGGCATTGCGGCGTTCGTGAATACGAGTTGTGCTCAGGCGAATGAGAACATGCTTCCCGATGGTCAGCAGGTAACCGTTGAGATCTCCGAAGGCTCGACGGTTACTTCTATTTCTCAGACCCTTTTCGATGTGGGCCTTATTATGCGCACGAGTGATTTCGAATCGGCTGTGAATGCGAAGAACGCTGCGACATCGCTCAAGCCGGGTGTTTATGTGTTCGTGGGTGGTACGGCTGCAGATAAGTTGGTCGATATGATCGTCGCGGGTCCTTCATCGACATCGGCGGGGGTGACCGTCCCTGAGGGCGCAACACTCGATGCGATCGCAAGTAAGGTCGAAGAGGGATATAGCGGGTCAATTACCGCCGACCAGTTCAAAGAAGCGGCAAGTTCGACTGAGGCTTATGCGAGTGACTATCAGTTCTTAGCTGAATCAACAACAAGAAGCCTTGAGGGGTTCCTGTTCCCTAAGACGTATGACCTTTTATTGAATGCGAGCGCTGAAGATGTGGTTCGCCAAATGCTCGATCAGTATCGGGCTGAGATCGCTACGCTTGATTACTCCTATGCTGAAAGCCAGGGATTGTCTCAATATGACGTGCTGATCCTTGCTTCTATCGTTGAAAAGGAAGCTACGGATGATACCCGTAGTAGGGTTGCTGCTGTGTTCTATAATCGTCTTACCAATCAAGGTGATCCCTCTTATGGTACGTTGGGCAGCGATGCGACGACCGCTTACGAAGTGGGGGATAATCTGGATTCGTATGATTGGTCGACCCAGAGCCCCTATAATACGCGCGTTACTAAGGGTCTGCCCCCAACGCCTATCTGCAGTCCAAGTTTGAGCTCTCTTCAGGCGGCATGCTCTCCTGAGGCGAATTTTGCTGATTACTATTTCTTCTCCTTCTGGCCTAACGACCAGGGCGGTATCGATTATTTCTTCGATAAGACCTACGATGAGCATCAGCAGACCATTGCAGAGCACGCATAGGGAAAGTCCGGTGCTTTATGGCGCTCTTTCAGCCCGATAGATATTTTTCGCGGATAAGCGCCATTGATATCTCAAGCGATATCGTGGGTGAGGGAATCACCTATGTGTTGCTTGATGTTGACAATACGTTGTTGTCTCGAGCTGATCACATGGTGCCGTCTGACGTGCTACGGTGGCTTTCTCAGTTGCGCCGAGCGAACGTAGAAGCATGTCTGCTGTCCAATAACTTTCATCAGAACGTTATCGATCTTGCCGAGGAGCTCGATCTGCCTATCGTAGCAAAGGCGCTTAAGCCTCTGCCGTTCGGGTTCATCAAGGCTCTTCGCAAAGGAAGGGCGACCCGAGACGAGGCCCTTATGATCGGCGATCAGATATCAACCGATATCGTTGGTGCGCATGCGGTCGGCCTGCGGGCATATCTTGTGTGCCCGCTAGTCGAAGAGGATCTCAAGCACACCGTGTTCATTCGTAATATAGAGCGGGCGTTCATCTCCGACAAAGAACCTGAAGGGGCCAATGCGTGCGAAACCTTGCGTTCATAACAACATCTGACATTCGCGATCAGGCGCAGGTGTTCCGTCGTGCATTTATGGAAAAGACCGCCGTATGGAACGTTGCGCTTAGCGAGGCCGCAACGCGTGAAGAGGCATGTTCGCTGCTGAAGGGTAAGGACCACGCATTTGTTGTGGCGCCGGCATTCAGATCACTTCTTTTCGATAAGGGGTTCATTAAGGGAAGTTCAGCGCGCCTTTCTCAAGGGTGCGATGTGTTGTACCGGGGTGGATCGAACACTATCGCTATCGCGCAGGTGGCTCGTAGTACGGTCGATTGCATAGAGCGGAACTTCATTCCAATATATGGGGCGCGTGTCGTGATCTTCGGGTCGGGTAGCGCTGCTCTTGATATGGCATATGAATGCTCGCGTGCCGGAGTCGATCAGGTAACGCTTCTTGACGTTGATCGCGATCGAGTGCGTGATAATCTATCCACCTTCGTAGAGGCATATGGCAAGGCCGCAACGCAGATACTTGATACCGAACAGTCGCGCGAGGGGCACTTGAGCGCACGTCGTGCTTACGAGCATACTTCCTTTACTTTCGGGTCGTTGCAGGCAACTAAGAGTATTCAGCAGGCCGATGTGTGCATATCGCTGTTGCCTTCTACAGTTTCGATTCCGGATTATTCAACTGTACTACGTGAATCGCAGATCATATGCGACCCTTGGTCCAGAGCGGATTTGCTGTTGGGCCAGGCTCAGCGTGCGGGCTGTGATATTGCATTGTCGCAAGATGTTATGCGTATCTGGGGCGAAGAATGTGCGGAATTGCTTATTGAGTTCGGGAAGAGCGGTTTTCAATAAGTTTCCTTTGGTAAAATCAGACGGGTTTTAATAGTACGAGCAAGGCTAACATCATGGATTACATCACAGCAGGAGAAAGTCACGGACCGGTTCTTACGACGATCGTTTCAGGAGTGCCGGCGGGTCTTCATATTTCGGAAAAGGGCATCAATGCTGACTTGGCTCGCCGTCAGAGCGGCTATGGCCGCGGCGGGCGACAGGCTATCGAGAAAGATACCGTCCGCATCACCTCGGGTGTTCGCTTCGGCCAAACGCTCGGTTCGCCTATAACCTTGAGTGTTGAGAACCGAGATTGGAAGAACTGGACCGATCGCATGTCGGTGTTCGGGGAAGCTCCTCAGGATCTGGTTCGCGAGGTAACGCCTCGTCCGGGTCATGCGGATCTTCTTGGCGTATTGAAGAACGACATGGATGATTGCCGCAACATTCTTGAGCGTTCGAGCGCCCGAGAGACCACCATGCGTGTGGCAGCTGCGGGTATCGCACGTGAGTTCTTGGCTGATCTGGGTGTCGAGATCCATTCGTATGTCACCGCTATCGGCGATGTTGAGATGCATGAAGCTGACCCGATGAGTGCTGCATCCTACTATCAGCCGCTGGATATTGAAATGAGCGAAGTACGCTGTCCTGATGAAGAGGCCTCTCAACGCATGATGGATGCCATTGACGCGGCTAAAGAAGCAGGGGATTCCCTTGGTGGCGTATTCCGCGTAGTGGTGACGGGGCTTTTGCCGACTTTGGGAGGTTTCGAAACACCTTCGCAACGTTTGACTTCTAAACTGGGGGCTGCGCTTTTTTCCATTCCGGCGATCAAGGGTGTCGAGTTCGGATTGGGGTTCGAAGCGACTCGTCGTTTGGGAAGTAAGGTTCACGATGAGATCCTCCTTGATGAAAAGAAGGGTTTCGTTCGCGGATCCAATAATGCAGGCGGTTTAGAGGGTGGCATGACCACGGGAATGCCTTTGATCATCACCGTTGGCATGAAGCCTATCGCGACACTTACGACTCCTTTGAACACCATCAATATTGACACGCTTGAAGTTGAGAAAGCATCGAAAGAACGAAGCGATACCTGCGCGGTTCCCGCTGCTGCGGTAGTAGGCGAATCCGAAGTGGCGCTCGTTCTGGCAAATGCCTATTTGGAAAAATTCGGCAGTGACAATATGACGGACATCAAGCAGAACATCGCATTGTTCAAAGAGCGCATTAAGACGATGTCCCGTTAAGTTGATGTTGATTCACGAGGAGAATTCATATGGTAAATACGACACCTCACACCAGTAGGTACGTGCTGCAAAAGCCCGTTTTCTTCATTGGTTTCATGGGTGCAGGTAAGACAAGTGTTTCTCAGCAGATCGCGGTTACGTGCGGCGTTGCTTCGATCGACGCTGATGAATATTTGGAATTGCGCGAAGATCGCATTATCGCCAACATCTTCGCCGAAGATGGAGAAGAAGCGTTCCGTGATATTGAAACAGATGTGTTGCGCGATCTGGCAGGACGTTCGCCTCGTCTGATCGGCTGCGGAGGCGGTGTAGTTACGAAGCGCCCTGAAAATGCAGAGATCATGAAAAGCGCGGGTTTCGTAGTGTATCTGAAGGTCTCGGCCGATGGTGCTGCTGCTCGTATTCCTAATACCGATTCCCGTCCTATGTTCAAGAATCTCGAGACCGCACGTAAGACCATCGTTGAACGTGCACCTCAGTATGAGGCTGCAGCAAGTGCTTCGGTAGAGACCGAAGGACGCACTATTCGCGAAGTGGCAGACGAAGTGGTTTCTATCCTTCTCCGCGAAGGCGTTATGGTCGATACGAAAGCCTAAGGTATGACTCGGGTTCATATTGATATACCTCAAGAGCACACCTATGACGTGATCATCGAGGCGGGTTGCCTTCAAGATTTGGGTAAGGAACTCAAGGCGCTTGGTATCGCTTCTCAGGTGATGATCATTACTGATGAGGAAGTGTCTCGGCGCTATCTGCTGAATGCGAAGGGCTCTCTTGAACAAGCGGGCTATCGCGTTTCCGTTATTACGGTTCCTTCGGGCGAAGAGGCAAAATCGACTGAGTGCGCTGCTGAGATATGGAGCGCTATGGCTGAATGCGGTCTGACTCGTGATTCGGTCGTAGTGGCGCTCGGCGGTGGTGTCGTAGGGGATCTGGCAGGTTTCACCGCATCGACGTATATGCGCGGCTTGCGCGTCGTTCAGGTGCCCACGACCCTTCTTTCTATGGTGGATTCGTCGGTTGGTGGTAAGACCGCTATCAATTTAGGCCAGGGAAAGAACCTTGTCGGTACCTTTTGCCAACCGATATTGGTTTGCGCTGATAGCACGGTATTGAGTTCATTGCCCGAACGCGAATGGGCTTGCGGTTGCGGCGAGATCATCAAGTCCGCGGTAATCGATTCGGAGGATTTCTTCTTCTGGCTCACATATCATGCCCAAGATCTTCATGATCGCGTTCCTGCGGTGGTCGAAGAAGCGATCGCACGCTGTGTGCGCTTTAAGGCTTCGGTGGTGGTACGCGACAAGGAGGAAACGGCCGGTATTCGAGAGTGCTTGAATTACGGTCACACCCTTGCTCATGCTATCGAGGCATATGCGGGCTACGGCGTGTACTCGCATGGTCACGCGGTCGCTCAGGGTATGAGGTTCGCTGCACGTTTGTCGGCGGGCTTGCATCAGGGTGATCTTGAGTGGGTGACTGCGCAAGACCAGCTGCTTGATGCGCTCGGATTGCCTGAGATTCCTCTTAAGGCTTCCGCTGAGGATCTTCTGGCTCTGATGAAGGTCGATAAGAAGGTCCGTCAGGGCAGGTTGCGTTTTGTGCTGCCTTCTTCTTGCGGACAATGGCAGGTGGAGGAACTTGACGACGCGGTGGTGCTTGAATATCTTCAAGCGTGGGTATCGAGCCATGCGTAAATGAGATTATGCAAAAGGGCGCAAGCCCTTTTGTTCTTTGAAGGAGCTGATCTGCATGCACAATCCATCGAGAATCGCTGCGCTTCGTGCTCGAATGCGGCAGAGCGATCTATCTGCGCTATACATTCGCTCGCTTTCGAACATTGCCTGGTTGAGCGGATTTGAAAGAGTGTTCGACACTGAATCGGCTCATGCGCTCATCTTGACGCAGGATGCATGCGTTCTGCATAGCGACTCTCGCTATGCAGAAGCGCTTCGCGATCGAGCGCAGGGGACCGAAATAGAGATAGATGTTTCGCGAGTGGCCCATGCGACGCTTCTTTGTGACACGATCGCTTCGCTCTCGCCGACCGAGACCGCTGGATCATGCGCGGTGGGTATCGAAGGTTCCCTCACGCTTTCAGAATTTCGAGCGCTTGAGAAGGCATGCGCAGAACGTGGTCTGGCTTCGCATGTGACCCTTGTCGAATTGAGCGGATTCGTTGAGCAGTTGCGCGAAGTTAAGGATCCCTCTGAAATAGAAGCAATGAAGAAAGCTCAGCGTATAACCGATGCTGCATTCTTGCGTATCTGCGATTTTATGGCCGTGGGTATGACGGAACGACAAGTGCAATTACAGCTCGACCAATACCTCTTCGAAGAAGGGGCTGAGGGTCTAGCGTTCGATACGATCGTGGCAACGGGCGCACATGCGGCTTCACCTCACGCTATCCCGGGCGAAACGCTCTTGGCAAAAGGGGATGCGGTCGTTTTGGATTTCGGCGCGCGATATGCAGGTTATTGTTCGGATATGACCCGCACAGTATTCATGGGTCAACCGAGCGATGAGCTTACTCATGCGTGGACCACGCTGTGTGAAACGAACGAGTCGTGCGAAGCACTTCTTCATGAAGGGGTGAGTGCCGCTTCGGTTCATGATCATGCTGAGGAGATGCTTTCCCGCGCAGGATACGCCGGTCGCATGGGTCATTCACTCGGTCATAGTGTGGGCCTTGATATTCACGAAGCGCCGAATCTTTCCCCTTCGAATGTCGAACCAGTGCGTGCAGGTAATGTGGTGACGGTCGAGCCTGGTATTTATGTTCCAGGAAAGTTCGGGATGCGATTAGAAGATTTTGGGGTGATTACCGAAGATGGATACGACGTTTTTACAAAAAGCACCCACAAGATGGTTATAATTAGGCGTCAGCTATAAGAATTACCCAATTTGGTTACTAAGGAGTAAAAGTGGCAATCTCTACTGCAGATTTTCGTAATGGCATGTGCATTGAATACAATGGCAAGCTTTGCACGATCGTTGAGTTCCAGCATGTAAAGCCTGGCAAGGGCGGCGCATTCGTTCGCACGAAGCTTCGTGACATCAAGACCGGTCGCGTTGTTGACTATACTTTTAATTCTGGTACCAAGTTCGACTCCGTTCGTCTTGAAACTAAGAAGATGCAGTTCCTTTATGGTGATGGCTCTGATTTCAACTTCATGGATATGAATACCTACGAGCAGCTCTCCATTCCCGCAGAAGTCGTGGGGGATGCTTCTTCCTGGTTGAAGGAGAACGATGAGGCAACGCTCATGTATGCAGGTGAAGAACTGATCAGCATCGAGCCTCAGATGTTCGTTGACTTGGAAGTTACTGAAACCGAGCCTGGCTTCAAGGGCGACACCGCGACCAACACCACGAAGCCTGCAACGCTTGAAACGGGCGTTACCATCCAGGTTCCCACCTTCGTTGAGATCGGTGATGTTCTCCAGATCGATACGCGCGATGGTCGCTTCATCAAGCGTGTTTAGCTTTATGTAACTTAGCCGAAAGCTCATCTGAAACGGGGCGCGTTGTGCGCCTCGTGCTATATACTTAACGTTTGATCGACACGTGTGCGTCGGAAAAAGACGTACCTTGACAGTAGAGGAGGTGCGAAACACTTGGGAAAGCTTCAGATCATGGATACCACCATTCGTGATGGTCAGCAAAGCCTTTGGGCGACAAGAATGTCCATTGGCGATATGCTTCCGATTCTGCCTAAGATGGATCGCGTTGGATATTGGGCTATCGAGGCATGGGGTGGCGCAACGTTCGATACGTGTTTGCGCTTCCTGGACGAGAACCCCTGGGATCGCCTGCGCTCTATTAAGGCGAAAACTCCCAATACGCGTCTTTCTATGCTGTCTCGTGGCCAGAACCTGGTGGGATATAAGCATTATTCCAAGGAAATCGTACATCGCTTCATCGCTGCTGCTCATCGCAATGGTGTTGACGTGTTCCGTGTGTTCGATGCACTGAACGATATTCGCAATGTCGTTGACAATGCGGAAGCCATCAAGGAATGCGGCGGTCATTTTGAGGGCGCCATTTCCTACACCATGTCACCCGTTCATACCTTGGATAGCTTCCTTGAGTATGGTCAACAGCTCAAAGATCTTGGTGCTGATTCTATTGCCATCAAGGATATGGCGGGTATGTTGGCGCCTTATCGTACTGAGCGCATGGTCAAGGCCTTCAATGCCGAGATCGGCCTTCCCATTCATGTTCATTGCCACTATGTTGGCGGTATGGCGCCGGCGAACATCATCAAGGCTGCAGAGGCCGGTGCTGCGATCGCTGATACCGCAAGTGCGCCTTTGGCGTTCGGTAATTCGCATCCTGCGGTTGAAATGATCGTTGCAGCATTGCAGGAGAGCCGCTACGACACCAAGCTCGATTTGGACCTTCTGTTCGAGATCTCCGAATACTGGGAAGAGGTGCGCAAGCGCGGTCATTACAAGCGTGGCGTGTCTTCTCTTACCCACATGAAGGTGTATTCGCATCAGGTTCCTGGTGGCATGATGTCGAATCTCGTCTCTCAGCTTGAGATCCAGAACGCGGGCGATCGTCTTGATGAAGTTATGGCCGAGATCCCCGTGGTCCGTGCAGAGGTCGGTTATCCGCCACTGGTCACGCCTTTGTCGCAGATCGTGGGCACCCAGGCTGTATTCAATGTGCTTACAGGCAAGCGTTGGAGCGTCGTATCTAAGGAAATGAAAGACTATATCTGCGGATACTACGGCAAGGCTCCCGGTCCTATGAGCCCTGATATCGTGAAGAAGGTCGTTGGCGATGATACCGATAAGGTGCTTCCGGCCGATGTAGCGCCTGGTTCTCTGGTTACTACCACCTTCAAAGAACTGGAAGAGGAGATCGGGGATCTGGCTAAGTCTGAAGAAGACGTCTTGATGTATGCCTTGTTCCCGAACGAGGCACGCACCTATTTGAGCAAACATCGTACATCTGAAAAAGTCGATTTCCTCCTTGAGCAGGAATCGAGCATGACCAAGGAGGACGATTACGTGGATATTAATCAGATTCGCGAATTGGTACGCGTCGCAGAAGAAAGCGGCGTTGGTGAGATCGTTATTGAAGAAGAAGGCGCCCGTATTGCGGTTCGTATGCCTAGCGCTGTAGCTGTAGCGTCTGCGCCGGCGGCTCCTGTAGTGACTCCTGCTCAGGTACCGGCAGCTCCCGCTGCTGAGCCTTCTGCTGCTCCTGCTTCGAGCGCGACTCGTCCAGCCAACTGGCACTGCGTGACGGCTCCTATGGTAGGAACCTTCTATGTTGCACCTGCTCCTGGTGAGCCTCCATTCGTCCAGGTAGGCGATGAAGTTGCTGCGAATCAGACGCTGTGCATCGTTGAAGCCATGAAACTCATGAACGAGATCGCTGCTGAGGAAATGGGCACTATTCGCGAGGTATGCCTCGAGGATGCAACACCTGTTGAATTCGGTACCCCTCTCTTCTATATCGAACCTCATGTAAGCCATGACGCTATTGGTCCGGAGAGTGTATAAATGTTTGACAAAGTCTTAATCGCAAACCGCGGTGAAGTCGCTTTGCGTATTATGCGTGCCTGCAAGGAGCTGGGGATCAAGACGGTTGCAGTGTATTCGACTGAGGATGCCGATACGTATCCCGTTCAATATGCAGACGAAAAAGTATGCATCGGTCCTGCTCAGGCGAATCAGAGCTACTTGGTCATGTCGTCCATTATCGCTGCGGCAGTGAATACGGGTGCGCAGGCGATCCACCCGGGCTACGGCTTCCTGGCCGAGAACGCTGATTTCGCACGTGCTTGCGCTGATAACGATATTGTTTTCATCGGTCCTTCGCCCGAGTGCATCGAATCGATGGGCAATAAAGCAGCTGCTCGCGACACCATGAAAGCATGCGGTGTTCCGACCGTTCCCGGTTCCGATGGCGTGATCGAAACAGTCGAAGAGGCTCGCTCATTCGCCGATGCGGTCGGTTATCCTGTTCTGGTAAAAGCGTCTGCTGGTGGCGGCGGCAAGGGTATGCGTGAGGTACACGATCCAGCTGATCTGGAAGCACAGTTCCTTGCTGCGCGAAATGAAGCTCAGGCGGCTTTCGGCAATGGTGATGTGTATTTGGAGAAGCTCGTTCTTCGTCCTCGTCATGTTGAGGTCCAGATCCTTGCTGATAAGCACGGTAACCGCATTTCGTTGTGCGAACGCGACTGCTCGCTTCAGCGTCGTCATCAAAAGCTACTTGAAGAGGCTCCTTCTCCTGCATTGACTGACGAGATCCGTCGTGCAATGGGCGTTGCGGCGGTCAAGGCCGTACGCGCAACGGGATACGAAAATGCGGGTACCATCGAGTTCCTGCTCGATCAGGATGGTCGTTTCTACTTCATGGAAATGAACACTCGTGTTCAGGTGGAACATCCGGTATCTGAAATGATCACGGGGACCGATATCATTAAAGAACAGCTCCGCATTGCGGCAGGTGAGCCGATCTCCTGTATGGAAAAGGTACCTTTCTCGCCGAATGGACATGCGATGGAATTCCGTATCAATGCTGAAGATCCCGAGCATGATTTTCGTCCTTGCCCAGGAAACATCACTCGCTTTGAAATTCCTGGTGGTCCCGGCGTACGCGTTGAGACGTACATTCGCGAGGGTTCGCGCATCTCGCCCTACTATGATTCGATGGTTGCAAAGCTCATCGTGTGGGGCAACGATCGCGAGGAATGCATCGCTCGAGGAAAGCGTGCATTGAACGAATTCCATGTTGAAGGCATCAAGACCACTATTCCGTTCCATTTAGAGGTATTGGAAAAGGAAGCATTTGTTGAAGGTAAGGTATATACCGACTTCCTCGAAACTGAGATGGGGGATGAATAAAGATGTCCGATATTAATACCGAAGGTATGGCGATCGCACCTGGCGTGATCGAGACCATCGTTACTCTTGCAGCTCGTGAAGTTCCCGGTGTCGCCTCTGTTGGGGCAGCACCGTCGGGCATTCGTTCGCTTTTGGCGCTCAAGCAGTCCACACAGGGTGTGACGGTTGCCGTGAACGATGATGATACGGTTGCAGTAGGGGTGACTATCCGCATTCTTTCGGGCTATTCGCTCGAAGAAGTTGCTTCTGCGGTTCGCGCATCGATCGCCGATGCGATCCTCACCCAGGTTGGTCTTACGGTGTCGCGCGTTGACATTAAAGTTGATGGTATTCATTTTCAGGATTAGGACTTGTTTTCATGGCGAAAGCTACTCAGCACGAAGAGCGTGTTCTTGCGCGTAAACATGCACTACAGCTTCTCTATCAGGGAGAGATCCTTGATAAGAACCCTCGCTCTTTAATAGATGAACGATTGCTCGTTCCTGAGACCCAGGGGCTCGATGAATATGTCCTGATGCTTCTGGGGTCCTGCGAAGAGCATCAGGATGAAATTGATGAGCGTATCGTTGCTGCAAGTGAGAACTGGTCCCTTGATCGTATGCCGCTTGTTGATAAATCGCTGCTTCGTCTTGCGACGTGCGAAATGTGCTATGTCGAAAGCGTGCCGGTTTCCGTTTCCATCAATGAAGCAGTTAATCTGGCCAAGGAATTCGGTGGGGAAGACTCTCCACGCTTCATTAATGGTATTTTGGGGCGCATCGCGCTTCAGCTTGAAGAGGGGTAGGCGTTCTCATGGTTACCGATGGCTCTCAGTCATTCGGGGATTTGAAGTCTCGTTTAGACGAGATCGTCTCTTTGGTAAGTGATAGTGAACTGCCCCTTGACCAGGCACTTGATCTCTATGAAGAAGCGGTCGGCATCGGTCTTCAGGCTTCGCGCATTATGGAAGAAGGCATTGCTGCTCAGGAAACCGATGTTGTATCGGATAACGGAGCAACGACGCCTGATTCGGATCCTTGCGCTAAGGCGTAAGAGGGAGGTGTGCATATGGCACGCATTCTTGATTCAATCGATGCACCAGATAAATTAAAGCTTCTAACCGATGATGAACTGGCTATTCTCGCTCGTGAAATTCGCGAGGAGATCGTAGAAGTAACATCGAAAACGGGTGGTCACGTCGCATCGAGTCTTGGTGCGGTGGAGATCATCCTTGCAGTTCATTCATTGATTGATTCGCCTAAAGATCGTTTTCTGTTCGATGTGGGGCATCAGTCATATGCTCATATGCTCATTACTGGAAGGCAGGGATCTTTTCCCACGCTGCGCCAATATAAGGGGCTATCTGGTTTCCCTAAGCCGGAGAGCAATGCTCATGACGTCCATCCTTCTGGTCATGCTTCTGATTCGCTTTCCGTTGCGTGTGGTCTTGCGCGAGCGCGTGATCTGCGGGGTAGCGACGAGAAGATCGTCGCGCTCATAGGGGATGCCTCTCTTGCGGGTGGAATGGCCTTTGAGGCGCTTAATGATATCGGGCAAGCTCAAACGCCGCTCGTTGTCATTCTGAATGACAACGAAATGTCTATTTCCCGCAATGTAGGTGCGATGGCGAAGCACTTGGGTGGTCTACGCGTATCGAACCAGTATCGCAAGAACCGTGATTCGATGCAGGACTTTATGGAGAGCTCTCTTGGTCCTGCCGGTCGTGCAATGGTCAAATTCGGTAGAACCGCTAAGGATTCCCTTAAACAGTTTGTGGTTCCCGATGCCATGCTTTTTGAGCAGTTGGGTATCGTGTGCACACCGCCCATCGACGGCCACAATATAAGGGCGCTAAAGGAGACTATCTCGCAGGCGCTCGCATCAGATGTTCCCGTCCTCGTTCATGTAGTTACGAAAAAAGGCGCTGGCTACGCACCTGCTGAAGCTGATCCTGCTCGCTTTCACGGGGTCGGTCCCTATGATGTCGAAACAGGCGGGGCGATCACTTCATCCTCTAAGACGCTCACCTACACGCAGGCATTCAGCCATGCTTTTGAATATGAAGCGTTGAAAGATGAGTCCATCTGCGCGATTTCTGCAGCTATGGTCGATGGAACGGGATTGCGCTCAATCGCGAATAAGTTCCCCGATCGCGTATTCGATGTTGGTATTGCTGAAGCTCATGCGGTGGGTATGGCAAGTGGATTGGCGTTCGGCGGACGCAAGCCCCTCGTGGCTCTCTATTCGACGTTCCTGCAGCGCGCGCTCGATCAAGTCATTATTAATGTGGCGCTTTCGAATCTTAATGTGGTGTTCGCTATCGATCGTGCTGGTTTGGTGGGCGATGATGGGCCTACTCACCATGGTATGTTCGATATAGCTCTTTTGCGTTCGGTTCCCAATATGCGGATCATTGCGCCATCTAATGAGGCGGAGCTGGTGCATGCGCTCCATACGGCATTCCTTCTTGATGGTCCCGTTGCGCTGCGTTACCCGCGCGGAGCGGCGCAGGGGGTGCCTTTGCCTGAAGATCCCCTGATGATGAAACCGGGCTGCGCACGTATAGTGCGTGAGGGTAACGATGCTGCGATCCTCGCTTTCGGGCGCATGGTCAAGTACGCTCTCGAAGCTGCGGATATCCTTGCCGAAGAAGGTATGTCGGTTCGCGTCGTTGATATGCGTTGGGTCAAACCGCTTGATATTGAGGCGGTCAAAGATGCGGCGGCGACAGGCTGTCTTGTGACGGTGGAAGATGGTGTGCGTATCGGGGGCGCCGGCGAAGGTGTTGCTGAAGTCATCGCTGCGTCCGGGCTTTCTCCTAAAATGCTCCAATTGGGTCTTCCTGATTCCTTTATTGAGCAGGGTAAGGTCGATCAGCTCTTTGCTGATCTGGGTATTGATGGTTCCGGTATAGCGAACGCGCTCCGTTCTCTTCGGTAGCACAATACGATAATCGCATTTGCCCCCTTTATCGGCAGTTCTTGCTGCTGGTGAAGGGGGCTTTTTCGTGTGAGGGGTCTCTATTAAGTGCGGAGTGCGTGGGTATTTCCTTCAGGTTCGGGATTATGTTTCCAAAAGGTAACTACTGCGCTTCACGAATGTTTCAGGGAATTTGCTGTGTCGTAAACAAGCGGCAGCCTCGGTTTTTGAACGTGTTCTGAGTGGGAATATGGCAATCGGAACAAGCGTATTCGAATTTAGGAGGTAAGTGATATGTTCGACACAGGAGCAACAGCGTTCATGCTTGTCAGCGCGATGTTAGTTCTTCTAATGACTCCCGGCGTCGCATTTTTTTACGGTGGTCTAGCCCGTCGTAAGAATGTGGTCAACACGATGTTCATGTCCATCGTTGTCATTGGAGTGGTGGCTATTGCCTGGATCTTAGCGGGGTGGTCGCTGGCATACGGAGGCGACGGATCGAATCCGTTCTTCGGTGGATTTGATCAGCTTGGATGCTTGACGGCGGTAGGCGACATGCTCGCTGAGGTCGGAACTGGCGAACCAGGTAGCTATCCGGCAATGGTTGATATTGTGTTCCAGGCTGCATTCGCCACCATTACCACGGCTATCATCGGCGGTTCCCTTGCAGGACGTATGAAGTTCGGTGCCTTTTTGACCTTTGTCACCATTTGGATCTTGGTGGTCTATGCGCCGCTCGCTCATATGGTGTGGGGCGGTGAAGGAAGCTTCATCGGCGACCAGATCGGTGCTCTTGACTTTGCCGGTGGCGATGTCGTTCATATCAGTTCTGGTCTTACTGGTTTGGTGCTCTGCGTGCTCTTGGGTAAACGTAAGCATTTCGGAGCCATTGCGCATCGACCTCACAATGTTCCCTTTGTGGTGTTGGGTGCGACCTTGCTTTGGTTCGGTTGGTTCGGTTTCAATGGCGGTTCTGCATTCGCCGCAGATGGTATTGCGGCACTAGCGGTCGTTAACACGTTCGTTGCTTCTGGAGCTGCACTGGTTTCCTGGATGATCGTTGAAACGATCAAGACCGGCAAACCGACACTGGTAGGTGGCGCATCCGGTCTGGTCGCAGGTCTTGTCGTCATTACGCCTGCTGCGGGCTTCGTTGAGCCATGGGCTGCGATCGTTATGGGTCTGCTGGTCTCTCCCGTATGCTACTTCGCCGTATCGTTCTTAAAGGCGAAGATCGGTTATGACGATGCACTCGACGCATTCGGTATCCATGCTATCGGTGGTATTGTGGGCGGTATCTTGACCGGTATCTTCTGTGTCCCTGAGCTTTCCTGGACCGATTTCGGCGGCCTGATCTATACCGGCGATCTGACGCTTCTGGGTGCTCAGGTATTAGGTATCGTCGTGACGCTCATATTCGTTGCTATCGCTTCACTTATCATCGGCTTGATCGTAAAGGCGATCTTCGGTGGAAGCTTGCGAGTCAGCAAAGAGCAGGAAGCATCTGGTATGGATGTAACCGCTCATAATGAATCTGCATATCCGGCATTTATTGGCCTAGATTAAAAAGAGGTGATGAATCGATGAAACGTATTGCAGCGGTCGTTAGACCTGAAATGCTCGAGCCCCTCAAAGAGGCTTTGTTCGAAGCGAAGATCACCGGGATGACCATCTATCAAGTACACGGTTGTGGCAATCAGATGGGGTGGAAGGAATACTTCCGTGGAAGTGAGATCTTTCTCAATATGATTCCCAAGATAAAGTTCGAGATCGTGGTTGACGATGATCGCGTTGATGAATTGGTCGACATCATTTTGAGTACCGTACGTACTGGTGAAGTGGGGGATGGAAAGATCTTCGTTTCCGACATCGAGCGAGTCGTTCGTGTACGCACTGGAGAGGAAGACCAAGCAGCGGTATAAGACGCATTTCCTCATGCGCACTCAACAACCTTAAACCACTGCTTTGTCGATATGAAAGGAAACCCAGGATACCTGGGTTTCCTTTTTGCGTAGGCAAGGTGTTTTCAGCTCATTGCTTAAATGCCGCTAAAGCCGGTTCGTTGGAAGGCGATCGGGCAGGATAGGATGCGATTTTCAAGACAGCAAAATGAAAGCATTGTTTGATATGAGTGTTGAATTCGTTCAAAATGAGTTATATTCAATTTTTGGAAAAACAAGATGTGGAGAAAGGACCGTACGATGACACGCAAGATTGCTATCTTCGATACAACTTTGCGCGATGGTGAACAGTCACCAGGCGCCTCAATGAATTCCGAAGAGAAGTTGGTGATCACGCGTCAGCTACTCCGTCTTAACGTTGATGTGATCGAAGCTGGTTTTCCGGTTTCTTCTCCTGGTGATTTCAAGTCCGTTCAGCAGATTGCCGCTGAAGTTGGCGATCGCGCTACAGTTTGCGCCCTTACGCGTGCTGTTGAAAAGGATATTGATTCTGCCGCAGATGCCTTGAAGGACTGCAAGCGCCCTCGTATCCATACGGGTATCGGCGTTTCTCATAGCCACATTTATGACAAGCTTCGTACTACGCCTGAAAAGATCATCGAGCGTGCGGTCAATGCGACGAAGTACGCTAAAAAGTACTGCGAAGATATTGAGTTCTACTGTGAAGACGCTGGCCGTTCCGATTATGAGTTTTTGGCCAAGGTCGTCCAGGAAGTCATCGCTGCAGGTGCTACGGTCGTCAATATTCCCGACACCACGGGCTATTCTTTGCCTGAAGAATTCGGTCGTCGTATCAAGTTCCTTATGGAAAACGTAAGCAACATTGATAAAGCGACCATTTCCGTTCACTGCCACAACGATCTTGGCATGGCCACGGCCCTTTCTTTGGCTGGCGTTGCCAACGGTGCCGGTCAGGTTGAATGCACTATCAACGGCTTGGGTGAACGTGCAGGCAACACGGCCATGGAAGAAGTCGTTATGGCAATGAAGATGCACGGCGAAGAACTGGGCGCCCACACGGATATTAACACGCGCGAATTCATCCGCGCTTCCCGTTTGGTTTCCTCCATCACCGGTTTCTTGGTTCAGCCCAACAAGTCCATCGTAGGCGCAAATGCATTCGCCCATTCTTCTGGCATTCATCAGGATGGCGTGATCAAGGCTCGTGAGACCTATGAGATCATTGATCCCGCTGAAGTCGGCGCAGGTCAGAGCTCCATCGTTCTTTCCGCTCGCTCTGGTCGTGCCGCTCTTCGCCATCGTCTTGAAGCTCTTGGCTATCACATCGAAGGTCAGCGCTTCGAGGATCTGCATACCGCCTTCCTTGATTTGGCTGACAAGAAGAAGGAAGTTTACGACGAAGACCTGGAGTCTTTGGTGGGCGAACAGGGTCGTACGCAGACTGCTTCCTATACGCTCGAATCCGTTCAGATCTCTTGCGGTCAGCCTCTTACTCCTACTGCAACCGTTACGTTGCGTGATAAGAACGGCAATGTATTCACCGCTTGCTCTATCGGTACTGGTCCGGTAGATGCTTTGTATAAGGCCGTCAATGAGATCGTTGATATTGAAAACGAGCTTTCCGAATTCGCTGTTCAAAGTGTGACGCGCGGCATCGACGCTCTGGGTGAAGTTACTATTCGCGTCACCGCTTCCGACGGTGAAGTGTTCACGGGCCGTGGCGCAGACGGTGACATTATCGTTTCTTCCGCTAAGGCATATTTGAATGCTCTTAATCGCCTCATTCACTCCAAGGAAGAAAAGGCAAAATAGGTGTATTGCCTCGACTGCGGAACAAAGATCAATGACGACGAGCTGCAGTGTTCGAACTGCGGCTCGTCCGTTGCCGATATGAAAGAGCGTATCGCGCAAGCTGAAGAAATGGTCGCATATACCGATGCTGTTGATCCATCGGTGACAAGCAAGCTGCCTTTAGTTTCTGACCGCACCTACATTGACAAAGACGGAAATCCGCTCGATCCGTCAAAAAAAGTCGATGTAGCTGATCTTACCTCTGATCCAAAGGATCTGCGCGCTATACCTGAAATCGGTGAAAAGGATCCCTATATCACTAAGCCAATGCAGCGTATTGTGTCTGATTCGGGCAAGGTAGTCGCTGATGTCGATCGTGAAGTGAAATCGTATCGCCAGGATCCCCCTCCAATTAAAATGCGTACGCGTGTTATCGGCATTATTGTTTGTTTGTTCGTTGCGTTTTCTTTTATGTACGTCAACGGCTCTACGTGGTTAAGGATTTTTGGTATTGAAATTCCTTTCATATCCGAGACATACCACAGCGATGAGGCAGCAGAAGGCCAAGCAGGATCAAGCGAGTCTACGCAAGAGACCGAAGATGCTGCAGCGCTCGCGCGGCGATCGTTCATTAATACGCTTGGTTCATCATATGTCGACCTTGGTGCTTGGCGTATTCAGATCGATAGTGAAGTAGAGGGGCTTGAAGGCTACTACGGGGTAGTCAATCGCGAAACGCGTAGCACGTATGCCGATTCTTGTTCTGCGCTTGCGACTTCGATCGCTGATTCACGGCAGGTGCTTGCTGATTCTTGGGTGCAAGCAGGGCTTTCCGAAGATGATCCGCTTTATGCCGAATATCAGAAAGTCGATGAATTATATGGGTATTTGCTTACGCGCGTCGGCGTACTGTATCAATGCTGGGAAGTGAGCTTGACCTATGACGATCCCAGAGGGCATGATTCGGAGATCCTCGCTCCGCTCACAATCGACCTGAAAGGTGGATCTTCCGTTTCTGAGAAGTCGTTCGATGCAGCATATGATCAAGCAAAGCCGACCATAACCGAATAAAGGGGATGTGTCGGTCTTTGCGAAGATCTATTTCTCGATTTGCATTGAACATGCCAAATATGTTATAAATCTGATACATGTGAAAAACATGATAGCTTTCGTTGGACGAGGAAGTGGGGTTGTTCCCGCTTCTTTTGTTTCTAAGGGACTGAAGGAGGGACAAGGATGCTAACCGGGAAAGCGCGTATGTTGCTTGAAGCACTCGAACCACAGGCTGCTGCTCACGGCATGGAGATCGTTACGGTTGAATTGGTGGGATCACGTAAGGCACCCACGATTCGCGTATATCTCGATTGTGAAGGTGGAATAGGTTTCGATGAGCTTTCCGCTGCTCAGGAATGGGTCAACCAGATCATGGATGAGTTGGATCCTTTTCCTGGAGCATATACCCTTGAGGTTTCGTCTCCGGGTATTGACCGTCCTTTGAGAACTCTGGACCACTTCGCTCGATTTGCAGGTGAAAAGACGCAGATCATGCTCAAAGAAGCTCACCAGGGTCGTTCAAAATGGATCGGGATCCTTGAAGGTGTGGAGGGTTCCATGGTCCTTCTGTCGGTTGACGGAATCACTGAGCATTTTCCCTACGAGCATATTAAGAAAGCTCACATCATTGGCACGATAGATTTCAGCGGGTAGAAAGGACTATTCCATGGCAGCCTCTGAATTAATTGAAGCACTTCAGGCACTGGCTCACGAGCGTAAGATCGATGAGTTCTACCTTATCGAGCGCCTTGAGGCATCATTGGCTAAAAGTTATCAGCACATTCTCGATCTTGAATTCGATGCACGCGTCATCATCGACCGTAATACGGGAAAGATCTATGTATACGAACTGATCCCCGTCGGCGAGCCCGATGAGGAAACGGGCGAGTACACCGAATTCGAAGAGCGCGATGTAACTCCTGAGGATGTAAGCCGTATTGCTGCATTAAATGCGAAGAACGTTATCGGTTCCATTGTTCGCGATGCGGGTCGTCAGTCGATCTATGAAGAGTTCTCGAGTCGTGTGGGTGATCTGGTCACGGGTACGGTACTGCAGGGTACTCCCGATTTCACCATCATCAAGATCCGTGATGGCGTTGAAGCGGAATTGCCGCATTACGACCTGAAGCGTAATCCTGGTGAGCGCAATGAGCGTCCACGAAACGAACGATATCGTCATAATCAGCGTCTGAAGACCTTGATCGTTGAGGTTCGTGATCCGAATTCCGACGCTCCGAAAATGCGCGGCGAGCATGCTCGTCCTTCTATCGTCGTTTCGCGTACTCATCCCGATCTTATCCGTCGTTTGTTCGAGATCGAAGTTCCTGAGATCTATGACGGGCTGGTAGAGATCAAGTCCATCGCTCGTGAACCAGGTGAGCGTTCTAAGATCGCGGTTTCCTCTCGTGAACCCAACCTTGACCCAGTAGGTGCATGTGTCGGTCCTAAGGGTTCTCGTGTTCGCATGGTCGTTGAGGGCCTGCGTAATGAACGTGTAGATGTTATCCAGTGGAACGAAGATCCAGCAGTATATGTTTCGAATGCTCTTTCTCCTGCACGTGTAACGCGTGTCGATATCGACGAAGAGAACAACTACGCTACCGTTATCGTTCCTGATGATCAGCTTTCCTTAGCGATTGGTAAGGAAGGCCAGAACGCTCGTCTGGCAGCGCGTCTGACCGGATGGCATATTGACATCAAGTCAGCTTCGTTCGCTGGCGAATCGCTTCTGAACGAGCCTGCTCTTATTGATGAAGATGACTTCGATGATTCTGAAGACGGATTGTGCGCATATATGGGCGAAGATGGCACGCGTTGCCGCAACCACGCTCGTCCAGGATATCGTTATTGCGGTATTCATGCTGAATTCGAGGATGAGGACTAACGGATATCTTTATGGCTACTCGCACCCGACAGAGAACCTGCATTGTATGTCGCGCAACTGACGCTAAGTCGTCTTTGCTCCGTATCGTGCGCACTCCTGAAGGGGACGTTCGTTTTGATGAAACGGGACGAATGAACGGGAGAGGGGCTTATGTCTGTGGTGTTTCGTGTCTTGAAAAAGCCTTGGATTCAAAACGCCTAGATTCGGCATTGAGGATTAAAATAACCAGCGAGGATCGCGAGCGTATCGCCACTGAGTTATGCGCATCGCTTTCCCATGAGGATAATTAGACGAGGAGATTATATGCCTGGCATGCGAGTACATGAATTGGCAAAAGAATTTGATATGACCAGCAAGGAATTGCTCGATCGCCTTGCGGAGATGAAGATCCCCGCAAAGAGCCATGCCAGCATTCTCCAAGACGCCTATGTTCAAAAGGTCCGCAAGAACCTTGAACCCGAGATCAAACAACGTGCGGGTGCTCTGGAGGATGAAGAGGCTAAGAAGCTTGCCGAAGAGCAGGAAAAAGAAGCTCAGCGTAAGGCCGAAGAAGAGGCAGAGCGCCGTGCGGCGGTAGAGGCGGAGCGCAAAATGCGTGAAGCGGAACGTGCTCGTCGCGAGGCGAAGGCTGCTTCCAAGCAGGAAAATGATGCGCAAGGCGGTGGAGAGGCAAAGCAAAAGCTCTCCAACTCGCCTTTTGAGAGTTTGGCTTCTCAGATCGAGCGTGAGCGTGAGCGCGTAGAACGCGAAGCGGCGGAAGCTCGTGAGCGTAAGCGTGCGGCCGCGCGTGCGGCAGAGGTCGCAAAGAAGCAGGCGGTAGAGGAAGCTCTGCATAATCGTTCACGTAAGAACACTAAAACCGCTGCTCCTGAACCAAAGAAGGTCTCTCCTAAGACTGCTCCAGTGAGTACGAAGTCGAACTTCTCTTCTTTGCTCGATCAGATCAATAATGAACGTGAACGCCTGCAGCACCAAAAGCAGGAATCCGATTCGGCTAAGAAGAACGCTTCTCAAGATCAGCGCAACAACAAGAAGGGCAAGAAGCAGCGCAAGGGCTTTGAACCTTCTGTTCCAGAATTGGAAGCAAGCGGTTCTGACGCGTCTAAGGGCGAAGACCGCTATGCGCAGATGGCCGTTCAGGCTGAAAAGCTGCAGCGTGATAAGGTGCTCGCTGAGGCACGTGCTGCCGTAGAGGCGGCAAGCCATGATGGAGAAGGTCGTCGTAAGAAGCGCAAGGAAAAGCGTGAGGCAGAAGCGCGTGAGCGTGCAGAGATGGAAGCTCTTGAAAAGGGCCTCGATCCCGAATTGGTTCTGGATGATTCGGTTGTCGAGATCCCGCAGGGATCCACGGTGGCTCAGTTCGCTGAATTGGTCGATGTGTCGCCCAACGATGTTGTTAAGCGCTTGTTCATGCTCGGCCAGGTACTTACGTTGACGCAGTCGATGAACGATGAACTCATTGAACTTATTGCTGACGACCTTGGCCGAAAGGTGCGTGTGGTATCTCCGGAAGAAGAATTCGCCGTTGTTTACCATGATTCCGAAGAAGACTTGAAACCCCGTCCTCCTGTCGTGACGGTTATGGGTCACGTTGACCATGGTAAGACCTCTCTTCTTGATGCAATTCGCTCTACAGGCGTAGCGAGCCACGAGGCGGGCGGTATTACGCAGCACATCGGTGCATCGGTCGCTAATATCAATGGTCGCCAGATCACCTTTATCGACACGCCGGGCCACGAAGCGTTCACCGCTATGCGTGCTCGTGGCGCTCAGGTAACTGACGTTATCGTTCTGGTCGTTGCGGCTGACGACGGCGTTATGCCTCAGACGGTTGAAGCTATCAACCACGCGAAGGCCGCAGAAGTACCCATCGTCGTTGCGGTTAACAAGATCGATAAGCCTGGCGCAACTCCCGATCGTGTTCGACAGGAACTGACCGAATACGGTATTATCCCTGAAGAATGGGGTGGCCAGAACATGTTCGTCGATGTATCGGCGAAACAGAAGCTTCACATCGATGATCTGCTCGAGACCATTTTGCTTCAGGCAGATGTCCTTGAGCTGAAGGCGAATCCCGATACGTTCGCTTCAGGCTTCGTTATCGAGGCGAACCTCGATAAGGGTCGTGGTCCGGTTGCAACCATGCTCGTTGCTCGCGGTACGTTGCATACAGGCGATGTCGTTGTCGCAGGTGCTTCGTATGGTAAGGTACGCGCATTGGTCAATCCTCATGGTGCCCATGTTGATGAGGCACGTCCTGCCGATCCGGTGGAGATTCTCGGTCTCAACTCTGTTCCTTCTGCTGGCGATGAATTCAGGGTGTTCGAAGATGAGCGTGATGCTCGTCGTCTGGCTGAAGAACGTGCTCTTCGTGCTCGCTTGGCGAAGCAGGAATCTCGTGCTCATATGAACTTGGATGACCTGTTCGCCCGCATTGAAGAAGGCAAGACGACCGACCTTAATCTGGTCGTTAAGGCTGACGTGGGCGGTTCTATCGAAGCATTGCGTGATGCGTTCTCGAAGATGGACCAGTCTGAAGTAAAGATCAATATCATTCACGCGGCTGTTGGTGGTATTACTGAAACCGACGTTACCTTGGCAGCGGCATCTGATGCTATCATCATTGGTTTCAATGTTCGTCCTACGGGTAAGACACGTGAGGTCGCTGAGCGCGAAAAGGTCGATATCAGGTTGTATCGTGTTATCTACCAGGCCATTGAGGATATCAATGCGGCTCGTGTTGGCTTGCTTTCTCCTGATATTGTCGAACAGGATACCGGTATCGCTGAGGTTCGTAATACCTTTAAGGTTCCCAAGGCCGGTACCATCGCTGGTTGCTACATCACTGAAGGCGAGCTTTCTCGTGATGACAAGGTTCGTATCGTCCGTGATGGTACGGTTATCTTCGAAGGTGCTATCGCAAGCTTGCGCCGCTTCAAAGATGACGTAAAGACCGTCAAGAGCGGATATGAGTGCGGTATTGGCATCGAGGGATATCAGGACCTCAAGGTGGGCGATACTATCGAAGGATACCGTATCGTCGAAGTCGAAAGGGTTGAGTAATCATGAAGCAAGGTTCATCGAGCCGCAAGGTCAACGAACAGGCACGCGAGGTTATCGCGAGCATCTTGCTTTTCGAGATCTCCGATCCTCGTTTAGGCATGGTGACCATCACTTCGTGTGAAGTGAGCTTCGACAGAAGCGTTGCTAACGTGTTCTATACCACAGAGCCTTCACGCTATGTTGAAACTGCAGAAGCTTTTCAAGCTGCAACAGGACGTATTCGTTCCTTGATGGCTAAAAAGCTCTCATGGCGCGTTGCTCCTGAGCTGCGTTTCATGCTTGATACGAGTGTTGATCAGGCGGAGCGTATTGCGAGCGCCTTAGCGCGCGATGCGGCGCGAAATGCCTCTGGTCAAGAGGAGTAGATAGTTCGGTGATCACGCCTCAAACTAATACGACCTTATTTGAAATCGCCGAGCGCTTTAGGGCGCTCGACGATTTCGTTATATGCGGTCATGTAAATCCTGACGGAGATTGCCTTGGTTCTCAGCTGGGGCTTTATCACAGTTTACGCGCAATGGGAAAGCGGGCTACGTGCCTGCTCGCAAAGCCCGACCCTATCGATGCTGGCCTGATGTTCTTGCCGGGTATCGATAAGATGGTCGTGGCGAGCGACTATCCGACCTGTGCGCGTGTTTTCGTTGCGGTAGATGTCCCGAGCGTTGAGCGCATCGGCACCGCGGCGTCATTGCACGATAAGGCTGATGTTCGGTTCACGATCGATCATCATGCGTTCGATCCCGCCATGGCTGAATACACCTATGTTGATCCTGATACGCCATCGGCAAGTATGTTGGTATGGGAAATCGCTTGCTTACTCGATTCGGTGACCCCGGAAGTCGCTCAGTGCTGCTTGACCGGCCTGATCACCGATACGGGACGATTTGCCTATCAGAACACTACAGCTCAAGCATTTAAGTGCGCCGCGAAGATGATGGAGGCGGGAGCCGATCCGGCTCTGGTCAATCGTGAGTTCTTCCAGAACCGCTCTCTTGCGTCGGTAAAACTTGAGCAGCGTATCCTCGATCGGATGGAGTTCCATGAGGATGGATCGTTCGTGATGTCGTATCTGACTCGTGATGATTTTGATGCTTGTGGAGCCGTAAAGGCAGATGCTGAGGTGCTGATCGATGTCTTGAGGTCGATACGCGGAGTACGCGTTGCGCTTATTCTTCGCGAAAACGTTCCCGGTGAAATACGGGGGAGCATGCGCGCTAAAGATGAAGAGACCGATGTTGCCGCTGTTGCGCGGCGCTTTGACGGTGGCGGTCATAAAGCGGCTGCGGGCTTTACGTATCATGGTTCGTTGGATGATGCGCGCTGCGATGTAGTGCAGACCATCAAGGCGCTTTGTTTTTCGACGAAGGGTGTCCTGAATGGCTAAACGTGGTGCCTCGGGGATAAGCCGCCTGATCGCGGTTGCGAAGCCATGCGGTATGACCTCTCATGACGTAGTTAATCGTTGCCGAAGGGTCTTCGGTGAGCGTCGTGTTGGCCATGCTGGGACGCTCGATCCACTTGCGTCGGGTGTATTGGTCGTATGCGTTGGTCCCGCAACGAGACTTGATGCGTATTTGGTGGGCCACTCCAAACGTTATCGCATGGGGGTTCAGTTCGGTCTCGCGACCGATACCGATGATGCGGAAGGCTCGATTATCAAGCAGATTCCTGCTCCAGAAAAGCTCCTTGATCGATCATTTGCCTCTTCTTACGTTGCGAACATGGTGGGTGAAGGAATGCAAGTTCCTCCCATTTATTCTGCTATTAAAGTAGATGGAAGAAAATCTTACGATGCGGCGCGCAAAGGGACCATTATCGATCTTGAAGCGCGGCCATTTGAAATACACGAAGCGCTTCTGGAAGAAGTTCGCGAGTCGGTCGGTCTTAGCGGCGAGATCGCCCCTGAATGGATCGTTGACATGAAGGTGAGCAAAGGCACTTATATGCGATCTATCGCGCGCGATATGGGACGCGATCTTAAAACAGCAGCGTATGTCAGCTCTCTTGAGCGTACGCAATCGGGGTCGGTTGCTTTGGTGGACTGCGTTACCCTCGATGAATTGGAGCAGTACCCCGATGAGGCAACGATCGATCCGCTGAAGGTGTTGGGCATCAGGTTCGCCTTCGCACGCGGATGCGAACAGCAGGTATTAAATGGATCGTTCTTACCTGAGCAGGCCCTTTCGCTCAACGAACCGATCTATACTGATGTTTTCACGCCGTGTACGTGCACTACGGGCGTCATAGCGTCAAATACTCCACCTCATAATGGAGAGATAATAGGAGTGCTGCTAGACAATCGTCTTAAAGCGCTGTATGAATATTGTGGGTCTGAGCATCGCTATCGTGCGCGATGCGTGTTTTCGATAGGTGTAGAACGTGGCAGAGCTGTATAGGGTAAACGAATCTTTCGATCATGCGTTCTTCAAAGGTGCTTCTTGTGCTTTTGGGGTATTCGATGGTGTTCATAGGGGTCACCGTTATTTACTGCAGTGCGCTCAGGGAACTGCAAAGGAAAACGGCGGCAAGTCCATCGCATTGACCTTCGATATCGATCCGGATGAGGTGTTCCACCCAGAGCGTTTGCGAAAATTGCTGAGCAATGAACGACGTATGGAGTTCCTTTTAGCAAGTGGGGTCGACGCGGTCGTTGTGCTGCCCTTTACCCGTGAATTCGCGGCGCTATCACCCGAAGGGTTCTTGCAAGAGACCTTCAATGGTTTCGCCCCCTCTAATCTCCATGTGGGACTTGACTTTCATTTTGGTGCGCGAGCAGCAGGGTCCGTTGCTGATCTGGCGGAGTGGGGCGCTCGAAGCGGTACGCACATTGATGCGCATAATCTGCGTAGCGATGAAGGAGCTCCTATTACGGCGACCCGTATCCGAATGCTTTTGATGGATCACAATCTTGAAGAAGCCGAACGTCTTCTTGGTCGTCGTTTTTCCCTTGTCGAAAAGGTGCAGCAGGGTCGTGGTGAAGGTGCGGATATGGGCTTTTCGACAGCTAATCTGTACATTGAACCCAATCGTCGCGTTCTGTGCGAAGGGGTTTATGCGGCATATGCGCTTGTGGACGGGAAACGTTATCGTGCGGCGGTTTCCATGGGTGTTTCCCCTGTGTTCGCCGATAAAACGGACGCTTCCTGTGAAGTCCACATCCTTGACTTCAATGAGAACATTTATGGTGAATGCATTGAAGTGGAATTCGTTGAGTATTTGCGTCCTATGATTAAGTTCGACAGCACCGAAGAACTGATCAAGACCGTTATGGGTAATATTTCGTATGTGCGCGATAGCTTGCCGCTGTAGGTAGATATTTCGAGAAGAAGCAGTAGGGGTTGATCGCTATCTTTTCCGATGAAGACATCCGTCGAGTTCGTGAAGCAAACGATATTCTTGAATTGTTTTCCGAGCGCTCGGTTGTGCGTCAGCGTGGAAGAGATTTCTGGTGTTGCTGTCCGTTCCACCAGGAAAAGACCCCTTCTTGCAAAATAGACCCTTCGACGCAGACATGGCACTGCTTCGGTTGCGGTGAAGGGGGCGATATCATCACGTATGTGCGAAAGCTCGATGATGTTGATTTCGTCGATGCGGTTCGTTTTTTGGCTCGTCGCGCGGGAATAGAGCTCTCAGAATCGGCGCAGGCGAGTCGTGCGCGTAGTAAAAAAGCACGTCTGAAAGCAGTTTGTGCGGAAACGGCGAGTTACTACCATTTGCTCCTTATGCGCTCAACTGATGAGGGGGCGGCATCTGCGCGTGAATATCTGTCTGGTCGGAACTTGGGTGGTTTGGTTCCCGTTGAATGGAGCTTAGGGTATGCACCAGGGCGTCGTCGCTTGGTTACGCATCTGAGGTCCTTGGGTTTCAGTGATTCTGAAATGATCGAAGCGAATGTCGCCGTTAAGGGGTCGCAAGGAGTAAATGATCGCTTCTTCGATCGGGTGATGTTTCCTATAAATGATATCAGGGGCGAGGCCATTGCATTTGGGGGACGTGTTATTGGTAGCGGAGAGCCGAAGTATCTTAATTCGGGAGATACGCCGCTCTTCCATAAATCAGAAGTGCTCTATGCTCTCGACAAGGCCAAAGCACGCATGGCGAGTACAGGTGTCGCTATCGTCGTTGAGGGATACACCGATGTCATTGCCTTGCATGGAGCGGGTTTCACTAATACTGTCGCTACGTTAGGAACATCACTTACGCGCCAGCATATACGACAGTTATCTCACCATGCTAAGTCTCGTATCGTGTACTTATTCGATGGTGATGAGGCGGGGCAGCGTGCGGCTGATCGCGCCCTTAGTTTTATCGATTCGTCCATTACACCCGAAGCGGGTAATTCGCGAGTCGATTTGTGTGCGGTTACGCTTCCCGATGATCTTGATCCAGCGGATTTTATTGCCGAAAGGGGAGCGGAGGCCTTTGAGCAGGTCCTGCAGTCTTCAGTGCCTCTTATCCGTTTCGGAATCGATCGTAGGCTTGCTCGTCATGATCTGCGAACTCCTGAAGGGCGTGTTCGCGCAACGAGCGAATCGCTTGCCCTGCTCGCACCTATTAAGAGCTCTCTTCTGGCAAAGGACTATGCGGTCTATATAGCAAGCAAAGTGCATGCCCGTGAGCAGGATATATTAGTTCGCTTAGAAGAGCTTAAAGCTCCAACCCTGCGTGATGATGAAGTTGCACAGCAATCGACGCAGATGCCGCCGCGTTCTGTTCAACTTACACCTGCGGAAAAGAACCGTCTGCGTACCGAACGGGAGTTCTTGAGTTTATGCGCTCATAATCCTGCCATGATTCCCCAGTTCATCAATGAGCTCGGTCAAACGGAATGGCATGATAAGATCCACCGAGAACTGGCATTGATCCTGATGGATCTTGTCATTGAAGATCCTGCGGTTCCGGTGGCAGATCTTATCTATCGGGCCCAGGAGCGCTGTCCCTATGCCGCACGTATTTTGACGGCCGTATCATCAAGTGACACGCAGCCCGCGCATGCGATGCTGACGTTCCTTTCCGAGGAGCTTTCCCTGGGTGATATGGAGGTGGCCATCGCAGCGATGCGTGCTCAGATGGATGAAGCTTCCGGTGAAGAGGCCGATCAGCTATTCCAAGCGATCCTCGGTCTTCAGGCAGAAGTGCGCGCTCTACGCGCTCGTCATGCAACGGTGGGGAAATAAGTCCTTCAAAGTACTGTAGCCATTTCCTGCCTTTGGGTCGTTTGCCTGTGGGAGTTATTTGCGCGACTGGTATACTTTGTCCGTAAAACTATCGTGTGTCGTATTTGAAAGGCATATATATGAGAACCTTACCAATCGTTCTATCTCCCGATCCGGGGCTAAGGCGGGTATGTGAACCGTGCACGGTGGGGGATAGGTCCCTGATAAAACTGAGCAAGCAAATGCTTAGGACGATGTATGCGAATTCCGGTTGCGGACTTGCGGCTCCGCAGGTGGGCATCAACAAACGTTTCGTGGTCATCGATTGCCTTGATGAAGAAGGTAACGCCGACCCGATCGTTCTGGTCAACCCAGTAATCGAATGGAAGAGCGACGATATCATTACCGATGAAGAGGGATGTTTGTCCCTGCCAGGTATTTCCGTGCCCATTACCCGTTCATCAACGGTCCGCGTACGCTATTTCGATCTTAATGGCGAAGAGCGAACCGTAGAGAGCGATGGCCTGTTGGGGCGCTGCCTGCAGCATGAGATCGATCATCTTGATGGGGTTACGCTGTTCGAATCCTGCTCGCCGGTCGATCGCATAAAGGCGCTTCATGATTACCATATTGCTCTTGAACAGGGAGCTAAGCCAGGAGAGGTAGGCTAAACGTGCGCATCGTCTTCATGGGTACGCCCGACTTTGCAGCAGAGATCATAAACGCGCTTTTCCGATCATCTCATGAGGTGGTAGGAGCGATAACGCGTCCCGATGCCGTAAGGGGACGCGGAAAAAAACTGATCAGCTCTCCAGTCAAGGAATGTGCTCTTGCTGAAGGGGTTCCGGTGCTCGAATATGCATCTCTTCGCAGCGATGAGGCGTTCGCTCAGCTACAAGCGCTTGAGCCTGATGTTATTTGTGTAGCGGCTTATGGTGCCATATTGCCAAAGCGTGTACTCGATCTGCCTCGGTTCGGTTGTCTGAACGTACACGGCTCGCTTCTGCCGCGTTGGCGTGGTGCTGCGCCGGTGGAGCGTGCTATTTTGGCAGGAGATGCTTATACGGGCATTGGCATCATGCGTATGGAAGAAGGTCTCGATACCGGTGCAACGGCGCTTGTCCGAGAGGTATCCGTTGATGAGAAGAGCGCCGATGAGCTCTCGCTCGAACTTGCGAAAGTCGGCGGCGCGGCTCTGGTAGAAGTCCTCGACCAGCTTGATTCTGATGGGGCTCTTACTTGGACCGAGCAGGATGAAACGCTTGGCGTGACCTATGCGGAAAAGATCGAAAAGGGCGAATTAGATCTGCAGCCATCTTTGGCGGTTGAGGATGTTCTCCGTCGTGTTCGTGCGTCAAGCGACAATCATCCTTGCCGATGCATTATTGCAGAAAAGCCTGTGACGGTTCTTGCTGCGCGTAGCGCAGGTCAACTCGAACATGCCCCCGAAGAGGGTCGCGTTGCGTTTCTGCAGAAGCGTTTCTATCTGGGCTGTTCGGATGGTGTCATTGAGCTTTGCGAAGTAAAACCAGACGGCAAAAAGGCGATGCCTGCTCAAGCATTCGCAGCGGGTATCCAAGGTATAAAGCAAAACGGTGCGTCTTGGAGCGAATCTTATGGCTCGTAATATCGATCGACCCTCAACGTCTCGAACTACTCGTTCTCGCTCCTATGCAGGACAGGGTGATTCGGCGCGACGAACCGCAAAACGAAAGCGCCCGAACAGGGTGACATTGGCTCGTGCTTTTTCTTATAAGGTTCTTGCGCGTGTGCAAAAAGAGGATTGTTTTCTTGAAGAGGCGTGGCGTCATTTTCCCGATGGCAACCGTCTTCCTGAACACGAAAAAGCCTTTGCATATCTTCTCTGTCGCGAAGTGGTCTCGCGTCGTGGTACGTTAGACGAACTGATCGATTCGGTTCTTTCGAAGCCATCTGATATTCAAGAACCACTGCGTATTGCCTTGCGCATCTCTGTGTGTGAACTGCTTGTACTTGATAAGCCTGCTCATGTGGCGGTCGATCAGGGGGTCGAATTAGTTCGCACTATCGAACCTAAGGCATCGCGTGTGGCCAATTTCGTATTGCGACGTATAGCCGATATAAAGTCCGAGTTCCCCTTTGGTGATGCCACGAGCGAGATTCGCCCTGCTTGTGCGCAGACGGGGTTCCCTTTGTGGTTCGGGGAAAAGCTGGTAGATGAATGGGGCCATGGGCGTGCATATACATTCATGAAGCGCTCCAATGAGCCGGCACCGTTGTTCTTCATGGTGAATTTAGCGCGTCAAAATGGCCCTCAAACGCTTAAACATTTGGTGAGCGAGGGCGTTAAGGTAGTTCCTTATCAGCCAAAAGGCCAGGTAACACCGCCTTTTCCTCTGTTCGTGTTCGCTGAACGCAAAGTAGTCGCCCATCCGAAAGTCGAACGTTTGCTAGCTGATGGCGGGCTGGTCATATCTGATGCGGCAGCTCAGTGCGTCGCATCTATGGCGGTGCCGTCTACGTGTCCGAAGCGCTTCTTGGAAATTGGCGCGGGCCGGGGGACTAAATCGATCCTCTTGCAGAACGTTGCGCTTTCGCGTTTTGGTCGTCAAATGCCACTTGAGACCCTTGATCTTGATCCGCGCAAGCAGAAAGAGCGTAGTGCTCGTTTGCAGCAAGCTGGCATTGAAGAAACGGCATCATACTGCTGCGATGCGAGGGATCTTTCTTCGTTCGACAATGTTTTCTATGATGCGGTGTTCATTGATGCGCCTTGTTCTGGAGCGGGAACATTGCGTCGTCACCCCGACGCTCGCTGGCGTTTAAGGAAAGAGGATATCGCCTCATTTAAGGAAACAGGGCTTTCCTTGCTTAACGAAGCGGCTCGATTGGTCGAGAAGGATGGCCAGCTCACGTATGCGACGTGCACTGTTTTCCCAGAAGAGAACCAAGAGGTCGTGCAGGAGTTCTTGAAAAGCGAGAGAGGCGCTCACTTTAAGATAACGGGAGAGTTCTCAAGTGAAGAGCTGTCTTCTTCCAAAGCGAGCGGTCCGATCCCCGATGCCCATTTCGCCTGTGTTCTTCGTCGCGTTTCATAACGAAGTGTTTGGCACTATGATCGTGTGTGGTCATGAACGCATGATCGCGCCTAAGCTTTAGTATCTGAGCCTCTATCCATAGGGGCTCATTTTTGTTATTAGAGGAAAACCCGAAGACTGAAATGTGGTGATCTGGGTTTATCGGAAGCATTTTGACCGAATGCCGTAACGTGATTTTAACTAGACCACTTGAGATACGAGCCGTATAATCAAAAGCGACCTTTAATGGCGGTACAGAGAGACCGATAAGGCGCAAACATATTGTTTAGGGTGTACGCCCTAGGCCTGACTGATTGCCCCTCTCTGTCGTGGGGCTTTTTGCTTTATGACGGAGGGTACCTGCGGATCAGAACGTCGGTTGAACGATGTGCTGTTTTGTGGGCAACCGGCTTCTGCTGTACGCACTTTGTTTCAGAAAGGAGCGTGCATGCAAGAACACAACATTGAGGAATCGGTAGTCATGGAAGAGTCGGAGATCGACCGAACTTTAGTCCGAATGGCACACCAGATCCTCGAACAGAACAAAGGATGCCAGGATCTAGCGATCGTTGGCATTGTGACGCGAGGTGATGTCCTCGCGCATCGTCTTGCTGCTCTCATTGAAGATATTGAGGGCACGAAATTACCTGTTGGCTCGCTTGATATCAGTTTCTATCGCGACGATTCTCCGATGAGCCTCGCTCCCTTGGTGCAGGGAACCGACATCTTGTTTTCAATTGACGGAAAAACGATCGTCCTTGTTGACGATGTGCTCTATACGGGACGCACTATTCGCGCAGCGCTTGATGCGCTGATGGATCTGGGGCGCCCGGAGCGTATTCAACTTGCGACGCTTATTGATCGAGGGCATCGAGAACTACCCATTCGTGCTGATTTCGTTGGAAAGAACGTTCCCTCAGCTGCGAATGAAAGCGTGCGGCTCTACATCAAAGAAGTCGATGGTGAGTCTTGTGTTCGCATAACGCGCTTGCAGCCAGGCGATCGTGTCGGCTCTGCGCCACTGAAGGGAGCTGGTCATGTTCGCGCATAAGCATTTACTTTCGATAGATGATCTATCGCGTGACGATATTATGACCGTCCTCGAGCAGGCGCGTATGTTCGAGGAAGTGAACGAACGCGCCATTAAGAAGGTACCCGCTTTGCGCGGCAAAACGGTATGCAACCTGTTCTTCGAACCATCGACGCGTACGCGTGGGTCGTTCGAATTGGCGGAGAAACGCCTTTCGTGCGATTCTCTCAATGCGGGCGGCAGTGCTTCTTCAACCGTAAAAGGAGAGAGTCTCGTTGATACGGTCCGCACCCTTGATGCGATGAAAGTCGATATGTTCATCGTTCGTCACAAATGTGCAGGGGCCCCTTATATGGTCTCGCAGAATACCAATGCAGCGGTCATTGATGCGGGCGATGGTAAGCACCAGCATCCTACCCAGGCGCTTTTGGATCTCTATACCATTTGGAAGGAAAAGGGTTCCTTCGAAGGACTTAAAGTAGGCATCGTGGGCGATATCGCTCATTCGCGTGTGTGCGGATCTTTGATCCCCGCTCTTAACCGCATGGGCGCGGAAGTAACGCTGATCGCACCAGCGACGCTGCTTCCCGCTTGCCCTGAGGCACTGGGTGCTGCGCGCGTCGCTCCTCATCTTGATAGTGTTCTTCCTGAACTCGATGTGGTGTATATGCTCCGCATCCAGATGGAACGTCTCGAGAACGCGCCGTTTCCAAGTTTGCGTGAATATCATCTGCTCTATGGTCTTACCCAGGAGCGTTCAAAGTTCATGAAAGAAGATGCCATCATCTGTCATCCCGGTCCTATTAATCGAGGAGTGGAACTTGATAGCTATATGGCGGATGGGCATCATTCCGTTATTGTCGATCAGGTCTTTTCGGGCGTATGTGTTCGTATGGCACTGATCTATCTTTTATTAGGGGGAGGTAACGATGAAGTATCTCGTTAAGAACATTCGCGTCATCGATCCGGCGGTTGGGATCGATGAAGTGACCGATATGCTTATCAACGGCGAAACGATCGAACGGATCGAACAGGGGATCGATTGCCCTGATGCTGAAATACTTGAACGTAGCGGTTGTATTGCAGTTCCTGGTCTAGTGGATGTTCATGTGCATTTGCGTGACCCAGGTCAAGAATATAAGGAGACCATTGAAACCGGAACGGCTGCGGCTGCTCACGGTGGATTCACGGCAATATGTTCTATGCCTAATACTGCTCCGACGACCGATAATGCATCGATCGTTGATTATGTTCTTGATAAAGCGCGCGAGGCGAATCATTGCCGCGTATATCCATCGGGTGCGTGCACGAAGGGGCTCAAAGGTGAATCGCTTGCTGAAATCGGCGACATGGTCGCGCATGGCGCGGTCGCATTCACTGATGATGGGCGTGGCGTCCAGAACGCGGGCATGATGCGTCGTGTTATGGATTACGCGAAGATGTTCGATAAGGTGGTCATGAGCCACTGCCAAGATGAGGACCTGGTCGGTCCTGGTCAGGTCAATGAAGGCGTCGTATCGACGCGTTTGGGAATGGCAGGCTGGCCTGCGGCGGGTGAAGAGCTGCAGATCCAGCGCGATATCGCCCTTTCTGAACTAACGGGGTGCCCTATTCATATTCAGCACATTACATCGGCACGTGGAATCGAGTTGGTTCGCGAAGGTAAGGCGCGTGGCATTGCCGTAACTTGCGAGGCCACACCACATCATATCGCCTTGAATGAAGATGATCTGACGACGACCTATAACACGAATTTGAAAATGAACCCACCGCTACGCAGTAAGCGTGATAATGAGGCGATCATTGAAGGTATCAAGGACGGTACGGTCGATTGTATCGTTACCGATCACGCTCCTCATGCCGCGCACGAAAAAGCACGTGAGTTCGAACTGGCTCCATTCGGTATGACGGGGCTCGAAACATCGCTTGCAACCATCATCACCTATTTGGTGAAGCCCGGTCATATTGATTACGATCGTATGGTCGAATTGATGGCCATCAAGCCGCGCGAGATCCTTCGGGTCGATCAAGTCCGCATGGAAGCGGGTAGCATTGCAGATATAACCATCTTCGACCCGGAATGCACGTGGGTCGTCACGGAAGACGAGATGTGCTCTAAATCGAAGAACAGTGGCTTTTTGGGATATGAATTAACAGGACGTGCGACCGATGTGTTCGTTGGTGGCGCGATGACGTGCAAGGACGGTGTCGTCGTTGAGTAAGTTGTTGGAGCGTACTAGTCAAGGACGAAGAGGCGCAGCTAAGCTCGTGCTGGAAGATGGCTCTGTATTCGAGGGCTTTTCCTGTGCAGCGGAAGGGGAGGTGTTCGGTGAGGTCTGCTTCAATACTTCTCTTGAAGGTTATTTAGAAGTGATATCCGATCCATCCTATGCAGGGCAGATCATTACGATGACGTATCCGCAGATCGGCAACTACGGCGTCAATTCAGATGATTTGCAGGCTGATTCGCTTGCATTGCGGGGGTTGGTCGTTCATGACATGTGCTTCGATCCTTCTAATTGGCGAAGCGAAATCAGCCTACCTGATTTTCTCAAGCAAGAGAATGTCGTGGCGATCGCGGGAATCGACACCCGTGCACTCACGATGCATTTACGTGATCATGGTGCGCAGCGCGGCGTGATTTCTACTAGCGATCTTGATACTGAGAGCCTGTTGACCAAGGTCCGTGCGTCCGAAGGTATTGTAGGAGTGAATCTTGCTCGCACGGTAAGTCGAGCTGAGGCATCGTCGTATGATGCTTTGCCTGAAAGCCACGCTTTTGCGGTAGCCGATGCTCGACCTGCCACTTATAAGGTCGTTGCTTACGATTGCGGCGTGAAAAAGTCCATTTTGCAAGGACTTGTTCGAGTCGGTTGTTCGTTGACGGTGGTTCCTTGGGATACTCCAGCCGAAGAGGTGCTGGCACTCGATCCCGATGGGGTCTTTTTGAGTAATGGCCCGGGGGATCCCGAGGCGGTACATGAAACATATGCGCAGGTTGAAAAGCTCATCGGCAAAGTTCCTCTGTTCGGTATCTGCCTTGGTCATCAGATGATCTCTTTGGCGAGCGGTGCCGAAATGGAGAAGCTGAAGTATGGACATCGTGGTGGCAATCAGCCGGTCATGAATCTTCTAACTGGTCGTGTTGAGATCACCGCCCAGAACCATGGCTTTGGTCTTCTCTTTGATTCTCTCGGTCCGCTGGTACCCGAACTTTCCGGCGGTATAAGCGATCATGTGAGTGATCTGCGTTTTTGGAGCGAGCGTCGCATTGCTCCTGTTGTCCAGAATGAGCGATTTGGTCGTATTCGTCTGACTCATGTGAACCTCAATGATGGTACTGCTGAAGGAATCGCTTTCTTGGATCACCCTGCGTTCTCGGTCCAATATCATCCTGAAGCGAGTCCCGGACCGACCGATGCGCATTATCTGTTCACGGCCTTTACGCGCTTGATGGATGGGGATCAAGATTATCTTGACATAGATATTGCAAGGGATCGTCTTGCTGGTTGGGTCTTTGGAGCCGAGGAAGGAGAAGCTCATGCCTAAGCGTAGCGATATTAAACGTATTCTCGTCATCGGTTCTGGTCCTATTGTCATCGGCCAGGCATGCGAATTCGACTATTCGGGCGCTCAGGCGTGCAAGGTCCTGAAGGAAGACGGCTATGAAGTGGTGCTGGTGAATTCTAATCCCGCCACGATCATGACCGATCCTCAGCTGGTCGATCGTACCTATGTTGAACCTATCACCAAGGAATTCATCGAGAAGATCATTGATAAAGAGCGTCCTGATGCATTGCTGCCCACTCTTGGCGGACAGACGGCCCTCAATGCGGCGGTCGAACTCGCTGAAGCGGGCGTGCTCGACAAGTATGGCGTCGAGATGATCGGTTGCGATCTGGCTGCGATTCAGCGTGGTGAAGATCGTAAACAATTCAACGAGGCTATGGCTGAAATCGGTCTGGAGGTTGCGCGCAGTGGATATGCCTACTCGGTCGAAGATGCGCTCGAACTTGCTGATTCTTTGGGATATCCTCTGGTTATTCGCCCCTCGTTCACTTTAGGTGGCGCTGGTGGCGGCATTGCTCACGATGGCGAAGAGCTGGCATTCATTGTGTCTCAGGGTCTCGATCTGTCTCCCGTCTCGGAAGTGCTTGTTGAAGAAAGCATCGAAGGATGGAAAGAGTACGAGATGGAGGTCATGCGCGATAGGGCAGGCAATGGCATCATTGTATGTTCTATCGAGAACCTTGATCCGATGGGCGTGCATACGGGCGACTCCATTACAGTGGCACCTGCTCAGACCTTATCTGATGTTGAGTATCAGCGTATGCGCGTGGCTTCGCTGGCAATTCTTGAAAAGATCGGGGTCGAGACGGGCGGATCGAACGTTCAGTTCGCTCTTAATCCGGAAAACGGTCGTCTCATCGTCATCGAAATGAACCCCCGTGTTTCCCGCTCGTCAGCTCTTGCCTCAAAGGCAACGGGATTCCCCATCGCGAAGGCCGCGGCGAAGCTCGCGGTAGGATATACCCTTGATGAGATCGTGAATGACATCACCAAGGCTACCCCTGCATGTTTCGAGCCTTCCATTGACTATTGCGTCATCAAGGTTCCTCGTTTTGCTTTCGAAAAGTTCAAGGGTACCGATACCACGCTTTCTACTCGCATGAAAGCGGTCGGCGAGATCATGGCGATCGGTCGTACCTTCGAAGAAGCATTCGGTAAAGCGATGCGCTCCCTTGAGAACGGTCGTGCCGGTTTGGGCGCTGATGGCAAAGACGCCTTCGATGAAGAGCGTTTCGAAGAATTGGTGGGGCTTCCTACGGAAGACCGTGTTTTCTATGTCGCTGAGGCGTTCCGCCGTGGCTGGAGCATTGATCAGGTATTCGCTGCATCTAAGATCGATCGTTGGTTCCTTTCACGTATCTACGACATCATTATGGTTGAACAAGCGCTTTCGCAGTATTCGCTTGACGACCTTGATGCTCAGGATCTTCTCCAGGCGAAACGCTACGGTCTCTCTGATGCTCAGATCGGCTATCTGTGCGATGCGGATGAGCTGACAGTGCGTGCGCGGCGCAAGGAGCTGGGTGTTATCCCGGTATTCAAAACGGTTGATACCTGCGCAGCTGAATTCGAGAGCCTTACCGAATATCACTACAAGACCTATGAGTCGGGCGGAAGTGAGATCAGGCCCGCCACTAAAAAACGCGCCATGATCTTGGGTGCTGGTCCTAACCGTATTGGTCAGGGCATTGAATTTGATTACTGCTGTGTTCATGCGAGCTATGCGCTCCATGATGCGGGGTATGAGACCATCATGGTTAACTGCAACCCTGAAACGGTCTCTACTGATTACGATACTTCCGATCGTCTGTATTTTGAGCCTCTTACCTACGAAGACGTTATGGACATCATCGATGTTGAGCAGCCAGATGGCGTTGTGGTGACCTTGGGCGGCCAGACGCCGCTGAAGCTCGCACGGGCATTGGAGGATGCGGGTGTAGTGGTGATGGGCACCAAGCCCGAAGCGATCGATTTGGCTGAGGATCGCGATCGTTTCGCTGAGATCTTGGACGAATTGCATATCACCTATCCTGCTGCGGGCATGGCATCATCGTTCGAAGAGGCCTGCCGTGTCGCAGATCGCATTGGCTTTCCTTTGCTGGTTCGCCCGAGCTATGTACTCGGTGGTCGCGGTATGGTCATCGCCTATGATGCGAAGTACCTGGAAAAGTATATGGCCGAAGCTGCGCGCATTACCCCTGATCATCCGGTGTATCTCGATCGTTTCCTCGAGGGTGCCATCGAATGCGATGTTGATGCGCTGTGTGATGGCGATGATGTTTATATCGGCGGCGTCTTGGAGCATATTGAAGAAGCGGGTGTGCACTCAGGTGATTCGGCTTGTTGTATTCCGCCTTTCACCTTATCTGAATCTCAGGTCTCGCAGTTGCGCTCGATCACGCGTCGTTTGGCGAAGCGCTTAGGCGTAGTAGGTCTGATCAATATCCAGTTCGCCATCAAGGATATGGTGGTGTATGTCATCGAGGCTAATCCGCGTGCTTCTCGAACGGTCCCGTTCGTTTCGAAGGCGACGGGAGTACCTCTGGCTAAGTTGGCGGCTCGCATCATGTCGGGCGAGAAGATGGCGTCGTTCGATCTGCCGGATGATGAACGTAGGCAAGCGCATTTCTGCGTTAAAGAAGCGGTTATGCCCTTCGGGCGTTTCCCGGGTAGCGATGTCGTCCTTGGTCCTGAAATGAAATCGACTGGCGAGGTCATGGGTATCGCGCATAATTTCCCTGCTGCCTATGCGAAGACCCAGGCGGCTGCTTCGATGAAGTTACCTACGAGCGGTACCTGCTTCGTGTCGGTTTGCGACCGCGATAAGCGTGCGATCCTTCCTCTTGCTCGAGATCTGGTTCGTATGGGCTTCACATTGGTGTCCACGTCAGGCACCGCCCGAGCACTTGGTTCGGCTAATATTCCTTGCGAAGAAGTAGGGCGCGTTAGCGAGCCTGAGCCCAATATCGCTACTATGATCGCCGATGGAAAGATCGATCTTATGATCAATACTCCCTTTGGGCAGGAAACGCGTTCTGATGGGTATCACCTGCGTACGATGGCGGTATGCCAGAACCTATGTTATGTTACGACGCTTGCAGGTGCGCAGGCATTCGTTTCAGCGATCGACAATCTGTGCGATGAAAAGCTCCCCATCATTGCGTTGCAAGATCTAGATCAATGGGAAGAGAGGTGATCGTATGGCGCAAGTGCTAGAACAGCAAGGTGTTGTCTATTCGAACAAGGCCTATACCGATCGTTTATGGGTCATGGAGATCGACGTTGATCAAATAGGCCAACAAGTTCTTCCGGGGCAATTCATCCACGTAAAGATCCCTGGTATGGAAGGGCATATATTGCGTCGTCCTTTCTCGGTGTATTACACCTGTGAAGAAGGAGCGCGCATTGGCGTACTGTATCAGGTCGTAGGATTCGGTAGTGCTCATATGACCACGCTCGAACCGGGCGAGACCTTGAGTGTCATGGGCCCTATTGGTCATGGTTGGTCGATCCCCGAAAATACCTCTTCGGCTCTTCTGGTTGCTGGTGGTGTGGGAGGAGCTCCACTTTTCATGCATGCACAAGAGCTCGTTGCGCAAGGTGTTGACGTCGATGTCGTCTTGGGTGCTCAAAGCGCAGATGCGCTGGTGGTCGAGCCGCGGTATGCCCAGTTGCTGGGTAGGGATCCAATGATCGCTACTGATGATGGTTCGCGTGGTCATGCGGGTTTCTGCACCGACTTAGTAGCGCACAAGATCGCCGAGCGTAGCTACGACTATGTTGCATGCTGTGGTCCCGAGCCTATGATGAAGATCGTTTCTGAAATGACCCTCGCTGCGGGGATCCCCACTTGGATCTCTCTCGAGAAACGCATGGCGTGCGGAGTCGGTGCGTGCTTATCTTGCATCGTTGAAACAACGGCTGGCCGGAAACGCTCTTGCATTGACGGTCCTATTTTCGATGCATCGGAGGTGTTGTGGTAATGGCACTCGATATGTCAGTGAACCTTGGCGGGTTGGTGATGAAGAATCCGGTCACCACTGCTTCAGGTACCTTTGCGGCCGGACGCGAATATTCGGATTTCATCGATGTGAGCGCTTTGGGCGCGGTTACAACTAAGGGCGTTTCTCTTCACGGATGGGCAGGCAATGATGCACCGCGCATTGCGGAAACGCCTTCTGGAATGCTTAACTCTATCGGCTTGCAGAACCCGGGTGTGGAGGTACTGAAGCAGAGGGATCTACCGTGGCTCAAAGAACAGAGCGCTACGGTCATTGTGAATGTGTCTGGCCACAGTGCTGAAGAGTATGCTGCGGTCGTCGAAGCTCTTGAATCTTCACCTGAGGTCGACGCGTATGAGATCAATATTTCTTGCCCTAATGTTGATAATGGGGGAATGGCGTTCGGTACCGATAGCGCAATGGCGGCGCAGGTCGTTCAAGCGTGCCGTTGCCGCACAGATCGGCCTCTGATCGTCAAGCTATCTCCGAATGTGACCGACATTACGGTCATTGCCAAGGCGGTCGAGGCTGCCGGAGCCGATGCGGTCTCTCTCATCAATACACTTTTAGGAATGGCGATCGATGTGAGGACCCGCAAGCCGCTTCTTGCGCGCGTTGTGGGTGGGCTTTCCGGTCCTGCCGTGAAGCCCGTCGCTTTGCGCATGGTGCATCAGGTCCATCAGGCGGTATCTATTCCGATCTTGGGTATGGGTGGTATCACGAATGGCACAGATGCGATCGAGTTCATGCTTGCCGGCGCAACAGCGGTTGCGGTGGGTACAGCAAATTTCGCTGATCCGCGTGCGACCATAGAAGTGATCGATGGTATTGCCTCATATTGTGAAACAATGGGCGTTACTGATGTTAAGCAACTGATTGGAGCACTGGAATGCTAGACTTCAATTCCATTCCGCGCAAGGAGCGCGTTATCGTCGCTCTTGACTGCGATCGATCCCGCGCCTTTGAGTTAGCTGATTCCCTTGCGGGCAAAGCTACGTGGGTAAAAGTGGGCATGACTCTTTTTTACCAAGAAGGCCCCTATTTCATCACCGCTTTGCAGAAGCGTGGATTCAAGGTGTTCCTTGACTTGAAGTTCCACGATATTCCTCATCAGGTTCAAGGTGCAGCAAAGGCCGCTGCGGAGGCGGGTGCCGATATGATCACCATGCATGCCGTGGGTGGCAAGAAGATGATGATGGCCGCAAAGAAAGGCCTCTCTGAAGCGCGTTGGGTGGAAACTGAACCTATTTCTTTGGGTATCACCGTGCTTACGAGCATGAGCGGCGAGGAGCTGCGTATGACCGGTGTTGAGCGCGATGTGGTCGATCAGGTGAAGACCCTTGCGCTTCATGCTCAGGAATCTGGCCTTTCCGGCGTGGTGGCTTCCCCACAGGAAGCGGCGTTGCTCCGTGAAGTGCTTGGCCCTGAGGCGTACATTGTGACCCCTGGAGTTCGTCCTGCTGGTTCTTCCTTGGGGGACCAGACCCGTGTTGCAACCCCAAAGGAAGCGTTCGATCGCGGTGCATCTCATATCGTTATCGGACGACCCATCACCGAACAGGCTGATCCTGCTGCGGCATTTGAAGCTATTGCGAAGGAGCTATGATCATGGAACAAGCGGAAGTGCGAGAACTTCTGAAAAAAATGAACGCCCTTGTTGAAACCGATGAGGGAGAATGCATTGATTCGGCGGCATTGATGGAAGATCCGATCGTTTCGAATCGTTTGGCAGTGGAACTGCTCCAGAAGCTCGATCGGGATCTGAAGCCTGAATTGGTTCTTGCCCCGAGCGGCGTTGAGTCATATTTCGGTTACTCTGTTGCTTTGAGCGCATGGATGCGTTTTGGTTTACTTGAGGTCGGAGGGGATGAATATGCTTCTACGACCGTTGTAAAGAAAAAAGAAAAGGTCGTGCTCGTGCTAGATACGCTCGTTGACGACGTGGCGCTCAAGGCCATTCGATACGTGGAAGAGCGCGAAGGTAAGGTAGTTGCGATATTATCCCTGCTAGGTTGCCCATCGGCTGCGCTTTCGGGTTACTCGTGCCACAGCCTTCTCTAGTCTCCTTGCGTGGAAACAACGCTTTTGCGTTCAAAACGGCCTCCACACCCCAATTGCTCGTCATTTGGGGTGTATTTTTTCAAAGGGGTATGGAAAAAAACGTAATATTCAAAAGAAATAAATGGAAAATTATGTAAAATCATGTATAAAATACCTGTTCAATAGTTTGTGAACACTATTTTAAATAACTGGACAAAATTATGTGATTGTGTAAATTCTCAAAACGTATACTATAGTCACTGACCGTTCAGTTGAAAGTGATGTTCCATGAAGGGATCACAGGAGAAAAAGGAGCGACCATGGCGGTTCCACAGTTAACACCCGAAGAACGACAGCAGGCACTCGAAAAGGCAAAGGCTGCCCGTATCAAACGAGCTCAAGTTCGTGATGATTTGAAGAACGGCAAGCTTTCTCTTGCAGATGTTCTTGCAATGAAGGATGATCCTATTGTTGGTCGTATGAAGGCTTCTACCTTGATCGAAACCCTTCCCGGATATGGTAAAGCCAAAGCCGAGAAGATTATGAAGGAACTTGATATCGCTGAATCGCGCCGCCTCAAGGGTTTGGGTGAGCGTCAGCAGAAAGCGCTGCTTGATCGTCTTGGATAATTCCATCTCCCGCAAAGGAAATTTATTTGTGATTTCCGGCCCCTCTGGAGCCGGCAAAGGGACGTTGCTATCGAAAGTACTTGAACGGATACCTGATGCTTGGGTATCCGTTTCTGCTACTACTCGTGATCCGCGTCCAGGAGAAAAGGATGGAGTCCATTACTTTTTTCTCGACAAGGACCATTTCGAGGATCTTGTAGAAAAGGATGGCTTTCTTGAGTGGGCGAAGGTCCACGACAATTATTATGGCACCTTGCGTGATCGCGTCGTCGAGCACATGGATGCGGGTAAGCAGGTGATCCTTGAGATCGATGTTCAAGGCGCCTTTCAGGTTCGCAAAGCACTGCCTCAGGCACATCTTATCTTCATCGAGCCTCCTTCGCTCGAAGAGCTCTCACGAAGGCTTCATTCTCGTGGTACTGAATCGGAAGATGTAATTTCTTCGCGGTTGAAGACCGCTGAAGTGGAGCTAGCTCAAAAAATGGAGTATGATAGTCAGGTTGTCAATGACGATCTTGAACGAGCAATCAATGAGTTGACGTTACTCATTGATTCGTTCGCGAACGATACGAGAGGAAATTAGCTTCGATGAGCCTTATTGAACCAAAAATCGACGAATTGCTCGACAAAACTGATAACGATCGTTTCCTGCTTTGCGCCCTGGCTTCTAAGCGCGCTCACGACATCAACGAGATGATGCGTGGTCAGCGCAGTCGTGCTATTCAGCTTCAGACCGCTGTTGATATTGCCAAAGCGACAAATCGTCGACCGTTGTCCATTGCTTTTGACGAGGTTGCAAAGGGCGATGTGTCGTTCAGCCCTGATACCATTGATGTTCATAATCACTAATCGTTCAAGGATCCTTTTCGTCCATGACCAATACTATTCAAACTGAAGAAAGGCAGGCGCCTCGTCGCGTCTGCCTTGTTCATTATCACGAGATCGGCCTTAAAGGTCATAATCGTAAGCGCTTTGAGAAACAGCTCATTACGAACATTCAATCACTTTTAGATGATTCATCGGTGAAGATCAAACGCATTTCGGGGCGTATTTGCCTTTTCCTTCCTCTTGAGGCTACCTTCGAGGAATCATGCGTTATCGCTGATCGGATCGCGGGTGTTCCTGGTATCGCACGCGTATCATGCGGATATCAATGTATGCAAGAGCTTGAAGTCATGTATGAAACGGCTATTCAGACTCTTTCTGAGGTGAATGATTTCACTACGTTCAAGGTCCAGGCGCGTCGCAATCATACGGATTTCCCTATCGATTCAATGCAGCTCAATCAATTGGTAGGTGCTTCGCTTTGCCGGGCTTTTCCCGAGAAGAAGGTCGCCATGAAGAATCCCGACGTGGAAGTGCGCGTCGAGGTGATTCAGGGATGGACCTATATCTACGGACGCAGTATTGCTGGTATTGGCGGGTTGCCTGTGGGAAGTGCAGGAAAAGCAGTATGCCTCCTGTCTTCTGGCATAGATTCGCCTGTTGCTACGTGGCGTATCGCTCGACGTGGTGCAACTTGTTTAGGAGTTCATTTCTCTGGACGTCCGGAAACGTCAGCTACGAGTGAGTATCTTGTTCAGGATATTGCTGAAGTGCTTGAGCGAACGGGTTGCTTTGCGCGTTTGTATGTGGTGCCCATTGGTACATATCAGCGTGAGATCTCCGCTCTTGCACCGCCTGAGTTGCGCGTGATCTTGTACCGTTGTCTCATGTTCCGTATCGCTGAGCGTATTGCACAACAGGAAGGCGCGAAGGCCATTGTTACGGGAGAGAGCTTAGGGCAGGTCGCATCGCAGACAATGGACAATATGCTCGTTGTGAACCAATCTGTTTCTTTGCCGATCTATCGTCCTTTGGTCGGCTTCGATAAGATCGAGATCATCAACGAGGCGGAGCGTCTGGGCACGTTCGAGATATCTTCACAGGATGCGCCTGATTGCTGTACGTTATTCATGCCGCGCAATCCTGAAACCCATGCGAAGTTACCCAAGGTCCTTGCGGCTGAGGAAGGTCTTCCGATGGATGAATGGGTGGAAGAAGCCCTTGCATCGGTCGATATCCATGATTACCGTTGTCCATCATACAAGCCACCGAAGAATAAAGATCGTATTGCGGCTCCTGTGGAAGAGCAGGTATAACGAAGCTATTCGGCCCTTGCCTATATTTTCTTTATCGACCCAAGAAGGATTTCTTGGGTCGATTTTCGTATGGGGTGAAGATGCGATCTATGGAATGCTTTTCTGTATGATCTGAGTAATAGTTGAGGTAGATGTGAGGTAAAGTTCATATTTTTTTCGAATCGGACCTTCTAGTCTGGGTATGGATCTAGGGGGTTCATGATGGCGTTTCTTGACGATGTCGATTCGATCAGAGCGAAGATCGGATTAACTGCAGTAAGGCTTCCTGTGCTCATCGGCGTAGGTCTTTTCGTGATTTTGATCCTTATGTTTTGCGGCTTCAACATGTGGAACGCTTTCACGACGCCGGGTGTTGAAGTGATCCATGAAGAGACCTCTGGGATGGAGGAGGCACAAGAAAAGTCTTCGTCTATTTTTGTTCACGTAACAGGATCGGTCGTTACTCCAGGTCTGTATGAATTAGACGAGGGTGCTCGTGTATCGCAGGCCATACAAGCGGCGGGTGGATTCAGTGAGGATGCCCTTCAAGATAGCGTGAATCTTGCACGTGAACTAACCGATGGAGAGCAGGTAATTGTAGCGAGCCAAAGTGCTCAAGCAGGCACAGAGGCCTCTGCTTCCTCGCCACAATCTACTTCATTGGGCGTGACTGGAGGGAAGGTGAACCTCAATTCCGCTTCGACTGAAGAACTCATGACACTTGATGGGGTAGGGGAAGCGACGGCGGGAAAGATCATCGCCTATCGTGAAGAACACGGCTCTTTTGGATCTATTGAGGAACTAAAAGAAGTATCTGGCATTGGTGAAAAGAAATACGAAGCAGTGAAGGATGCGATCACCGTATGAGACTGCGGGAAGCTCCAGCTCATCTTGTTCAGAGACCATCGTTTTCCCTGGTCTTCTGGAGCGCGTGCATTTTGTGGCTGGGGTGCTTGGCGGGTGAAGCGCTTTGTGGTTTCATTGATCATGTTATGATGCTGTGCGTGACGGGGACCATGGCGATCCTAGTGGTATCCACGTTAGTTATATTTCGTTGCCGTAGCGCATCGCATCCTTTTCTCATCGTACTTCTTTTCTTCGTTTTGGGAACAATGCTGTGGAGTTCGTATCTTTTTAGCCTAGATGAGCAACGGACCATGCTTGCTGAAGCGGGCTCTCAAGTCGCTCTTGTGCGTATTGTCACTGATCCTAGCGAATCGATGTTCGATTCAAGTGCGACGGCCTCTATCGTGCTTCAGGATACTAAGCGCTCTTTCCTTGCGAGAATATATGGTAGTGAAGATGAATTGGCGTATGGTCAGGAATATCTCGCTCATGTTTCCTGCTCGCCACCGAGTGAGTCAGCACGTGCTTCGTATGATCGTAAGGGAATAGCGGTTCGGGCAAGCTTATCCGAGTTGCGCGAAGTGCCCGACTCCTCTTTTGGGTTTTTGTCGGAGTTTCGAAAAGAATTCACGCAGAAAATCGGTGATGTTTCATTAGGTTATTCACGCTCATTTGAGTCAGCGGCTCTTCTTAAGGCGTTAGTCGTAGGGGATAGGACCGATCTGTTCACTGAAGGGATCTATCAGGAGGTCAAGGTCCTCGGTCTGGCTCATTTGGTTGCAGTTTCTGGGTCGCATTTAGTCATCGTAAATGCGTTCGTACTGGTTGTCTTACGTCTCTTGCATCTTCCTCGAAAGATCATCTATGTCTTTCAGATCGCTTTTCTTTTCTTGTATTTGGTAATGGTGGGGTTTCCGATCTCATGTATAAGGGCTGCCTGTATGAGCATCGTGAGCTTGCTTGCTATGTTCACGATACGCCGCTCTCATGCTCTATCGGCTCTGGGTGCTACGACCATTGTCCTACTTGCCTTGGATCCTTCTAGCGCCTTTTCTATTTCCTTTGCACTGTCGGTTCTTTCAACGGTGGGTATTGTGATATACATGCCTCTGTTCTCTATGTGGGTGCAGACAAGAACGCCAGTTATTCGTTCGGCGATCGTGGATCCTATCGCAATGACGTTCGCTGCATTGCTTGCGACGTTTCCTTTAAGCATATATTGTTTTGCGCAGTGCTCCCTCATCGCTCCAATATGTAATGTAATTGCGGTGCCGTTCGTTTCCGTTATCTGTATAGGAGGATTGTTCGCATTTCTCTGTATGGCATGTGAGCCACTTTTCGCATTGGTGTCTAATCTTATCATGGGGGCAAGTGAGGTGTTCTGCGCTATCTGCCATATGCTTTCAAGCGTTCCATATGCGGCAATACCGATAGGGGCATCGCTTTCGGTATTGGTTGTTCTTTCGCTAGGGGTGTGTGTTGCGCTATGGCTCATGTGGCCTTCGCGTCTCTCTCCATTTGGACTGGGCTGTGTGGCTGTTACGCTTGTCTTGGCTGTATGCATGGCATTTGCACCGCGTGTTGGGCACGAGATCGTCATGCTTGACGTGGGGCAGGGAGATGCGTTTCTGATCAGAAGCAATGGAAGGACCCTTTTGGTCGATACGGGGAACAGCCCGCAAAAGCTCTTGAGCGCTCTTTCGCGTTCAGGGTGCTTTCACTTAGATGCCCTCTTGGTCACGCATGCGGATGATGATCATTGCGGTTGCATAAAAGACCTGATGGGTATTGTGGGATGCACCCAAGTGTTCCTTGCTCAAGGGATAGAAGATGTGAGAACAGATAAAACAGAGAGACTTATTCAGGATTCATCCCACTATGTTGGCCAAGAGCATGTTCGCTATGTAACTCGTGGTGACCGCATTCGAATAGGAGCGTTCGATATCTATATCGTATCTCCTGGTGATCTTCAAGAAGAAGCGGGGAATCAGGATAGTATTTGCTTTACGCTTTCGAGTGATATAGATGAAAACGGGTGGTCTGAATGGTCGGCTTTTTTCTGCGGGGACGCGGAAGCGGGAACCGTACAACAGCTTGCGGATGATTCTTTGATATCCTCAGTCGATGTTCTAAAGGTCGCTCATCATGGAGCAGAGGCTGCGCTTACGGAAGATCTCATACAGAGCCTCTCTCCTGAAGTCGCATTAATAAGCGTTGGAGAGGGCAATCGCTACGGTCATCCGGATGATCTTACGCTCGACCTCCTTAGAAAGTGGGAAGTTGAAACTTTTCGTAGTGATATAAGTGGTGATGTAACGTGTAGTTTCACCATTGATGCTCTTACGGTTAAAACACTGGAGTAAAATCATCGCATGGCTACTCAGAAGAACAACGCATTACTTCCTGCATATCTTATTGCGGGAGAAGATGAGCTAAAGCGCGAAACCGTACTGAAGCGTCTTCATGCTCGGCTCGAAAAGCTGGGGGATCTTTCCTTTAATTCCGAGACCTTCTCTGGTGCAGTATGTAGTGCCGAAGAAATAATTACTGCCGCTAATACGCTTCCCTTTGCAAGTGAGGTCCGCCTCGTTGAAGTCAATGATGTTGAAAAGCTAAAAAAGGCAGATTCGGAAGCGCTCATTGCCTATCTTAAGGAGCCCTGTCCGACCACGGTGCTTGCTCTGGTCGGTCAAAAGGTTCCGAAGAACACGCGTCTTTATAAAGCAGTGGCTGCCCTGGATAAGACCGCTGTTATTGATTGCGCTCCTTTTGCTCGAAAAGATATGGGTAAAGTGGTGCGCTCGATGGCGGTGGGGCATGGTATTACCTTTACCGAAGGAGCTGCGGCGGCGCTCCTTGATTCAGTAGGTACGAACACGGTTACTTTGGATACCGAAATCAGGAAACTGGCATTGTCGCATCGAGGTACCGATCCGGTAAATGAGAATGAAGTGCTTTCCATGGTTGCTCGTACAGCTGAAGTCAAGCCATGGGAATTCGTCGATGCATTTTCAGGGCGTAACGCTCAGCGTTGCGTTCATCTACTGAATCGCATGGAAAGCGTATCTCCTTATGCCTTGCTCGCTATGTGCGTTACGCGTTTACGTGAACTTATTTCAGTGAAGGCTCTTATTGCACGAGGCGAGCAGCATAATCTTTCTCACGTTCTGAAAATGCCCGATTGGCGCCTGAAGAACCATCGCGTATGGGCAAAAGGGTATTCGATGCGCGAATTGGTCGATGCGTTGTGCAGTGCGCGTGATACGGAGCAGGACATGAAGAGCGGTACTGATCCTGACGAGGCCTTCATGCGATGGATGCTCGAAGTGTGCGACCAGAAGAAATCGAGCAGATCTTAGGGCATTTTCTTCTAGTGAGTTCTCCGAATAGGGCTTTGATTCACGTTTTCGGACGTTAGGAGCTTCAGTATGAACGCACAAAAATAAGGGTTCGAATAATCGAACCCTTATTTTCTTGATATGCGAATGGTTCCGAGTGGGAATCCGATAGACGCTAAAACTATTCAGCAGTTTCTTCGGTTGCTTCTTCAGCAGCGGCAGCAGCTTCTTCTTCAGCCTTGCGCTTTGCAGCAGCTTTCTGAGCCTTCTCAGTTTCTGCGCGACGCTTTGCCTTTTCCTTAGAAGCCTCAGCCATAGCTTCTTTGCGAGCAGCCTTAGCAGCAGCCTTCTTATTGCCAGTAGCAGCCTGTTCCTTCTTGGGGGCAGGGGTGTAAGCAGCAACAATTTCAGCGGTAACGATGGTGTTGGCAAGCTTCATTACGCCGCTCTTGCGGTTAGCAGCTTGGCGCTTATGGATGACACCCTTGGAGGCTGCACGGTCAAGCAGGCGGCAAGCGTCAAGAGCAGCTGCGTATGCCTTGGCACCATCCTGAGCTTCTACAGCTTCGCGTACGACGCGGATAGCGGTCTTCAGTTCAGAACGGACAGCACGATTACGCATACGTGCTTTTTCGTTGGTGATGATTCGCTTCTTTTGACTTTTAATGTTCGCCACGTTTTATCCTCCATATAATTACTTTTCTGTAGACGAAAGCCTTAGAATCGTAGCACAAATTGCGATAAGTTCCCAGCATCACTTCAGAATTTGTTCGCAAATTGTGCAAGCTTACGTACAAGTAGGGTAGAATTTACCCACGCTTCAGCGCTCAATCTTATCATTGAAGCTGTTTAAACGCATTATTTAATATCGCTCTTGAATAGGAAACCATGGCTCTCGATCCACGCTACATAAGAAATTTTTCGATCATCGCTCATATCGATCACGGTAAATCCACGCTTTCGGACCGCATTCTTGAAATGACCGAAACGGTTTCGAAGCGAGATATGAAAGATCAAGTGCTCGATTCTATGGATATCGAACGTGAACGCGGCATTACCATCAAAAGCCAGGCGGTTCGCGTTGATTATCGTGCTGACGATGGGCAGCTCTATCATTTCAACTTGATCGATACCCCTGGACATGTCGACTTCACTTATGAGGTGTCGAGGTCTTTGGCTGCGTGTGAAGGAGCGGTGCTCGTAGTTGACGCTACGCAGGGCATCGAAGCGCAGACGGTCGCTAATGCCATGATGGCAATGAACGCTAATTTAGAGGTCGTCCCGCTTATTAATAAGATCGATCTTCCCGCCGCAGAGCCAGAGCGGGTCCGAGAAGAAATTGAAGAGGGTCTTGCCATTCCTGCCGATGATGCGGTATTGGCAAGTGGTAAAACGGGTGTTGGCGTGCATGATCTTCTTGAATCGGTCGTCTACAACATTCCTCATCCCGAAGGTGACCCAGATGCTCCACTGTCCGCACTTATTTTCGACTCATACTTTGATGCTTATCGCGGCGTAGTCGCGCTGGTACGCATTGTGAACGGCTCCATGCGGAAAGGGCAGTCCATTCGCATGATGGCGACCGATACTACGACGCAGGTCGAAGAAGTCGGTGTTCGCCGTCCTACGGAAGTTCCTGTTGATGAATTGGGAGTAGGCGAGGTCGGGTATCTCGTAACGGGTCTCAAGGATCCTTCGCAGGTCAAGGTCGGTGACACGATCACGCTCGCTAAGGGTGGATGCGCTGATCCGCTGCCTGGTTATCGCGATGTAAAGCCCATGGTGTATACGGGCTTGTTCCCCATTGATGGTGACCAGTACGAGGACTTGAAGGATGCCCTGGAAAAACTCGCGCTTAACGACCCTGCGCTGATCTACGAAGCGGAGACCAGTCACGCGCTTGGGTTCGGCTTCCGTGTCGGCTTCTTGGGTCTTTTGCATATGGAGGTCATCAAAGAGCGATTAGAGCGTGAGTTCGGACTCGATCTTCTTGCTACGGCTCCTTCGGTCGAATATCACGTATATAAGACCGATGGACAGATGATCTCGCTCCATTCTCCTCAGGATATGCCCGATGCAAGCGAGATCGAGCATATCGAAGAGCCGTATTTGAAGGCGAAGATCCTTATTCCGCCTGATTATGTTGGTGCGGTTATGGAACTGACTGTGGCGCGTCGCGGTGAATTCAAGACGATGAATTACCTTAATACTACGACTGTTGAAATGTTGTGGGAGATCCCTCTGTCGGAGCTGATCATGGATTATTTCGATCAGCTGAAAAGCCGTACCAAGGGATATGCGTCCCTTGATTATGATTTCGACGATTATAAGCCCTCAAAATTGGTGAAGCTCGATATCCTGCTTTCCGGTAAGCCGATCGACGCTTTGTCGTTCATCGTGCACAACGAAAAAGCCTATGAGCGCGGTCGCGTATTGACCGAGAGGCTCAAAGAGATCATCCCTCGTCAGATGTTCGAGGTTCCCATTCAGGCTGCAGTTGGATCGCGTGTTCTGTCGCGTCAGACCGTTCGCGCACTTCGCAAGGACGTTCTCGCTAAATGCTATGGTGGTGACATTTCCCGTAAGCGCAAGCTCCTCGAAAAGCAGAAGAAGGGCAAGAAGCGCATGAAGAACATCGGTAATGTTGAAGTTCCCCAGGAAGCGTTCATGGCTATCCTGAAGGTCGATGAATAGGGTTTGCTATGGGTTCTCGTAAACAGCAAGAAGAATACGATTGGCTCAATGATCCATTCGATGAGAAGAAGATCGCGCGTGATAAGGAACAGGCCCGCACCTCGTCTGGTATGAAGGTCGCTCTCGGTTGCGGCTGTTTATTGGTCGTAATAGCTATTGTGGTGATGTTCCTTTTCGGGGCAGCATCGTTCGTTTCGATCCTTTCATAGCCGTTATGTCTTGCGATCTGTTCGAACACCGTCGTATTATCTTGGCCCCTATGGCGGGAGTGGGCGACGAGATATTCCGTGAACTCTGTCGCGAGCAGGGAGCTCAGCTCACCTATACAGAAATGGTCTCGGCGAAGGCTCTCAGTTACGCGAATGAAAAGACTGTCCACTTACTGGATCTTTCACCGCTCGAAGATAAGGTCGTAGTGCAGATCTTCGGGCATGAACCCGAGATCATGGCAAGCCAAGCTGCTTGGGTCGAGCAATCACTGGGTGATAGGCTCTTCTCCGTCGACATCAATATGGGCTGTCCTGCGCGAAAGATCGCTGGTAAAGGTGACGGATCGGCTCTCATGCGCGATCCTGAACTGGCTGAAGCGATCGTTTCGCAGATGACCAAAACGATCGAATCTCCCGTTACCGTCAAGTTCCGTAGGGGCTTCGAGATCGGAAACGATATAGCGGTCGAATTCGGCAAGCGTATGGAAGCAGCTGGAGCGGCAGCAGTAGCGGTTCATGGTCGTTTTGCCCAACAGTTCTACCGCGGGCAGGCTGATTGGGATGTCGTTCGACGCTGCAAGGACGCTCTCAGTATTCCGGTTGTCGGTAATGGCGATGTGTTCAATGGGGAATCAGCGCTTCGTATGAAAGCTACCACAGGCTGCGATGCGATCATGGTAGGTCGTGGTGCGCAAGGCAATCCGTGGGTGTTCCGGGATATTGCCTCTCGTCTTGCGGGTGAACAGGGCTATTCTGGACCCACGCCGACAGAGAAGATGGCTCTTGCGACCCGCCATGCACGATTGCTCTCCGAGCGTGTCGGCCGCAATATCGTTCGTATGCGCAAGCATGCCATGTGGTACGTCGCTGGAATGAAGGATGCGGCAGCAGCGCGTCGGGAAATAAATGATGCGGTCACATTCGAGGATTTCGCGAACATCTTCGAAGATGTTCGCATACGTACGGAAGAAGCATCACATGAGTAGGTGGGATCCGTATCGCGCCCTATATATTCATGTGCCGTTTTGCGCAAAGCGATGCAACTACTGTGATTTCACCACTGAAGCAGTTGCCGTGGATGATGAACGTCTCGATACATATACTGAACAGCTTATCGCGCAGATCCGTCATTACTCGAACCAAGATATGCTTGGCTCGATAGAGACCGTGTATTTTGGCGGTGGTACGCCTAGCTATCTAGGCAATAAACGTCTGTCATCACTGGTATATGCATTGTCCATATCGATGCATCTTACTCCGGAGGTCGAGTGCACCCTCGAAGCCAATCCCGAAAGCTTAACGGAGGCGATGGTAAAGGATCTTTACGCACTGGGTGTAACGCGGCTTTCGCTTGGGGTGCAGAGCTTCGATGATGGTCTTTTGCGCACGCTTGGCCGAGTGCATGATGCTGAGCGCGCTCGACAGGCGATCCGCACCGCGCAACTCCGCTTTGAGAATGTAGGTATCGATCTCATGTGCGGATTACCTGGGCAAACAGATGATTCCTTCTTGAATGATCTCAAGGAAGCCGTTTCGTTGGGCGTATCCCATATCAGCATTTATCCACTGACCATTGAAGATGGTACCCCTTTCGCCTCGTTGGTTGAAAAGGGGAGGCTCTCGGTGGATGACGATCTAGGGGCGCAACTCATGGATGTGGCGGCAGCCTATTTGAAGATCCAAGGTTTTGAGCGTTATGAAGTTGCGAGTTATGCGCGCAAGGGTTTCGAATCGCGTCATAATCAAGCCTATTGGACGGCGAAGCCTTATTTGGGAATCGGGCATGGTGCAGTAGGTATGCGCCAGAACGATCTGAGTCGCGAACGTTTTGATGAAACCGGGGTCATCGAAACGCTTGATCCCTTTCAAATGGCAGCTGAGGACATGATGCTGGCCATGCGCATGAGCAAAGGAGTAGCTGACGAGGATGTGGACATCGCCGCGCTTCTTCTCCCTGATCTGCCGTTCGTTCTAGATGCTCTTGAGCGCGATGGTTATATCTCTCACATTCAAGGACGCTGGAAGCCGACCCACAGAGGATGGCTATTTGGCAATCATCTTTATGGAACTCTGCTTGATCTTGCACCATATCGATATGACCTTTGTGAATGAAATCAGATCGTAATGTGCTCCTTGCGTAACGTTTTCGCTAAGGAAATTAGCACTCTCACGCGAGCGCTGCTAAAATGCTCTCGATGGTGATATGTTGTGGCCCATAAAGGAGGTGGGATGATGCTTTCGGACAGAAGACAACTTGTTCTACGCGCGCTTATTGAGGAATATATCGCTTGTGCGTTACCGGTAGGTTCGAGAACGCTAGTTGAACGCTATGACCTGGGCATCAGTTCTGCAACCGTTAGAAGTGAATTGTCGCTTCTTGAAGATATGGGTTACCTCACGCAACCGCATACATCTGCAGGCAGGATTCCGACCGATTATGGATACCGTGCTTTCGTTGATGATCTTTTGGATAACATCGACATCCCTGAAGACGACGAAATACTCTCGGAGGTTAAGGATTGCGCAGGCGACCTAGATGAACTTCTCAACAAGACCTCTGCTGCTCTGGCACGTCTGACTGACTGCATGACATTACTGGTGCCTCCTCGATTCATGTCGATCGATATTCGATTGGTGAATCTGGTGCTGCTTTCCAGCCATCGATTGCTTGTGGTCATCGTGACTGAAGACGGTCAGGTGTTCGACCGCCAGACAGAGGTGCCGACGTCTTGCGATGAAGATCAGGTACGCCGTACGCAGGATATCGTTAACAAGGTGCTGGTGGGACGGAACCTTTCGGTTGAATCGGATATTCTGCCATTCGACATGAATGAAATACACGACGATCTGTTCCGCTTAGTCATGTCCGAGATCATTATGTGCTTGCGTGAAAAGAACGCCATCAAAGCACATCCTCTGGGAATGTCTCATTTGTTGGCAAAACCCGAATTTAGCGATCCGGCTTGCCTTATGCCCGTGCTCGAAGAGTTCGAAGGTGATACTATGCTTCTTCGCGTATTCGACGATGCGGTGCATTCTGAAAGACCGGTAGTGCGTATTGGACATGAAAACGATTCCGATGCACTCTCGGGTGTATCGCTCATCGCGAACCGATTCGGCGAAGAGAGCCATCGAGGACTCATTGTCATTGTGGGTCCGACGCGTATGAACTATTCGAATGTTATTACGGCGGTTCGTGCCGCGCAAAAAATACTGAAAGACCTGTAGGAAAGGGAGATTGACTCCATATGGCCAAAGACCTATATGAGATTCTTGGCGTTGGCAAGACGGCAAGCGATGATGAGATCAAAAAAGCATTTCGCAAAAAAGCCCGTCAGCTTCACCCTGATGTCAATAAAGAGCCCGATGCGGAAGATCGCTTCAAAGAGCTTAATGAAGCCTATGATGTTCTGAGCGATCCTGCGAAACGAGCGCAGTATGATCGTTTCGGTACGATTCCTGGTGCTGCAGGTTCGGCTGGTCCTCAGGCGGTCGATTTTGAGGATCTCTTCGGCGGCTTCGGCATGGGGGATATCTTCAGCTCTTTTTTCGGAGGTGGTGGATCGCGCGCTAATATCCGTCGCGAGGGACGCGATATGGGTGTGGGGTTGCGCATTACCCTGGAAGAGGCCGCTTCGGGTGTCCATAAAGAGATCGTGTACGATCGTCTTGCTCCCTGTCCTGATTGTAAGGGTAGCGGGTTAGCGGAAGGCGGAAGTGAGGTAACGTGCCCTGATTGTAACGGCCAGGGTCGTGTCGTTACCATTCAGCACACTATTCTGGGTGATATGCAGGCTGCGTCTACCTGTCCTCGTTGTTCTGGTTCAGGAAAGATCATCGAGAACCCGTGTCCCGAATGTGATGGCCAGGGCCGCGTTCCTGACCGTCAACGCATTTCGGTCGATATTCCCGTAGGGATCCAGGATAACCAGCAGCTCCGCCTATCAGGTTATGGTGAAGCGGGCATTCGAGGGGCAACGCCGGGCGATCTGATCGTGACCGTTCGCATTGAAGATCACGAGTTCTTCGAGCGACAGGGCAATGATCTCCATTGTTCAACTGCGGTAAGCATGGTGCAGGCTGCTCTTGGTGCTCAGATCGAGATCGACGGTATCTTCGAAGACGAGAAAGTGCGTGTAACTATCCCTGAAGGATGTCAGTACGGTCAGGTGGTTCACGTTAAGGGGTACGGCATGCCGAAATTCCGCAGTGAAGCACGTGGCGATCTGCATGTTCATGTTGAAGTGCGCATTCCTTCACGTTTGTCGAAGGCAGAGCGCGAGATCCTTGAAAAGCTCGCTGATGAAATGGGTGAAGAGTTCTCGCAGCAGCGTAGTCCTCTGCAAAAACTGCGTGATGCATTCAACGGATAGAACCGTAGTCAGGCTATGTCGCTCTCACATTTTTTCCTTGAGCACCAAGTGCTCAGTAAAGAAACTGAATCGCCATTCGAGTTGCACCTCGCTGCAGATGACATCAAGCATGCCCGCGTACTGCGTTTAGCTGCGGGCGAGCATGTTGCTGTCGTCGATGCTGACTCTGATTACTTCGAGTGCGAGGTCGTCTCGTTCGAAGATAAGAGCTTAAAGGTGTCAATAGCGCAGCATCTTGATGCGCCCTCTCGTCCATCAGTGGTACTGGTTCAGGGGCTTGCCAAGGGCGACAAGATGGACACCATTGTGCGACACGCTACAGAAGTAGGTATTGAGGAATTCGTTCCGTTGATCTGCAGCCGCAGTGTAGTGAAGCTCGATAAGAAAAAAGCCTGCAGTAAGGTCGATCGCTGGAAGCTCATCGCCAAGAGCGCATCAATGCAGAGCGGTCGCAGTAGCATGCCGCGGGTATCGGCTCCTTTGTCGGTAGCTGATGCTGTTGCGTATTTGCGGGACGTCGATGCGCTTATCGTATGCTGGGAAGAGGCGGACCTTACCGAAGATCTTTCTCGCGCATTGTGTGATCTACCTTTATCTAATAAGCAGCGCCCTGTTCGCATTGCGGTGGTTGTCGGCCCAGAGGGTGGATTGACCCGCGATGAAGTCGATATGTTCTTGAAAGGCCACGACCATGCCTCGATGGTAACGCTCGGCCCGACTATTCTAAGAACGGAGACCGCTGGCATTGTCGCTCCTGCGCTCGTGTTCTATGAATTGGAGCGACGGGTATGAATGTCTCGATCGTGAACCTGGGATGCAAGGTGAATCGGGTGGAATCCGATTCCATTGCGGCTGCGTATCAGGCTCGCGGCGCGCATCTTAGCGATATTGCGAGCGCGGATATGATAGTCGTCAACACCTGCACCGTTACCGGGGAAGCGGAAAAGAAAACGCGAAAGACCATCCGTCGCGTTCTGCGTGATAATTCGCAAGCGAGCGTATTGGTCACCGGTTGTGCGGCGGTGATAGACCCCGATTTTTTCAGTGGGCTTGATGAGCGCGTCCGCGTTGTCGAAAAGAGCGATCTGCTAGATCAAGAGAGTCACGGTGAAACCAGTACGTCCTATCCTGTTCGGGTAGGGGAGAGCTTTCCGACCCGTGTTGCCGTGAAGGTGCAGGATGGCTGCAATCATTCATGCAGTTACTGCATCGTCCATGTCGCTCGTGGTAAGGCATGGTCGCGCCCGTATCGAGAGATCATCGAAGAGGTGTGTCTGCTTGCGAAGCACGGGGTTAAAGAAATCGTACTTGCGGGAATCGATTTGGGTTCATATGTGTATTCGGAAGGCGATGAACGCGTCCGACTGGGGCTTTTAGTACGCATACTCCTTAACGAACTGGATGCGCGTGGGTGTGCGCGAACGCGTTTGCGAATATCCTCCATCGAACCCCGCTCGATAGATCGCTCCTTTGTGGAAGTGCTCGCGCAAGCTCAAGGGCGTGTGTGCCGCCATTTGCATCTTCCCTTGCAGTCGGGTTCTGATCGGGTGCTGAAGGAAATGAATCGCCCCTATACCTCTTCCGACTTTCTTGATCTGGTGAACATGTTGAAAGAACGTGTGGGAGATATCTCGCTTACAACCGACGTTATCGTTGGTTTTCCGGGCGAAACGGAAGAAGATTTCGAAAATACCTGTCGCGTGGTATCCGAAGTCGGCTTCACGAAGGTGCATGTGTTCCGCTATTCAAAGCGCGAAGGAACGCCTGCGGCAGAGCGTGTCGATCAGGTTCCTCCAGAGGTGAAGGAAGAACGCGCCCATCGCTTGCTTGAACTCTCTGATGAATTACGGTTACGCTATCTTACCCGTAACGCTGATCGAGAAGAGACCATCGTCGTTGAGAAGACGGGATGGGGTATGAGCGAGTCATACTATAAAGTTCGTGTAAAAAGCACTCTTAAAGCGGGAAGCGTATGCCGTGCTTCCTTAACAGATGCAGATCCCTTTGGTATGGTGTCCTTATGAATGATTTAACTGACATTACACTACCTGTTCCTTCTGGTGTTTCACCGGCGCTATTGGTCGGGCCTCAGGATGAGTTCTTGCATCTGATCGAGGATGCGTTCTCTGCGCGCATTACCGTGCGTGGAGACCATATCCGTCTGCAGGGCTCCGCGCTAGAGGTCCAGTCACTTACCACGCTGTTCGCCGATCTTATGAAAACGCTTGAGACAGGGCATTTGCTCACGCGCGATGATGTGAAACGCTCCATTGCCTTGATGAAGACGGGCGAATATGCTCCTGCACCCATGAAGAACGATGTGGTCGTTACTCATCGAGGACGATCCGTTCGCCCGAAAACGCCGATGCAGAAAGAATACGTTGATGCCATTCGGAAGAACACCATCACCTTCGGCATTGGCCCTGCGGGTACCGGTAAGACCTATCTTGCTATGGCAATGGCCGTTGCTGCACTTAACGACAAGCAGGTCAGTCGTCTTATCTTGACGCGTCCGGTCGTCGAAGCGGGCGAGAACCTCGGGTTCCTTCCCGGTACTTTGACGGAAAAGATCGACCCCTATATTCGTCCGCTCTATGATGCGTTGTATGAATTGATGGATTCCACGCGCGCGAACCGCTATATCAGCGATGGTACTATCGAAATCGCTCCGCTCGCGTTCATGAGGGGGCGTACGTTGAACGATGCCTTCATCATCTTAGATGAAGCGCAGAACACAACACCGCAGCAGATGAAAATGTTCTTAACGCGCTTAGGCCTTGGATCTAAGATGATCATCACGGGCGACATTACGCAGGCCGACCTACCCAAGGGCGTTTCAGGTCTTAAAACGGTTCGTCAGGTACTTGATGGTCTTGACGACATTGCCTTCTGTGAATTTAAGAACGTCGATGTGGTCCGCCACTCCTTGGTAGCGAAGATCGTTGCCGCATATGCTCGTGCTGACGAAATGAACCTTCGTCTTTAGAAAAGGGGAATCATGCAGGTTAATGTTCTTATTGAGCAGGGAGCTGAAGCGGTAGAACCGCTCGATCTTGAGGGCCTGGTCACCTTCGTTCTTCGCGAAATGAACTGTCCAGATAATACGGATGTCTCCCTTTCGTTCGTAAGTGATGAGCGTATTCATGAATTGAACCGTGAATATCGCGGTATCGATCGTCCGACCGATGTACTTTCCTTTGAATGCGATAATGTTCCGTTCGAAGACGAGGATATTGATCGGGCTATGGAATATGAGCTAGGCGATGTCATTATTGCAACTGACGTTGCAACCCGTCAGACCCATGAATATGGAACAACTTTTGAAGAAGAAGTGACCCTTTTGGTAGTGCATGGGCTCCTTCATTTATGCGGCTATGATCATATTGAAGATGACGAAGCGGAGATCATGGAAGGGCTCGAGCGTAAGCTTATTTCGGCTTGGAACGAGTTCCGCGCATGAGCGATAAGCACTTCAGCCTTCATGCGTCGTTCCTGTGCGCGTTCCGAGGGATACTCGATGCCGCACGCGAGCGTAATTTTAAGATCGAATTATGCTTTATGGTCATCTGCATCATAGGTGGTTTCGTTTTTTCTATTTCGTTCGTTGAATGGCTCGTCGTCGTTCTGTGTTTCGGTTTAGTGCTTGGGGGCGAATGCTTTAATACGGCCCTTGAAGCGGTGGTCGATCTGGCAAGCCCCGAACATCATGAACTCGCTCGCCTTGCGAAGGATGCTGCAGCGGGGGGAGTGCTTATTTTTTCGTTGGCATCGCTCGTTATCGGGCTGTGCATTTTCGTACCTCGAATAGTGACCCTCTTGGGCCTATCCGCATAGAAAGAGGAATTTGGTGGAAGAGATCACGCAGGCAACCATCGACCCTGAAACGTTCAAATCAGGGTTCGTCACCCTTATCGGTCGTCCCAGTGCAGGTAAATCAACGCTGCTTAACGCCATCATGGGCAAGAAGCTCGCTATTGCATCTCCTACGGCGCAAACGACCCGTCATCGTTTTCGCGCGGTACATACCACACCCGATCACCAGATCGTCATCGTTGATACTCCCGGTGTGCACAAACCCCACGATGCCCTTGGTGAAGAACTCAATACTACTGCCATCAAATCAATGGATGGGATCGATGTCATTGCTTTCGTTCTTGACTCTTCGGCACCATTCGGCTCAGGTGATGAATGGGTGATTTCCGAACTCGCCAAGGTGAAGGCACCTAAGATCTTAGTGCTCACCAAGATCGATCTTGTTGATGGTGATCAGCTTGATGCTCAGCGTCACGCTGCAGTGAATGCAGGGGCGTGGGATGGGGTAGTAGAACTATCGTCTGTTACTGGCGAACATGTTGATGAGTTCTTAGATGAGGTGGAGCGTCATCTTCCCGTAGGGCCGCTGTGGTTCCCCGCCGATATGGAGACGGATCAGCCGCTTGAGGTCATAGTCGCAGAGTTCATCCGTGAGAAGATCCTCTTGAATGCGTACGACGAGATACCTCATGCGGTCGGTGTTGTCGTGGATGAAATGGATTACAACCGCAGAAAGAACCTGCAGCGCATTTATGCAACGGTGTACGTTGAGCGTGATAGTCAGAAAGGCATCATCATTGGCAAGGGAGGAAATGCCATCAAGGAAGTGGGTACGCAAGCGCGTATCGACCTTGAGACCTTGCTGGGAAAGAAGGTCTTTCTCGATCTGAATGTTAAAGTACGGAAGAACTGGCGTCGCGATCTTAACCAGATCCGTCGTTTTGGATACGGGGAAGGCGCCTAATACATCATGGCGGTTCGGACGTATCCTTTGAGAGCCCTCGTGCTCCGTCGAACCAAACTCGGCGAGAGCGATGTTATCGTAACGTTGCTCTCTTCTCAGGGATCGCAGGTTCGCGCTGTTGCAAAGGGAGCGCGCAAGCCTACTTCATCGTTCGCCTCGCGTCTTGAAGTATATGCAGAATGCGATCTTTTGCTTTCTCAGGGAAAATCACTTGATCTGGTAAAAGAGGCGCGATTGGTGCAGGCGCATGAGTATTTGCGCACTACCCTGGATCCTATGCAGGCAGCTGCTCCTATGGTGGAATTACTCGACCGCACCACGCAAGCTGGTCTTGAGGATGATCGCCTCTACGATATGACCAGTACGGCTCTTTCTGCTCTTGAGAACTTGGATGAGCAGCATCTATCTGCTATAACCGCAGCTCATCTTCTTAAAACGCTCGCTATGCTGGGGTTCCTACCTCGTTTTGATATGTGCGTATGCTGTGGTGAACATCAGGATCTTGCGTCCATGGGAGATAGGATCGCCTTTTCGCTTATCGATGGGGGGATCGTATGCTCGCGATGTCGAACGGATTCGGAGACGATGCTCTTTGAAAAACAGGTGCTCATGTGGGCGCAGGCGCTTCTGTTCTCTCCGTTCAGTGAAATACGCGAAATGCCTCTTGAGAACCGGATCGTTTTTGAGATCCTGCGTTTTCTGCAGTTGTGGGTCAAACAGCATATTGGTGTGAATTTGAAGTCCTTGAGCTTTCTTATTGCTCAATCGTGAATTTCCCTTTGCGTGGCTGGTTGCCTCATGTATACTAGTCGGGCTGTAGAACACAGCATGCTCTTCGCTTAGCTCGTATGCACCACCGCTTACTTGCCCAGCGTAGAGGAAGTACATTTAGATGGAAAGGTGGATCGATGCCTGATAAGAACAGCATCTCCAAAGAACGTACCGCAGAGCTGATCGCAGAGTTCGGCAAGAACGAGCAGGACTCCGGCAGCGCAGAGGTGCAGGTCGCAATTCTCTCCGAGCGTATTCGTAACCTCACGGATCACCTCAAGCAGCATCCGAAGGATCACCACACTCGCCGTGGTCTGCTGATGCTCGTTGGTAAGCGTCGTCGTCTCTTGGTCTATATCAAGAACCGTGACATCCTTGAGTATCGTGAGCTTATCAAGAAGCTCGGTATTCGCGACAACATCTAAGCAACGAGCCCGCTTCGTGCGGGCTTTTGCATATAAGGCGGTCGACGGTGGAGGGCATCGTTGCTCGCGTGTCTGAAGAGAAGACACGAAGAGGCTTTGCGCAATAGGGCGCAAGGGAAGAGGAAAACCTATGGAACAAATTACTGAATCATTCGAGCTCTACGGAAAGCACTACACCTTGTCAACGGGCGAATTGGCCAAGCAGACGAGCGGCGCTGTAAAGGTGACTCAGGGTGATACGACGGTTCTGGTGACCGCCGTTATTTCAGAGCAGGAAAAAGACTACGACTTTTTCCCACTAACAGTCGATTTTATTGAAAAGATGTATGCCGTTGGTCGTATCCCCGGCGGCTACCTGAAGCGTGAAGCTAAGCCAAGCGATAAGGGCATTTTGACGGCTCGCATGATCGACCGTCCTATTCGCCCCGGTTTCGTTGATGGCTTCAAGCAGGAAGTTCATATCGTGGCGACCACCTTCGTCGTCGATGGTGAGAACCCACCTGATTGCATGAGCGTTATGGGTGCAAGCGCTGCTCTTATGTGCGCCAGCGCACCGTTCGATGGTCCTGCCGCATGCGTTCGTATCGCACGTGATATCGAAACCAAGGAATTCATCGTTAATCCTACGTATGAAGAGCAGGAGCGTTCCGACCTTGAATTGACCATCGCGGGTACCGCCGACTACATCTCCATGGTCGAAGCGGGCGCCGATGAGATCTCCGAAGAAGATATGCTCGCCGCAATGACCTTCGGTCAGGAAGCCATTGCTGCATTCTGCGAAAAGCAGGCCGCGTTCCTCGCTCGCGTTAATCCCCAGCCGAAAGAATGGCCTATTCACGTAGCCGATCCTTCGATCGCAGAGCGTGTTGACGCGCATTTCGACGAGATGTCCGCAGCCCTCAAGGATGCCGATAAGCTCGCTCGTATGGCGAAGGTCGATGAGCTCAAGGCTTCTATCAAGGAGAATGATTTTTCCGAAGAAGAGCGTGATGCATGGGGAAGCGACATTGCTGCTGCGTTGAAGTCCCTTGAAAAGCATGCTATGCGTGCCATGGTCATTGAAACGGGCGAACGTGCCGATGGCCGTACGAGCGACGAGATCCGTCCGCTCTACATCAAGGCCGGTTATCTTCCTCGCGTTCATGGCTCCGGTCTGTTCCAGCGTGGTCAGACCCAGGCTCTTTCGGTTTGCACCTTGGGTATGCTCAATGAATGGCAGCGCCTTGATACCATCGATCCGCAAGAGGGTAAGCGCTACATGCATCAGTACAACTTCCCGCCGTACTGCACGGGTGAAGTTGGTCGCATGGGTGCTCCTAAGCGTCGCGAGATCGGTCACGGTGCTCTGGCGGAGCGTGCTCTTCTGCCTGTATTGCCTAACGAAGAAGAGTTCCCATACGCCATTCGCGTCGTATCTGAGATCCTCGAATCTAACGGTTCGTCCTCCATGGCTTCCACCTGCGGTTCTACGCTTGCATTGATGGATGCTGGCGTGCCTATTAAGGCTCCTGTTTCCGGTATCGCCATGGGTCTCATCAAGGAAGGTGACGACATTGTCATCCTTTCCGACATTCAGGGTCTTGAAGACTTCCTGGGTGACATGGACTTCAAGGTATGCGGCACTGAAGCAGGCATCACCGCACTGCAGATGGACAACAAGGCAAAGGGCCTGTCGGTCGATATTCTCGCCCGAGCGCTGTCTCAGGCTAAGGAAGGCCGCTCCTTCATCATGAGCAACATGCTCGAGGCCATTGCGGCTCCTCGTGAAGAGATCAGCCCCTATGCTCCTCATATCGAGACCATTCACATTCCCGTGGACAAGATCCGCGACGTCATCGGTTCCGGTGGCAAGGTCATTCGTGGTCTCCAGGATGAAACGGGCGCTACTATCGAGATCGAAGAGGACGGCACTGTCCGCATCGCTTCTACGGAAGCTGCTTCTGGTGAAGCTGCTAAGCAGGCTATCCTGGGCATCGTAAAGGTTCCCGAAGTGGGCGAGATCTATGAAGGTGATGTAGTCGGCATCAAGGACTTCGGCGCATTCGTTCGCTTGACCCCTGGTAAAGACGGTCTTCTGCATATTTCCCGTATGGCAAATGGTCGTGTGGGTAAGGTCGAAGACGTACTCAGCATCGGCGATACGGTAAAGGTCGAGGTCATCGAGGTTGGCGACAACGGCAAGATCAGCCTTGATCGCATCGATAAGCCCGAAGTGGCAAGCGCACCGCGTCGTTCCAACGATGGTGGTCGTCATAACCACGACGGCAATTCTCGCAAGCCTCGTCGTCGTCACACCGACCGCTAAGCGCATTTAAAATATTTTCAACGGTAATGGTATCCCTCTGCTCTAACGTGGCAGAGGGATACTTTTGGAAAGGAGAGTGTTATGCCTACGTATAGAACTCAAGGAACGTGCTCGCGTGCAATCAATTTTGAGGTACAGGACGGCAAAGTGCATAATGTGAGCTTCATGGGTGGTTGCAACGGGAACCTCAAGGGCATCAGTGCGCTGGTCGAGGGAAAGCCAGTTGATGATGTCATTCAGACCCTCGAAGGTATCACCTGCGGACCTCGTCCAACGAGCTGTCCTGACCAGTTCGCTAAAGCTCTCCGTGAATACCAGGGCTAACTACTAGGTGAAGCGATGAGCTATCAGAAAACCGTTCTACCCAATGGAATGACGGTCATTACCTATTCCATGCCGAGCGTTCGCTCTGTTTCCCTTGGTCTGTGGTTCAACGTTGGATCACGAGACGAACGACCCGATCAGGCGGGTCTTACTCATTTCATGGAGCATATGATGTTCAAGGGAACCTCGACAAAAGGTCCCTTGGATATCTCGATGCACTTCGACAAGCTGGGCGCTGAATTCAACGCGTTCACTTCGAAGGAATACACCTGTTACTATGCTCGATTCGTTGATGACAAACTCGAAGATGCGCTTTCCATGCTTGCGGAAATGGTCACCGATTCGGCATTCGCGCAAGAGGCCATTGATACTGAACGCGAAGTGGTCATCGAAGAGATAGCCCGCAGCGAAGATGCGCCCGATGATTACGTATTCGAACTGTATAGTGCCTCGAATCTCCCTTCCCATGTTCTGGGACTTCCTGTATTGGGCACACGTGAGAGAGTGGCATCGTATACCCATGATGATTGTCAGAGCTTTCATAATGAGCACTATCATGCGGGTAATCTCGTGTTATCGGCAGCGGGAAATCTCGATCACAAAACAGTGGTCGATCTTGCAGCGGTCATGTTCGCATCGATGAAGCCCGGCGCGAAGCGTCAGCGTTTGCTCACGATTCCTGACTATGCCTCGGGCCTCTTTGCGGCAAAGCGCGATACCGAACAAGCACATCTGGTCTACGGCGTGCCTTGGTTCGGGGTGGGGGACCCTCGTCGCTATACGGCTTCAGTGCTCACCACTCTCCTTGGTGGGTCAATGTCGTCGCGCCTGTTCCAAGAGGTACGCGAAAAACGAGGGCTCGCCTATTCGATCTATGCGACTCAGGGCTCATACCAAGGAGCAGGGCAGTGGTGCGTATATGCGGGAACTAGGCCGAGCAATCTTGCCGATGTCGTTTCCCTTGTTTCTCAAGAACTGATGACCATCGCAACCGTTGCCGTATCGGCAGATGAACTTTCCCGTACGGTGGATTTCATTTGCGGACAGCTCCTACTGGGACTTGAGACGACCAATTCCCATATGGCACGTCTTGGCAAACGTGAGGTTCTCGGCTTGGAGCAGGTCACCCCTGAAGAACAAGTCAATGCATATCGTTCGGTCACCTCGGCGGATGTTCTTGCCCTTGCACAGGACCTTTTGACCGTTGAGCCCGCGCTTGCGGTAGTATCCCCTTATGATCAAGTTGAAGTTGAAGCATTGCTTTCGTAGCGTATATTGAAAGGATCGCATAATGATTAGAGTTGCTGTTGCTGGTTGTGGAGGAAGAATGGGATCTGCTGCTGTTGATGCAGTGCAGCAAGCTACGGATATGACTTTTGTCTGCGGCATAGATCCTCACGCAACCACTGATTCGTTTCCTGTGTATCCTTCGATCGACGAAGCACTCGATAAGGAATCCTTTGATGTGCTCGTTGATTTTACACAGCCAGATGTGGTGGCTCAGACCTTGTCGGTCGCACTTCCTGCTGGCGTTGATTGCGTAGTGGGAACGACGGGCCTCTCCGATGCTACGCTCACTTCTTTGGCTGATAGAGCAAAGGAGGGTACGTGCTTGTTCTATGCCCCGAACTTCACCACGGGAGCGGTCCTTATGATGGAGTTCGCTAAAGCAGCTGCACCGTATTTCCCTGAAGCTGAGGTCCTGGAGTTCCATCACTGCAACAAGAAAGATGCACCAAGTGGTACGGCGGTTCGAACTGCGCAGATCATTTCTGAAGCTCGTGATTTTGAAAGCAGTGCACCTGGGAGCGAAACGGAGATCGACGGGGCGCAAGGTGCTCGTGGCGCACTTGTCGATGGAGTACCTGTTCACTCCATCCGCTCAATGGGTTATGTTGCCAGTCAAGAAGTGGTATTCGGGTCGATGGGGCAGACGCTTACCATCCGTCACGACTCGTGGGATCGCACCTCATATATGCCTGGTGTGCTCCTTGGTGTCCGCTCAGTGGGAAAATGCAGCGGTCTTATCGTAGGATTAGAGAACTTCATGGCATAAAGCCTGTTGTCGTGCCATAATGAAGCCCGTTATGAGCTCTATTAGAGGAGGAAACATGAACACTGTAGCTGAGCCGCGCTTTGGCCGCATGATTCCCGCAATGGTAACCCCGTTCGATGAGAATCGCGATCTTGATCTGAAGCAGGCTCGAGCCCTCGCGCGTCGTCTTGTCGAAGGTGGTAGTGATGCACTGGTCATCAATGGTACTACCGGTGAAAGCCCCACGGTGTTCTATCCTCAGAAGATAAAGTTGTTCGAAGCGGTCGTCGCTGAAGTAGGTGGCGAAGTGCCCATTATCGCCAACGTTGGCGATAACTGCACCGCTGATACCGTTGATTTTGCTCGCGATGTGCAGAAACTCGGTGTTGATGGCTTCATGCTGGTTGTTCCGTACTACAACAAACCTCCGCAAGAGGGTCTGTATCAGCACTTCAAGACCATTGCCCAAGCAGTGGATCTACCTTGTGTGCTCTACAACATTCCCGGTCGTTGTGTTATCAATATGGAAGCAGAAACCACCCTGCGTCTTGCTCACGATGTTGACAATATCGTTGCTATTAAGGAAGCTTCGGGCAATTTCGATCAGGTTTCCGCTATTATCAAGGATGCACCTGCTGGATTCGATGTTTATTCCGGAGATGACTCTCTTACGTATGACTTGATGAAACTTGGTGCTGCAGGCGTTATTTCAACTGCTGGCAATGTTGCGCCGGGACGCATGAAAGAAATAACCGACCTGTGTGCGGCAGGGAAGTTCGACGAAGCCAAGAAAGCGCACGATGCGTTCCTTCCCTTGATGGATGAACTGTTCGTAACGGCGAACCCTATCATGGTAAAGGAAGCATTGAACCTGCTTGGTGTTTCCGTTGGTGGTGTCCGCTTGCCGCTCGTGGATGCGACTCCTGAACAGTCCGCTCATTTGAAGCAGGTAATGCAGGAAGTCGGTGTCTTGTAGGAGACAGCCACTCAACATGAGAACATCGTTACCTGGTGTTCTCCTATCTTTGGCTTGAACCCTTCGTGCTCTTTTTCGAGCGCGAAGGGTGTTTGATGTATAGGAATATCGATCATAAAGGATATGTATGACTGAAAGATCTAGTGAAGAATCGACTCAAAAAGCAAGGCCACCCCGCAATAAAGAAGTAGTTCGCCACGTTCATCTTGAACGCACGCGTCCTAAGCTTTCGAATTATGATGACAAGGCACCTGGGAAAAAAGACAGGAAACAGCAGCCGAAGCGTTCGAATTCTCAAAGCTCCACGCGAGGCAAGAAGGTCGTGCGTAATACGCGAAGTAAGCGCGATCCTAAGGCGAAGCTTAAGATCATTCCTCTAGGTGGCCTTGATGCCATCGGAAAGAACATGACCTGCTTTGAATGCGGCAACGATATGGTGCTCGATGATGCGGGTCTTATGTTCCCTGACGATAATCATCCGGGAATCGACCTGATCTTGCCTGACTATTCATATGTGCTCGAACACGCAGACAAGCTGCGCGGTATCGTTATTACCCATGGCCATGAAGACCATACGGGTTCTTTGCCGTATCTGCTGAAGGACCTTGATCGCCAAGTACCTATTTATGCCACGAAGCTCACTTTGGGTCTTATTGAAGGAAAACTTGCTGAACATAAGATCAAGAACGCTAAGCTGTGCGAGATCAAGCCCGGTCAATCCATTAAGCTCGGTTGCATTACGGCAGAGTTCTTTTCGGTCAATCATTCCATTCCTGATGCGGTAGGGGTCTTCTTCCAGTCACCTGCAGGTAATGTTCTGCATACGGGTGACTTCAAACTCGATCAGAGCCCCATTGATGGCGTTCATACAGATTTTGGTGCGCTTGCTCGCTTCAGCAAAATGGGAGTCGACCTCATGATGTCTGACTCGACCAATGCATCAAATCCTAACTTCACTCCTTCTGAAGCTGAAGTCGGCAAGGCGCTTGATGCCATCATCTCTCAGGCGCAGGGCCGCGTCATTGCGGCATCCTTCGCATCTCATATTCATCGTATGCAGCAAATATGCGATGCAGCTGTTCGAAATGGTCGCAAGGTGGCCGTTACTGGTCGTTCCATGGTGCAGAACACCGATATCGCACGTCGCTTGGGGTACCTGAACATTGCCGATAAGAACCTTATCGATGCATATGACCTAAAGGGGTGCCCACCTGATTCGTACGTGGTCATGTGTACCGGATCTCAAGGTGAGCCGCTTTCCGCATTGGCTCGTATCGCAAATGGCAACCATAAGACCATCTCCATCGAAGAGGGAGATACGGTCATCATTTCGGCAACTCCAGTTCCGGGTAATGAAAAAGCCGTTACCAAGGTGATCAATGATCTTGCCAAGATCGGCGCTGATGTTTACGACAAATCACGTGCACGAGTGCACGTGTCAGGTCACGCATCAGCCGAAGAACTCAAGCTGGTCCTTTCCATTGTTCAGCCAAAGTACTTTATGCCAGTTCACGGTGAAGCGACTCACTTGCGTGCTCATGCGCGTCTTGCTCAGGCAACTGGGGTTAAGAAAGAGAACATCTTCCTCTGCGAGAACGGTGATTCACTCGAGCTTACAACGCGTGGCGTTAAAACCGCTAAGCCCGTTTCGAGCGGCATTATTCTCGTTGATGGTCTGAGCGTAGGCGATACATCTGAATTCATCTTGAATGAACGTACTAACTTAGGTTCGCAGGGTGTTGCCGTTATCGCCTGTGCTATCAGGAAAGGCACGCATGATCTATTGGGGTCGGTCCAGGTCGAAATGCACGGTATTCCTGGCGGCGATGAACGTAAGTTCGTTGATGCGGTACGCACCAGTGTTTCCAATGCACTCAAACGTTCTTTGGCCAAGAACGACGACCTGAAAGCAGTAAAGCGTTCCGCGCGTAGTGCCCTTCTGTCGATTTTGTGGGAGAGGACCAATCAACGTCCGCTCGTTGTTATCAACATACTTGAGATTTAAGTACATAGGCACTACTATCCTTGTAACCGTATTCGCACTATAAATGAACTAAGGACGGTTATGGCTTCTAAGCAACCTGCTAAAAAAGCTTCTCGCAACGTGGGCTCCTCGAAGGGAGCCCGTGCTGCTTCCTCGGGAAAGGCAAAACCGGGCTATCACCAGTCGCACCAACAGCCCGAACGCACCTCTTTGCTCGATGAGCGGATGAAGCGTGATATTACTGCGGTAGCGCTCATTATCGTTGCGCTTGCGCTCTTTGCAACCGTTCTGGTTTCACCCGAAGGGGTGGTAACGGGCGCTCTTTCGATGGCGATGCGCTATTCGCTCGGTATTGGCGTTTACGTTCTGCCCGTTCTCCTGATCATTCTCGCCGTCACCTTCCTCATTCGTTTTGAAAGAGAAATGGTTCCCACGCGCGTTGCTTTGGGATTCGCCTTATTATTCGTTGCTTTCTTGGGTATAGTGGCGCTGTTCACGCCTGGGGCAGAAGCAGATCCCAATCGTCTGTTCGCTCAGATATATCTGGTCTCACACGGGGGATATCTAGGAGCAGGCATCGCATGGGCCGCATTGCGTCTTTTCGGCCTCACTGTTTCGACCATTTTAATGGTGGGCCTTATCGTCATTGCGCTCATTATCATCGGTTTTTCTCTCTCATCGCTCTATGAGAAGATCCGCACTCATTACGCAGCGCGCTCCTTCGACGAAGAGGAACCTTATCCGGCAGCACCACGCGCGTCATTTGCACGGATCCGTAAAGCCGCTCCGGAGCGAAAGCATAACCAGGCACAACGCTCCATTGCTGACGAACAGACCCAACGTCTCGCAGCCGACGATCCTTCACAGGCTCGTACTCAGATGCTCGTGGACGTAGATCCTGCAACACAAGAGACCCAGATGCTTCCTTCGGCTAAAAAACAGCGTTCTACAACACGGCAAAGGGCGAACCGCACTACGGTTCTCACCGAGGCTGAAAAGCCACAGTCTATGACGAGAAAGCTTCGCTCGAGGCCTGCAGATGAAGAAATGGAGCAGGCAAGCGAAGAACCGATAGCTGCTCGTGTAACCAAGAAAAAGGCTTCCGATGCTGCCATCCCTAAGCCTTCCGAGGGCTTCGAGCTTCCGAGCATGTCTTTGCTCAGCAGCAGTAAGGGTGCTAAGGTTTCGCGCGAGAGCGAGTCTTCGTTACGTGAGACAGGTATGCTCCTCCAGGATACCTTGGGTGATTTCGGTGTTCCGGCTACTGTCGTCGACTGGATCCACGGTCCTACGGTGACCTTATTCAAAGTCGACCTTCCCAGTGGTGTGCGCGTGAACCGCGTTTCCAATTTGACTGACGATATCGCCCTTGCTCTTGCTGCTCCAGGCGTACGTATTTTTGCGCCGATCCCTGGAACGAACTATGTAGGCATTGAAGTCCCTAACAAGAAACGCGAAACGGTTCTACTTGGGGATGTCATCAAGGATGCGCCGAAAGGTCCGTTACAGATCGCTATTGGACGTGATGTTGAGGGGAACAACATCGTAAGCGATCTTGCTACCATGCCTCATCTGCTGATCGGCGGTACTACTGGCTCGGGTAAGTCGGTATCCATTAATGCGATGATCATGTCCATCCTTATGCGAGCAACGCCCTCGGAGGTGCGCATGATCATGATCGACCCGAAGCGCGTTGAGTTCACTCCTTATAACGGGATCCCTCATCTTTATGTTCCGGTAGTTACAGAAGCGCGTGAAGCAGCCAGCGCTCTTTCGTGGGCGGTTGCCGAAATGGAGCGTCGCCTCAAGATCTTTTCCGGTATTGGAGCGCGCAATATCGGGCAATACAATGCAAAGGTCCAGCAGGGAACAGAAGAGGATGAGACCCAGCTCCAGGAAATGCCCTACATTGTTATCGTTATCGATGAGCTTGCTGACCTCATGATGAACGTTGGTAAGGAAGTCGAGTTCTCGATCTCACGTTTGGCGCAGCTCGCTCGTGCGGCGGGTATTCACTTGATCGTTGCGACCCAGCGCCCGTCGACCAATGTGGTGACCGGTCTTATCAAAGCGAATATTACCAATCGTATTGCTTTTAACGTGGCTTCTGGTATTGATTCACGCGTTATTCTCGATACGCCGGGCGCAGAGAACCTCATTGGTCTGGGTGATCTTCTGCTTTCGAAACCAGAGCTCGCAAAGCCACAACGTATTCAGGGCTGTTTCGTGTCGGAAGATGAGATTGCAGCTGTCGTGGAGAAACTGAAGTTACAAGGTGAGCCCGAATACCATAATGATATCCTGAAGACGAACCTTATTACGTTGGGGGATTCTTCGCCTGACGGATCGGGAGGGTCGGCTCATTCATCGGATGATCCATTGGTTTGGGATGCTGCCGAAATAGTGGTATCTTCCGGGGTGGGGTCAACATCTAATTTGCAAAGGCGATTGAGCGTCGGCTATTCGCGAGCGGGTCGCATTATGGATCTCCTTGAAGCAAAGGGGATCGTTGGTCCGCCCAATGGCTCTAAGCCGCGTGAAGTACTTGTTGATCCGTTGGAGTTAGAAACGCTTCGTGCGTTTGAAGAAAATGATTCGTGAGTTTGTTTCGGGGGTACTTGATGCACCACATCAGCTTCGGTGACGTGCTTAAGGAAGCGCGTTTAGCCAGGGGACTTGATCTGGCGACGGTTTCCCGGAATCTTCGAATTCGCCAAGATATCATAGTCGCTATTGAGAACAGTGATTTTTCACGCATGCCTTCACGTGGTTATGCGCGTAATATGATCATTGCTTACGCTCGTCTTCTTGGCTTAAATGCTCAAGATGTTAGTCGTATGTACCTCGATCAAGAGTATGCCTACCAGGTCGAGAGAGCCCAAAAAACCGTCGCTGGCGCAATACAGATGTACGACGAACCGTATCGTCGATCCCGTAACTCGGGTCAAACTGATGAAATGCAGAAGGTGCGGGGGAGTCGCACCTCTCGTTCTGCGCGAAACACCTCATCGTCTCGTATGCGGGAAAAGAACCTCTATGATGGTAGCTCGAACGGGCTAGGTCGGCGTGTGTACTCTCAGAACATCGATGAACCCAGAACGCCGCCTATGCCGACTCGCGGCAATGCTCCGGTCGCGCATCGTGCTCGCCGTTCAGCAATGACTGAGGGGCGTTATACCAATCTTTATGCTGCACCGAAGAACATCCCTAATCCCAACAAGCAGCGTAATGTCATCATCGCTGCAGTTGCTATTGTTGTTATCGTTATCATACTTATTGTTGCGATGACCCTCAGTCATCAAAGCCAACCTCAAACTAATATTCCCGTAACAGGCGTGAATAGCACATCCCAGCAGGAGCAACAGACCGAAACGCAAGATACTGCGCCCGTGGAAACGGAAACGGCTCCTACTGAATTCACTCTTCGTTATGAAGTTGCTGACGGAAACGAATCGTACATCGAAGTATATGTTGACGATGCAACGCAAGAATCGGCAACAGTGAGTGGTCCGGCGCAGCAAACGTATACTTCATCAGGCACTATACGTTTCGTCTCGACCGAAACCGCAGGGGTGACGGTATATATCAATGATGAAGCCGTTGAATTGAGTACGAATAGTTCTGGAATCATTAACCAGACTTTCACGTTCGAAGAAATTCTGAATGCTTGGTATGACGCGCATCCTAATGCAACGCGCCCGGCCAGCACCTCTGCTAATACATCGAATAATACTGACAGCACTTCTTCGAATTCGAACAGTTCTTCGGGAAGTTCAAGCGAATAGCTGTTTCTCACATACAATAGGTTGAATACGTAATTGAAAGGATAGTCATGGCAAAAGATTCCAGCTTTGATGTTGTTTCTCAGATTGATATGCAAGAGATCGACAACGCTTATGGTCAGGCAAAAAAAGAACTGACCCAGCGCTACGATTTAAAGGATTCGGGTTCTGATATCTCCCTGGATAAGAGCGGTAAATCCATTACCGTTTCCGCACCGAGTGATTTTGTATGCAAGCAGGTCATTGATGTGCTTACCTCGAAGCTCATCAAGCGTGGGATCGAGCTCAATGCTCTTAAATGGGGCAAGCTAGAAGCTGCGACCGGTGGCACTGTTCGGCAGACAGCGCAGATCCTCGAAGGGATCGACCGCGATACGGCAGGCAAGATCAATAAGGACATCAAGGGGACCAAGCTGAAGGTGAAGGTGACCATCGAAGGCGATAAGCTTCGTGTTTCTGGACCGAAGATCGATACCTTGCAAGAGGTCATCACGTTCCTTAAAGACCAGGATTATGGTCAACCACTGCAGTTCGTCAATTATCGCTAGATCGCGTCGTGATCCCATGACAAAGCGTGTTGCGTTCCTTACCTTAGGTTGCGCGAAGAACGAACAAGATTCCGCTCAAATGCAGCAGGATCTTGTTCGCGCAGGATACGAGATCTGCACTCTCGATGAGCCGTGTGATGCCATCGTAGTGAACACCTGCGCTTTCATCCAACCTGCGATCGAGGAGAGCATTGATACCGTTCTCGATATATCGTCAATGGAAGACGTAAAAGCTGGTGTGACAAAGCTGGTCGTAAGTGGATGCATGCCCGCTCGATTTGGAGCAGAATTAGAGGCAGAACTCACTGAGGCCGACCGTTTCGTTCCTTGTGCTCAAGAGAGCGCCATTGTTCATGTAATGGACGATCTTCTTCAGCACGATTCATCTCGAATGCAGCGAACGGTATCGTTCACTTATGAGCCAAGTGAATATGTGAAGATCTCCGATGGGTGTAGCAGGCATTGTTCGTTCTGCACCATTCCACTGATTCGTGGCCCCTACCACAGCTTTTCTTTCGACCAGATCGAGCGTGACGTTAAAGAGAAGATCGATGGGGGAGCGAAAGAGATCGTATTCATCGCGCAGGACTCGGGTATTTGGGGTCTTGATCTAACGCCACGTGAGACCCTTGCATCTCTGCTTGATCGTATAGCTAATGCGTACCCCGCTACATGGTTCCGCGTGATGTATTTACAGCCTGCTGGCCTTACTGATGAGCTCGTTCGGGTCATGGCTGCTCACTCGAATATATGCAGTTATTTGGATATTCCTCTGCAACATTGCGATTCAGATATTCTCTCTTCCATGAATCGCCGCGGTTCTCGCGCTGAATACGAAGCGCTTGTGGCGCGCTTGCGCGATCGCATACCCGATATCACTTTACGCACTACGCTTATAGTCGGCTACCCTGGTGAAACCGATGAGCAATTCGAGGATCTGTGCGATTTCGTAGCCGAAACCGCCTTTGATTACGTAGGCATCTTCGCTTATTCGCCTGAAGATGGTACCCCCGCCGCAGAATTGCCCGATCAGATAGATGACGAAACGAAGCAGGATCGTTTACAAACACTAAGAGATATCGCAGATGCGGTATCATCTCAGCGCATTTCTGGTCGCATAGGCACTTCGTGTGACGTTCTTGTGCTTGGTGCTGAAGAAGATGGTCAATTGTTCGGAAGAACCCAGGCTCAGGCTCCCGATGTAGACGGGGTGACCTACATTGATGGATGCGAAGTCGGAGAAATGGTCCCCGCTGTCATTTCCGATACCTTGCTATACGAAATGGAGGCAACACGTGACTAACGAGCAAAGTGGGGAATATGCGTTCTGGACCCCCGCGAATATCGTTACCATGACGCGCATTCTTCTGGTGCCCATATTCGTCGTCGCGTTCATTTCTCCTTGGCCAGATTATTTTCCTGCATGGCCTGAAGCAGAACTATGGAAACCGTGGATCGCCGCTTTTATTTTCGCCGTCTTGTCCTGCACTGATGCAGTGGATGGGTATTTAGCTCGTAGCCGCCACGAAGTAACGAATTTCGGTAAATTCATCGATCCGCTCGCTGACAAGATCCTTGTCGCCGCAGCGCTTTTAGCGCTTATCGAATTGCAACTGCTGCCTTCCTGGGTCGCCCTTGTTATCTTGAGCCGTGAATTCATTGTTTCAGGACTCAGGATGCTCGTTGCCACTCATGGAGTTGTCGTTGCGGCAAGTTGGTATGGCAAAGCTAAAACGGTATTCCAGATCATAGCCATTTTGCTCTTCATCATAAAAGGCTCTCCGGTACTACTGTCTCTCCATGCGCATATGGGAACCACCATGTATCTTGTTTCTTGGTTCTTCATGATCGTGGCCCTTGTCCTCACGATCGTCTCCATGTGCGATTACTTCATCAAATGTGCTCCTGTATTCGGGCTTACCACCCGTTCTTCGCATTCGGTGTTCGATTCTGATCATGAATCCGAAGAAAGTGCTTTGTCCAATGAATTATCTTTCACGCATGACGGGATCGTTTTGAGCGATGACCTTCGTACGCAAGCGAGTCAACTCATCGAACTCGCAAGGGAAAATGGATGCTTGCTTTCAACAGCGGAAAGCTGCACTGGTGGGTTGATAGGGGGAGCGCTTACCGCGATCCCGGGAAGCTCGGATGTCGTAGAGGGTGGCATTATTAGCTATTCGAATGAAGTGAAAAAAGCGCTTCTGAGTGTTGACGAATCTGATCTTGAGCGGGTTGGGGCGGTAAGCGAAGAAGTCGCACGTGAGATGGCGCACGGTTCGCGTCAGGCCTGCAAGAGTGATATTGCGGTATCCGTTACCGGCATTGCAGGACCAGGTGGGGAGGTTCCCGGCAAACCGGTCGGCACCGTTTGGTTCGGGCTCTCTACTTCAGATGGGGTGCAGGCCTTTGTGCGCCACTTTGATGGTGATCGTGATGCAGTGCGAAGCCAGACCGTTCAATTCGCCTTGCAGTTACTTGCTTACGGAATCGACCCCTCGCGTAGTTCGGGTCCTGCTCATAGCGACTGATCCACGTGCACCGTATTCGTCGCACATCACCGACGGTCGAGCCAACCATCGGTGATGTGCGTTAGATTTGCATTTTATTTGAGGTTGATTTCAGGTTCCTATCCACAAAACATGAGAAAGACCCATCTATGATGCACTCATAGCAAGATACCTCTTGCATACGAACACCTGTTCGTGTATTCTCGTTACGTCACATGCACTATGCCTTTTTGGAGGAACACAAATGAGCCAGGACAAAAATAATGCTCTCAAAATAACGACCGATCAGATCGAACAGAAATTCGGTAAAGGTTCCATCATGAAGCTGGGTGAATCAACCGATCTTCAGATAGGGGTCATTCCTACTGGAGCGCTCCCGCTTGATATCGCGTTGGGAATCGGTGGTGTTCCTCGTGGTCGTATCGTTGAGATCTATGGTCCTGAATCAAGTGGTAAGACCACTATTGCTTTGCACATCATTGCCGAAGCGCAAGCTGCAGGCGGTGTTGTTGCATTTATCGATGCCGAACATGCCCTTGACCCGGTATATGCGGCAAAACTGGGTGTTGACGTGGATGAAATGCTCATCTCCCAACCCGATACCGGCGAACAAGCACTTGAGATCTGCGATATGCTCGTGCGCTCTGGAGCTATTGATTGCGTCGTTATCGACTCAGTTGCCGCACTGGTTCCACGCGCGGAAATCGAAGGGGAAATAGGTGATACCACCGTCGGTCTGCAGGCGCGTCTTATGAGTCAGGCGCTTCGTAAGCTCGCTGGCTCCTTGTCCCGTTCGAACACCACTTGCATCTTCATTAATCAGCTCCGTGAAAAGATCGGTGTAATGTTCGGTAACCCCGAAACCACAACGGGTGGTCGTGCTCTGAAGTTCTATTCAAGCGTTCGCATTGACGTCCGTCGCTTCGATTCTGTAAAGAAAGATGGCGAATTCGTTGGCAATCGCGTTCGTGCGAAGGTCGTAAAGAACAAGGTCGCACCACCGTTTCGTCAGGCAGAATTTGACATCATGTATGGAGAAGGCATTTCCAAGGAAGGCTGCATCCTTGACATGGGAGTTGAAGCAGGCATTGTCAAGAAAAGCGGCTCCTGGTTCAACTATGGTGATGAGCGTCTGGGTCAGGGCAGGGAAGCGGCTAAGCGTACTTTACGCGAAACCCCTGACGTACGTGATGAGATCGAAAATAAGATCCGTGCTGAATATGAACTGCCGCTCGTCGGAGAGCAAGCAAGTGCTTCTGTAGAGCAATAGGCTTATCAATGGTCTATATCGACAAGCGTTACGTGGAGAACCTGCTTGGTACAAAACGGAGCGCATCACCTGCTCCTGCACTATCATGCCCTCCATCTTCTCTGGATCCACTTTCATGGACAACGGAAGACCTATCTCAGGGCAGTGCTTTAGCAGATGAGGGTAAAACACCTCATGATGCATTTAAGAAAATCGAGCGATTGGTCAAAGTGCGTGATCGCTCGATAAGGGAAGTGCGTGACCGCTTACTAAAAGACGGGTTCAGCGGGTCTATAGCCGATCAGTCCATTGAGCGGGCGCTACGTTGCAATTATCTTAATGATCAGCGATTCGCGGATATATTAGTTCGCTCGCGTTTGAATGCAGGAAAGGGTCTTGCGGGTATCATTCGCGAGCTAAAGTCCCACGACATTGATCCGGAAGCCCAACTACCTGGCTTCCCTGATGCGTATCTCTCGACGCGTGTTTCGCAACGTGATACGGCACTTGGGTTATTGTGCCGTAAGCCACCACGCGCAAAGAACAAATTACAGGCAGCGTACGGTAAGCTCATTCGCGCCGGATACACTTCGCAATTAGCAAGCGAAGTGGCTCGGGAGTGGTATCAGATCAACTGTTCAGGCTCTATGCGGTAAATTGAGAGGTGCTTTTTACCGCATATTCTGTGTTCGCCACTTGTTTGCTCTAGTCAAAAAAAGCGATTTTGGCTATTATCGTATTGCTTGAGCTTACGTACTTTATACGGTACTTACTATATTTATTACAAATGAATACCGCTGTTTAATATAGTGGCGTGTGCTCTTGCCCCGGTGTACCAGGGCATTTTTTGTGTCCGTGGCTCTCGTACTAAAAACGTTATTTGAACGAAAGGGAGTTCAATGGTTGAAATTATCGTGGCCGCTCTGGTGGCTCTCGTAATAGGTTTCATTGTCGCGTATTTTCTTTTGCAAAAGATACAGAAGGACCGCAATGACGCTGCCACCAATGAAGCTCAAACGACCCTTGCTGATGCTCGTCGTGAAGCGGAGAACCTCAAACGTGAGGCTCTCGTTGAAGCAAAGGATGAGGTTCTCAAGCTAAAGCAAGACGCTGAAAAGGAAAGCAAAGAGCGTATGCGCGAAGTGCGCAGCGCGGAAAATCGCGTCAATCAGCGCGAGCAGAGCCTCGATAAGCGCATTGAGGCACTTGATCATCGCGAACATCAGATCTCTTCACTGCAAGGCCAGGTCGATCGCCGCATCAAAGACGTTGAAAAAGCGGAAAAGGAAGCTACCTATCATCTTGAGCGAGTAGCAGGACTTACTTCCGAAGAAGCGAAGACCGAATTGCTTGACGGTCTTAAAGAGGAAGTCGTACACGAATCTGCTGCCATCATTCGTGATTCCGAAGCACGTACTAAGGCTGAAGCTGACAAAAAAGCTCGCGAGATCCTCAGCGTTGCTATCCAGCGCCTTGCGGCGGACTACACGTCTCAGATCACCGTTTCAACCATTCATATTCCCTCTGACGATCTTAAAGGACGCATTATTGGTCGCGAAGGACGCAATATTCGCTCCTTCGAACAGATCACGGGTACTAATCTCATTATCGATGACACGCCGGAGTGCGTGACCGTATCTTCTCACGATCCCGTGCGTCGCGAGATCGCAAGCGTGACGATGCAGAACCTCATCAGTGATGGCCGCATTCATCCCGCGCGAATTGAAGAGATGTTCCACAAGGCTGAAAAATACGTTAATCAGCAGATCAAAGATGCTGCTGCGCAGGCAACGTTCGATACGGGTATCCATGATCTTCATCCTGAACTTGAAAAGATCCTTGGTCGTTTGCGTTACCGTACTTCCTATGGGCAGAACGTACTCAACCACTCACTCGAAGTCGCGTATCTTTGCGCCATGATGGCTTCCGAGTTGGATCTTGATCCCATCCCAGCAAAACGTGCTGGTCTTTTGCACGACCTTGGCAAGGCAGTCGATCATGAGATCGAAGGATCGCATGCGGTTATCGGTGCAGACCTGGCACGTCGTTATGGGGAAGATGCCACCATCGTCCATGCCATCGAAGCGCATCATAATGATGTTGAGCCTCGTTCGGTGCTCGACGTTCTGGTGCAGGCAGCTGACGCGGTATCTGCAGCGCGCCCAGGTGCCCGCAAAGAGAACATCGAATCGTATATTAAGCGCCTGGAGAAGCTCGAAGAGATCGCCAATTCGCATCCTGGTGTTGAGAGTACCCATGCCATTCAGGCGGGTCGTGAAGTACGTGTTATCGTAAGCCCTGAACAGGTTGATGAGGCTCACGTAACGGTATTGGCACACGATATCGCTCAGCAGATTCAGAACGAAACGAAGTATCCCGGACAGGTAAAGGTCGTCGTAATTCGCGAGACGCGTTCGGTCGATTACGCTAAATAGCGTCTATTGTCACCAAAATTCACACCCATGCAGTTATGCATGGGTGTTTTTGTAAGGTAATGCACCATGAGTAAAACGCTGCAAGACTTTGTCGAAGAATTTTCAGGAGATGAGTTCCTCAGAGTACAAGATGATCTTGGCCATGGGTTCGTGCGCCTACGAGCTGCCGAAGCTCAACGACGCCAGGCGAAACAAGACATTCGATCCTTTGAAGACGTCGTACTCGAAATGCTTCGTAATGCGCGTGATGCCCATGCACGTGCTATCTTCGTTGCAACATGGGTCGATGGTGCGACACGAAGGCTCACCATGCTCGATGACGGCGATGGAGTTCCTCTGTCGATGCATGATACGATCTTCGAGCCCTTCGTCACGTCTAAGCTCGATTCATTTCATGATGACCGATGGGGGGTACATGGCCGCGGCATGGCGCTGTATTCGATCAAGCAGAATGTGAAAGATGCCCACATTGTTGCTTCATCAACGGGCCTCGGTTCGATTTTTTCGGTCACATCACTCCAATCTGAGCTCACCGAAAAACGCGATCAATCGACCCTTCCCATTGTCTCTCAAGACAACGAAGGAAAACCGCTTCTGAGAGGGCCTCATAATATCGCCCGTATGGTCATGGAATTCGCGATAGACGAGCGCTCACGCATTTCGGTATACCTCGGAAGTAGCGCCGCCATTGTCGCAACGCTGTATTCACTTGGCTCATCAGCTGCATCACGCCTGACTACCGTATTCGAAACATTCGATGAATCCACTCCGTACATTTATCGATTCGCGTACGTAGACGATGCAGAATCGCTTGCTCAACTTGCAAATGAATTTGGGCTTCCTATTTCAACGCGGACCGCGCGTCGTATTCTCAATGGAGAGATCGAGCCGCTCCCACTTCATTTGGAGCTTCTTACTTCAGATGCTCGAACGGATCGTCCTCAGAAGCCTTCTACAAAGCAAAAGAAGCGCTCAGTTAAGATCACATCGGAAGATCTGCATGAATTCAATAATGCCGTACATGATGCCTATGTCCGACTCGCGGAAAAATACTATCTCGATTCTCCTGATGAGATATCGACACAGGTGCAAGGAAATGAACTGCGGATCCGTATCCCGTTTATTTCTGCCGACCGAACCGAAGAGGACGTTTAGGGATGCTTCATTGCGTGAAGCGAAGTAAATGTCTAAAATAGGGCGGCATACATGAAATTTTTCTCTAGATGCAACCTTAAACGTAGTATAGAACGTACTCTGAAAGAACCATGTCATGAACGAAACACTGGGTAATTCATCGAATGAAATGCCTCAGGCAGAATGCCTCAAAGTATCATCCAAGTCATCTCCGGCTTCCGTTGCGGGCGCCATTGCGGGCATGATGAAAGATGGCGTTCCCGTCGAAATACAATCGGTTGGCGCTGGCGCAGTGAACCAGGCGGTCAAGGCGATCGCCATTTCTCGAGGGTTCTTATCTCCAGTAGGCATTGAAATAGTCTGTGTTCCTTCATTTGCAGATATCGTCATTGATGGTGAGTACCGAACTGCTATTCGTTTTTCCGTTGAACCACGCACGGGTATTTCTTCTCCTGAAACAGTCCTGTAGTTTTTAAAGCGAGACCATCGATATTCTGAAGGGAGCATTCCTTCTGTGACCGAGTTACAACGCCTTGACGCATCTCATATTTCGTCTCCTCTTACGCATATTCCCGATTGGAACGACATTTCCAATTCGGTATTGAACGAAACAACCTTCTCAGTTGTCACCTTTGGCTGTCAAATGAACAAGAACGACTCAGAGCGCATCGTGGGTATGCTCTCTGCACTCGGCTCTCAACAGGTTCATACCGTTGAAGAATCTGACATTATCATCTTCGTTACCTGCTGCGTACGTGAGGCTGCTGATGTGCGTCTTATGGGGCAGGTCGCATCATTGAAGAACGTTCCCCTTCGTTCCCGATCGCCCCTTTCGAAGCGCATCGTAGTCATCGGAGGGTGCATTGGCCAACGTGACGGAGAGCAACTTGTAGAAAAACTGCCTCATGTTGACGTGGTATTCGGAACATTTAATCTAGCGAGCATGCCGCGTTTGATTCAAGAAGCCATTACCACTGAAGACCATCAGGTCGAGGTACTAAGCGAAGCTTCGTCATTTCCTACTAACTTACCTTGCGAACGTGAATCTCAGTGGTCAGCATGGCTGCCTATATCTATTGGCTGCAACAACTTCTGCACCTACTGCATCGTTCCCTACGTGCGAGGTCGCGAAAAATCTCGTCCCTTAGAAGATATTCTCGCCGATGCGGTATCCCTTCGTAACGATGGGGTGAAGGAAATAACCCTCCTTGGACAGAACGTGAACTCTTACGGACGCGATCTGTATGGCGAGCCGCAATTCGCAAAGCTGCTCCGTGCGGTGTCAGATACGGGAATCGAACGTATTCGATTCGCTACTTCGCATCCGAAGGACCTCAACGATGAAGTGATCCGCGCCTTCGGTGAACTTGATAATCTTATGCCAGCTCTTCATTTGCCGGTTCAGTCGGGATCGAATGCGATCCTTAACGCAATGAACCGTCGCTACACTCGCGAGCATTATCTTGGGATCATCGATAAGCTCCGTGCAGTTCGAAGCGATATCGCACTTTCAACCGATATCATTGTCGGTTTCCCGGGAGAAACTGAGGAGGATTTCCAGCAAACGTACGACCTCATCAATCAAGTGGGATACCATCAGGTATTTACCTTCCTTTATTCCAAACGAGAAGGAACCCCCGCTGCGCGCATGGTAGACGATACTCCTCATGAGGTAATACAGGATCGTTTCGAACGCTTAGTCGACCTGGTGCAGGATCGCGCACTAGACGTGAATCAAATCGATGCACAGACAGTCGTCTCTGTACTCGTTGAAGGCGCATCGAAGCGTGATCCGCGTATACTCACCGGTCGTAGCCCCAAGAACCAAACCGTTCATGCTCGTATCCCGGATAGACGTTCATTGGAGGACCTTAAGGGTACCTTCGTTCAGGTTCGCATTGAGGAAGCGCGCGCATGGTATTTGCGAGGGGAGATCATCGCGTGACACCCCGTGTCATAGCCATATTAGGCCCTACCGCGTCAGGTAAGTCCGAGGTTGCCCAAGAGGTCGCACGTATATTGGATGGGGAAGTAATATCCGCTGATTCGATGCAGGTCTATCGTGGCATGGATATCGGCACAGCGAAACTTTCCGCTAGCGAACAAAAGGTCCCTCATCATCTCATTGATATTCTGGAGCCGGGTGAGGTGTTCTCCGTGCAGTTGTTCCAAACACTTGCGCGCACTTCGATAAAGGACATCTCGTCACGCGATAAGGTTCCTGTACTTTGCGGAGGTACAGGCCTTTATGTGCAAGCTGTCCTTGAAGATATGCGTTTTCCTAAAGGAGAACAGACGCACAACGAAGTGCGCGATAAATACGAGTCCTTCGCCAAGACATATGGCTCCCAGGCGCTTTGGGATGAGTTGTACCGCAAAGACCCCGAATCCGCCTCCCGTATCCACCCGAATAACACGCGACGAGTAGTGCGTGCTCTCGAAATGTTCGAACAGGGCATTTCTTATGCAGACCAGGTAAAAGATATGCGCGAATTACCCGAAGTTGTGTCATCGTTGCGGTTCGCTCTTATGCGCGATCCCGTTCTCTTGGCAGAGCGCATCAATATTCGCGTTGATCGCATGATCGAAATGGGCCTTGTGCAAGAAGTCGAATCTCTCCTGGATAAAGGGTTGCGCAGCGCTCTGACCGCGCCGCAGGCCATCGGGTACAAGGAAATAGTTGCGTATCTTGATGGCGATACATCTCTAGATGACGCTATTGAGCAGATAAAGACCGCTACAAGGCGCTACGCAAAACGCCAACGCACTTGGCTCAGACGTGATTCGCGCTTAACGCCCCTTGATGCGGATATATTAACAACTGATCAAATCATTGAGTCCATCGTCGAGCGTTACCAACAGGAGTCTACAATATCCTTGTAAAACGTTGATCAAGGAGCATTCATGCAGATACCTTTCTCTAAACTACACGGCCTTGGAAATGATTTTGTATTCATTGACGATTTTTCTCGAACGCTTGATTTGTCACCTGAACAGGTAGCCCTGCTCTGCGATCGTCATTTTGGTGTTGGCGCCGATGGAGTGATTCTCGTTCGTCCTTCTCAGCGTGAGGAATGTAGTGCCTATATGCATTACATCAATTCCGATGGCACGCTTGCGGAAATGTGCGGTAATGGCATTCGCTGCTTCGCGAAGTTCCTCTATGACCATGGTTATCTGAATGAAGCATCCAACTCATTTGTTGCAGACACTAAGCGCGGTCCACTTTCCCTTACGTTCACCTGCGACGATGAAGGGGCGTTCGATACGGCGACAGTCGATATGGATGAACCCATTTTCGATCCTGCTCGTATTCCAACCGCTCTTCCCGCATCGTCTTCCTCATTTGTTCCTGGAGGATGCGTTCAGAGCGAAGAACTCGATTCACCGTGGGGGACCTTTGCATTCACTTGTGTTTCGATGGGTAATCCTCATGCGATCTGCTTCCTTGATAACATGGATCAGATGTCCGATGAGTGCTTTGTCAGCTCGCACCATTCTCTAGAGACGCTTAATGTTGATAAGATCGGATCGTACTTCGAATCACATGAGACCTTTCCCGCGAAGTGCAACATTGAGTTCATTGAAATGGGCTCCGACGGTCTTCATATGCGCGTATACGAGCGTGGTTGCGGCGAAACGCTCGCCTGTGGCACGGGAGCTTGCGCGAGTCTTGTAGCATCCGTGCTTACCGGACGTTCAAAGCGAGAAAATTTTGTCCACTTACGAGGTGGTACTCTTGCGATTTCATGGGATACTAACAACCATGTATATATGACTGGTCCGGCTCGACAATCTTTCACAGGAGTTGTCGAGGTATAAGCTGAGGTTCAATGGCTGAATACTTTTTCGATGACGTTAAACAACATGGTCCTGCGACCATCATGGAAAAACCCCGCGAGCGTGCGATCCTCGTCGGGGTCGACCGACCGAATCAAGAATGGTCATTGGAATCTTCTCTTGCGGAGCTGGAACGTTTAGCGTGGACCGCTGGTGCAGATACGGTCGCACAAACCACACAACGTCTCGAGTCACCCAACCCACGCACGTTCGTAGGAAGCGGTAAAGCCGAAGAGATCGCCGATCTTGCGCGATCATATGCAGCTGATGTCGTCATCTTTGACGACGAATTGACCCCGTCTCAGCAATCGAATATCGAAAAAGTCGTAGGGAAGAGCGCAAAGATTATTGATCGCACCGCCTTGATCCTTGATATTTTCGCCCTCCATGCCTCCAGCAAAGAGGGGCGCCTTCAGGTGCGTCTCGCGCAGAACCAGTACCTCTATCCACGCCTGAGAGGCATGTGGGCTCATCTTGCATCAAATCGCATGGGTGGTGGCGTTGGATCGCGTTTTGGTGAAGGCGAAAGCCAGCTTGAAGTTGACCGTCGTCTTATCCGAAATCGCATTACCTCTATTAAGCGTGAATTGGCGAACGTATCTAAGAAGCGCGATCTGCAGCGAAAGCGCAGAAAAGAATCAGGAGTATTCAAGGTAGCGCTCGCTGGATATACCAACGCGGGAAAATCCAGCCTGCTGAACGCGATAACTGGGTCCGAAGTACTGAGTTATGACAAGCTGTTCGCAACGCTTGATTCCACGACAAGACAGCTCGTGCTACCAGAGGGAAGGGAAGTGACCCTGACGGATACGGTCGGGTTCATTCAAAAGCTTCCCACGACTCTTGTCGAAGCATTCAAGTCCACTCTTGATGAGATCAATGGTGCCGATTTGATCCTTCATGTGGTCGACGCATCGGATCCTCAGCATGCACAGCAGATCGATACGGTCAATATGGTCCTAGAGCAGATCGGAGCTCAAGAAATAGGCCGTATAGAGGTATTCAATAAACGTGATCTTCTAGGTGAAGCTCAATACGAAGCATTGCGCGTTCGTTTCCCTCACGCGGTATTTACTTCCACCAAGACCCGTGAAGGGCTTGATGAGTTGATCCATCGCATAGGAAGCGTGGCCTCTGCCCAGGATGAGCTACTTGAAATCGTAGTTCCATACGATCGAGGCGACCTGGTATCGTTCGTGCATCAGCGCTGTACCATTTTGAGCGAATCATACGAAGAGACGGGGACTCGTCTAATACTGCGCGCTAATGCACAGGCTGCTTCACGCTTAAAGCCGTTCACTGCAGCGAAATAGAGACCCTAGTACACCTTTCTAAGAACCGCAACGACTTTGCCGACAATAGCGCAGTCACGCGTGATGATGGGTTCGAGGCGCGAGTTCTCAGGCTGTAAACGGATATGATCGGCTTCTTTATAGAAGCGCTTTACCGTTGCACCATCATCGATCAGGGCAACCACGATCTCTCCATTGCGTGCAACGTTCTGCTGCTTGACCACAACGTAGTCACCATCGTTGATACCCGCTTCTATCATTGAATCGCCATGGACCGATAGAATGAATGAAGCCGCATCACCTACTAATTCTGTAGGAAGCGTCATGGTAGATTCGATGTTCTGCTCAGCCAAAATAGGCTCTCCCGCAGCAACGTTGCCCACTAAAGGCAAGGAAAGCGTATTATCTGAACCCTCAGCGCCGAAGGAAATCGAAGATACTGCACTATGAGGAAGCGAAATAGAACGCGATTTAAGAGGATCGCGCTCTATGTAGCCCTTTTCCTCCAAGGTCTTCAAATGAACATGGACCGTCGATGGGGAAGAGAGGTGCACTGCTTCTGCGATTTCGCGCACCGTAGGACCGAAACCCTTTTCTTGTATGTACGATTCGATGAATTCGTACACCGAACGTTGACGCTTTGTAAGGGGCGCTTCCATGGATAATCCTTTCATATACGAACAAAGGTTCGTTTTTTTATTGACAGGAACATATGTTCGATTTACAGTATACACGAACAAAAGTTCCATGCCAATAAGGAGGACGCCATGGGAAACGAACGAACCGTATATCGCACTGAAGGCACCGCCGCATTAAAAGCCGAACAGCATCCTCGTCCTAAGGCATCTATCATCTCCTTTGAACCGAAGCATATGCAGAACAGCGCAAGTCATTTTGATTCAGCAAAAAGGCAGATCCGCACGGCTGATCGCTCAAGGGTGAATGAATCCTCAGTGGTTGCCCCGCGAAATGCGGCGGCTCACCGTAAGTATTCTGATGCTACTCGCAGCATCTACATAAGGGGCTTTATCGCAACTTCCGCTTTTGCTCTTGTTATGATTCTTATCGGCGCATAGGTTTGACCACTATATCTTGTATAATTGCATGAGCATTTTCTTTTTAAGGAGTTCTCATGCGCTGTCCATCATGTGGTAATGCAGAGTCAAAGGTCGTAGATTCGCGTCCCGTTGAAGACGGTTCATCTATTCGCCGCAGGAGAGAGTGCCTTTCCTGCGGTTCTCGTTTTACGACCTATGAGCACACCGAATCAACTCCGCTTCTTATTACGAAATCAGATGGGTCATCGGAAGCGTACGACCGAGACAAATTGTTCCGCGGGCTGCTTAAGGCGTGTGCAAAACGTCCCGTTTCTCCCGAACAGATCTATCAGCTGATCGACGATATAGAAGCAGAGCTCCGTAATACTTCAAAACGTGAGATAACCTCTAAAGCGCTCGGAGATATGGCCTTAGAACGCCTTGCAGCGGTCGATGAAGTTGCTTATATCCGTTTTGCGAGCGTCTATAAAGACTTCAAGAACATTGATGAATTTCGTGATGCCCTGAAAGGATTCTAATCATGAGCGATATACTTACCGTTCCCGCGAAGCGCCTCTGTGACGCAACCGTCATCCCGCAAAATGCCTACAACGGGGATGCAGGATACGATCTCCATGCAACTGAAGATATTGAACTGAAGCCATTTGAGCGCACGCTTATATCAACCGGACTTTCTCTGGAAATTCCCTTTGGATATGCCGGCTTCGTTGTGCCGCGTAGCGGTCTTGCCATCAAGCAAGGCTTATCAGTGGTAAATGCACCAGGGCTCATCGATAGCAATTACCGTGGTGAAATCAAGGTGATCGCCATCAATCTTGATCCAGCAAATCCAATACAGATCAACATTGGCGATCGTATTGCGCAGCTCGTCATCATGAAAGTAGAGAACGTTCATTTCAATGAAGTCGAAGAACTTCATGATTCTGAGCGTGGTAAAGGGGGCTTTGGATCAAGTGGGGTTTCTTCCTAGGTCTTCCCCGCCTGTATGCTATAAGTATTGATAATATATCTTATGTAAAGCTAGAAGAGATCTATGGTAGCTCACGAACATTGCGCTCTTATCCTTATTGATATGCAGCGTGGCTTTATTGAAGCCGCGTCCTCTCTTTGTGTAGCTGGTGCTGCCAGCACCGTCCCTGTATGCGCTCGTGCGCTGGACTATGCTCGAAGACACAATATTCTCGTAGTGCATGCCATTCGTTCATATAAAGCTGATGGCTCTGATGTTGAGACGACACGCTATGACACGTGGCTTACCGACCGTGCGCTCTCGAGTGCCGCTCTAGATCCGTGTTCCCATGAAGAGCCCGCTGAACTCGCTCCTGTCGATGGCGACATCACTCTTATAAAACCACGTTTCTCTGCGTTCTTTCGAACTGATCTTGATGCATTACTAAAGGAACGCGATATCAATACCGTGCTTCTTGCGGGCACCACGACCCCTAACTGCATCCGCACCACGTGCTACGATGCCCTCTCGCTTGATTACAACGTCGTGGTTCTTGAGGACTGCACCTCTTCAAGAAATGACGAAGTCCAAAAAGCAAATATTACCGATATGGCCCATATTGGTGCTACTATCATGACTTGTGAGAATTTCGAACAAGGTTCCCTTGCTTCATTGGAAGATACGGTCAAGCGCGTTCGAGGTTAGCGTTTTTTACAAACCATCTGCATTATTGAAGGAGTCTTTCATGACTGAGCATGAACCCGATCCGTATTGTAAAACCGACCGCTTTGCAGCAAAAAACGGCATGGTGGTAACCGAGCTGGGTGAAAACTACGCTAAAACCGAAATGGTCATCGATGAGTCCATCCTTAATGGATTAGGCATTCCCATGGGTGGCGCCTACTTTACGTTGGGTGATTTCGCCTTCGGTGCAGCGAACCAGTACATCACCAATAGCGTTGTAACACTTGACGCTTCTATTGACTTCATCGCTTCGGCGAAACTCGGAGACACGGTATCAGCAACGTGCACTCAGGTGTCTCGCGCACGCAAGATCGTTCGTAACGAGATAATCATTCGCGATCAAGACGATAAGCTGCTTGCTATTATGCGCTGCACGGGCTATCGAAAAGAAACCTGGAACTAGATCAATGCGCGCGAACCGTTCCCGCCCGAGCGTGAAGGGACCATCTTCTCGCTACGACCGCTTCACCCCCACCCTTGCGTTCCAGCTGGCTGCTCCCCAAACATGGGCGGCCGCTCTTACGCCGGTGCTTCTGTCATACGTATATTGCGGTATTACCTACTCGGGTAAGCTGAATATCCTCTATGCACTCATGCTTTTGGGTGTGAGCATCGCAACACAATCTGCGGCGAACGTATTGAATGACTATTCCGATTTCAAAAAAGGAACCGATTCCTTAGAGAACTCTTCGGAAGATGCCTTTGATGCGGTGCTCGTATATAACAACCTGAATCCCCGCAGCGTCCTTGGATTCGGTGTTGCTCTTTTGGTCGTTGCAGTTGGTCTGGGAGTATATCTTGCCTCGCAGACAAGTTGGCTGCTCTTAGTCATCGGCGTGATCGGCGCACTTACTATCGTTTTCTATTCGGGAGGCAGAACCCCTATCTCCTACCTCCCGATCGGCGAAGTGATCATCGGCTTCGTTATGGGCGGCCTCATTCCTCTGGCATGCTGCTATGCGCTTTCCGGAATACTCGAGCCGCTGGTCCTGCTCGTTGCGCTTCCGTGCATGTTCGGCATTGGCATGATCCTCTTCACCAACAACACCTGCGATATCGAAAAAGATATCCCCGCACAGCGTAGAACAGCTTCAGTTGTTCTAGGCCGCGATCGCGCAGTGAAAACGTACCGCTCCATGGTCATTGCATGGATACTTATCTGCGTTGCGGTCGTGGGTATCTTTTATGGACCTGGCATGCCCTTTATCTTACTTATGGTGCTGGCTCTGTTCCCTACACTGCGTGCGCTTCTTTCCAATCCCCTCGTTCAGGCATCACGCGATGGAGCTATGGCTCAGATCACCACATTGAACGTGGCGATCATGACGTTCTACTGCATCGCCCTTGCATCGAGCGCGATCATAACCTGGGTATAGTCAACGCGCTTTGAAAGGTCACCTGATGTTTTTCAGTCGGATCTCCTGTTGACCCAATAGAGCCGATAGATCGACCCGAGAAACAAGTTCCTCCATAGTACACGGTCGGTCCTCTTCGATAAGACCGCATTCATGAGCAAGAAATCCTAGCGTGGTACGAGCATCATGGCCACCTACGGTACGTAAGTATTCTATGCTCGTATCATTCGAGCGCTTGGCCAAGCGATGACCTGTTGCATCCAGGATAAGCGGTACATGGGCGTATTCCACTAAAGGAAGCCCCAAGCATTCTTGTAGGTAACGCTGCTTTGGGCACGAATTCAAAAGATCAATGCCGCGCACCACTGATGTCACTCCCATAAGGGCATCATCAACCACTACCGCAAGTTGATAGGCGAACACCCCATCGCTTCGTTTAATGATAAAATCTCCGCCGCACTCATGTATCTTGAACTTGCATTCACCTTGGAAATGATCGTCGATGGAATATTCGCGCTGCGGAACCACGATCCGATATGCAGGGTCTTTTCGTAGAGAACGCTCCCGACGCTCATCAACAGACAAATACCTGCACGTACCCGGATAGATGAATTCGTCTCCCTGATGTGGTGCCGATGCGGCATGAAGATCCGCCCGTGAGCAATAACAGGGGTAAATGATGCCCTGACTCTCCAGTGACTCGAAAGCAGCCTGATAGAAAGGTGTTTGCTCGCTTTGGTGGACGATGTCACCTTCCCAGGTGAACCCGAGCCAATCAAGGTCGAATAGAATTGAGTCGATATAGCTCTGCTTTGAGCGAGCCGGGTCAAGGTCCTCAATGCGCATGCGCATCGAACCGCCTTGTTGACGGGCATAAAGATACGCGATTAAGAACGAAAAGACGTTTCCTAGATGAAGGTTACCCGAAGGAGTCGGGGCAAAACGACCGGTAAATACAACAGGAGCAGGATCACTTCCCTGCCCCTGCTCCTGATTATGTTCTATGAAGTCACTCACTGAGCACACGCGCTCATTATGAACGACGATCAATGACATGCTTCGTCTTACCGAGCGAGCGTTCGATTCCGCCGGGTTCGACCAACTGTACCTCGGATGCGACCAGCATGGTTTCCTTGAGCTTTTGAGCAATATGCTTACGGAAGGCGTTCATTTCTTCATATGAATCCGTGAAGGCAGAAGGCTCAAGTTCGACCAAGATCTTCATGCGATCAAGACCCGTTTCGTTGTCGACCTCAATACGATAGAACGGCGTAACACCTTCGATACCCGAAAGAATATCCTCTACCTGAGAAGGAAAAACGTTCGTGCCGCGAATAATGAGCATGTCGTCACTGCGCTTACGGACCTTCTTCATACGCGCATGCGTACGACCACATGCACAAGGCTCAGTCGTTACGTAGGTCAAGTCATGAGTGCGGTAGCGCAGAACGGGGATCGCCTGCTTATCGAGCGGCGTGAGGACCAATTCGCCCTCGCAACCCTCTGGAACGGGCTCACCAGTTTCCGGATCTACTACTTCCCAAAGGAAGTGATCTTCGGCAATGTGCTGCATATCGCGCGAAGACAAGCATTCACCGGCAACACCGGGGCCCATAACTTCGGTCAGACCGTAATTATCGGTGCAGGTAATATGCATACGGCGCTCGATCTCTTCCTTCATCTTCGGAGGGCAAGGCTCGCCGCCGAACAAACCTACGCGCAATGTTGAAGATGCCCAATCGAAACCGGTCTGCTCGCCCACTTCGCACATATGCAACGCATAGGAAGGCGTTGCAATAAGGACCGTTGTTCCGTAGTCATGGATCATCTGCAAGTGACGTTCCGTATTGCCCGAACCGGCAGGAATAAGCATGCAGCCCAGCTTCTGAAGGCCGTAATGCAAGCCGAATCCACCAGTGAACATACCGTAGCCGAATGCCATTTGAGCACGGTCACTTGGTACGACTCCCGCCATAGCAGCAAGACGGGCGATGCACTCGCTCCATACCTCCATGTCGTGGGTGTTGTAGCCGACCACGATCGGCTTACCGGTAGTACCAGAAGAAGCGTGGAGCTCGATCACTTCATCAAGAGGCACTGCAAACAGGCCATAAGGGAACGTATCGCGCAGAACGGACTTATCAGTGAAAGGAAGCTTACGCACGTCTTCAAGAGAGACGATATCGCTTGGCGCCACACCCATTTCGTCCATTTTCCTGCGATACCACTCAACGTGATCATAAACGTAGGCAACCTGCTTCTGAAGTTTCTCCAATTGAATTGCTTGGATCCCTTCACGATCCAGAGTTTCAAGTTCCGGTTGATACAATTCACCGATCGTTGATGTTGCCATTGGAATAGGTCCCTCTCCTAAAGAAAACGATTACGCTAGATCTGCCTGAGTGATAATGCGAACGCCCTGCTCGGTAAGAAGCTGCTCTGCGCGTTCTGGGTCATCCACTTTAAAAGCGATATATGTCGAAATAAGCGAATAGCTGTAGGTGATATTCATACCCGCATCAGCCAGTACGCCGAATACGCGTGCCAGTTCACCTGGTTCATCGACCAATTCAGCACATACCACCTCAGTAAGCGTTACTGCAGCTCCCGTATCTTTCAAAGTAGCAAGGCCGCATTCGGGATCGTTGACGATAAAACGTGCGATTCCGTAATCACCCGTATCGGAGCAACTAAAGCCCCGAACGCTGATATTGGCCTCATGAAAAATATCAAGATTACGCTTAAGGTGGCCTGGACGGCTTTCAACGAAGACGCTGATCTGCTTAACACTCATATCTTATTCCCCTCGTGCATAACGGGCACCCTGTCGGAACGCCTCAATATTGATATCGATGGTCTTAGGTGGCACTTTAGCGCGAATGACCTCTTCCCAAAGCTCCTGATCGAACGGAAGCGAAACAGAAAGCGCACCAAGAAGAACAACATTCGCGCACTTCGCCGTACCTGCTTCACGTGCAATAGCGCTCGCTGGAATAAGCGTGGCTCCATATTCATGAAGACGTTCACGGCTACGCATGGGCATCTGCGCCTTGCCAGTCAGTACCGGTAAAGGCTTAATGGATTCATCATTGACGACCAGAGAGCCGCCCTCTTTCAAGAAGGCAATATTACGCAATGCTTCAACCACTTCAAAGGAAACAACGCTGTCCGCGCAGCCTTCATCACAAACCATCGTCGATACTGAATCTCCGAAACGCACGACGGTGGTAACAGCACCACCACGCTGCGCCATGCCATGGATCTCAGAGACCTTGCAGTCCTTCCCTGCCGCAGTAGCAACACGAGCAAGAAGGTCCGCTGCAGTAATGGTCCCTTGACCGCCTACTCCGCAGAGCAGAATGGTATATACGGAAGGCTCACTCATGCGATGCTCCCTTCTCGGGGTTCAATAGCGCCGAAATTACAGTACTGGCGACACTGATCGCAGCCGATGCATAGATCAGGATCGATAGAGGAAATGCCTGTTTCAGGATCAGATGCGATAGCGGGACAACCGAGCGATTTGCATACGCCACAGCCCGTACAATCAGGGGTAACAACATATGAAACATGAGGGCTCTTATCCAAAAGCACACAAGGGCCCTGGAACACGATGACATCCAGATCATCGTTCGAGGTCGCCTGTTTCAAAGTGGAACGTACCGCCTTCATGTCGAACGCATCGACCGTGTGAACATGATCGACCCCAAGTGCCTGCAGGATACCCGGCAGATTCAACTCTCGGCTTTCGCGATGCTGAAGGGTAACGCCATTGAACGGATTACCCTGCTGTCCAGTCATAGCGGTAGTACGGTTATCCAAAATGCAGACCGTACCAGCGCCTTTGTTGTAGATCGTATTGATAAGCGAGGTAAGGCCAGAATGAGCGAAAGTCGAATCGCCAATAACACCGACAACCGGACGATGATCGCCTTCGAGTGCGAGCTCGAACCCATGCGCCATGGAGACCGAAGCGCCCATATCAAGCGTCGTATCCATTGCCGATAGCGGAGGCAATGCACCCAAGGTATAACAACCGATATCACCCGTAACGATAGCCTTCAAACGAGAGAGTTCCTTAAAGACTATACGGTGAGGGCAACCAGGGCATAAGGCGGGAGGACGATTGGGAATATCCGTTTCAGGGCTGCGATGTTCAGGCAGCGCGCGACCAAGAGCACGCATGATATCCGCCGGATGGATCTCGCCATCTTCAGGAAGAGGCTGATCGAACGCATCCAGAGTCACACCGCACGAAGCTACCGCATCACTCAAATACGTCGATGCTTCTTCGACAACATACACCTTGTCGACCGACCCAGCGAATCCTTGAAGGGCCTTCTTAGGCAAAGGCCAGGTGATGCCCAGCTTGAAAACATCGACATCCGAGCAGGCTTCTTTAACATGCTGATAGACCGAACCAGCGCAGATCAAACCGATGCGTTCCCCTGCATCTGCAGGGGTGTTGCGCTCAACGCGGTTATAAGGACAGGTCTCGACCCATTCGCGGATCGCCTTGATGCGCGCAACCAGGTCCTTACGACGTGGCTTAGCAAATGCCGGCATCATAACCCACTTTGAAGGATCTTTTTTGTAAGGACGTTTTTCGACTTCCGCGCGCTCTCCCACCTCAACAGGCGTTTTCGTATGGGAAATACGCACCGTCGAGCGCATCATCATAGGAGTATCGAACTTCTCAGAGATATCGTAAGCGTCTTTGGCGAATTGACGCGCTTCAGCAGAATCACTTGGCTCCATGATCGGCACCATAGAGGCCATAGCGTAATAGCGCGAATCCTGCTCGTTCTGAGATGAGAACATGCCAGGATCGTCAGCCGCAAGAAGCAGCAGACCACCGTTCACTCCCGTATACGCAGCAGTGAACAAGGGGTCAGCGCAAACATTGACTCCCACGTGCTTCATGGTCACCAGAACGCGAGCACCTGCCGCAGAAGCACCTACCGCAACTTCAAGAGCCACCTTTTCATTGGGGCACCACTCTGCATAAACGCCCGGAAGCGATGCAAAGGTCTCCATAGTTTCCGTTGAAGGGGTTCCTGGATACGCGGTGCCAATATGGCATCCCGCCTCCCATGCGCCTTGGGCTATCGCTTCATTACCCGAAAGAAGCTTCATCTACCTCTCCTATTCAGTGTAGCGAAGGACGAAAGAACCAATCTGAATCACATCACGATCAGCTAGCATCACATGATCGATATTGGTATTGTTCACCCATACGCCGTTGAACGAACCAGTATCCTGAATAGACCAGCCATCCTTTACGCGCTCAAGAAGCGCGTGTTCACGCGAAACCGTCATATCATTAAGAAAGACCTCGCACTGCGGAGAACGGCCTACTCGGGCACTATCGCCCTCAAGTTGATAGACCAGACCTTCCTGCTTACCGTATAGAACAGTAAGTTTAGGGGTCAAGGAAGGCGCAGTTGGAATATCAGAGTTTTCGGGCTCTAGAGATACTACCGTAAATTCCTCGGTTGACTCCTGAAGACGATAACCGCAAGCGGTACACGCTTCATCTTCAGGCATGAGCGGATTATTGCAAACAGGGCACCTATTCATACATGACTCCTTGCTAAATCTGATTCAAAGTAGCATTACTGCCGTAGATCAAAGGCGTTGTATTAATGGTAGTGTTTTCAGCTTTGGTCTGCTGACCACTAAATCCTCGAATCAAACGATCCCACCAAATTCCGATTCCCTGGAAGAAATCAGGAGCGGCACACGATTCAGCGGCAACGATATCACACGTCGCAACCACTTCGTTATGTTGGTAGAACGTTGCCGTGCCGACTTTTTGTCCCGGCTGCACATCGCCCGTCACATTATCGAATTGAAGATCCTGGCTCACATTACCATCAAGCGCGAACACTTCCACCGTTGCCTCAGGGTCGGCGAAGGTCGCCTTAAAGGTCTTGTCGATCCACCCCGCATGGCTCACTTCCGCCACAACGGGAACCGTTGAGGTGGTTCCATTACGCTGATACGTGATCTCTTCGGGCGAATGAGCCAAGGCGTAGTCAATCGTGTTATCGAACACCCAATCATCGAGCACCTGAGCATCAGTGAAACGTTGAGTCTCGTTGCTTGAGTTCAGAACGATCGCATAGAGGGTCTTCCCATCACGTTCCACCGCACCGGCGAAACATGCTCCAGCCTTATCGGTGAAGCCTGTCTTAACGCCGCACGCTCCCTCATAACTGCTGAGTAGAACATCAGTCGACACAAGAGAGACATCGACAGGTGCATTATTGCGCGTTACTGAAATGGTGGTTTCTTGCGTTGAAACGATGCTCTTGAACAGATCGTTCTTCATAACTTCGGTGACCATCGTTGCCACATCGCGAGCAGAGGAATGCATATCCGTGTCGAATTGATCGATGTCTAACCCGTGAGGATTCGCGAATATAGAATTCGTCATTCCCAGATCGGCGGCTTTCTTATTCATCGCATAGATGAATGCATCGTATGCACCATCGGGAACATCGGTAAGGCCTTCATCGCGCAGTCGTTGCTTGATGCTATCCCCCATTGATTCCGCGATGCCTTGAGCTGCATCGTTACCTGAGACGATCATCATGGCCTTCAATGCCGCTTCGAGCGGCATTGAATCGCCCGCTTGAAGCATGGCAGACGATTCACCGATCGTAGATGCGTTCTGGCTTATCGTGACAGTGGTGTTCTGAGGATCTCCATATTCGAGCGCTACGAGCGCGGTCATGACCTTAGTGATAGATGCAATATGGGTTTGCGTATCAGGATCACGCTCGAAATACACCTGACCATCATCCGAAACAACGTAGGCATACCCCGCGACCACGTTCGGACACGATGAAGCTTCGAGCCCGCGGGAACCAATCGACAGGCCCGAAATAACGTCAGACGACCGCACGTCCGCATAAGCCGCAGCAGGGAACAACCCACAGCACAGCAACGCGGAAAGCGCGAGTGTTACAAAACCCGCAGCGAGCCTAGATGCCACCGAAGGATCTTTAGTCGACAACATAGATATCTTCCGGTTTGCACACATTAAAGCCTGCTGCGGAAAGTTTTACATCAAGCGAAGGATCGCTCACCTTCAGCACGTCATAGGCGTAGTCACCCACGATGAAGCAATGTGCGTACTCAACATTGACATTGTTGTCGTTGAGATAATCCATTAGATTCGCAAGTTCGCCTGGCTTATTCGAAACACGGACCGCAGCGACATCAATAAGACGAGCACGATATCCAGCCTCAGCCAAAGCATCGCACGCCTTTTGGGGAGTGTCGCAAATAATGCGCAATACCCCAAAATCAGCAGTATCGGCAAGGAACAGCGCCTGCATGTTGATGTTAGCGTCCGCAATAGTGCGAACGGCAGATGCCAGGCGTCCTTCTTCGTTTTCTAGAAAAACGGTCAACTGTGAAATCATTAGTGTAGCCCCTCTCGAAGATCGATAATGCGCTTTGCCTTACCCTCGCTTCGCTCAAGGGTCTTCGGCTCAACGATTCGTACATCCACTGCGATCTGAAGATTTTCCTTCAAGGCTTTCTGAAGGTTCTTCTTCAAGACTTCCAAACGACGAACCTCGTCAAACGGAAAATCAGGAACCGTTTCGACGAGAAGTTCAACATGATCAAGCGTACCCTTAGTAGTGAGAATAAGCTGATACTGAGCGGTGATTTCAGGAAAGGATACGATTTCTTCTTCGATCTGGGAAGGAAATACATTAACTCCGCGAAGAATCATCATGTCGTCAGTACGTCCTGCAATGCGATCCATGCGCCTAAAGGTACGGCCACATTCGCATTCGCCGACAAGAATGCGAGAAATATCTCGAGTACGATAGCGAACCAATGGCGAGCAATCTTTGCAAAGCGTCGTAAACACTACTTCGCCCCATTCCCCATCCGGTACCGGCTTGAGGGTCTTAGGATCGATGATCTCGATAATGAACTGATCTTCGCATACGTGGAGGCCGTGCTGCTTTTCGCATTCGCACGCCACGCCCGGTCCCATGATTTCGGAAAGACCGTAAATATCAAATACCTGAACGCCTAGCTTATCTTGGATCTCTTTGCGCATCGCCTCGGAGCAAGGCTCTGCACCAAGGATCGCTGCACTAATATTGAACTCCTTCGCAGGATCGAAGCCTTCCTCGATCGCAACATCAGCAATATTGAGTGCATAAGAAGGAGTGCAGCAAAGTGCATCGACGTCAAAATCGTTCATAAGACGGACCTGGCGTTTCGTATTGCCCGTAGACATTGGCAGCACCGTGCATCCTGCTCGCTCTCCGCCGTAATGAGCACCAAGACCACCAGTGAACAGACCATAGCCATACGCGACCTGAATAGTCGCATCCTTGCCGCAATTCGCCGCATGAAGGAAACGAGCAAAGCAATCGCCCCAACGCTCGAGGTCGGCCTGCGTATAACCCACCACGGTCGCGGTACCCGTAGTGCCCGAAGAGCAATGAATACGCGCTACTTCGCTCTGAGGTACTGCGAACATTCCGAACGGATACGCATCACGCATGTCCTGCTTCATAGTGAAGGGGAACTTTGCCAGATCATCGAGTGAATTGATGTCATTAGCGCTCAATCCCGCTTTAGCAAAAGATTCCTTGTAAAAAGGAATGTTCTCCGAAACACGAGTAACCAACGACTTCAATCGTTCAAGCTGAAGTTCCTCGAGTTCCTCTCGGGGCATGGTCTCAATTTCTGGTTGGTACAGCACTAGCGCCTCCTTCGTAACTGCGATTACGCAGTTCCCTTAACGATTACTTGGTCTTTTGGTTGATAATTCGACTCGAACACATCTTCGTGAAGTATGTTGCCCGAGGAATCCTTTACGCAACGAACGATGGAGATGCTACTTCCATCGACGCCTGTCGTTTCAACATATTCCTTACCCGAGGCAATGGTCTTATCCGTTTTATAGATCACCGAATATGCTTCGCCCTTTTTCCACTCGCCATAGTCAGTAGATACCTGATACCCAGGATCGATTCCCCATAGTGAAGCGGTAACCGAAGAGTTCGTATATGTCATAACAAGCAGAACATCGGAAGACGAGTCGTTCTGCCAGACGAGATCCATGTATGGATACGCAATGGCAGCATCTCGCCCTTTAGGATAACTCTCAATATGGAGCGTATGGTTGTGACGTTCGGTTATAGGATAGCCGGCGTCATAAATGGAGTTAAAGACTGTTGTCGCGACCTGACAAATGCCGCCACCGATCGCATCGGAATACTCTCCACCCACAATAGCGCCTGCGTTCTGATAGCCCTTATCCTCAGTAGCCTCGCCGGCAGTATCGTTAAATGACCAACTGCCACCATTGGCTTTAATGATGGAATTATTTAATAGATCAGCCGCCGTATGAATATTATTGGTACGCGCCTCAGCACCCGAAGAATATTGAGTAGTGAACGATGATATCTCTGATATGAGGCCATAGTCACGTGCATCATCAAAGGAAAGCGAGGACGGGATCTCCGTTGAATCAAGCGTGATCTGCGGTGCTTCTGTACGTGATTGCGTGACGAAGAACGAATCGTTCATCTGACGCAAAGCTTCACTCACAAGCGGTACGGTACCGACCGCATTGCTTGAAACCGTAATAGTCCCCTGATCGTCTTTGTTGAAGGTGAGCTCAAGATTATTCCGGTCAATATTCGAGCGCAATGAGGTAAGCAGAGCGTTCTTGGCCGCCGATTCATCGAAAAGCGGCTTCAGCACCCAATCATTACCTTGCCGTGTAACGTTCGTCGTAATCCAACCCGCAATATCATCACGCGTGGCATCCCAGGTTTGATCCTCGAAGACGAAATGCACACCAGCAGCGATCGAAGCATTGATCGAATCGGCACAACTGCGCGCTTTCTCTTCATCGATCTGCAGCGGCAGATATTGGGTCTCCAACACATAGCTCAAAGCACTTCCATCACCAAGATATGCGCTATTAAGACGCGAAACGAGCCATTCGCGAACCACTTCGTTCCCGTCATTGCCTTCAGTCACCGAAGCTATGCCATCAGTCATCTCTATATTGAAATTGACCCGCTCATTACCCACTGCGGCGGTCATTTCCTTAAGCGTCTCTCCCAAAGAGGTTTCATTGAACGTACAGACAGGCTCAATGGACCATGAGTTGAATTGAGCCTGAAGACGTCCTATGATGCCGCCGGTATTACGACCGACCTGGAACGCTTGCTCGACCAATTCATCAATATTGAGAGTAGTGTCGAGCTTATTAGCCGGAAGCGTCCATTGCGTGCGTGTCTCAAGCGATTCTTCGTAAGAGATCTGCTCTTCGATGCTCTCTGCCTGCTCATTGGACTGGGGATCTTGTTCGTCTTCAGCACTGGCGTAGAACACCGCTACGTTTTCCGCAACACGCGGCGAATAATACGCGGAGATACTATCGGTGGCCTCTTCGCGGGTCATTCCGCCCACATTGACATCGCCTACGACCACGCCTGAATAGATCTTGTTCCCATTAAGTGCGGAATCGATCCCATAACCCAATGCTCCCACCAACGCCAAACAGAGTACTGCAATGAGGATCGGCTTACGGGAACGTGCAGAGTGCGAAGGTTTTGAGCGTGAATAAGCACCCCGTGATGCTTTCCCGTTCTTTGCGGCGGCTCCTGAAGAGGCCTGCGCTTTACGAGAAGCACTACGCTTATCATGCTTGCTCCATATTCCGCCCGCTAGCTCCTTTTGCCCTATGGTCGGCTCTTGGTTCTTTTTCGCCTTGCCCTTGAGAGTGCTGTTTCGATCAGCTTGCGCCGAGATGCGCTTCCGAGAAACAGGCTGACGGGTGATCGGTTTTCCATCGGTTTTCTTTACCGAACGAGAAGGACCAGGCGTTTTAGTCGAGGTCGGTTTTTTACCATTAACGCGCTTTGCGCTAGAACTCGAAGAAGTGCGAAGGTCAGCGGAAGACTCAGCACGATTCACACGAGAGCGTTGCGTGGGTGCCTTTGCTGTCTTGGCATTGCTCGCACGACGCGTGGTACTTTTCGAATCCGCTTGTGAGCGATCGTCTTCGGATGCACGTTGCCTGATCTGCTCGATTCGCGCTGACGACCTAAGAACCGGACGAGTAGAGCCTTCACGCGAAAACGAATCACTCGCAGCATTACCCGATCGGCTCTGCGAGGATCCTTGTGCGGAATGATGTCTTTTACGATTACGAGCAGGAGACTGATCAGGGCCCTTGTTCCCCCCACGACTTCCCAGAGGGCTATTGCGCCGCTTAGTTGGCATTGGTTACCTATCCCTCTCTTATGCCTGATCTTGCAGCTCTCGACGTTTAGCCTGCTGCATGCCCGTTACACCCTTAACAATATAGTAGACCGTGGTGCCAATACACAGGATAAGCCCTGCATAGATGAACCAAAAGCCCCATGAATATGTCTCGAAAGAGAAGCCTGGTAACCATGAGAAATCAACCAAGCAGAGACCACCAAGAAGAGGCCAGTTAAGCAGCACGCCAGCGAAACCTATATAAAGGAACGTTGTTGCGAATTTACCTGGGTAGATAACCGGGACACGCACTTTCCATCGCTTAATAAGATACGTGCCGCCGATGAGCATCAAAAGATCGCGGCCGACCACGATGAGAATGATCCAAAGCGGCAATCGCCCGATAAGGAACAATCCTAGAACACCCGATATCATCAAGAGACGATCGACAAAAGGATCGAGTAGTTGGCCAAGACGAGAAACCGTGTTTGTGCTGCGTGCAACATAACCATCGACCCAATCCGTGGCAGCAGCGATAGCGAAAACGAGCGTAGCGGCAAGATTCAAGTCATTGAAAAGGAGAACGAAAAAAACCGGGATCATACAAAGACGAATGAATGAGAGAAGATTAGGTACGGTGAATACCTTATCGAGCACCTGGCCTTCTTCATTTCTAGACTTTGTGGGCATCTTTTCCTCCGCAAAAAAACCGGGCCGTTAAGCCCGGTTTACCTAGCTAAACGCATATGGCAAAGCAACACAGAAATGTTTTATTCCGTTTTTTGCGCAGCGGCCTCTTTTTCGCGGGCCGCCTTTGCTTCCTTTGCCGCTTTGATTCTAGCAGCTTTCTCTGCTTCTTTGCGCGCGAGCTCTTCCTTTTCCTCAACTGTTAACTCAGGTTTTGAAATCGTAACCACAGTTTTCTCAGAACTCGGGTGAACCAGTACTGGATTCATAGAAAGGCATGATTTCGGACATTCGCGAATGCAAGAACCGCATTGAATGCACGCAAAATGATTAATTGACCACGTTCCATTGGCCTTATCCACCTTGATCGCATCAGTTGGGCAGCGTTTTTCGCAAATACCGCAATAAATGCAATCAGAATAATCGAACTCTACTTCACCCTTCATGCATGCAGGATGCTGAGGTTCTTCGAAAGGATACCGAATGGTCTCCGGCTTTGAGAAGAGCGACCTAAGGGTCATTTTTCCTAGTTTAAAACCACCCATTGCACTCTTACCTTTCCGTACAGCTGATACAAGGATCGATCGAAAGGACGATCATGTTCACATCGGCGATCTCGCAGCCCTTAAGCGCCATAGTCATACCGGCAAGGTTCTGCGAAGTAGGCGTGCGAATACGCATACGCTCCAAGTTCTTCGTGCCATTACCACTGCAGTAATAGAACACTTCACCACGGGGCTGCTCAAGAATATTACATGCTTCAGAGCCATCAACCGGTGCCCCTTTTACGGGGTTGTGAACAGATCCACCAGGGATCTTATCAATCAGTTCGTTGATGATATCGATCGACTGAAGCACCTCGAGAGCACGAACCTTAACACGGGCATAGCAATCTCCTGCAGTTTCCAGAATGGGTTCGAACGAAGATAATTCACCGTACCCGCCAATACCCAAGCAGCGAACATCATTGTTCACATTACTTGCACGAGCAAAGGGGCCGACCATACCGTATTCATAAGCGTTCACTTCATCAACAACGCCAATACCAACGGTGCGGTTCTTAACCGAAGAGTCCCTCAAGAACGCATTGCAGATCTCGCCATACTCTTTGCCAAGAGATGCCAGCGTGTCTTTAATAGAAGCAAGCATGGGGGCATCGATGTCTTTCGTTACACCGCCCAGAAGGGTGTAAGACAAGATGACACGACCACCAGCGACCGCCTCGAAGATATCCAAAATGCGCTCACGCAAACGCCACGTATGCATAAAGAGGCTTTCGTAACCGAATGCGTCAGCTGCCAGGCCCATCCACAAAAGATGCGAATGAATACGAGAGAGTTCATGCATGATAGTGCGAAGGTATTCCGCACGTTGCGGCACCTCAACGCCCATGAGCGTTTCGACCGCCTGAGCATAACCATAGCTATGACCAAAGGCGCAAATACCGCAAATACGTTCAGCCACATAGATGTACTGATGTATGTCGCGTGTTTCGACTAGTTTTTCCAGACCGCGATGAATGAAGCCGATCTGCGGCAGAACGTCCACTACCGTTTCGTCCTGTACCACAAGGTCCAAATGAACCGGCTCAGGCAGAACAGGGTGCTGAGGACCGAAGGGTATGACTTGTGCTTTTCCCATTACTACTCCCCTTCCTCAGATGAATCAGATTCTTGCTTCGCGGCAGCGCGCTTAGCTTTCGCTTCCATGGCCGCACGTACCTTTGCTGCTTTTTCAGGATCCATCCCGGCGAGCTTCGCCTCGAGGTCTTCCTGAGGCGAAGCTGCATCGGTCTTTTCCGAAGCACCCTTAGCGGCTGCTGCTTTTGCTGCTCGAGCCGCTTTCGCCTGAGCGATCTTGGCGGCCTTTTCACGAGCCGCAAGCTGCTCAGCCGAGATAATGGTCATAGGTGCTTCAACGCCTTCAGGGAACTTATAGAAGTTGCCCTTGAAATCAAGGACGTTCCCTTCGATATTAACGCCATACAATTCATGAGCTTCATTTTCGAACACGAAAGCCGCAATGAACAACTCAGTCACTGAAGGCACTACGGTCTCGTTCTTCTTGATGCCCGAGATCTTGAAATTCACGATCTCCGAATCAAGAACGAACGTATAGATAAGCGTAATGCTGTCGTCACGCTCCAGCTTCGGTAAAAGCTGATCGAGACGATATCCCTTTTCCTTGTACTCCTTGCACGTTTCGATGAGCTTATCGAGCGCCAAGGGGCGGAAGTTCTGTTTAAGAGGCATGATCAGGCACCTTTCTTCTGCTCGGCGACCTTCTTGGCTTTTTCCTCGAGCACTGCAACACCCTGCACAACCGCATCAATGATCGCTTCAGGACGAACCGCGCATCCCGGCGCATACACGTCTACCGGAATCGCCTGGTCGATACCACCGATAACGTTGTAGCAATCATGGAAGATGCCACCTGTGCAGGCACACACTCCACATGCTACGACGACTTTCGGTTCGACCATCTGATCGTAGATTTCCTGAATAACGCTGATGTTGCGCTGATTGACGCTTCCCGTCACCAAAAAGATATCAGCATGCTTCGGGTTACCGGTATTGATGACTCCGAAACGTTCAGCATCGTAGAGCGGAGTAAGCGCTGCGAGTACTTCGATATCACAGCCATTACAGCTTGACCCATCGTAATGGATGATCCAAGGAGATTTAGAAATTGCAGACATATCTTCTCCTTACAGAAAAATAAGTAACGCGATATTGATACCCGCGAAGACCAAAGTAACGATCCATGCAGATTTCAAAAGAAGCTGCCACTTAACACGGGCAAAATTGTTGTCGATCCAGATTTCCAGCAGATAAATGAGAACCAACGCAGCAATGACGACTACGATGCTGACAGGGTTACCCCACACGAAGAACAATGCGACCCAGCCGAGGAACAGAATGTTCTCGCACCAATGCATGATCTCAACTTGTCCGAGAACCTTGCCTGACATTTCCGTCGTAACGCCCTTGACCAGATCCTGATGTGCATGATGCGAATAGGACAGATCGAAAGGCGACTTACGCAACTTAATGGTGAGGATGAAGAGCAAGCCGATGAACACACCCAACGTCGATCCGATGATCGGATACGGAAGGTGGAGCACGGTTTCAACATTAAAGCTTCCCGTAGCCAGGAAATAACCCACCGCCAAAAGGAGTACCATTGGCTCATAAGCCATTACCTGCAACGTTTCACGATGCGCACCCACCTCAGCGAACGGAGAACGAGCGGCATAGGCAGCCATGATGAAGAGCATCTCTGCCAAAGTGATAATAAAGACGCACATCAGCAAGTTCCCACCAGAGATGAAGACACCGCCAGCAACGAACGTGAATATCAACGCCCAGAACACATACGTGCCAATAGCAGCATTAACGCCGGTGTTCTCTTTACTAAAAAGCTTGCGAACATCGTAATAGGGCTGCAGGATAGGAGGTCCGACTCTTCCCTGCATGCGTGCCGTGATCTTACGATCGAGGCCCGCAAGAAGGCAGCCGAGCACCGTTGCCACCACGGCGAACACCGCCGAAGCGAGAAGTGTGATGAGGATTGTGATTATAGTATCCATTCATTCTCTCCTTCGACTACAGAATACCAATGGTAACGGTCAAATACGCCGCCCACGCAAAAGCTGCGACCAATAAGATATAGCAGGCAATGGTGCCAATGGGACGGATCTTCGCTTCGCCGAAGACGGGCTCAAGATACCAATTGCGTGATGTTGCCGCCATTGGTTGAGACAACGCATTAACGAACGTACGGTCATCGTTGTCAACCGAAATACCCGAAAGATATGCATCCGATTTACGCATGCCCTTCTTGAACTTACGCATACCGCCCAGCAGAACGATCGCCATAACGATACAGATGATAGCCGCCATGTAGAGATCATCATCGAGAATCGGCTGGATCGCGATACCGAGAACCGAAGCAATATATGGTTCAACCAGGTAATCAGAAATAAGAGGAATCGCCGCGCAACTTACCAATGCCATGATGGTGAATGTCATCGTCGCGATCCATTCCGTGGGGTTCACGGTCTTTTCAATGCTTTCAGGCGTTCCCGTGATGCCAGCGAGCTTACCGAGCCACTTCGCCCAGAACATGAACGTTGCAGCAGAACCGAATGCAAGAAGCAGAAGCAAGGCGAATTGATGCGTGTCCACGAAAGATACGAGCGTTGCCCATTTCGCGACCAACATACCGAATGGTGCCAAGAACATGATCATGATACCCACGATCATCATGCGAGACAAACGAGGCATGCGCTCGAACAAGAGATCCATATCCTCGATGTCGCGAGAGCCAATGTGGTGTTCTGCAGTACCAACGCACAAGAACAGAAGGCTCTTTGCAATAGCATGGAACACGACCAGGAAGATCGCAGCCCAGATAGCCTCAGCAGTTCCGACACCAGCGCATGCGGTGATCAAGCCCAAGTTCGCAATAGTGGAATAAGCAAGAACACGCTTGCCGTTCGATTGCGAGATCGCCATCAAAGAGCACAGCAGGAACGTAATGCCGCCGATCGAAATGATTAAGATGGATGGTCCGAACGAAACCGCATAAATGGGCGCGCACTTAATAAGCATGAAAACGCCCGCTTTTACCATGGTCGATGAGTGAAGCAATGCAGAAGTCGGCGTAGGGGCCACCATAGCACCCAGCAGCCAAGTATGGAACGGCATCTGAGCGGCTTTAGTGATACCAGCCAAGCTCAAGCACGTGAGCGGCAAAACGACCAACGCAGGAGAGATGGTTCCGAACACGATGAAGTCAGTGAAGTCGATGCACTGGAAGTAGATAGCCAAGTAATACAAAGCAGCCAAGAATGCGATTCCGCCAACCAGATTCATGATGATCTGGCGGAAAGCGTTCTTGATCGCTTCATCGGTCTTGGTAAATCCAATGAGCAGGAACGAACAGAGCGTCGTTACCTCCCAGACAGTGAACAACCAGATCATGTTATTGAAGAAGATGATGCCATACATCGCACCAAGGAAAACGAACATCAACGCGAAGAAAGTGGGCCTGCGATCAGGCTGTTCGGTATCGGGATGGTGAACACCGAAGTAGAAGTCATGCATATAGCCGATCGAATACACGCAGATACCCGTACCAATGATGCCGATGATAAGCGCCATGATAAGAGAGAGCGAGTCGATATAAAGGCTTCTCGTACAGGAAAGACCATGCGCGAACGCAAATTCGTACACAAGGGTTCCGACGAGCTGCACAACCGCAAGCACGATAGCGGCAGTATTGCGGTATTTCACGCCGTAGCCGATGATAGTCAGACCGATGATCACGTCGATCGCCAAGCAAACATAGTCGATCACGACGGATTCGAACGTGAAATAGGTCCCTGTTGTACCTATATTCGTAACAACGAGCACGATAGATGCAATAGCTATGACTGCAGAGCCAACGTACACGATGATGTTGCGTGGCTTGGTTGTTCTGAAAATCAGAAGTAACCCCGCTACGACAATAGGAAACAGGACCAAGAATCCGATCATTTCCATGTGCGTCCACCTCTTCCGGAACCAATAAGATAAAATCGCCCAAAAGGCGATGTATCCACTCTAGTTCTTTAGGCGTCTACCATGGTGCGAAGGTCGAGCGGTTTACCATTTTGCTCGGTAAATGGAGAGAAAAAAGAAGTCCCCTGGAAATTGGTTCCAGGGGACTTCCATTTACCGAAACATCACACCCACCAGTAGCTTTATGGCTCCACATCGCCTAAAAGCTTCTCAAGTGTGCGCCATGCGAGTTCAGCGCATTTCACCCGCGCGGGCATACGAGAAATGGACTCGAGTTCGGCTGCTTCATCAAGATCTTCCTTCTCTTCATCACTCAAAGACTCACCTTTGATCATTTTGAAGAACAGGTCAAGCAAGCGCTGGGCTTCTTCAACGGTCTCGCCCGTAATAAGATCGGCCATCATATCGGCCGAAGCCTGCGACACCGCACAACCTTGCCCCACAAAAGAAGCTTCTTCGATCACATTCCCATCGAGTTTGAGTTGAAGGGTCAGCTCATCGCCGCAACTTGGGTTTATTCCCTCATGAGAGCATGTTGCATCCTGCATCTCGTACTTATAGTCAGGATGCGCATTATGCTGCATCAATGCAGCCGTATAAATATTACCAACTGGATTAGCCATTGAATATGCTCCAAACCGTCTGCAGGCCTTCGATCAATGCATCGATATCCTGCGTATCATTATAAAACGCCAAAGACGCACGACAGCATGATTCCACTCCAAGCCATGCAAGCAGTGGTTGCGCACAGTGATGTCCAGCACGAATAGCCACATTGCAGCTATCCAAAATACTCGATACATCATGAGGATGGATGCCTTCAACATTGAAGCTTACTGCCCCATGGCGCCTGCGAGGATCACTCGGACCGATGATCTCAATATACGAAAGCTCACTCAAACGCCGAAGAGCATAGTCCATAAGAGCCTGCTCGCGCTGAGCGATAACCTCATAACCGATCTTTTCCATGTAATCGATAGCAGCACCCGTAGCATAGATGCCAGCAGCATCTTGGGTTCCCGCTTCGAACTTCTCCGGAACAGGGGCCCAATGGGCATCAGTCTCTGAAACGCTATCGATCATTTCACCACCGGTCAAAAACGGTGGGATCGCATTGAGTAGATCAAGTTTCCCCCACAACACGCCAATACCGAAGGGTCCATAGAGCTTATGAGCTGAAAAGGCGAAGAAATCCGCATCGAGTTGCGCTACATCAACGGGCGTATGGGGCAATGACTGAGCACCATCCACTACAAGGTATCCCCCTTGCTTGTGAACACGACGCCCTAACTCACGCACCGAGTTCTCGACACCGAGAACGTTCGACACATGTGCAATGGAGACGATCTTAGTACAAGGCCCGATCTTGGCGTCCATTTCTTCAGGAGTAATGACTCCCTGTTCGTCTGGATACATATACATAAGACGAGCGCCCGTGCTTTGACAGATCTGCTGCCAAGGGATGAGATTGGAATGGTGCTCCATGATGGAAATGCAAACCTCATCGCCGGGCTTCAGAACGAAAGATCCCAGTGAGCGGGCAACGATATTGAGAGCTTCGCTGGCGTTACGGCAAAAAACTATCTCATGAGCATCGTTCGCGCCGATGAAGCGTGCGATCTTATCACGAACATCCGCGATAGCTTCGGTTGCCTGAACCGAAAGCCCATACAGACCGCGCAGCGCATTTGCATTCATGGTCTTATAAAACTCACATTGCGCATCCAGTACGCACATCGGACGCTGAGTGGTTGCAGCGCTATCCAGGAACGCCAATTCGGGATGATTTGCAAGAAGCGGAAAATCAGCTTTGAAGGGATTACACTTAATATCAAGCGCTGCGTTATCCATTATGCATCCTCCCCTTCAGCCATGTACCAGTTCTGCGCGGCAATACCCCTTGCCTGGGCAAGACGAGCAACGGCCTGACGGCTTACCTGGTCATGCTGCGAAAGTGCAGCCTCCTCGAAAGTCGATTCAGCGAACAGGCGCTCGATCATTTCATCAGATAAACCGCGAGTCGCCAGATACAAACGCTGTTCGGGGCGAATGTGACCAATGGTGGCACCGTGGTTGCCCATCACATCATCCTCATCGCACAAGATCACCGGCACGGTCTTGTTCTCGACATCCTCATCCGCAAGCATCACCGTTTCACGTTCGTTGCCCACAGCACCCTTGCACCCATAAACAAAATCAATAGTGGCACGTAAGGTCTTACGCGAAGATCCACTCAGAACCCCATTGATATCCAAAGAGCTCTCCGTTTTCGTACCACGATGCTTAGTAAGGTAGTTGAAGTCGCGCTCTTCTTGCGCAGAACCTAAATAACGCGAAAGCGTATTGATAGAACTGCTCTCACCTCGCAGATCGGTATAGAGCCCCGTATACGAACGACCACCACCGAGTACGCGATGGGCAACTTCAACGCGAGCATCCTTATCGACGATGATGCCCTCATCATCTAATGCAAGTGCTGCATCGGATGCGGTTTGGAGAGTTGAAATGCTCACACGAGAACCCTCGCCCGCGAACACACGTAGAGCAAAGGCGGCAAGAGCGACTTCGCTAGCCTGAGAATCAAGCAGCACGGAAAGCGCCACTTCTGATCCTGGAGCGGCGACCACATCAATGCACGCAACGCTCGCGCGGCCCTCCTGAGCATCAATGCGCACCGTTGCAGAACCCTTCGCATTGACATCACTCTGCAGCACGACTCGCCTTTGCGCTACTTCATATAAATAGGCATATGTCTCCGAACCCATCCCCGTCTCAAATGACCGAAGAGCATCATTGGCGATCTCTGCCGAGATCGCTTCTTTCTGATAGGAAGACAGAGCGGGAATATCAAGATCGTCAGGCGAAACACCCTCTTCTACCGCCCGAAGAACAGTGCGCGTATCGCTCGAACGGGACACGTCATCAAGACGTGCCTGCATATGAGCGATACTCTGCTCGAACGCATCATTTTCACTCAGCGAAAGACCGTTAAGATCGAGCTCGAAGTTCGAATCATAGCGAAGATGATCAGGCATTTCGATCACTGCACCATTCGCATCAAGTCGATGCCAAGTAGGAGCAGGCATTGCATTCGCTTGCAGAACAGGCGCCCGTGATGGATCCACTGATTTATTCATTATCCGATCGCCCCTTCCATTTCGAGCTTGATCAAGTTATTCATTTCAACCGCATACTCCAACGGAAGCTCTTTAGACACCGGATCGGCAAAGCCGTTCACGATCATCGCACGGGCCTCTTCTTCGGAAACACCGCGGCTCATAAGGTAGAAGATCTTGTCATCGGAGATGCGCCCAATAGTCGCCTCGTGGCCGATATCAACGTTCTTGCAACGAATATCCATCGCGGGAATCGTATCCGAGCGGCTTTGATCATCCAACATCAAGGACTGACATGAAACCGTTGCCGCCGAACCTTCGGCCTTTTCGGTCGCCACTACAGAACTGCGGAAAGTCGATATGCCGCCACCCTTAGAAATAGATTTCGTCTCAACAGCGGCCGATGTTTCAGGTGCCGCCAGAACAACCTTGCAACCTGTATCAAGATTCTGTCCCGCACCGGCGAAGGTAATGCCGGTAAAGGTAGAGGTGCTTTTACGTCCGGACAAGATCGACATCGGATACAAATAACCTACATGGCTGCCGAACGAACCGCTGATCCACTCGATCGCGCCCTCTTCATCAACGATAGCTCGTTTTGTGTTGAGGTTATACATGTTCTTAGACCAGTTCTCAATGGTCGAATACCGTAACTTCGCGCGCTTGCCAACGAACAACTCAACCGCACCGGCATGAAGGTTAGCCACATTGTACTTCGGCGCACTGCACCCTTCGATAAAATGCAGATCGGCATCGTCTTCAACGATGATGAGCGTGTGCTCGAACTGTCCTGCGCCCTTTGCGTTGAGGCGGAAATAGCTTTGCAGGGGGAATTCGAGCTTCGTACCCTTCGGCACATACACGAACGATCCACCGCTCCAAACCGCACCATGCAGCGCGGCGAATTTGTGATCGGTCGGCGGGATGAGCGTCATGAACTTCTCATGGATGAGCTCTTCCCACTTCGGCTCTTGCAGAGCCTCTTCAATGCCTGAATACACGATACCCATCTTCGCAGCGGTATCCTGCATGTTGTGATACACCAACTCGGAATCGTACTGTGCGCCAACGCCAGCAAGATACGAGCGCTCAGCTTCTGGAATACCCAAACGATCAAAAGTGCTCTTTACATCATCGGGCAGACTATCCCAATCACTTTTCTGCTCAGTATCTGGCTTCACGTAGGTAATGATATTGTCCATATCAAGACCCGCAATAGACGGTCCCCAATCAGATACCGGCATGGAAAGATACGTCTCAAGGGAATTCAAGCGGAAATCTAGCATCCATTGAGGCTCGTTCTTCTTCGCTGATATCTCCCGTACGATATCGGGCGTAAGACCTGCAGCAAGCTTTTCGGCGTGTTCGTCTGAATAGCGGAAATCGTAGAGGCTACGATCGATATCCGCTACCTCTGTCCTCTTCTTAGTCACCGATCTCACCTCGCTAGCCGCGTGCTTCGTCGTTTTCGAGCTGCTGCACGAACTGGTCAAAACCGGATCGGTTGATCTGCTCGATCAGCGAAGCATCGCCCTCGGTGACAATGCGACCCTTTACGACTACGTGAACCTTGTCGACATCCAGATGATCCAAAATGCGCGTATTGTGCGTAATGATGACCAATGCACCCTGCGCAGTACGACGATACGTTTCAATACCACGCGAGACCACGCTCAACGCATCAACATCTAAGCCCGAATCGGTCTCATCAAGAATGGCCAGTTTTGGTGAAAGAAGCAAGAGCTGCAGCATTTCCAGTTTCTTCTTTTCTCCACCAGAAAAGCCAACGCCTAATTCGCGATCGAAATACGAAGCATCGAAATCGAGTTCATCCGCCAAAGAACGAATGTGCTTACGGAACTGTTTGCCTTTCATATCAAAACCTTCACGATCGGCGCACATGGCTCTAAGGAAGCTCGATACCGGAACACCAGGGATCTCCGTTGGTGCTTGAAAACTCAAGAAAAGCCCCGCACGAGAGCGCTTGTCCACCGAAAGATCAGTAATATCCTGTCCGTCAAATTCGATCGAACCCGAATCAAGGCTATATGCCGGGTCGCCCATGATCGCACGGCCCAAGGTTGATTTACCAGCCCCGTTCGGGCCCATGATAACGTGTGTTTCACCTGCACCTACAGAAAGGTCGATGCCGCGCAGGATGGGCTTCTCGTCAACTGAAACGGTGATACCGTGCACCTTAAGAAGCGATTTTGCGTCTGTCATCTTATTTGCCTTTCGTTAATCATACTAGTTTGCTAGGATTAAGATAAACGCTCTTGAGACAATGTCAAGCTACGTTGCTTTAACCGTTTGAATTGTCAGAGCAACGGCACATGATATTCACGAACACCCGGTTCAATGCCACTTTGTTACTGAAACGAAAGGATCTATGCCGTGCTTATTTCAACAAAAGGACGCTACGCCATGCGGCTTATGATCGATCTCGCTCAAGGAGATAACAAAATGTCCCTGCGCGAGATCGCCGAATACGAAGGCATCTCACAAAAATACTTGGAACAATTGGTCCGTCCCCTTACGCAAGCGGGACTTCTCGTCGGCATGCGCGGCAAGAACGGAGGCTATCAACTCGCAAAGGACAAGGCTGCTATCAGCGCCGGTGATATTCTTCGCGCCGTCGAAGGTACCACTATTCCCGTGGCTTGCTCCGCGCTCGAAACCGGCTGCGAGCGCGGATCGGAATGCAATGCGGTGCGCTTTTGGGCAGGACTCGACCACGTCATTGAAGATTACGTCGACGGTGCCACTCTCGCAGATCTCGTGCATAGCTGATCAAACGCACACCACTTACCTAACCAAAGCTCCTGCGCCCTTTGCGAAATTCGCAAAGGGCGCTTTTTGTTCATAGTGGCTCTCTATCCACATGGGCTAATATAAGTCCAGTTCAGTACCATACTTAATAACTAGTGACTATGCATTTTCATAGTAACTAGGCAATACTACCGCTCTGGTGATGCATTAGAACACGTTCAAATCTAGTATCAAAGATGTGTTAAGGCACCGCGTTAATACGCAGCGCAACATGGGGGTTGCGATAAGCCTTCTCGCGTTACTTGGAGTTTCAAACAAGGAGGAAAACATGGCAGATTACTATGGAACCGACACCGTCGTATCCGAACTTCGCGAAGATGGTCTTTTGATCATCCGCATTAATCGACCCGACATGGCCAACGCACTGAATGGCGCGACTTCAAAGGCTATGGAGTACATCATGAACAGCGCTGAAACCGATCCTGCTGTTCGCGCGATCATCGTTACTGGTACGGGTAAGGTATTCTGCGCTGGCGAAGACCTCTCCGAGCTCTCCGAGGGCGGCGAATGCCAGACCGTAACCGAACATGGCTTCGGCGGCTTGACCGCACGCACCTGCTCCAAGCCCGTTATCGCTGCATGTAATGGTTCTGCTGCGGGCGGTGGCATGGAGATCGCGCTTTCCTGCGACATGGTAGTCGCATCCGATCGCGCAAAATTCGGCTGCACTGAAGTTGGATTGGGCATTATCGCTTCGACCGGTGGTATCGTTCGTCTCGCACGCGACATCAACCGCAAGGACTGCATGGAGCTCCTTCTCACCGGCAAGAAGATCATGGCTGAAGAAGCACAGAAGCTCGGCCTCATCAACTATGTCGTTCCCGCTGAAGAGGTAATGGACAAGGCGATCGAACTCGCTGAGCAGTGCCTCAAGAACGCACCTCTCGCTCTCAAGTGGACCAAGTACCTGGTACACGCTGCCGATCAGATGTGCGAGGAAGACGCAATGCGATATTGCGACGGTGTTTACCGCTTCCTCGAGAAAACCGAAGACGGCATCGAAGGTCCTGCTGCATTCGTTGAAAAGCGCGAACCTCAGTGGAAGGGTCGCTAATCTAAGCGACGCGCTTGTTCATAACCCTCCTCTTAGAAAAGGCACCTCCTCTCAGGTGCCTTTTCCTTTTTCATAATATCTGCAAGTGAATCACATAGCTCACTTTTTACATGCGGTGTTCGCATACACAACGACTACAATGCAAGCGATGACGAAGATGGCAATAAGAACCGATCGCTACAAAAAAAATCACAGTTCTATCTTAAGCGCTCATTAAGAAGAACCACGCGAAGAAGATCAGATACGGCACGCTCAATACATAAAGAAGTGCAACCAGAAGAGGACGTGGCCCAAGGTCCCTACCCGCCAAAACACGCTGTTCTCTCGTTCGAACATAGTGTACGGTAAGCACGATGGCCACGATGAGCATGACAACGGATGCAAGCGCGTATCCTACCATGGCGATGAAGATGCCTACGCTCACCGCTACCACAGGCAACATAAGTAACCCGCATGAACAGCCACCGGGACTGTACATGCGGGATCGGTGCACGTTCGAATGATTTAATTTATGTGGATCATTTTCCATTTTCCAGCGAGCTCGTTTCGGAAAGCGTTCTCCCCTTGGTTTCAGGTGCCATGAAGAAGGATAACACCAAACCAAGGATGACAAGACCCGCCGCTACCAGCATGGTAGGTCCAATACCGAATTCCGCTAGCATAATAGGCGTTCCGTACGTCGACGCAATAGTGCCAATACGGGAAATCGAGATCGCGACCCCTACCGCGGATGCACGGATGGCGGTCGGGAACAACTCATTAGGATAGAGCCATTGCAAGATGCCCGGGCCACCGCTGAAGAACGCATACAGGCCGAACGCGAAGATAACAACAATGATCGGTGCAGCCGGGAAGACGCCCAAAATGACCAGGCCAACAGCCATGAACGCAAGCGAAATGAGCAACAGCGGCCGCCGGCCCATTGAATTGAGCCAGAACATCGCAGGGAACGTACCGATCAAGAAGAAGAGACTTACCGCTGCTTCACCCAAAATTGCCTCACGGCCTTCACCTAAGCCGAAGGCCACCATGATCTCGGGCCCGAACGTATAGATGGCATACATTGGCACCACTTGGCACAGGATCAAGAGACCCACGTAAATAACGCGCTTAAGGTAGCCACCCTTGAACAGCTGGATGATACTGGTACGCCCAGCCTGCTCTTCATCATTGAAATCGACATCTTCACCGTAGACGCGATCCATGACCTCACGCGCTTCTTCATGGCGCCCCTTCGCACGCAGCCAAAGCGGAGATTCAGGAATATCGTGACGCCCTATGAGAAGAATGATACAGGGGATCGCAGCGCTACCCAGCATGAACTTCCAACCATTTTCAAGCGGGAACAGGGCAAAACCAACGATAGCTGCCGCGGTGGCCCCAAAATACCACGAAGCGCTTACCGTCCCCATCGCAATAGCACGATAGCGCTTCGAAGTGAACTCGGTAATCATAGCGGTCGAAATGGGATAATCGGCGCCCACGAAGAAACCGATAAAGAATCGAGCCAGCACCAAATGGAGCGGCGTTGATGAAAAAACCGAAAGAAGCGAGAAGACCCCGATGGCGATCATATCGATAATGAACATCTTTCGGCGTCCAATAAGGTCAGTCAGATAACCGCCTAAAATAGCGCCGAAGAGAATTCCAAGAAATACCGAAGCACCGATAGCGGCGCTCCAGAACGTATCCAATTCAAATAAAGGAGTGATCTGTGTCAGCGCAACGCCGATAAGCGAAAGAACATACCCCTCCAAAAATGCTCCACCACTTGAGAAAAGGGTGATCTTCCGCAAGAACGGCGTCATCGCGACATCATCAATGGTCCTACGTGCGACATGCTTGATCTTTCGCTTAACGGTACCGCCCGCCACTGCCTCAACAACGATCGATGGCGTTGTAACGGCCTTCGCTAATCTTTTAAGCTGTTGTCGCATCTAGACCACCTATTCCCATTCACATATGCCAAAATTCAAGTGAGGTTTCGCCCCGGTCTCATCTGCGTCAACATCAATGAGTTGGAATCGAATCTCGTTATCCGCCACTTTCCACATACGGGTAGTAAGTACCTGCCCCGGCAATACCGGGGACGTGATACGGGTCTTAAAACGCTTCATGCGCTCAGGTTCACCTGGAAACCACGACGAAACAATATGACGCATTGCGAACCCGCCAAGACTTACCCCGTGCGCGATCGGTCGCTCAAGACCTGTTTGCTCGGTATACGACCAATCAATATGCTGCTGATGCCAATCCCCCATTAGGCGATAGATGAGTGGCATGTTGTACGGCATCAGCTCAGTCACTTCCGCATCAGGAGCACGATCGGGGATCTCGACGATATCCTTCGGCGGCTTACTACCGCCCCAGCCACCATCATTGATGCATACATCCCACGTTTCCACCGTGCACAAAAGCGTTCCATCGGAACTGTACGATTTCCCCGTTTGCTTGCTCAAGCATCCACGACCTTCACCACGATCGTAAAGAGCATCTTGCGTGACGAACGTCTCCACGCGATCAGCCATTTTAAATGGAGCGTGCAAGCGGATCTCGAATCCATAATGAAGAGAGCCCGAATAGTCATACCCGTAATCGAGCGTTCGCGTCATTTCCTCATTCACCGTCAAAGGCACCCCGAAGATCGGCAGCACCTTCAGTGATGGATCGCTCGCATCCCCTTCATTGATGTACTCAAGATCGGTCTTGCCGTCATAACCGGCATTGCATCCAAGTGCGCAGATCTCAAGGTCCTTGAATGTGTATTCACGAACAAAAGGACCGAATTCTCTTCCAACAATTTCCGTGCTGATCGCCATAATGAATACCTTTCACTACACATACCCCACTACCCCTCAGGGATACGAGCAGCAAGAGCATCGTGGCTCGATAAGCATTTATGCGAGAACAGCCCTTGTGAACATATCGGAAAGAAGCGCAGGATCATCTATCGATTTAATGACTTGAACTATTTAAGAAGCTTCTTTTCGATCTTCATGCTGCAAGTACGCGGGAACTCATCAACGATCTCAAAGAACGATGGTACCTTAAAGGAAGCCATTTTGCCCTCGCAATACGTCTTTAGTTCCTCAAGTGTTACTTTTTGTTCAGGAGCAAGTAAGACGAAGGCCTTGATCGCCTGATCGCGAATAGGATCTGGCACACCTATCACCGCTGATTCAGCAACTGCCGGATGCTCATCCAGGATCTCTTCGATTTCAGTAGTCGAAATGTTCTCACCCGATCGTTTGACCATATTGGACTTACGATCGACGAAGAAGAACCAGCCCTTATCATCCTGATAACCCTGGTCGCCAGTCTTCAGCCAGCCGTCTGCAGTAAAGGACTCATTCGTCGCCTCTTCATTGTTGTAATACTCCAGCATGACCGTACGGCCCCGAGCGCCTTTTACCTGGATCTCGCCTACTTCACCATGAGGCAGTTCCTCATCGTTCAAGTTCGCAATACGAACTTCATACCCTAAACCAGCGCGTCCCACCGATGGCCAGTTGCGCTTTCCAACTGGTGGATCAGTCAACACCCATCCGATAGACTCCGTAGAACCATACGTATTCATGATCTTCGCATTGAAACGTTCTTCAAAAGCTTCTTTTTCATCGTCAGTAACGGAAATGAAATACAGCACTTCACGTACTTGATGATCCTTTTCATGTTCATCGATAGGCTGAAGCATCAAAGTACGCAACATCATAGCAACGCATTGAATGACCGTGGCACGGTAATGACGCACTTGTTTCCAGAAACGACTGGCTGAGTACTTTTCAACGATAATGATCGCTGCCCCAGCAGTGATGACCGGCATTAGGGCCGCAAGCTGGAAATTAGAGTGGCACGCGGGCATAGATGTCAGCACACGGTCCGAACCGCGCATCGACACTTCCCAATCGCCATACACACCGGAAAAGACCATGTTCGCATGGGTCACCACAACACCTTTTGGCCGAGAAGTAGTTCCCGAGGTGTATATGATCTGGCAAGGATCACCTGAATCGAGCGGACACTTTTCCTTGAGCACTGGCTCCTGTTCGCAACGCATGGTCCAGAAATCATATATCGCCTGTACGCCCTCTTGCTCTTCACCGATCTTGGTATAGACCTTCGAAAAATCAATATCGAGCTTCGGAGAATCAGATCCAGCACGAGCGATGACCAATCCCTTAGGGAAATACATACCGCTATCAATGAGTTCCTTGTATGTCTCATAGAACAAAGGTTCAATAACCGCGCAAATAGCCTGGCTGTTTTCGAGAATGTAGCGTGCTTCATCAGCCAAGTACAACTCATTGACAGGAACTACAACTGCGCCGATCTTCGCTAGACCAAAAAGGCACATCAAGAACTCAGGTGAACTATGCAGCTGCAATGCTACATGGTCGCCCTTTTGGATATTAAGATCGAGAAAAACATTCGCGATACGATTAACATCTTCATCGAACTCAGAGTAGGTATATTCGAATACGTCCCCTACGCGATTCTGGAAGGTGAGGAAATCATAGTCTCCCCTACTTTCCACAACGTTCTCCCAAAGATCACGAAGCGTCTCATTGCCCACAATGTCAGTCATCCCTCTTCCTCCTCTGACACTATCTGCCTTATTCACAAAAGCACTCGATCCCCAAAGAGCGCTTTTGGTCGTCCGGGTCTTCCATCTGATAAAAACTCACAGATCGACCCTCGCCGCCATTCTGACGAATTCACATGAGCTCTTATCAGAGAGAGATTCCCGGATCCCTCCAGGCATTATCGCCTGGAGGGATTTCGGATCGCGCCCGTCTATCACGCGGGAGGGGGACAGCGTGAGAGGGCTTGTAGAAATTAACCGATCTTTACAACCTTATCTGCCGCAAGGTTCTTGATCTCCTCTTCGCTATAACCAAGCTTAGTAAGGACATCAACGGTGTCGCCGCCCTGTTCGGGCATCGGACGCCAGATCTGACCAGGGGTCTGTTCAAAGCGCGGTACATTGGGGGTCAAGCCCTTGAACGTAGCGCCGTCCTTGGTCTCCCATTCAACGAAGTTGCCGCGAGCCTTCATATGAGGATCAGCGACCATGTCCTCGAATTCGTATACGCTCTGAGCGGCGATAGCACGCTCTGCGAGGATGTCCTCAAGCTCGACCTTCGTGTACTTGAGCAGGTATTCCTCAAGACGTTTTTCGAACTCTTCAGCGATAGGCATGGACAGCCACAAAGAAGCGGTGTCGTCCGGCAGATCGGGGGTACCCCAATGCTCGCCCAAGCCAAGCTCTTCGATGATCCACTTGTTCTGGCGAATACCGAAGAGGTTAAGTGCGATGAAGCCGTCCTTGCACTTGTAAACGCCGATACCGCAGAGGTTCTGGTTACGAGCGCCCGCGCGAGGCCATTTAACGCCGTCGTTGAGGAAGTCAACCAAGTAGTACTGGCTCATGTACATGATGCCTTCGTACATTGCCCAGTCGATGCTTTCACCCTGACCCGTGCGCTCCGCCTTGCGAAGGGCCGCAAGAGAAGCAGCGATGATGAGGTAGGCGTTGATGTAGTCACCGGAGTAAGGCATAGTGATCATGGGCTGATCGGGGGTGCCGTTCTGGCAAGTAAAGCCAGCGTAAGGACCTACGGTGCCGTCGTAAGCGGGACGCTTAACGCGATCTGGGTCGCCCACCTTGCCGAAACCGGAGCAGTGGATGATGATGAGCTTAGGATTAACGGCCCACATGTCTTCATCGGTGAAGCCCTTGCGATCCCAGGTGCCGCCCTTGGAGGACTCGATGAAGATATCGGTGTCCTTGAGCATCTTGAGCAGAACTTCTTTGCCTTCGGGAGTGAACTGGTTCAAAGCAACGGAACGGCAATTGCGGCGTTCAGCCTGTGCAGCGTTCTTGGCGTCGCGAACGGTGTCGCCATAACCGGTGTTCTCAAGCCAGGTAACGTCAGCACCCCAGTCAGCCATGATGTTGCAAGCACGCGGTACTGCTTCTTCCATGGCAGCGAAAACTACCTTGACGTCATCCAAAACACCAAAAGACGGCTTTTCAGTTGGAATTCCCATTGTTGTATCCTCCTTGGGTCCCCTATCGTGCGAGCACTTTCCTTACGGTTCCCCATGTGTCACACGATGTTTTCAAACGGTAAGTCAGGAGCGACAAGTTCGTTGCCGCTCCTGCAATAAGCAGCAAATGACTACTGACGGTACTTCTTCAAAGCGAACTTCGCAGTGGTGAGGATCATCATCTCGTCGGTACCACCGGAGATACGATCGACACGAAGGTCACGCCAGATGCGGTTGATGCGGTGCTCGGATGCGACCGAGATACCACCCATGATCTGCATAGCGTCGTCAACCACCTTGAAGGATGCGTTAGCGCAGTAGTACTTGCACATTGCAGCCTCGCCCGGATCAAAGTTGCCACCATTATTGTCAGCGTTCCATGCTGCTTCATAGAGCATGTTCTTCATAGCGTTCAGCTTAATGGTCATTTCAGCGATCTTCAGCTGATTGAGCTGGAAACGACCGATGGTCTTGCCGAATGCCTCACGGGTGTTCGCATGCTTCAGAGCGTCTTCGTAAGCGCAGATCGCCGTACCGTAGTCGCATGCACCGACCAGCCAACGCTCGAAGTTGAAGTCGCTTACGCCACGATTGAAGCCATTGCCTTCCTTGCCGAAGATGTCGGACTCATCGAGCTCAACATCGTTGAGATAGACCTCGCAGCAGCTGTCCATACGAAGACCGAGCTTAGTCAGAGGACCAAGATCAACACCAGGCTTGGTCATATCGACCATGAATTCGGTGAATACAGAGGGATCATCAGCGTTCTTAGCCATGATAACCAGCCACTTAACACCCTTAGAAGAAGTGATGAAGGTCTTGGTACCATTCAGATAGATCTTACCATCGCGGCGCTTGTAGTTGGTGGTCAAGCTCGAAACGTCGGAGCCAGCGCCAGGTTCGGTGCAAGCGGAGTTCCAGATCTGCTCACCAGTGCCCAAGTATGCCATGACCGCATCGATCTGCTCAGGAGTACCTTCGCGAATGATCGTTTCGAAACCAGGAAGCTGATACAGAACGTAGGTAGGACCGCCATACTGACCAAGAACCTCATACACTGCCATAAGCGTAACGAGAGGCTGCTCAAGACCAGCGCCACCATGGCTTTCAGGAAGCATGATCTGGTCAAAACCTAAGTCACACAAGCCCTTCACCCAACGCAGAGGATACTCGTGCTTTTCGTCGCACTCTAGGAAGTACTGATCCCAGGGTTCGCTTTCCATGTAATCGCGGTATGCCTGGACGATAAGTTCCTGATCATCGCTCAACTTGAAATCCATTATTGTTTCCTCCTTCATTGTGCAGCACATTTCCTGCTGCTCGAAACCAATTCCTCGTACCCTCAAGGACATATAGGCCCTTTGCCTATCCCCCTGTCCTTAAAGGCCTCTATCTCCAGCTTGCTCCCACAAGCCTTTGATCATTTAAGACCCGCCTCAGGAATACCGACCTGCTGGCGGAAGAACGTTGCACCATGCTCAAGTGCGTCATTTGCGGCATCAAGCGCCTTGGTGTAGTGCAAGAACGCATGGATGGTGCCTTCAAATACCTCATGCTTATAAGGGATGCCATACTGATCGCAGATCGCAGCGAGTGTTGCAGAGTCATCACGCAGCGGATCGTATTCAGCTGCAGCGATGTAGCATGCAGGCACATCGTGAGTCAGATCATTCAAGAACAGATTCGCATACGGCGATGTCCTGAGCTCATCGATATCGTTCGCATACAGCTGACGATAGAACAGCCAATCCTTTTCGGTCAGTCCATCCCACGGACCGCCCAAGAGCCGCATCGAGGAGGAATCCTCCAGGCCGAACCATCCGTAGTACAGAAGCAGGGCCTTCACGTAAGCGGCATCGTGATGCTCTTCACGCAAATACATCGTTGCGGCAAGATTCAGATGAGCGCCACCGGAATCACCCGCGAATCCCATGAGGTCGCCATCAATACCGTACTCTGCAGCATGCTCATGAATGTAGCGTGCTACGCATGCGACCTCTTCAACCGCAGAGGGGAATTTAGCCTCTGGCGAAAGATGATAATCAACAGCAACGACCACTGCCTGAGCATGATCGGCCAATACGCGGCAGATACGATCATGAGTTTCAAGGTTCCCCAAGCAGAAGCCTCCACCGTGAACGTATACGATCGCGGGAGTTTCTGCCTGCTTCACCTCCTTCGCGGAAGCAGAATCCTCAGTGGGATAGTAGAAGCGAACAGGGATCTCGCCATAAGGACCATCGACGACCTCGTCGAATGACAGGACCATTTCGGGACCGCCCTCGACCCAATAGCTACGGCCTTCAACGTAGTTCTTACGCATGACCTCGAAGCCTACGCTCGTATCATTCGCATCCCCAGCAAGTTCATCTTCCTTTGCAAGGATCGCCTTCATCTGAGGATTGATCCGTGCAAGTACATCTAGCTTATTCACGAGATCCTTCTTTCTGCATCCGGAGCGTCTCAGGTATTGAAACGCTCCGGGAATCGCTACAACGTATGACTACTAGTCTTCTTTTGCCTCTACTACTTCTTCTACAACTTCGTCAGCGCTAACAAGATCATTGCGATGCTTCTTGATGGTGCGAAGAGTCATGACCAAGCTGACAACACCGATTGCTGCGAACATGATTTCGAAACCGAAGATGCTCGAGAACGCTGCTACACCCTGCTCATCGATGATGGAACCATACCAGGTGTGGATGAATACGTCGGGCATGAAGCCGATAACGGACAGGATGCCGGTTGCGGTACCGAAGATTCGCATCGGGATCTTCACCTCAGACAGAGGGGACGAACCGATGGAGAAGATACCGTAGGTGATGAAGCCGAACAGAACAACGAGAGCGGATGCGACCATGGCGCCTTCAGCACCGTGAGGATAGAGGATGAAGCCGATCAGGACACCGATAGTGATGATCAAGCCACCGGCAATGGTCTTAGAGGGGCTCTTGATCTTCGTAGCGATGAAGCCAACGACCGGACCAGCCAACAGACCAATACCATAAGTACGGATAAGACCAACGACGTTTACCAAGTTGCCATCTGCATTGAATGCCTGGGTCAGATAAGGAGTGGTGTAGGTTGCGCCCTGGTATACCGCGTATACGCAGAAGTATGCCAGACATGCCCACAGAACGCCAGGATGCTTGAAGGCTTCAACTGCCTCGGAGAGGCTGAAGAGCTTAGCGTCCTTGTTGATCTCGCCCTTGAAGTCAGGAATCAAGAAGTAAGCAAGAATGCCCAAGATGATGATTTCGACACCGAGGACGACCAAGAGGGTCTGAACACCCAGAGCAGGGCTTGCAACGAATGCGATGATAGCAGCATTGATAAGACCAACGATCAGACCGGTTACACCATAAATAGAGTAGCTAATACCGATCTTGGAAGCATATTCATCTTCTTCGCAGCACAGACGGACGACCTTAAAGCGAGTGCCCCACCAGATCAGGATAGAGGTGATACCCATACAGACGAAGAGCGCCATACAAACCTGAACGGAAGGAAGCGTTGCATAAACGAATACCAATACTGCCGTAGTAAGGAAGCCTACCGTTGCCAATGTACGCATGCGGAACTTATCTGCAACGATACCCGAAGGCAGATAACAGATCATAGCCGCGAGCGCATAAGCAGATACCATTAAACCAAGATCCGCATTAGTACAACCAAGCGCCTGCATCAGCGGATCATAAAACACGTTCTTTAGATACATCGGGGTGTAGATAATCGACGATCCCATTGAAATGAGGATTACCAACGCCCATTTGTGAAGAGATGAAATCTCCTTGTAGGAAACTTCACCCTTGCTTTTAGCGAGTAAAGCCATTTTCTTTCCCTTTCTTCTTGATACTCCCCTGACTCATCCACCCAAATCTCCAACGATCCCCAAATGACTCGTTGTTTTTGATAAGCGGTTGAATCGATGTACCCATCATCAATGAACGCGTTCATATATCCATCACAAAATGCGTACGATTGTAATGTTGCGAATAAACTGATGAGGGGATATTTTCTGGTGAGATGGTGCATAATTAAAAAGTAGTGATACTCATTAAGTACACTTTTGTTAGATTCTCCCTTAAGAAAAGAGGGTTTATCGCGCATTTTGTTTTCAAGGAGGGGACATGAAAGCAAAAGAGGAACTGTCTGAGGGGGCAGCTAATCAGGATGCTACTGAAATTAGCCGTACCGATTCACCAAATAATAAGGACATAGCAGCACTCGCCAAAAAGGTCTCTTTACGCAATCCGGCATCGAAATATTTCGGCTTTTCGCTCCTTTTGGCATACCACTACGTAATGTGGTTCATCCCGGAGAGCTTCTACCAAACGAACTTGCTTTCATTTGGAGTAACCACTGCGTGGATCGCGAATCTCTTAGGTACCGTTGTTGCGATGGTGATATTTGCGCTCATGCTCGGCCGTGATAAGCATTTACTGACCCATAGGTTAGCGCGCTGCGGCACTCCTATTGTCTTGTGCATCCTTACACTCACCATGCAGTACGGCTGCCACATATTTAATTCGGACACACCGCTCTATATGCTCTCGTTCGCAGCAGGTGCCCTCGAAGGCCTGATGTGGATCATGTGGGGCGAATGTCTTATCAAATCGCGAGCAAAGTTCTCGGTCATCCATATCGGAGCCATGTTCGGCTGTACGCTTTTTGCAACCATGTTCTTAGCTGTGTTTCTACCCGATATCGTCGTTCCGATCTTCGTTACATCCCTGCTGCTTTTATCAGCAGGGTTCCTCCTGAGCCAAACCCATGTTGCCTTCGCGGATTTCGCTCCGCTCCTGCCCAAGAAATCGATCAGCGGTGCAATGCGCAGTATCGTCATGGTGTCATCCATTAACTGCATCGTATCCATTGCATGCTATTTTCTGCTGGCCATCATTCCCTGGGAAGAACTACCCACGCAGATCCATAGCTTCACATTCGGTGTGTTCACCGCCGCAGTATTCATCTTGCTCCTTGCGGTTCTCTGCTCCCTTACAAAAGAAAAGGCATCGATCTACAAGGTCTTTCCTATCTACATCGTCTTGACGATCGCGGCGTTCTGCCTGTTTTTGTCAGCAAGCGTTTTTATGCTGCCATCGTTCTTGCTCGCGTTATGCATTTCATCCTTGTTGGAAATATCGCTCATCATGTACTTCGGCACGTTGACCCAGCGAGGGTTCTTCGCACCAGCCACCGCATTCGCTTTTTCAGTGGTCTCAACACGTCTCGGTATTCTTTCAGGTAATTTGCTTGCGATCTTCTACGAAACAACACCGAGCATCGATCAGGTATGGATCAACAACACTTCTCTTATATTCATCGTAGTACTCGCCATCATCTTGATACCCATGGCAAAACGAGAAGCGGATATCATCGCGCTAACCAGTGCTCCTGTTGCCCCATCAGAGGTCGAACTCGCATGTAGGCAGATCGCGAGCCAGTTCAAATTATCCGACCGCGAAGCCGAGATACTCCGACTGCTTGCGAAGGGCAATACCGCTAATGGTATTGCCAGCAAACTGGTCATCTCTCCCCATACGGTCAACACGCATATCCGCCACATCTACGAGAAGGTCGGCATACATAAACGAAGCGAATTGCTTGAATACATAAATATGAGACGAAGCGATAACGAGTAGACGCACTACGGCCTCCGGAAGTCACAGGCGCAATGCCAGCTTTAGAACGTTTCACCTATCACGGCACCTGCTACAACGCGGTCCTGCTGATACAACACGACCGCCTGTCCTGGTGCCGCACTGCGCACCGGCTCTTTAAAGACCACAGTAAGAACACCGCCCTCAACGCGAGCACGAGCACTGCGTCTTTTTGCTCGATAGTTTATCTTGGCATCAACGAGCACCCATTCGCAGCAGAGAGCCTCATCATGAACGGACACATCATGAGCACGCAAAGTCGAAACTCCCGTAGCGCCAGCACGTCCGACTACAAGCGTATTTGATTCAGCTTCTTTTCGCAGCACGAAAAGCGGTTCCCCGACTGCAACACCCAGACCCTTGCGCTGACCGATGGTGTAATACGCAAGTCCCCTATGCCCACCAAGAACTCGACCGTTCTCATCGATGATCGGGCCGGGCTGAAAAGCACATGATGTGCGTCCCTGAATAAATGCGGCATAATCACCATCAGGAATAAAGCAAATGTCCTGGCTTTCCGCCTTCTGCGCATTTTCAAATCCTGCAGCCTGAGCACGAGCGCGCACTTCAGTTTTCGTCATTGCGCCAAGAGGAAGAAGTGTATGGGCTAAATGCTCCTGTGACACGTGATACAGTACATAGCTCTGGTCTTTGGATGCGTCTTCTGCCGTACGCAGATCGAAACGATGTGTTCGTTCGTTCCAAACGATGCGTGCATAATGTCCTGTTGCAACATAATCGCAGTCCGTATCTTCTCGGAGCTTCTGCAAAGCCCCGAACTTAAGATACTTATTGCACTCAATACAGGGATTAGGAGTACGTCCCGCCAGATACGATGAGCAAAAAGGCTCGATCACCTTTTCACAGAACAGCTCACGATAATCGACCGCTAAATGTTCGATACCGAGCCGATCGCACACCGAACGGGCATCCCTTACTTCGGGAGAAAGCAGCGCTTCGCTTGATCCATCTGAATTTAAGAGCGCATTATCCTGCAGGACCATGGTCACACCAAGAACATCATAGCCCTGCTCAAGAAGCAAAAGAGCAGATACTGAACTATCAACTCCCCCGCTCATGGCGCATAGTACACGTTTCTTCATGATGAAAGTCTTCCCGTTCCTATACCTGCGGAAGCGTTCTATTCATGCTCCCTGTTCTGAACCCATCAAGGTCGAGCGCCACATACGCGAATCCCGCCGCATGAAGATACTCACTTACCTTGGTCCGCACCGGACCATCCAATAGCATACTGAACTGCTGCGGGGCGATTTCAACACGAGCCGTATCGTCATGCACACGCACCCGAACGTAATCGAACCCAAGGTCATGAAGCATTTGTTCAGCTGATTCCACCATACGGAGCTTTTCATCATTCAAGGTGCATACGTAAGGAAAACGCGTTGCCAAACAAGCATTGGACTGCTTGTTCCAAGTGGGAAGCGAAAGAGCATGCGACAATGAACGTATTTCATCTTTCGAAAGCGATGCCTCAACCAAAGGGCTCGTCACGCCCAGTTCCTCTAGCGCTTGAGCACCGGGTCGATAATCCGATCTATCATCAAGGTTCGATCCATCAGCGATAACATCGAACCCTAATTCTGAAGCACGTTGCTTCATAGATGAGAACAGGAGACATTTGCAATAGTAGCAACGCTTTGGATCATTGGCCTTGACCTCAGGAACATCCAACACAGCCGGTTCACACCAATACTGCTCAATATGATTCGCCTTACAGAACGCCTCCGCTTCGTCCGCTTCCGAACGTGGTGTCATGGGAACACGAGCGCTTAGAGCAACTGCATTATCACCCAGAACGTCATGAGCGACATAGAGTAACAAAGTGGAATCAACTCCTCCTGAAAAAGCGATCGCAAGTCGGTCATATGAACGAATGATCTCTTTCAGACGCTGATGCTTTGCCTCAAGCGAGTCCACGGAACCTCCCAACACAGGTGAATGACCCATCTTTTAAAGTGAAGCAAGCATACCGATAAACAACGACTATCCAGGTAAACCACAGAGTACCTACAAACTTCATGCGACCTGCGCACCACGTGGTTCATTATCGCGTAAACAGAAAGCGTCACTTTGATCTGCACAGAGAAATACCCTTGCGCAAGAAAGCAAAGTGCACCGTGCGCAAACAGGCACGGTGCACCATAAGATGAACAAGATGATCTATTGAATTCCCTCAAGAGACGGAATGTATGCGAACCCCTGCTCAAGATCCTCGTCAGTAGGAACATAGTCAGTCATAGTACCCGACTTATAAGCCTGGTATGCCGCCAGATCGAAGTAACCCGTGCCCGTCAGACCGAACACGATGGTCTTCTCTTCGCCTGTTTCCTTGCACTTAAGCGCCTCATCAATAGCAACTCGAATAGCATGGGCACTTTCAGGCGCAGGAAGCGTTCCTTCGACACGTGCGAACAAAGTCGCTGCTTCGAACACTTTCGTTTGCTCTACTGAACGTGCCTCATCAATAAAACCATCATGATAGAGCTGAGACAGGATAGGGCTCATGCCGTGATAGCGCAATCCACCCGCATGGTTAGGTGATGGAATAAAGCCCGATCCTAACGTGTACATTTTCGCCAAGGGCGTTACCTTGCCCACGTCACAGAAATCGTAGGCGAACTTTCCGCGCGTCAACGTCGGGCAGCTTGCAGGTTCTACCGCGATGAAATAAGGAGTCTCCTTACCTGCCAAACGATCAGCCATGAACGGCGCCATAAGACCACCCAAGTTCGAACCGCCACCTGCACAGCCAATGAGGATATCGGCCTTTTCACCGATCTTGTCGAGCGCTGCCTTGGTCTCAAGGCCAATGATGCTCTGATGCAGTAGAACTTGATTGAGAACACTCCCCAATACGTAACGACACCCGGGAGTAGATGTTGCCTCTTCGACCGCTTCAGAGATCGCCGTACCCAAGGAACCCGTATTAGTAGAATCCTTTTCAAGGATGGCACGTCCTACGGCCGTTTCCATGGAAGGCGAAGGAGTCACACGCGCGTTATAGGTTTCCATAACCGCCTTACGATACGGCTTCTGTTCGGCAGAGCACTTAACCATATATACGTGCAGGTCCAAACCGAAGAAGCCACATGCCATCGAAAGAGCGGTACCCCACTGGCCCGCACCCGTTTCAGTGGTAAGGCAGGTAAGTCCCTGCTGCTTTGCGTAGTAAGCCTGCGCAATGGCGGAATTCAGCTTATGCGAACCGCTGGTATTATTTCCTTCGAACTTGTAGTAGATCTTCGCCGGAGTATCCAGCGCCTCTTCCAAGAACTTCGCATGAACCAACGGTGCCGGACGATACATCTTATAGAATTCGCGAACAGGCTCAGGGATAGGAATGAGGCGATCTTCGGTGTTTAGTTCCTGCTTGGCAAGTTCAGTTGCGAATACGTGAGACAGGTCATCAACTGTGACTGGCTCAAGCGTCGCCGGATTCAGAATGGGAGCATGATCGGTCTTCATATCTGCTCGCACATTGTAGTAATGCGTTGGCAGCTCTTCTTCGCTGAGATACGTCTTGTAATCAGTACTTACCCGCTTATTCATCTTCTTCTCCTTTTTTCTCCGGAGACGAAGGCATAAAAAATCGCCCAGTCTCCTACCACTTTCGTGCAGGGACAAGAGCGAAACTCCTGCGGTGCCACCACTGCTTGGTACTTATCGAATCTTGAAAAGTACCCTCTCATGAAACGCTACCACGCTTCTGCCCTGTAACGGGAGCACCCGTCTTATGCTACTTGGATCATGTTCAATGTCAGAGCCGTTCGCTTAAGCCCTCGGAGGTCCATTTGGTGATTCGCTTCCTACCGGGATCCCAGCATCCCCGGCTCTCTGTAAGTGCGCTTCCACCGTTACTTCCTCGTCAACGGTTTGATGGAATGGATGCTACCAGAAGACCGGACCACCTTGCAAGGACTTTTTATCAAAAGGTCAGAATCGCTTTGTGGCTTTCAATTATCCTGGTAGCCATCCCCTATCAAGGCGAAAAACCCAAAGAGCGATCGATCACTCGTATGTCTGCTCGAGTTTTTTACCCGCAACAACGGTATATATGCCCAATGCGAGCGTAATACCCATAAGAACCAGAGCCATGATCCATTCGGTTTCCCAGCTTATCTCCGATACTGCCGCAAATAACGTCGCCGCACCCGCACCGGCAATGTTCACGAAGATCGCCACGCGAGAATAGATGAGCGTGTAGTCACGCGGGCCGGTCAGCTGACGCGTTATCGCCGCTCCAAGCGCATCAATGGCGGCATACAACACCCCGAACAACAAGCCACCCGCATATACGAAATACATCGAAATCGACACGCCGAACCACATGCACAAGATACTGATCGCTCCGCATGCGCAGGGGGTAATGATCGCAATGATCATGTTCTTGTCAGATAGAGCACCTAAGCCCACCTTAGCGATCGCCGATACGATCATGATGCAAGAGGCCACCCCCGATGCGAGCATGATGGCTCCATCAGCCGTAATACCTCCGAGCTCAATATCACCCAAATGATAGATATATGACGCGAACAGGTTCCCTACCACTGTAAGTGAATTGAAGATGCCCATCGTAAGCGCCAAAGAAAAGAACACCGGAGAACGGAACATGACCCGCGCCGCAACACCCCACTGCTTTTCCTTTTCGTTAGGCGAACCAGACGTAGCCTGTTGAGAAGCCTTGCTGTCACCGGCCTCCATCAATGTGCTCTCAACTGAACTATCGACCTCGCTTCCATAGGGACGCAATCCGACCTCAGAAGGATAACTGCGAATGAACAGCACGCTCGCAGGCAGGCCGAGCAACAACACGATTCCTGCAAAGACCACATAAGCAAAGTGCCAATCGCTTATCGAGAAGACGACACCACCCACCATGCTCCAGATAGCTCCGCCAATACCCGACATCGAAAGGCATAACCCAATGAAAAAGCCTGTACGGATCGCGAACCAACGATTGATGAGCGTTGGCACCGCAAGGAACATGAGCGATACGATGCCCAGACCTTCAATAATGCCCGAAATATAGAACTGCCAGATCTCGGTCCAAAATGAACAGCACGCCATACCGCCTGCCACCAATACGACCGAAACACCTAAGATCACTCGTAGATCGAACTTCTCCATCAAATTACCCGCGAAGGGCGCAGCAAGCGCGCCAATCAAATAAATGAGAGTAATGAAAAAAGTGAACTGGCTCGATTGAACACCAAGAGAGGAAGATACCGGGACCACGAAGATCGACCACGTGTTGTACACCAAGGCGCATGGTCCTAAACAGATCAGAATTCCCGCCAAAATAACCAGAACATGACGAAGCGACATGCCCGCACGTGATGCACCCATCGATCCCCTCCGACTCCCCAGTCGTTACGTGATGAGGGAAAGGTATCACGAAGATTTCAGCCAATCAAGCACCGAAAAGACGTTTTTAAACGCAAAAGGGTGCTCCGGCATTCTCATACGCCTCGATCCGATCGACCCTCATGCAAGAATTCATCGGCATGATCGAACGTCCTAGCACTATGCCCCGTGGATCAATTCGTATGCAACATTACGTGAAAGGCCGAACTCGTTACGCAACATGCGTACCATATCCTTCTTTGAACAGGCATTCTGCTGCAATAGCTCCTGTGCTCGAGAGGCAGCATCGCTCTTTCGCTGCTGCTCATCCGCCTCATGTTCGTTCTCATTCGGCGCGTCGATGACGATGACTATTTCACCCTTAATACCCTCATTGGCCGAGCGTTCAGAAAACAACTCAACCACTTCATCAAGTGAGCCGCGAACTACCTCTTCATGGACCTTAGTCAATTCACGGCACACAGCAACGCGACGATAAGGCAAGGATTCCCGTATCGCTTCAAGAGCCGATAGCAATCTCTGAGGACTTTCATAGAACACGAGCACCGCATCAAGAGCGGCCACCTGTTCGAGCAACCGTGCGCGATCTCCCGACTTGCGCGGAAAGAACGCACCAAAATAGAACGACTGAGCAGTGAACCCGCTGAGTACATACGCTGTTGCAACCGCAGTAGGCCCCGGCAGCACTTCCACCGGCGCCCCTGCATCATGAGCTACATCGACCAAACGCTGGCCCGGATCGGATACCCCCGGCATGCCCGCATCGGATGCGTAAGCGATCACCTCACCGGCAAGCACACGAGCGATCACCTGCGGAGCCTTCTGAGCTACGCATGCCTCATCAAGGCGTTCAAGACGCTTTTCGATACCGAGAATCGATAATAGCTTGCCTGTGACACGCGTATCTTCGCAGCACACCACATCGCACTGAGCGAAGGCTTCACGGGCTCGATCGGTCATATCACCTAAATTACCCAACGGAGTCGGGCACATAATGAGCTTTCCGATTTTCGAACCCATAGATCATATCTCCTTCTGCGGTGACGATAGATGTTCCTCGTGCGCACACATGCGCACATGTTGCATTATTCAGCAACAGCGGCAATGACCTCGACTTCAATAAGAGCGCCTTTTGGAAGCGCAGCGACTCCTACCGCCGAACGCGCAGGCAAGTGATCACCGAACGACTGCGCGTAAATATCGTTGAATGCAGCAAAATCGGAAATATCATCCAAGAAACAGGTCGTCTTGATAACGTGGTCGAAATCGGTTCCTGCCGCTTCGAGAAGCCCTGCGATGTTCTTCATGACCTGCGTTGCCTGCTCTTCAATGGTCATGCCGACCATTTCTCCCGTTACAGAATCGAGGGCGATCTGACCCGAAGCGAACAGGAATCCGTTAACTACCACACCCTGAGAGTACGGACCGATCGCGGCTGGTGCATTTTCGGTGCTAATCGAATGCATATTTCCTCCTATACATTGGTTTTTGCTGCATAATGTATACACATCTTAGCGCTGCGCAAGGCAATGCCCCTCGCAGCATCAGATAGTTCTAGAAAAAAGATCAGAGGACCTACATGTTAACGCTTACCACATTCGAAGAGGCTGCAAAGAAGGTTAAAGAAGTAACCCAGGAAACGAAGCTCATCTACAGCCCTAACTTCAGCAAAGAAACCGCTAACGAAGTTTACCTCAAACCTGAGAACATGCAGCGAACCGGTGCGTACAAAGTGCGAGGAGCGTATTACAAGATCAGCACTCTGAGTGACGAAGAGCGTGCTCATGGTCTTATTACTGCGTCCGCAGGTAATCACGCTCAGGGCGTTGCGTATGCGGCGCGTAAATACGGTGTTGAAGCTACCATTGTTATGCCTACCACCACCCCGCTCATCAAGGTCGAGCGCACCAAAGAGCAAGGTGCAAAAGTAGTACTCGCAGGCGATGTATACGATGAGGCCTACGAACATGCCCTCAAACTCGCCGAAGAAGAGAACCTCACGTTCATTCATCCCTTTAACGACCCCATCGTAGCTGCTGGGCAGGGTTCTATCGCAATGGAGATCGTCCAGGAACTTCCATTGGTCGATATCATCTTGGTTCCCATCGGTGGTGGCGGCCTGGCAACGGGTGTTGCAACCCTGGCGAAAATGCTCAACCCCCGTATCACCGTCATCGGCGTAGAACCCACGGGTGCTGCATGCATGAAGGCATCGCTCGAAGCGGGTCACGTGGTAAAGCTCCCAAGCGTGAACACCATCGCTGACGGCACCGCGGTCCTCGAACCGGGAGATATGATCTTCCCTTATATCCAAGAGAACATCGACGACATCATTACCATCGACGACGATGAACTGATCGTCGCGTTCTTGGATATGGTCGAAAGTCATAAGATGATCGTTGAGAACTCAGGGCTTCTCACCGTAGCCGCCCTAAAGCATCTGGGATGCACAGGCAAGAAAGTCGTATCTATCTTGTCAGGCGGCAACATGGATGTCATCACCATGGCATCAGTCGTCCAGCATGGCTTGATCCAGCGTGATCGAATCTTCACCGTTTCGGTTCTCCTGCCTGATCGCCCTGGCGAACTGGTGCGCGTCGCGCAGACCATCGCCGACTGCAACGGCAACGTGGTACGTCTCGATCACAATCAGTTCGTTACCGCCAACCGCAATGCCGCTGTTGAGTTGCGTGTCACTATCGAAGCATTCGGTACCGACCACAAGCAGCGTATCGTGCAAGCGCTCGAAGATGCGGGCTTCAGGCCAAAGCTCATTCAGGTGCACCTGTAGTTTCCTGAACATTCGATCAACACGAAATGAGCCGCTTATGCGGCTCATTTTTTTTCACCCTTTATAGGCAACGCAAAAGGGATACGTTCCGCTCAATTCGATAGCGAAGAGCATCACATATCACCTTTTGCTTCACGATTCATCAACGAAACGCAAATGTATGTCTACTTGATTCGCTCTAAAGCGTTATCTCCTTGACCTCATCTTCCGTATTGAAGACGTCACATCCATCGGATTCGTTCGTGCGTTTAGGCAATTCGTGAGGCTGGCGTGCTTTGATATCGTCTTCCAAATTCGCCTTCGCCACCGAGATCATCAGCTTAATGCGGTTGAGCTGATTTACCTCAGACGCACCAGGGTCGTAGTCGACCGCAACGATGTTCGTGCCCTTGTATCGACGGCGGAGCTCTTTAATGACCGCCTTGCCTACCACGTGATTAGGCAGACATGCGAACGGCTGAGCGCAAACGATATTAGGAGCACCCGTGCGAATGAGTTCGATCATCTCAGCTGTCAGGAGCCATCCTTCACCCATGGAGTTACACAAGGATAAGATCTCTTCAGCGTAGCTCGCCAATTCGAAGATATCCGTTGGAGGCTCGAAACGCGATGATTTCTCCAGCGCATCGTTCATGGGTTTGCGCAATTTCGCGATCATAGACAATGCAGCACGTGCGCCTACCGCGCCCTTCTTCGACTTGCCGACCCCTTCTTGCTGGAAAATCGATCCGGCAATGCCAAAGAGGAAGAAGTCGACTAATCCAGGAACTACCGCTTCGCATCCTTCAGTCTCAATAACATCCACGACCTGATTGTTCGCCGTTGGATGGAACTTGACCAGGATCTCACCTACAACGCCAACACGCGGCTTAGTTCCCTCACCCTGCAAAGGTAGATTGTCGAAATCATCGACGATCGCCCGCACGGTCTTCTTGTAACGGCTGAATTTCTCGCCCTCATGCACCTGCGCTTTACACTTCGCCATCCAATATTCGAAGAGGTTCTGCGCTGCATTCGGCTCGATCTCGTAAGGGCGCGTACGATACAGGCACTGCATGAGCAAATCGCCATAGAACAGCGCGAAGATCGCGTTATAGAGCATCGTCGCCGAAAGTTTGAAGCCCGGATTCGACTCATCGAGCTTCTTGAACGAAAGCGAGATGACGGGAATATGACCCAACCCCGCAGCCTTAAGCGCCTTACGGATAAGGGAGATATAGTTCGTCGCACGACATCCGCCACCGGTCTGAGTAATGATGACCGCCAGTTTATCGGTGTCATAGCGCCCCGAAAGGACCGCTTCCATGATCTGGCCGGTAACCAAAATGGAAGGATAGCAGATATCGTTGTTCACGTACTTCAAGCCAGCGTCTACTGCACCATGGTCGACAGCAGGAAGCAGTTCCATGTTGTAACCGTTCGCATTGAAGATAGGCAGCAGCAATTCAAAATGAATAGGCGCCATCTGCGGACAGAGAATGGTATAGCCCGCATCCTTCATTTCCTTAGTGAACTGAACCTTATGGAAGGCCGTCGATTCGGCTTTGAGCGCATGGTCACCCATCAGGGCTTCAGCCAAAGCGCGTTCTTCCTCTTCGGTCATGATGCGATCGGGGTCACCCTGCTGTTCATGAGCGATCTCAGCAGCAACTACTGCTCCCGCCTTCGCCTCGCGTTCACCCGATTTAGCCTCAATGATGGCCTCACGAGCGGCAACGTCGGCTTCGAGCTTATCGCCATCGAAACCGCAGACCGGACAACCACCCTCGAATGCCTTCTGCTCAGCGCGCTCTTCGGCTTGGTCCTTCAAGGCCGCCAGCAAGGAACGAACGCGAATTCGGGCTGCACCCAGATTCGACACTTCGTCGATCTTCAGAACGGTATAGATCTTTCCTGACCCTTCCAGGATCTCCTGGACCTGGTCGGTGGTAATAGCATCAAGGCCACAGCCGAAGCTGTTGAGCTGGATCAGATCAAGATCATCACGCTGAGTGACCAGCTTCGCCGCGCGATACAGACGCGTGTGGTACATCCACTGGTCAACCGCACGCAACGGACGTTCAACTTCACCCATGTAAGCAATGGAGTCTTCCGTGAACACCGCAAGGCCAAAGCTCGTCAGCAGTTCAGGAATTGCATGATTGATCTCGGGGTCGCCATGATACGGACGTCCCGCCAGCACGATGCCGTGCACCCCGTTCTCTTCGATCCACTTGAGGGTCTCCATGCCCTTGGCGTGAATATCCTCATGGACCTGCTCGTCTTCCGCCCATGCTGCATCGACGGCCGCCTCGATATCTTTCTTCGTCGGAAGCGGACCAGAGCCCATCAGTTCTGGGTGCTTTTCGACCAGTTCGACATACAGGCGTTCCTTCAGCTTGTCCTTCAAGTGGTACGGCACGAAGGGGTTGAGGAACTGAATATCCGTTTCATTCAACGCATCAACGTTAAGCTTGAGCGCCTCCGAATAGCTCATGACAATGGGGCAATTGAAGTGATTACCTGCGGTCTCATCTTCCGAACGCTCATATTTTAAGCAGGGCATCCAAATGAAGTCGATATCTTTTTCAAGCAGGTTCATGATGTGCCCATGCGAAAGCTTTGCCGGATAGCACACGCTTTCCGAAGGCATGGATTCAATACCCGCTTCATAGGTCTTCTTCGTAGAGGCATCGGATAGCACTACCCTGAAGCCCAGTTCATTGAAGAACGTGAACCAGAAAGGATAGTTCTCATACATATTCAAAGCACGAGGGATACCGACGGTCGCGCGGGTCGCCTGCTCTTTCGAAAGCGGCGTATAACCGAACATGCGCTCGGTCTTGTAGTCGAACAAGTTCGGGACCTTGGTCGCTTCCTGCGCAAGGCCAGCACCCTTTTCACAACGATTACCCGTGATGAAACGGCGATGCTTGCCCGTCGATTCATCAATACCAAAATCATTGATGGTGAGCAGACAGTGGTTCGAGCACGCCTTGCAGCGAACATTACGATGCGTCGGCTCTAGCGCCTCAAGCGCCTGCAGGTCGAGCATTGTCGTACGGGCAGGCTCACCCGTACGCTGTTGCGTTTCGTGAGCACGATCGCGCGCCAGCAATGCCGCACCATACGCACCCATGTTGCCTGCGATATCCGGACGCACCGCATTGGTCTGCGCCAACTGCTCGAAGGCACGCAAGACCGCATCGTTCAAGAACGTACCACCTTGGACGATGACCTTCTGACCTACCTCACGAGGGTCGCGAATCTTGATTACCTTAAACAAGGCGTTCTTGATGACCGAAAGTGCCAAACCAGCGGCAATATCACCAACGGTAGCACCTTCTTTTTGCGCCTGTTTAACACGGCTGTTCATGAATACGGTACAACGGCTACCCAGATCAACGGGCTGCTGCGCTTCGATAGCGCTCTGGGCGAATTCAGAGACCGACAGATTCAAGCCTGTCGCAAAGCTCTCGATGAATGAGCCGCATCCCGAAGAACAGGCCTCATTCAGCATGATGTGATCGATAACGCCATCTTTAACGCGCAAGCACTTCATGTCCTGGCCGCCGATATCAAGGATGAATTCAACACCGGGAAGCATTTCTTCGGAGCCACGCAGATGAGCGACCGTTTCGATCTCGCCCGAATCGATACGCAGAGCTTCAAGAAGCAGCGCTTCACCATAACCAGTAACGGTCACGTGCCCTAAGGCAACACGGCTCTTGCCAGTCTCGGGGTCGACGGGTAACTGACCATACAGGTCGGCGACCGCGCGCTTCGCGCATCCGAGCACGTCACCTTTGTTATTCATGTAGGTGCTCCACAAAAGACTTCCGTCTTCAGCGATAAGCGCCGACTTAAAGGTCGTAGAGCCCGCATCAATACCTAAATACGCGGTTCCGGAATAGCTTGCCAGATCGCTACGACGCACTTTTTCCTGATCGTGACGTGTCTTGAATTCAGCGTGGTCTGCCTCGCTCTCGAACAGCGGTGGCAAACGGACTACTTCGCTACCCTGTACATCACCGAGGTTCTCAAGGCGGCTCACCACGTCGCTCAAGCATTCAGGCTTAGAATTCGACCCTGCGAGGGCACATCCGCTCGCAACGAACAGATGGGCATTATCCGGTACGATGATGTGCTCGCTATCCAACTCGAGCGTTTCATAAAAACGCTTACGCAATTCAGGTAGATATTGCAACGGACCACCCAAGAAAGCCACATGGCCGCGAATAGGACGACCGCACGCCAAGCCGGAAATGGTCTGCGTTACCACTGACTGGAAGATCGACGCGGCGATATCTTCCTTCTTTGCACCCTCATTGAGCAGGGGTTGCACGTCGGTCTTAGCGAAAACGCCACAACGGCTGGCAATAGGATAGAGGACCTGATGGTCTTTTGCCAGTTCATTCAAACCACCCGCATCCGTATCGAGAAGCGATGCCATCTGGTCGATGAAGGCGCCCGTACCACCGGCGCACGTGCCGTTCATGCGCTGCTCAATACCCTCATCGAAGTAGATGATCTTCGCATCTTCGCCACCGAGCTCAATGGCAACATCGGTTTGCGGAATGAAAGCTTCAACAGCAGTTTTCGAAGCAATGACTTCCTGAACGAATTCCAGACTCAACCACTGAGAAAGCAATAAACCACCGGAGCCGGTAATAGCGATGGTCGTCTGGCGATCAGGGAACTGCGTTGCTGCTTCACGCAATACCTCAAGGACCGTAGCACGCACATCAGCATGATGGCGGCGATAAATCGAGTAAACGATCTGTTCATTATTGTCGAGCAATGCAACTTTGACCGTGGTGGAACCCACGTCTATGCCCAAATGAAGCTGTGGTGCGCTTTCAAATTCGGCGCTCATAATACCTCTCCTTACAAACGAATGGGCTCACCCGGCTTGATGAAAAGAAGACGCATAAGAACACGAGCCATATACTCGGAATCTTCCTTCATGCCGGTTTCGATCCAGTGACTGATAACGCCTAGATAGGCTGACGAGTAGAACGACAGGTAATAGCCCACGAACGAATCGGAGCTGTTCCGATACTTTTCGTGCAGCACTCCCTGAATAATATTGGTGCATACCGAATCACGCAGACGTGGTCCAAAGCGAACATCGCCACCAGGACCTAGCACCGCATGAAGGAAATCACCTTCAGCGCGCAGGTAATCGAACAATTCGATCAATACAGGAAGGGGACGCTGCGCAATACAGAACGCCATGACATCTTTTAGCTCCAAGTGTCCAAGGTGCGCTTGGAGAGCGGCGATGCCTTCCATGATCTCATCTTCGAACGAGGCGAGAAGATCTTCTTTGTCGGTGAAATGGTTATAGAATGTTCCGCGATTTAGGTCAGCGGCGCTACAAAGATCGTTGATCGTAATGGAATCGAATCCCTTTTCTTCCATCAGATCTATAAGTGCACGACGAAGCGCCTTCTTCGATCTGATGATCCTTCGATCTTGCGTAGCGCACGATGCATCATGTACAACCGCGATAGCTGCTGTTCTCAAAGATGCCACCCATTCTCTTGCGTTACGGTCGGTTATAGACCCGATTATTAAACAGTACGATTAGTAATGAACACAATGTTCAAAAACATAGTACCAATCGGCCGTTCCTTGAGCAAGCACCTTCTTCGCCTTATCGCACATGACCTCATTAGATTTACGCATATCACCAGCACGGATCACACCACAGCGAACACCTGTATTGTCATATGGACACAAATGATAATGCTCACTTTATGAGATGCAGACGTGAATCGTTTTCGTGTTTTTTGGTATGCTGCTAGGAGTCTTTTCTTTTCACACACGAAAGGTCATGCTCCTATGCAAATCACCCCCGAAGAAATCGCCGAAACACTGGCAATGGTAAGCAAGCAGCACCTTGATATTCGAACCATCACACTTGGTTTGAACCTGCGTGGCTGCACTCACGAAGATGTCGATGTTATGGCACGTAAGATCTACGATCGTATGACCAGTGCCGCGGAAAAACTCGTTCCTACTGCCGAACAGCTCGAACGAGAATACGGCATTCCCATCGTGAACAAGCGCATCTCGGTCACTCCTATCGCGGAACTGTGCGCCGCGACCCAGGCAACCGACCTGTCTCCTCTTGCACGCGCCATGGATAAGGCCGGCAAAGAAGTAGGGGTCGATTTCGTTGGCGGCTTTTCCGCCCTCGTACATAAAGGCGCATCACGCGCAGATATTAATCTCATGAATTCGATTCCTGAAGCGCTCGCAACCACCGACAACGTATGCGCTTCGGTGAACGTAGGTTCCACCCGAGCTGGCATCAACATGGATGCAGCTCTGAAGATGGCGTACATCATTAAAGAAGCTGCTGAACGAACCGCTGATCGTCAGTGCATTGGCGCTGGCAAGCTGGTGGTGTTCTGCAACGCCGTAGAAGATAACCCCTTCATGGCAGGCGCCTTCCATGGTTCCGGTGAAGCAGACGCCGTCGTGAACGTCGGTGTTTCAGGTCCCGGTGTTGTCAATGCGGTATTGCGCAGCTTACCTAACGATGCCGATATGACCACTATTGCTGAAGCCATCAAGGCGACCGCCTTCAAGATCACCCGTGCTGGTGAGCTCATGAGCCGCGAAGCAAGCAAGCGACTCGGAGTCCAAAAAGGTATCCTCGACCTCTCTCTCGCCCCTACCCCTGCTGAAGGCGATTCGGTAGCCGAGATCCTAGAAGCGATCGGCGTAGGGACCTGCGGAGGCCCTGGCACCACTGCAGCACTCGCCATGCTCAACGATGCCGTGAAAAAGGGCGGTGTCATGGCGAGCTCGAGCGTTGGCGGCTTATCCGGCGCATTCATTCCCGTATCAGAAGATGCCGGAATGATCCGTGCTGCAGAAAGCGGCGCGCTCTGCCTTGAAAAGCTCGAGGCAATGACATGCGTATGCTCGGTCGGCTTGGATATGATCGCAGTTCCCGGCGATACTTCGGTTGAGAGCATCTTCGGCATCATCGCTGACGAATGCGCTATCGGCATGATCAACAACAAGACCACCGCCGTGCGTCTTATTCCTGCTATCGGCAAGCAAGTAGGTGACAAGCTTGATTTCGGCGGTTTGCTCGGCTATGCGCCGGTCATGCCCGTTAACCAGAACGCTGGCACGGTATTCGCCCATCGTGGCGGCCGTATGCCCGCACCCCTGAATTCGTTGAAGAACTAGCTCCGTACCCAAGAGAGGATAGCCATGTTCCAGATCAATAACTTCACTCAAAACGATGACGTGACTATAACTGATGCCCTAGGCGCCTTTCAGGTCATCGAATGGCAGCGCGACCTGAGCGTTACCCCCGAATCTGCGGCCATGGCTTATTTCTCAAGCGAAATGAACGTCCGTCGTCGCCAGGTGATCTGCGATCTCAATCAATCACCCATTACGGTTCAGGCGGGCGCCATGCAGTGGATGGTGGGTGACGTCAATGCCACTACAGGCGTTTCCGGCGTCGGCGACCTGTTCGGAAAAGCCGTTCGTGGTGCGGTGACCAAGGAATCCGCCATCAAGCCCGAATACGTTGGCACGGGCACCCTCGTTTTGGAGCCCACGTTCAAGTACATCTTATTGATCGATGTTGCTCAGTGGGGCAACAGCATTGTGCTTGATGATGGACTGTTCCTTGCATGCTATTCGAGCCTTCAGCACAAAGCCGTCATGCGTAGCAACCTCTCTTCCGCGGTTGCCGGCAATGAGGGATTATTTAATCTGAGCATCAACGGATATGGTGCGCTCTGCCTAGAATCGCCTTGCCCCAAGGAAGAACTTATCGAGATCACTCTTGAAAACGACGTGCTGAAAGTAGACGGGAACATGGCCCTCTGCTGGAGCGGAAGCTTGGACTTTACCGTTGAGCGTTCGGGTAAATCGCTTCTTGGCTCTGCCGCATCTGGCGAAGGCCTTGTGAACGTCTATCGCGGTACTGGCAAGGTACTGCTGGCTCCAACAACCTACTAGGAACAATTCGAGCATGGTCTTACAGCGACCATGCTCGAATTCCTTTAACGGTAATGTCTTTCAATCCCAAAAAGGACCTAAGGCCGAATTCGATATCTTCATCATAGTCAAGACCGCGAACCATGATGAAGAGTTCCCCATAGGGTGCATCAAGCTGTCTGATTGCCTGATCACGCACATGATCGGCACCCTGGGCATCCACAAAACGCAATAAAAGCTCTTGCATATCAGCACAACAGCCAATAGGATCAACCGATTCGACCACAATGGCAGCATATGATCTGCGCTGCATATAATCGATAAGCTTTTGCCGATACGTTACGTGCATTCCCTACGACTCCTTCGAACCAAAAGGCTCATCAGCACTCAGAGGAGCCCCGCTTTCCGAGTGAACCCCTTGTGCCTTACTCTTCGCCACGGCACGCACCAGATATTCGACATTGCCTTCGGGTCCTTTAATAGGCGATTCAACAACACCGCTTACTTCGAATCCCACCGTCGTAAGCGCCTCTTTCACCTCGGCGATCACACGGAGACGCACCGCTTCATCGACCACGACGCCTCGGTCGGTTTCATCGTGATGGCTTTCGAATTGCGGCTTAATGAGCCCCAAGAACACACTTCCTGGATGACAAAGTCCCATGAACACATCAGCGAGCTGAGCCAGGCCGATAAAGCTCAGATCGCACACCACCACATCGAATGGGGCACCTAAGCTCATCGGATCGACAAGGCGAATATTGGTGCGTTCGAACACCTGCACCCGATCATCCTGACGCAGAGACCAGGCGAGTTGCCCATAATTTACATCAACGCATGCAACGCTCGCCGCCCCTGCCTGAAGCAGGCAATCAGTAAAGCCACCCGTAGAGGACCCTACATCTATACAACGAAGTCCTTTCACCTTTTCGTGAAAGTGGTCGAGGGCACCCTGCAATTTATGGCCACCACGCGAAACGAAGCGCTTAGTGTTCTTGATGTATATATCAGCATCAGGAGCCACCTTCAGTGCCGCGCTCGCCACATACACATCATCAACGCGCACTTCACGTGCAATAACCGCTCGCAATACGGTAGCCCGATCAGGGAAATACCCCTGGTCGATCAATAGATCATCAAGCCGAACTTTTGCCATAGCGTTATCACTCCCTACGCAAGAAGCCCGTTGCCCTGGGTGCGCTCTTCAGGCGCCGGCACACGACCCGTTTCTATTATCGTAAGGAAATCACGTTCGCTCAAAATGGGAACCCCGAGGTTCTCCGCCTTCGCCCGCTTCGAACCAGCAGCCTCACCACAAATGACAAAACTCGTCTTCTTTGAAACGCTTGACGACACTTTGGCGCCAAAGGCCTTAAGACGATCGCCGGCTTCATCACGGGTCATCCCCGATTCCACCAAGGTACCCGTAAGCACGAACGTCATTCCATCAAGCGTCTGAGGGAGATCAGGCACCGACACTTCCTGTGCCATGGTCAGGCCCGCATCAGCAAGGCGATCGATCACCTGCAAATTCGCTTCGTTCCCGAAGAAGTCATGTATGCTCTGCGCAATAATGACCCCCACGCCGTCGATCACGGCAAGTTCCTCTACCTGAGCATTACGCAACGTATCCATGGAAGGAAACACCTGGGTGATAGCTTGCGCCATCGTTTTACCCACATGGCGGATCCCCAGGCCAAAGACCACATGAGCAAGCGGGCGTGATTTGCTAGCCTCGATAGCGGAAATGAGCTTTTGCGCCATAGTGGACCCCAGGACGATAGGCTCGCCTTTAACGGTCACTCGCCCCATATCCAAACGTTCTAAATCATCGAAAGTCAGCTGATAATAGTCAGCCACATCACGCAACCGACCCGCATCGATCAGCCTTGCAGTAAGCTCTTCACCCATTCCCTCAATGTCCATCGCACCGCGAGATGCCCAATGCATCAAACGCTCATGCGCTTGCGCGGGACAATCAAGCGAAACGCATCGATGAGCGACCTCGCCCTCTTCGCGAACGAGAGGCGATCCGCAACTCGGACAAGCATGAGGCATCGACCATACCTGAGCGCCCTCAGGACGAAGAGACAAAATGGGACCCAGGACCTCTGGAATAACGTCTCCTGCTTTACGTATGATGACCGTATCGCCGATACGTACGTCTTTGCGTTGGATCTCATCTTCGTTATGAAGCGTCGCACGGGCCACCGTCGAACCCGCGACCAGCACCGGGTCGAGCTCTGCAACGGGAGTGCAAGCGCCCGTACGACCGACCTGCACGGTGATGTCACGCAAGACAGTGGTCTTCTCTTCCGGCGGGAACTTATACGCAATGGCCCAACGCGGTGCTCGCGCGGTATACCCGAGCTGGCGCTGTAATTCAAATGAATCGACCTTCACCACCACGCCATCGATCTCGTAGGGAAGATCGGAGCGTTTATCAAGGCATTCACGACAGAACGCATGCACCTCTTCTATGCTTTCGCAACGACGCACATCGGGATTCACATGGAACCCGCACTCGCGCAACCAACTCAAAAGCTCCCACTGCCCCGTTGCAACGATAGACGCATCTTGAGCGATCGCGTAAATGAAGGTTGACAGATCGCGCGATGCCGTAACCGAAGCATCCTTCTGGCGCAAAGAACCCGCCGCAGCATTACGGGGATTGGCGAATACCTTACTTCCCGTTGCTTCAGCCTGAGCATTGAGCGACTCGAAGCTCGCCTTCGGCATATAGATCTCGCCACGCACTTCAAGAGCAGGCACGCCCGCTTCGACACCGCGCATTCCAGCATCCATCAAGCGCAAGGGAACGTCATGGACGGTTCTCACATTCACCGTGACATCTTCACCCGTAGTGCCATCACCACGGGTCGCTGCACGGACCAGACGTCCTTCTTCATAGGTGAGCGCAAGCGATGATCCATCTATCTTCAGTTCGCACACCAAAGGAGCGAAACGCCCGAGCGCCGATTCAGTACGTGCCATCCACGCATCGAGCTCATCGAAATCCATCGCATTGTCGAGCGAATACATGCGCTGCTCGTGAACGACCGGCTCGAACTGACCGCCTACTGCTCCCCCTACTCGCTGCGTAGGTGAAGAAGAGTCGAGCAACGAGGGGTGAGCATCTTCCAGATCTCGCAGTTCGCGCATGAGAGAATCGAACGCCGCGTCAGAGATCTGAGGATCATCGAGTACATAATATCGATGAGTATGGTATTCGATCTCATGGCGAAGACGCAGCACGCGCTCAGCGAGCGTTTCCTCTTTCAAGCCATCATTTACAACCGATCCAAGCTCGTCGAGCATTACTGCATCCTCTCATCTCTCAAATTCAAAAAGCGCATAAATGCCGCTGGAAGCGACGAAAGCACCTCTTCAGCGCACGCGCTCACGATACCGTAGGTTTCTTGCGCCACAAGACCCGCCTCAGCATGAATGGATGCACCAAGCACACTCGCGTCAAATGGATCCATACCTTGGGCAAGCAGACCTCCGATAACGCCTGCAAGAACATCTCCCGTGCCAGCCTTCGATAGTACCGCGGTGCCGCGCGTTATCACTTCTACGCGCCCGCTGAACTGGGCAACAACCGTGTTCTCACCTTTTAGCACAACGGTCGCTCCGTAGCATTTTGCCAAGGCCCGTGCTGCTTCTTCCTGGTCGAAGATAGAAAATCCTTCGATCGATTCAGCTAAGCGCATAGCCTCTCCCGCATGAGGAGTGATAACGAGCTGGCAGTTAGCCTTGATCGAGGCAAAGCGAGGTTCGTCTCGCAATGCGGCCAACAACGACAGGGCCCCTCCATCCACCAGAACAGGCGAAGTGGCTTGAGACAGCACTGAAGAAAGAAGCGAAGCTGCCGAGTGGTCACTCGGATCGAATCCCGGCCCAATGACGAATGCGCCACGTGCTCCTTCTTTCAGTGCACGATGTGGCTCGAACATGTCGAAAGACTCGACCACAAATGAAGGACGATATCCCTGCAAAAGCGCAATGTTCTGAGGGGCGGTGAAGACCCGCGTATACCCCGCCCCCGCATACTGACTCGCACAGGCTGAAAGGCATGCCGCACCCGGATAGGCGGCGCAACCCGCAATGAGCACACATGTCCCACGCGAATACTTATGCGAATCAAAAGACGGAACGGGTACCAGTTGGGCCAGATCCTGCAGCGAGATCACAACGTATCAGCTCCTTTTGCAGTGGGAAGCTCGTCAAGAAGAGATCTCGCCTCCTTGAACTGGCGGGTGAGTTCTTCAGCGGGATGCACCTTCTGCTCTCGCACCGCATGCGCTTGCTCCGTGAGAGCCATAGCGCAGGCAACAGCTTCTTTATGGGTATACGAAAGCGACAAGGGGATCTCTTCGATACGCTTCTCTTGTGCAAGTATTCGCGCACGCCCATGAAGTTTCACGCATGGTTTCCCCTTAGCATCGAGCACCACTTCCACATCACGCACGCCGATGCCTTGCGAGAACCCCGTGCCGAGCGCCTTAAGTACCGCCTCTTTGGCAGCAAAGCGCGTCGCGTAATGAAATTCAGGTGCCGCAGTCGCATTACAGTACGCTTGCTCGTCTTCTGAAAAACTTTTACGCGCGAACGCAGGTGAACGCTTAAGGATGGCGCGCATGCGCTCAATTTCGACGATATCAACACCAAGCGAAACCGAATCAGAAAGAACAGAGCTACCTCGCTCTTCCTTTTGTTCGCCATGGCGTTTCATCGAAGCGGACCCTTCTGATGCCGCCAAGTCATTAGCTGAACTTCCATCCAACATTTTCAAGCGCCCGCTTTTATTCAACGGTTACTGATTTTGCCAGATTACGCGGCTGATCGACATCGCAACCACGAGCAACCGCAACCGCACGAGCAAGAAGCTGAAGAGGAACGCTTGCCGTGATGGGCATGAAGGAATCACGTACCTTAGGAATGTAGATAACGTGATCGGCGACCTTCTTCACCGCTTCATCACCCTCAGTGGCAATAGCGATGATCTTAGCACCACGCGACTTGGATTCTTCCAGGTTCGAAATGGTCTTATCATATGTTGCGCTTTGAGTTGCAACGGCAACAATAGGGAACCCATCATCAAGAAGAGCGATAGGACCATGCTTCATCTCACCTGCAGCATACGCTTCAGCGTGAATGTAGCTGATCTCCTTGAGCTTAAGAGCACCCTCGAAACAAGTAGCTTCGCCAACACCGCGTCCGATATAGAGCGCCGAATCACGCCCCTCGAAGAACGGCACCGCTTCATCGATCGAAGAGGTATCCAGCAAGATATCCTCGATCTGCTCGGCCGTATCAGCCAATTCAGCGAACAGCATACGAGTCATGTTAAGGGTTAGTTCACCCTTCACGCGGCCTAGCAGCATAGACAAAAGCGTAAGGCTGACCACCTGGCCAATGAACGATTTGGTCGAAGCCACTGCGATCTCTTTGTTGGCCTTGGTGTAGATAACGCCATCCGATTCACGCGCAACAGGAGAGCCGATAACGTTGGTGATACCGAATACCTTCGCACCCTTAATACGCGCATCACGAATGGCTGCAAGGGTATCAGCGGTCTCGCCTGACTGAGAAACGGCAACGACAAGCGTGGTAGGGGTAATAATGGGGTTACGATAACGAAATTCGCTGGCAACTTCCACTTCAGTAGGAATGCGTGCCCATGCCTCAATGAGGTTCTTCGCGATCAGACCCGCATGGTATGACGTGCCACATCCAATAATGTAGACACGATCGATGAAATTAAGTTCCTGACGGGACAATGTGAGCTCATCGATAACGATCTCACGACCAGACATGCGACCCGCAAGCGTATCACGCACAACGCGAGACTGTTCATGGATCTCCTTCAACATGAAGTCGGGGTAACCTCCCTTTTCAGCTACATCCACGTCCCAATCGACATGAGTGATGGTCGGTTCGACTTCATCAAGAGAGCCGTCATAGTACGTGATGCCTTCAGGCTTCATGACCGCGAACTGATTGTCTTCCATGATGATAACATCGCGGGTCGCTTCGATGACCGCGATGATATCCGATGCAACGTAGCTTCCCGATTCGCCTGTACCCAGAACGATAGGAGAATCCTTGCGAGTCACCACGATAGTACCCGGCTCCTGCTGACAGGTAACGGCCAGACCATACGCTCCCACCAAACGAAGGGATGCATCGCGGACCGCGGAAAGCAGGTCGCCCTCGTAGGCCTGCTCAACCAGATGAGCGACCACTTCAGTATCAGTGTCCGACACAAAAGTATGGCCAAGGCCGATAAGCTCTTCGCGTAGCTCCTGGAAGTTCTCGATAATGCCGTTATGTACGACCGCAATATCGCTATGGCAGCTCGTATGGGGATGAGCATTACGTTCAGAAGGAGCGCCATGCGTCGCCCAACGAGTATGACCAATACCGCAACCGCCCTGGCAGGCGTCTTTCGGAAGCGCATCGACCAATTCGGAAACCTTACCCAAACGCTTAACCACGTTGAGTTTTTCACCATCGAACACCGCAATACCCGCAGAATCATATCCGCGATACTCAAGACGTTTAAGGCCTTCGAGCAATACCTCTTTGGCCTGCAGAGAACCAGTAAATCCAACAATACCGCACATAAAGAAAACTCCTCATCTTATGGAACGGTTACGTGCTATCTAAACCTGTATATTTTATCCTAGAGCGACAACAGAATGCCAACAGAGTAATGCTCGCTGATACAATCAGCACATGAAACGACACGATCACACTTCCCAATCGAAGCGCGCTCGCAGCCGCAACGATATTCCACGATCCCAATACCAGGGAGCCCCTCGTCAGGCTACACCAGCGCACTACGCGAAAAAGCAGGACCGTCCGATCCGATCAGCTCGGACATTCGATCGAGCGGACACTTCACGAACACGATCGTTCCCCGTAAAGCTTTTCACCATCGTCATTGGCATGCTCATCTTGCTGATCTTGATAACCGTTGGCATACAAAGCTGCTCCGAGAAAACCTACGACTGGAACAACCTTCGAACTAGTGATGGGCGCATAACATACTACGAGAACGGCGCGCTTGCTTCTCTAACAGGCATCGATGTTTCAAGCCACCAGGAAACGATCGACTGGAATCAGGTCGCAGCAGACGGCATTGACTTCGCCATTCTACGCTGCGGAAGACGCGGCTATTCAGAAGGGGGTATCTATCCCGATGAAACGTTCCAAGCAAATCTTCAGAACGCCACTCAGGCAGGCCTTCCCGTTGGCGTGTACTTTTTCTCTCAAGCCATAAATGAACAAGAGGCACGCGAAGAAGCCGATTTCGTTCTTAACAGCATCAAGGGGTCGAACATACGAGGCCCCATCGCTTACGACTTCGAGATCCCCTCTGACACTGAAAGCCGCGCAAAGGATCTGTCCGCCGAACAAGCGACCAAGAACGCAGAAGCCTTCTGCTCACGCATCAAAAGCGCCGGATACACACCTGTCGTATATGGCAACCAGCACGATCTAGAGCGCTATAACCTCCATAGCCTCAACTACCCCATTTGGTATGCCGAATATAATTCGCGTCCCACTGACGATGTTGCGCCAGCTATCTGGCAATACACCGCAACAGGCCAGGTCGCCGGCATCAGCACCGCAGTCGATATCAACATATTGCTAGACACATCACTCATTCACTAGCGACGCGTTGCCCTCCAAGGGAAAGCACACCGAACGGAAAACGACTCGGCACCGATCCGATACCGAGTCGTTTCATTGTCCCTAAAACGAACAACAGAACCACGTTAAGAGCTCAGTCACGCAAGGTCCCTTTGTCGAATTACTTACGTGATGCCTGATATTCTTCGACCAGCTTTTGCTGAACTTCATATGGGGCCGGTTCATAACCGTTTATTTCAAGAGAATACGCACCGGAACCACGGGTCATCGCACGCAGATCCTTCGTATACGATATGACTTCTGCATAGGGAACACGAACGACGATGATAGTATCGCCTGCATCATCCGAATCGGTGCCGATAATGCGACCGCGACGAGTAGCAACATCACCCATGACCGCACCGGCATATTCTTCGCCAACGGCAATGTTCATATCGGCCATCGGCTCCAAGATCACTGGCGCGGCCTTTTCACATGCAGTCCTGAACGCTATACGCGCAGCGGTCTTGAAGGCCATTTCATTAGAGTCAACCGAATGATATGAGCCGTCGTATACCGCGCACGAGACATCCACCATGGGATATCCGGCCAGGAACCCTTCTTCCATAGCTTCCTGAACACCCTTATCAACCGCCGGAATAAGGTTCTTCGGAATACGACCGCCTACGACCTCGTTAATGAACTCATAGCCTTCGCCGGTATGAGGAGACAAACGCAGCCAACAATCACCGAACTGACCGGAGCCACCGGTCTGTTTCTTGTGCCTACCTTGAGCCTCGGCCGTCTGCGTAATGGTCTCCCGATAAGGAATGCGCACCGGTACCAGATCGACTTCAATGCCCGTTTGCGACTTGAGGCGATTCAGCAGCACGTCGACCTGCATATCGCCCATGGTATACAGCACCTGCTGGCGCGTCTCCTCATCACGAACCAAACGGATCGTGGGGTCAACTTCAGCCTGACGCGCAAGGAACGTACCGAGCTTATCTTCATCAGCCTTGCTACGTGTAGCCAAGCTGACAGGATACTGAGGAATAGGCAGTGGTAAGGGATCGACTTCAATAGCGCCCGACTTCGATAGCGTATCGCCGGTCTTGGTTTCGGAAAGCTTCGGCACAACCACAATATCGCCTGCTTTGGCGCTCTTCACATCCATGGGCTCCTTGCCCATCATGACGTAAATATGCCCCAGACGTTCTTTCTTGCCGGTACGCGAATTCAGCAGTTCCGTAGAAGGCTCCATGTAGCCCGACAGCACCTTGATGAAACTCAAACGTCCCACGAACGGATCCGCGACCGTCTTGAACACGAAGCCCGCTGGATCACCCGTTTCATCAACCAACAGCTCTGAACCGTCAGCCAAATAGAACGGGCCATGATGACGAGGATGCGGGAAGTAGGTGCAGATATCATCCATGATCCCCTTGATACCCTGTTCGATGATGGTAGAACCCACAAATACCGGGATGAAGATCTCCTGCGCAATAGCATCAGCCAGCAACGATTCAAGCTCTTCCTGGGAAAGCTGCTCTTCCCCATCCAAATACTTCATCATGAGTTCATCGTCGGCTTCAGCAACAAGGTCGCAAAGCTTATCGCGCGCGATCTGCGCCGCATCGGCGTATTCTTCGGGGATATCTTCAATGCGCTCGCCCTTGTCATCAAAATAACGGGCCTTCATACGCAGGATATCGATCACACCGCTAAAATCCTTATCGACGCCGATGGGGATGGTGACCGCACCCAAACGAGAACCAAAACGAGCATGCAACTGCGCCATGGCAACATCGAAATTAGCACCTTCACGGTCGATATGATTGATGAAAACGCAACGTGAAGTACGCATGACTTCCGCTTCGTACCACAAACGCGTGGTCATGTTCTGTGGACCAGCTACCGCATCAACAACGAACATGCACATTTCGCAAACCTGCATGGTTGCGAGGGTGTCGCCCAGAAAATCTGCCTGACCGGATGTGTCGAGCAAATTGATCTTATAGTCAGCTCCGTAAGGAATCGGAGCAATTGAAGTACCAAGGGTAAAACGACGGCGGATCTCTTCTTCGTCATAGTCAAGGTAGGACTTCCCATCGTGGGTCGTTCCCATTCGAGGGGTCTTACCGGAAATGTGAAGCATTGCCTCAGCCAGTGAGGTTTTGCCTGCGCCGTCTTGACCGACAAGAGCAATATTGCGCACATGCTCGGTTGCAGGAGCTGCCATAGATACCACATCCTTCATTCCGCGCCCTAAGAGCCCCTCAGGCAACGGAATCGCATCCAAACCGCTTCGCCGCCAATCGACAAAGCGAGAGGCCTCATAGGGTGAACGCGTTCACCCTATGAGAAGTTTACCGTATCTTTGCAGTTAAATCGCTAATTCGTCGAACTAGTTGGTGATAAAAGTCGTGTTTTCCATGATCCACGAGGCTGCCTTCATGCGCTTGGCTGCCTGCTTAAGCAGTTCAGTGCGGCCGTACTTCTGCAGCGACTCAAGATAGTCCTCTTCCTGGCCCGGTGCGGCATTGCGCAACGCGACCTGCAGATCGGGCGGAGTGAGCTCCAATGCTTCATGTTCGAAGATCGCATCAAGTACGAAGCCTTGCATCAATTGGTTCTTAGCCTGAATAGCAAGCGTATCACGCACATCATCTTCACTCATTCCCTGCTGAACAGAGAACTCTTCGAACGTCAGACCATCTTGCGCCAACTCAGCTAAGAACGCCTCAAAAAGCTCTGAGGTCATAGCATCAAGCATTTTTTCAGTCGGCTCACCCTGAACGCGTACCATGTACTCATCCATAGCCGCCGCCATCTTCGCCTGCTCATATCGCTCAGCAAGCTCCTGCTCTGAGGTTTCGCGGAACTTTTCCCGCAGATCATCAACCGTATGGACCCCATTCGAACCCATTCGCTCTTCCACCCACGCATCACTCACGTCAGGTACGGTCAATTCGGGGGAATTGATATCGGCCCCCTGCTCCCACGCCGTGAACTGTCGGACAAGCATGCGCATCTGCTCTTCGATATCCTCGTCCTGGACCTCGGGCTTCGCATCGACCTGCACCGTAAGGCGACCATAATCGGAAAGTTCATAATGTGGGTTGAGAAGCGCAGTCATCTCGAACATGAACGTCTCGCCAGCTTGCGGATCGGTGCTCCACGCGAAATCATACGATGCCAATGGCACGATGCCACGCTCAGACAAAGCGAACGACAGCAGATAATTCACGACCGCGAAATTGATAGCGTTCTTCGCTGCGTCCTCGTCGAGAGTGTTCTTTATCTTCTCAATAGATGTTTCGCCTGACGCATCCTGTAGTTCATACTGAGCAACGAACGTATCGAGACCGACAGAGAACGCCTTGTCCATTTCTTCAGGTAGAACCTGAACGCGCAGACGTGCCTCTTCGCCATCACGGGAAATTTCATCAACCTTCATGGGTTTCCTTTCTGAATCATTTCAGAGAATACAAGCGCGCTCTTTTCAGGAGCGCGCTTCAATGCGTGAGTTTATACTTTATATCATTCATCGAAAAAGCTTCACGCAAAGGGATAACAGGCATGGATAAAAGAGAAAACGAACAGAGCCCTCGGACCTATCGCTTAAAACCGGTCTACAAACCCCTTGCGAAGAAAGATGCTTCAGCAGAAACAGAAGACCCATCACCCGCCAAGGGATACTCAGCTGCTGAACCAACAACCGACCAAACATCACGAACTTCCCTGCTCCGTGCCGCGAACGAGGACGATGACCTGTATGATCCTTATTCCGATTATCACGACGGGACTCTGAAAGCCCTCGAATTTGAGCAGGACCCCTGGCACTAGATATGAAAAGACCGCCTGTAAAGGCGGTCTTTTAACGTTCGAAGAAGATCTAAGAACAGGTAAAGGTTACAGGGCCTTCTTAGCAACCTCAACGAGAGAAGCAAATGCCTCAGCATCGTTGATAGCCATGTCGGAGAGAACCTTACGGTCGAGCTCAACGCCAGCCTTCTTGAGACCATTCATGAACATGGAGTAAGAAAGACCGTTGATACGAGCAGCAGCATTGATGCGGGTGATCCAGAGACGACGGATCTCACGCTTCTTGTTGCGGCGATCGCGGTAAGCATACTGGAGCGAATGCTGGACCTGTTCCTTAGCTGCACGATAAGAACGGGACTTAGCACCATAGTAGCCCTTAGCACGATTGAGAACGGTACGGCGCTTCTTATGAGCGGATACTGCACGCTTTACACGAGGCATACTAGTTTCCTCCTTTTACTAGCGAAGACCAAGATTACGAGCTACAACTTTGTTGTCAGCTGCCGTAACCTGAGTTTCGTGACGGAAATTACGCTTACGCTTCTGGCTCTTCTTAGTCATGATGTGAGACTTGTAAGCCTTGGAACGCATGATCTTGCCGGAACCGGTAACGCGGAAACGCTTTGCGGTGCCGGAATGAGTCTTCATCTTAGGCATTAGTTATCCTTTCCCTGTTCATCTTTCTTCTTTTTAGCCGTCGTAGGTAACGGGGCAATCAACATATGCATGTTGCGACCTTCCATCTTAGGCTGGTTCTCAATGACCGCAACATCTTTAAGGTCGTCTGCCAAGCGCTCCAAAATGCTCAATCCCTGTTCAGGATGGGACATTTCACGACCACGGAACATAATGGTGATCTTGACCTTAGAGCCTGCCTCCAAGAAGCGAATGACATGCTTCTTCTTGGTAGTGTAGTCGCCCACATCGATCTTCGGGCGGAACTTCATTTCCTTGGTTTCGACCTTGCTCTGATTCTTACGAGCCTGCTTTGCCTTGATCGCCTGATCGTACTTGAACTTTCCATAGTCCATAATGCGACAGACAGGGGGTTGAGCCTGGGGAGCGATCTCTACCAGATCGTAACCCTCGTCGTCGGCGATGCGCTGAGCCTGCTCGATGGGATAAATTCCCAGCTGGGATCCGTCGTAGGCAATCAAACGGCATTCCTTGACCCTAATGGCTTCATTGAGCCTTGGTTCCTGAGCTGCTATGGTGCCCACCTCCTTCTTTCTTCGATCCGGTGCTACCATGCACAAACTCATACAACTCACTGCATAAAAAAACCTGCAGTCACTATGATTGCAGGCCACACGAATACTCAGAGCACGAGTATTTATTCACATGACCCATCAGCAACCAAAAGCGCCGAACCAGGTGGAAGCACAAAGCTTCTCTTGAAAACAGCTTGGATATTTTACCATGGATGGGTACGTTGTAAACCCTAAAACCAAAATAATTTAGCGAGGCGCAAATACGCCGTTCGGCATTATAAATTGACCCACTAGGACCACGACCATGAACAAGACGAACGGTATGGCGATCGCCCCTATGGTGAATCGTATGGGAAAAGTGGTCTTCCGCGCACGCGGGAACCTCTTGAAGAACCGACGCTTATCCAAAAGGACATAGCACCAACTTGTGAACATTATCCCTGCGAATCCACCATATTCCAAAATCCGGAACCAAAGAGGAAACTGCTGGTCATACTCGTTAGGGTTGAATGCAGCAACGCACGACCCCATGATCAACATGAGCCACACCAGCAGCAAGATGATGTTCCATGCCACCCCTACAGCAAAGGGCACGCGATCGGATATGGCCTTGATTGACGCGCTTGCTCTTGACAGCCGCTCTATAGCAGACGCCGTTCCTGCACGTTGTAGAGACGGTTCCCCTAAAGAGCGAACACTTTCATTTTCGCATACGACACTGCGCTCATTTTCCCGCGCAACAGATAGACGAGCTTCCTCAAACGCAACGAGCAACGCCTCCGTACTTTCATAACGATCGTTCGGATCGAATGCGCATGCACAGGCGATGATCTGGCGAAGCGGTTCCGGCACTCCAGGAGACCTGAATTCACGAGCACGCACCTTCGCATCTGCCGTTTTCTCGGTCAAACAATAGTAGAGCAGCATTCCAAGTGCATATATGTCGCTCCTCACATCCGTTTGCCCATATCCGAACTGCTCGGGAGGCGCATATTCACGCGTACCGAAATGAACAGTATCGGTTTCAGAGCCATGACTATACGATCGAGCGATACCAAAATCGATAAGGGTCAATCGATTGAACGACACGATGATATTCGAAGGCTTAAGATCGCGATGTATGATGGGCGGATCGAAGGACCCATGAAGCTCCTGCGTCGCACGGACAATAAGAGGGAACAAACTGAATGCGAGATCGACCGAAGGATCCAGACGATACACCACCTCTTGCAACGTTTCGCCCTGAACGTATTCCATTACCACCACAAGATCGTCCTTGAGGTGATAGCACTCGTGTATTTGCGGAAGATAGGTAAAATGCTTACCTGCTTGTTGGGCGCGGTATATTTCTTCATACATTCCGCCAAGCCCATAAGCCTGCTTGAGATATTTCCGAATATAAGGACCCTCTTCTTTGCCTGAATCAGAAACGAATACCACCTTTTGGGTGATTTCGAAATCAGATTCCTTCAGCACCTCTTCAATACGATATTCATCATCATGATCGACGAGCCGTAAGAACAAGGCGAGTTCATCAGCATCAGACGCAACACAGGAACCCTGCTGCACACGAGGAGCAACAGGGTCCTTATCAGTAAAAGTCTCTTGGTGTACTGAGGTATGACTAACACGAGAAGGCATCTAGCAAATGGTTTCCTCACCGAAGCGGTACAGTTCTTCGTCTGTTTTCTGCAACGAATAGTTCTTATCGATGCAGAAAATGATAATAGCATCGCGGCGATCTTTACAATACAGCTCATTAACACCCGCCGCTTGCAGAAGCCGATCGGTTTCCCGCAGGGTAAGCTGCATACCGAATGCTAGCTGGAGAATCTTATTACGGGTCGCTCCCCGTTGCCCAGTGAAGATCTGATACCCGAACGTATTGTTCAATCCCGCTGCTTTGACCACCTCGGATCGTTTGAGGTTCTTCCTCTCCAAAAGCTCTTGCAGGTATTCGGTCAAACTACGTTGAGAAATATCATGCTCAGAAATGAAAGCGCACGGATCGGAAGAACTCAATAGTTCATCAAGTAGTTCTTCAGTGAACGGTTCTTCCATGCGCTTTTTCCTTCGCCTCGTTTTCCTTTTCGCCATTATGTACCAAAATAATGCGCCACGATCGGATCCTCTGACTTTTTTGCAGCGGAACAGTTTTTCCCTTACCAAGCCATTACATCGCTACGTTCAAAAGAAGCTATTTCGTCTGGCGAGGCAGAGCAATAAGCTTCGAACTTCCACGAAGCGCCCGCTTTAACGTCGGTCGCACTTGCGTACGCGTTCCCGATCTGCGAACCGTCCGCATCATACAAAACATACGAAAGAGAAACAGTGCTCAGATCTCCATCGGTGTTGTTAGTAAACGTACCCGTAATCGAGGCCGAGTATTCGTTCTTATCCAGCACTTCTCCTTCGATGGTGAGATCAGCATTTTCAGACGCAGAAGCGGCATCTTGCTGACCCGAAGAAGTAACGGTTTCAACGGAAGGATTCGTTGCCTGATCGAGAGCTGCGCTATACATAGATTGCGTCGCCATCACAATAACACCGGAAAGGATGCAGATAACAAGCGCCGCGATCGCGATTCCCTTTCCACTCTTCTTACCACGGCTGATGCCTACTAAGCCAACGATAGAAAAGATGACGCCCAAGATAACGAGAACGAACGATAGATTATTGATGATAGGGAGAAATGAAGTGATGAGTGCAATGATGCCAAGCACCAAAGCAGTGATCGCCATAGCGGACTTCGAAGGCGGCGCCTTGAATTCACTGAATGAGGGATGCGGATTGTTCTGAGGTACGACCATAACCATGCCTTTCCAAAAACGTTCATCGAATAAAAGCCCGCATTAATACACTAAGCAGGCCTTTTGAAAAGGATATTGATTAGGCTTTTCTATTTCATTAGCTAGGAGCTAATGAAAGCGATATAAATTTTCGCACCGATCTACACGAAAAAGCCCTTAGGCTTTCATGATGGCAACCGCGACCTTCTTGACGGTATTCGCTAGGTCGGATGTTCTATTCGCCTGGGAATAATCGTAATCAAGCGTTACCTGCCAGGAAAACACCTGATCCCCACTTTGCGCTGAGCCCTTAAAGGAGTACATCTGCTGTGCCAGTGTTTTGCCATCCGACTCGTACGTCGAGTATTCCGAAAGATCAGGAAGCGCAACGCTTCCCTCTTCAACACCGGAAAGCCCCACTTCGCCTAGCATGTGTTCGACAATATGGAATTCCGTTACCGCCGGAGCAAATGCAAGGGAGCCGTACCCCAAAAGCGATGTTGCCGCCTCATACGACGCAGCGGCAACGCGTCCATCGCCATCAAAGCCGAGGGTCACCGTTGGCGTACCCGATAACGCATCGCCTTTTTCGTCAGTCAAGGCGACCACGACTTCATTACTGAACCCAAGCGAAGAAAGTGAGCGCTGCTCCTGGACATCAGCCCCATGGCCGATCGCCCTCAATGCCTCATCTTGCGTCATGCCCATAAGCGAAACCAACTGTATGACCTGAGTAGAAGCGTTCGTTACCCGGGGTTCATTATTCGACGCTTCCTCAAGAGCCTGAGCATCGTCTTGCGCTGCAAAACTATGGAGACCCGCCTGCGCATTAAAGGCATACATGACGCACAGGGCGACGACAACGACGATCATGCAAGCAGCAAGAACCGCTAACCCCACAAGCCCCTTTCGTGCCTTGGAGCTCGAATTATGTTCCTGCATGGTTGCCTCCTTTAAAGCAGCGCCACATTTTCGCCAACTAAAAAACGGCTTTACGCGAAGATCCCCAGATAAACAGCGAACGCAACCAAGCCCACCACTACAAGAGCGATGATGATCCTGTGCATGTGCTCCATAGGGACCGACCCCTTTAGGTCATCTTCGGTGATGCCGTCAAGAGCGCTTTCGCTTTGCTTGCCCGACAGATCAGCAGCAGGCGACGATTCGACCTCCGCTTTATCGGCACTCGCATCATACCCCTTGCCGAAGCCATCATCGACCGATGCACTTGCGGCGTCTTGAGCTAAGGTACAAAAGTCCGTAGACACCGCAGAACTTTGGCAGGCGGCCGCTGTATCCGACGAAGCGATCAGCGAGCCACTATCATCTGCGACATCCGCCTTTTCAACCGTTATAAGAGAATAAGAGCGCCCTTGATCGGTCACACGAAAGCACCTACTTAATGCACTGTGTCATCTCGTGTGCCAAGGCTTCAATGACCTGGTCAGCCTCAGCCTCGGTCGAACCAACGCTGAACAAATACACTTTCACCTTAGGCTCGGTGCCGCTCGGACGAACGATGACTTTATGAGAGCCCGCCAAGTCGAACTGTAGAACATTCGCCGAAGGAAGAGAGCCGATTCCCTGCTGGTAATCAACGAATCGCTCTACCGCAAAATCGGCAATAGAAGCGAATGGAGCAGTACGGATGCGTGCCATGAGCTCATCCATTGCATACGCACCATCAGAGCCTTCGAAGGTAAAAGAAAGCGTACGATTGCGGTGATAGCCGTATTCCTCATACAGATCCTGCATAGCTTGGTACAGGTTCTTACCGAGTCCACGATAGTAACGCGCCATCTGACAAATAAGCATCGAGGCGACCACCGCGTCTTTGTCGCGTGCATGCGTACCCGCCAGATACCCATAGCTCTCTTCAAAACCAAAGACGAAACGATCTTCTTGCCCATCAGCTTCAAGTTCAGCAATAACGCCACCAATGTACTTAAAGCCCGTAAGGACACGACGAACATCAACTCCATAATGGTCACCTACGGGATCGACCAGGCCAGTTGAAACGATCGTCGTCACCGCAACGGGTTCTTCGGGCAACGTATGAGCAGCACTACGACTGCGGCAAACGAAGTCAAGCAGCAGAACGCCCACTTCATTACCCGTCAAAAGACGGTATTCATCACCGTCTTTCACCGCAATACCCACACGATCCGCATCAGGATCCGTCGCGAGTAGCAAATCAGGATGAACCTCTTCGCACAGAGCGATGCCTCGTTCAAGTGCATCACGATTTTCAGGATTAGGATAGGTACATGTAGGGAAATTGCCATCAGGCTGCGCCTGTTCTTCGACTACATGGATATCAGTAACGCCAATGCGCTCCAAAATGCGTGTTACGCATTCAAGGCCCGTACCATTGAGGGGCGTATAGACAACACGCAGAGGATCAGCGTCATCTTGAGGCACCCGTTGCGCATACACTGCATCCAGATACGCATCCAGGACCTCTTCACCAATGAGGGATACCAGCCCCTGCTCTAAGGCATCTTCAAAGGGCATAGTACGCACATCATCGAACGCATCAACATGAGCAATGCAATCAGTGATCGCATCTGCCATTTCCGATGCGATCTGACAGCCATCAGGACCATAAGCCTTATAGCCGTTGTATTGGCTCGGGTTATGGCTCGCCGTAACATTGATGCCCATATCGCAACCAAGGTAGCGAGTCGCGAACGACAAAGCCGGCGTGGGCTCAAGTCGGGGATACACATATGCCTTGACCCCATTCGCCGCAAGCACGCTCGCAGCAGTATGGGCGAATAGCTGAGAATTAATGCGTGAATCGTAGCAGATCGCGACTGATCCGCATGTATTCTCATGAGGTTGAGCGGTAATATAATCAGCGATTCCCTGCGTTGCCTGACCGACCGTGTAGATATTCATACGATTCGTACCCGCACCAAGCACGCCACGCAATCCAGCAGTACCGAACTCAAGATTACGGTAGAACGCATCTTCAATAGCAGCATCATCATTAGCTTCCGCCATTGAAACCAATTCGGCACGCAATTGCGTATCAGTGACCTTTTCGCACCAGAGATCGAACAATGCACGACAATCCATGAATCAGACTCTCCTCAAAAGACAATCAAAACGAGTTAAAAGCAGTATAGCAAGATTTGCCTTCGCATCACGAAAGCCCGCGTGTGTCACGAAGAAACGCAATCTTGTCCGGAGCTATATTAAGTAGTGCAACAGCGCTGATAATGAGTACGATCCCCACGCCATTAAGTATCGTAAGAACATCATGGAAGACACCCACCCCTATGATGAGCGCTACCATCGGCTCCACGAATGCCATGATGGAAGCCCTGCCCGTTTCCATATGAGCCAAGCCAACGGTATAGCAGGCAAATGGGGCCACGGTCGAAACAAGCGCGAGTCCCACCATCAGCCATCCCGCGAAAGGCACCGATGTTCCGAGTTCTACGATCATCTGCACTTGTGCAAAAGGCACGAGGGCAATAGAGGCGCATAAGAACGTATAGAACATGACAGTTAGCGGGCGGTAGTTCTTAAGCGCCACCCGCGCGAACAACGAATACAGTGCATACCCGATACCCGAGCCAAGACCGAAGGCAATGCCCACGACCGACAACGTAGAAGATCCCGTGCCTATTCCCACCACGAAAAGACATCCTACGAACGCAACGCAAAGTGCGATGATCTTTTGCCACGTAAGGCGCTCTTTAAATAGCACCGCCGACAAAAGCACCACGAAGCATGGAGCCGTGTAAAGAAGGATCGCGGCGAACGATAAACCGCAGAACTGGATACACGCAAAATAGCACACATTAAAGAACGCGATGCTCAGTACACCGGTACCGACGAACATCCAGATATGCCGCATGGATATGCAAAAGGCCGATCGCCTAAAAACAAGCAGATAAAGCGCGAGGAAAACCGTTGCAAGAACACAACGCACCACAGTGATCTGCACCGCAGTCAATCCAAGAGCAGCAAGGTTCTGAGAGAACAGACCGATAAGACCCCAACAAATGCCAGCCGAAATAACGAGAACTGGCGCTAGCACCCTCCAATCAAGCGGAAAAGAGAACTTCATACGATCCTATCCTTCTGCTTCCTTGCATTCGAACCATTCAGACCATCAGAATTTACGCCACCACAATGCAAATATGCACCGCAGATCAACCTTACTCCAAAAAAAAGAATTCTCCATCACTGCTGATAGAGAATTCGATAGAGACGATCATATGTTGCCCAGTATCGCCCCGACAAGAAAACACCTCGAACGATACGCTTGTGCACAGAGATCTGCGTTGCCCCACAAATTGATCGCTCTTAGTTGTACGGTATTTTTATATACTGAAAAGCGTCATAAGTAAAACCATAATATGTTATATCTTCATTAAGTAATACTTCAAAGGATAGCAATGGATACCTCTCGTTATCGCGCTTTCATCAAATCGGTGGAGCTAGGAAGCTTTTCGCGAGCCGCAAAAGCACTTGACTACACTCCTTCGGGAGTAAGCCAGCTCATCGCCGCTCTCGAAAAAGATCTCGGTTTCTCTGTTCTAGAGCGGACCCATCAAGGTGTTCAGCCCACCCAAGAAGGCAGCCGCATCCTTCCCATTGTCCGCACCATAATCCAGGAAGAGAACCACCTTCAACAGCTCTGTTCAGAAGTACGCGGCCTTTCCATCGGCAGCGTGACCATTGGATCGTATCCAAGCGTGGCTACCCATTGGCTTCCGCGCGTTATCAAGGAATTCCACGAAACGTTCCCCCGTATAGATATCCGCGTGCGCGAAGGGATCCATCAAGAAGTCACCGAATGGCTCAATAGCAAAGAGGTCGATATCGGATTCATCAGCTACGATGATCTGAAGCCATACGACTGGATCCCTTTGGCATACGATCCCATGATCGCCGTTCTGCCCACCGATCATCCACTCGCTCAGGCTGATTACTATCCCCTTGCACAATGCACCGACGAAGATTTCATCATGCCCGGCAAGGGACAGGATATCGATACCCTCAGGGTATTATCACGTCATGACCTTGAACCTACCATCGCATTCGAGACCATCGAAACCGCCGCCACTCTTGGCATGATCGAGGCGGGAATGGGAATCACGATCACCAATAGCCTCTCGACTGAAAAGTACGATTTCAGTGTATCGAAAATACCCATCGAACCTTCAGAATCGATCCTCTTCGGCATTGCCGTTCCCTCTCTTGAGGGCAGCGCTCCTGCTGTGCAGCATTTCATCGCCCATGCCACTCATGCTCTCCAGAAGGATATCTCCCTATGAAAAGAACCACCTACATCAACATGATCGATCGCGTTCGCGAACGACCGCTCTTAACGAAGGCGATCACGTACTCGAACAGCCTTATCACTAAGGCGATCTACCTCGCTTATCCCTGCCTCCTCATTGCCCTGATCCTTCAACCCGACGCATATGAAACGCTTATAAGCGCTCCCCTATCGTCTTCCTTCCTACAGGCGCTCCTCGTTCCATTCGTATCATTCATTTTGCTCTCTCTTTTTCGCAGAGCCGTCAACGCCCCCCGGCCCTATGAAGTATTCGATCACCCTTCCCTTATATCAAAAGACACTCACGGCAAGTCGTTCCCAAGCCGTCACGTGTTCTCGATTTTCATCATCGGGACCACGTTCTTGTTCTCATGCCCGATTCCAGGACCAGGCATCGTGATCTTATGCCTGGGGATCCTTCTAGCAGGTCTTCGTGTTGTTTCGGGGATCCACTTCCCGCGTGACGTAATTGTTGGGGCGCTCATAGGAATCGGAGCGGCCATGCTTGGTTTTGGTATCCTAAATTAGTACAATCATAATCGACCTATTAAAGATTGATATAAGCCATACAACCTCCCCTTCATGCCATGTGCGATCGATCGTGGCATGACCAGTAGAAACAAAGGAGCTGCAATGCCTTACACGATCGTCACCGACTCTTCCTGTAACTTACCCGAAGAACTTATCGATGAACTGGAACTCGAGGTCCTGCCCCTCGTCTTCATGATCGACGACACGCAATATCAAAGCTATTTGAAGGGTGAAGTAACCGATCTAAAGCAGTTCTACACCATGATGCGTGAAGGGAAGGTCATCACCACTTCCCTGCCTAACCTTTCTGACGCAGAGGATCTTTTTGAGTCCATATTCAAAAACGGTAACGATATTTTGTATCTTGGGTTCTCAAGTGGCCTTTCAGGCACTTATGAGGGCATGCGTACCATTGGCAACACTCTTGCCGAGCGCTACCCCGACCGCACGTTCGTATCCGTCGACACTCTTGCTGCTTCTGTGGGCCAAGGACTCATAGTGTATTACGCCGCAAAGAAGAAGCAGGCAGGCGCATCGCTTGACGAAGTCGCACAGTGGGTGACGGACAACCGCCTGAATCTTGCACACTGGTTCACCGTCGACGATCTGATGTTCCTCTACCGCGGCGGTCGCGTATCACGCACGGCGGCATTCGCAGGCAGCCTCCTGAATATCAAGCCGGTGCTCCACGTAGATGACGAAGGTCTTCTTATCCCCATGGAAAAGACGCGCGGTCGCAAGAAGAGCATTCAGGCTCTGGTCTCGCATATGGAAGAAACAGGCAATGCGCCACTAAAGGATCAACTCATCGGTATTTCACACGGGGATTGCATCGAAGATGTCGAGTACCTGCAGAAACTCATCACCGAAGAATTCGGGGTGACCAACTACCTGGTAAATTACGTCGATCCCGTGATCGGAGCTCATTCAGGACCCGGAACACTCGCGCTGTTCTTCCTTGCAAGCGGTCGCTAACACATAGTACCTGAATACCTTTGATAGCCACCCTGACGCGCAATGAACTGCCTCCCTTTCCTCGGATGAGAAAAAAGGAGGCGGTTCACAAAGCTTCGGGGTGGCTTTTTATAGATGCAAATAAGGCACAATGCTAAAGAAGACAAGCATCATTGCGAGAATCGCCACGCAGGCGACATGACTAATCGTTCTGAAAACGAGTTGTATCTGCGCAGATGGTCCGCGATTTATGATTCAGTGATGATATCGCGCAGGGCGCTGATCAGTTTTTCGTTCTCTTCGTGAGAGCGAATGGAAACAAGGAAATACCGTTTTCCTTCAATGCCGGGAACCCCATCAAGATCGCGCAACGTGAAACCGGCCTTCTGTAAGCGAACGATCAAGTCAGAAGCACTCGCGATACCGAAATCGCGGGCCGCACGCTCTTCAAGAGCGCACATGACGAAATTCGCTTCAGATGGGAACACTTTAATACCGGGCGTAAGACTGAGCATGCACTGCATCCAGGGGATCTCAGACTCGAGCAATTGCACCGTTTCGTCCAGGTATTCTTCAGTGCGTGGGAACTCACGAGCGACCACTTCATTGAAGAGCGTTATTTCTGACCCGTCAACGAACTGCTTGATGTGCTCTATCGCTGCGGCATTGCCCACAACATACCCCATGGGAATACCAGGCATACCGAGCTCTACTGAAAGGCTGCGGATAACGAACAAGTTACGATACTTTTGCGTGAGTTCAACAAAAGATTCCCCGCCCAAAGTGAGGCCGATATTCGCCTCATCAACGACGACCCAATTGCATACTTCCAAATAGCGCTTGAGTACCTTTTCGGACAGCAAACGTCCGCAGGGGAAACTTGGATTGGCAAGTACTGCCGCATTGAACTGATGCCCGTTCGAAAACGCTGTTTGGGGCTCAATGGCCGAAAGGGAATATGGATTGATCAGCTTTACCGGGTTATGCCCCACATTAGCCACGGAAAGAAAATATCCCGTTGGTGCCGGAGTGGGAATACCAACGTTGCAGGGACGATATGCCTGTGCAATAGCGCCGATAAGCGACGTTACGCTGGTGCCCGCCAAAATACACTCAGCGGGTATTTCGAAATAACGACCCAACACACGGCTAAGGTGCTGACCATCGCTATTCGGAGCGAACGACAGGTCACCTTCAGATATAGCAGAGGAAACAGCCTCTCGAATACACGAAGGCGTACCCAGTGGATTGGCAATGCAAGAAAAATCGATCCAGTCGATTTCGGCGCGAATATCGTATGGCAAAGTCTCCTGACGCTGTGGCACCACAGACGCCTCGTTAACTAACTCTGTCAAAGCTTCGAACGGTTTCACTTTGCCTCTATCCTGCACTGAAAAAATAAGTCGGGCTTTAAGCCCGGGTTACCTACCCTAGCACAAAAGCATCGATCCATGGCGATGGTAGACTATGTTTGTGGAAAAGTTCAACCAACATACGCATGATCTTCGCGCCTGGAACGGTCCAGCTATTCTCCTTATGGACCTTGATGCGTTTTTCGCTTCCGTCGAGCAACTCGACCATCCCGAATGGAGAGGAAAACCAGTCATCGTGGGTGGCAGCCCCGATAAACGCGGCGTGGTATCGACCGCATCATACGAGGCACGACGCTATGGCGTTCATTCCGCCATGCCTTCATCGACAGCCGCACGTCTGTGCCCTGATGCGATTTGGACAGCAGGTAACTTTCATCGCTATCGCGAGATGTCGAAAAAGGTCATGGATATCCTCTACGATGAATCACCCCATCTTATGCAGGTGAGCATCGATGAAGCGTTCTTGGATATTTCTCCGACCCGTTCGAATCGCACTCATCCGGAATTGATCGCACGCCGCATTCAAAGTCGCGTCGCGGAACTGGGAATAACTTGCTCCATTGGCCTGGGTGCCTCTAAGTCAGTTGCGAAGATCGCATCCAACCAGAACAAACCCCGAGGCCTCACCATCGTGTATCCCGAACAGTCCGAAGAGTTCCTGTTCCCCCTACCGGTAGGCAGCATGAGCGGGATCGGACCGGTCGCACAAAAGAAACTGAACGACTACCACATCCGCACTCTCGGAGATCTCGCCCGCGCCGACATAACCCTTTTAAAGCAAGTGTTCGGAAAGAACGCACTATTGATGATGCAACGGGCACGCGGTATCGATTCATCCGTCAACGAAGAGCACGAACCGGCGAAGTCGATCTCGAACGAAATCAGCTTTGCAGAGAACCTGACCGACGAAGAGGACATCAAAGCACGCATCGCCACCATGGCTCACAAGGTGGGACGTCGCCTTCGCCGCAAAGACCTCGAAGGCACTACCCTGCACCTCAAGATCCGCAAGGACGACCTTACCATTCGAACGTGCCAACGAAAGATCCCGAACCTGGGTGCCAATGAGCTTTTGTGGCTCCCCCAACTCTATAGCATGCTCGATGAAGTGTGGGATAGAAGCCCCCTGCGCCTTATTGGCGTCGGGGTGAGTGGATTCGAGCACGAACCGGTACAAACATCCCTGTTCGATCCGCTTGAGGCACCTAAAGAACATGCACAGCTCACCGGAGCAGATACCGAGAGCTCGAGCGTCCTCATCGCTCACGCCAAGAAGAACTCCAAGCTCCTCGAAGCGAACGACCGTATTGCCCAGCGCTTTGGTGAAGGCGCCGTACGCTTCGGACACGAACTGCGCACCTACGCCGACACTACCGGCAGCTCCGCGAAGAACCCTGAGGACTACAAGGATTAGCGCTCCTGCCGCAACGCACTAGGCATTGATCATTTAATTGAACTTAAAGATCTTCTGAGCGATATGGTATCCCGTCAAACCGGCACGACGTCCGGCTTCGGTGGGGATATTAGTGGCCATATTTAACAGCGAATGACGCATCTCCTTGTACAGCGACTGGTCCTTTGCCTCAAGGTAGGCCCAAACATCAGATCGCTTCGCTTCGTTTTCGGAGGAAGGCTCCATACGGAGAAAGACCGAACAAATGCACAGCATCATTGAAAGATAGTTCTTCATATACTGCTGGAGCTTCTTGTTCTGCACATCGCGCAACGTGACCGAATCGATCATGATCTTCGTAATGCGGATCTGCTGGTCAATGCGAGAGAGCATGACCTTTTCGTTTACCGACTGATCCTCGCGGCCGATGTAGTAGCGATACGCATCAACATTGAAATAACGAATGGAGGCAACGTGCGGCAACGGCACATACACGAAGATGTTATCCACGTAAAAACAATGCTCAGGAAGCTTCAGGTCAATAGAGCGAAGCAGTTCCGTACGATAAATGACCGAATGCATCAAGAGATACTGGGATGAATGGAAGCGACCAATATCCGACCAGGTGAATTCCCTGTCATCAGGGAACACGTTGGTATAGCGCATAACGGTTCGCGTACCTTCGTGTACCTTTTCGTATACGTAGTTCGAAATAACCAAATCAGTGGGATTGCCTACTCCTGAAGGATTCTCGTAGGCGGTTTTCTGACTGCGTAAATACGGCATAATGCGATCCATTGCATCCTTGTCCAGCCAGTCATCAGAATCAACTACCTTGAAATACAATCCCTCTGCCGCCTCAAGGCCCGCATTGACCGCAGAGCCATGACCACCGTTCTCCTTATGGATCGCCTTCACGATTCCTGGATGTTTTTCAACGAGCTTATCGCAGATCGCCGGAGTATCGTCTTTTGTGGATCCATCGTCTACCAAGATGATCTCGATATCATCACCGCAAGGCAATAATGATTCCACGCATTTCTCCATGTAGTCTGCCGAGTTAAAACACGGCACCGCAAAGGAGATCGTCTTCATGTAAGGGTTCACCCTTCCTTCCGTTCACGCCGTCCAAGGTTTCCCTTAAGAGGACATTATACCCACCATCACTCCCGCACGCTAAAATGTAATGGAACAAGTAGACATTCACGAAAGGATTGTTTATGCCAACGCTCATTGATTCGATGATCGAACGTGCCAAAGCTGATAAGAAGACCATCGTCCTACCCGAAGGAAACGACGATCGCATTCTTGCCGCTGCCGAACAGGCTCTCAATCAAGGCATTGCCAATATTATCATTCTTGGCGATCCTGAAGAAATCGCAACCAAGGGCTATGCATTAGACGAAGCTCAGATCATCGATCCTTCCACATCAGATAAAGTAGAGGAATTCGCTGCACTTCTCTTCGAACTGCGCAAGAAGAAGGGTATGACCGAAGAAGAAGCCCATCAGCTGGTTACTACTGATCCCATTTATTTCGCTGTCATGATGCTCAAGACCGATATGTGCGATGGTTTGGTCGGCGGCGCGGGATGCGCAACGGTCAAGATCCTTTCTCCAGCACTGAAGGTTCTAAAGACCGCTCCCGGCGCGCCAATGGTCAGCTCGCTGTTCTTGATGGATGTCCCCAACTGCGAATTGGGCGAAAACGGCATCTTCGCTTTCGCTGACTGTGCATTGGAAGTTCAGCCCACCGCAGAAAAGCTCGCTCATATCGCGAACCTTACCAACAATTCATTCAATCGCCTCATCGGCAAGGAAGCACGCATTGCGCTTCTCTCCCATTCATCTCATGGCAGTGCAAAGAACGATGACGCACAAAAGGTCGTCGATGCCATGGCGTACATCAAGGAGAACTACCCCGACCTCAATGCAGATGGCGAACTCCAGCTCGATGCCGCGATCATCCCCGAGATCGGCGCTTCTAAGGCTCCCGATTCTACGGTCGCCGGCAAAGCGAATGTATTGGTCTTCCCCGACCTTGATGCCGCGAACATCGGCTACAAGCTTGTTCAGCGCTTAGCGAACGCTCAGGCATATGGCCCCATCCTTCAAGGCATTGCCGCTCCTGTTAACGATCTCTCCCGTGGCTGCACGGCAGAAGATGTCGTGGGTGTTATCGCGATCACCTGCGTTCAGGCTCAAACGCTCTAAAGGTTCCCATCTTAAAATCCGAATGACCAAGCCTCTCGGCTTGGTCATTTTTTTATAGGTCTCACTCAGCATTCCATGATCACTTCGAACTCTGGTCCTTTAGCGACCGCCTTACCCCCCCCAGCGTAAAAATACCCAGCGATGAAAAACGCGTATCGTATGCCGCCGCCCATAAACAAGCACGAAGTCTCAACACACTCCTTAATGAGGACGTGCGCATTTTCGGAGTGATTTTGGCAATTATTTTCGTTTTTCGACGACCTTCAAAAAACGGAATTAAACAAAAGTTCGCTTTTGTGTAAAGAAATATTGATTAGATACACATTAATGAGAATTTGTGCATTCGTTTCTTCGTACGAGAGCCTATTCATCGTCGAAAAACGAAAATTATTGCCAAAGCGCCCTCATTTTTGTGCGCAGAAGCGCTGAGTCATTTCCAACCTACTACTTTAAGAGCGGAGCGCACAAAATGAGGGGGTTATAGAACGAAAATGGGACGCCAGAAGCGCCCCAAGATTCACTTTATGTCATTGAGTTACCGTGTGTAAATCAGACACTTAGATGCAATGCCTGAATTCAATTCTTAGATGCAATATCCGAATCCGACCTCTGAGCCCGATGAGCAAGCCAATCTTCGCACCCAGTGGCGCGAATCGGACCCTTGCATCCGGTGCCCAGGTCTGATTCCTAAGATCTAGTCCTCTTTTGTAACTGGAACGATCTGCGTTTGCGCACGGACAATATCGTACGTATCACGTGCGATCATATATTCTTCGTCAGTCGGAATAACGATAATAGGCACATCGGACTTATCCGAGGAGATGATGCGCTCGAACCCGCGATGCTTGTTCTTTTCCTGATCGAGAATAATGCCCATAGGCTGCATGCCCGAGAAGATCATGCGGCGCATCTTTTCACAGTTCTCGCCAACGCCAGCAGTCAAAACGATCGCATCAACACCAGCCATCAAAGCAAGATACTGCCCGATGTACTTCTTAACGCGAGAAGAATACATTTCATAAGCGAGCATAGCGCGCTCATTACCCGATTCAGATGCATCCCGCACGCTACGGAGGTCATTGCTGATTCCGGAGATACCCAATAGACCCGACTTCTTATTCATAATGTCGTTCATCTCTGCAGGGGTGAGGCCATCTTTTTCCATAAGATACGTCACGATCGCAGGATCGATCGATCCGCAACGAGTGCCCATCATCAGACCATCAAGCGGTGTAAAGCCCATGGAGGTATCAATAGGAGAACCATGATCGATAGCGGAAATGGAACAACCGTTGCCCAAATGGCAGGTGATCAGACGCAAGTCGGTAAGGGGTTCATCCAAAATGGCCGCTGCACGTTCCGCAATGTAGCGATGGGATGTTCCGTGCGCACCGTACTTACGTACCGCATACTTTTCATAGTATTCATAAGGCAGCGGATACATATAGGCAGATGGAGGCAACGTCTGGAAGAAGGACGTGTCGAACACCGCGACCATAGGAGTATTAGGCATGATCTCGCGGCAGGCATAAATACCCGCAAGCGCTGCCTTGTTGTGAAGCGGCGCCAATTCTGCCAGTTCATCGATCTTGGCAATAACATCATCATCAATTAAAGCGGACTCTTTGAAGTATTCACCGCCATGGACAACACGATGACCGACCGCCGCGATCTCGTTCATGTCTTTGATGACCGCATTAGGACCCGTTGTCAGAACATCAAGTACTACCTTTATTGCTGCAGTGTGGTCTTTCAAGGGAAGATTGCAAACATACTCGTTTTCATCGATGCCGTGCTTATGGAACGATTCATCGGTACCCACTCGTTCGCATAGACCTTTGGCCGCAACCTTATGCGTTGCAACATTAACCAATTGATATTTCAGCGAAGAAGAACCAGCGTTGATAACGAGGATGTTCAAGTCTACCCCTCCCAATACGATTTCGTACGTTCTATTTTACGAAATAAGAACGCCCGCCTTGGTACAAGACGGGCGATTTTACGGTGACTGGCAAACGGTGGAATCAACGCGTTCAATGGATGAATTCCACGGATAAACGGTCATCAAATACGCAGAATTTAAGGAGAACACCGCCATACCCTGCGCAAATACGTTTCCGTAGTCAGGAAAATGCGCCCTATCGGACGTGCGGCGCCCTACGCCTTGGAGAGCGTAGAGTCCGTCGTTGCATCATCAACCGACATATCGAGCTCACCCATAAGCACATCGACCTTTTGCTGAGCATTCGACAAGCTTTCCTTCAAAAATCGCAACAACGCAATGCCACGCTCGTATTTCACAAGGCTCTCTTCTAGTTCGAGCGTATTGCTCTCGAGCGCTTCAACGATCTGATTTAGTTCGGCCATCGCCGCACGAAAGGTGAGTGTTTCCTGTACTTCTTCAGTCATGAGATTCCTCCATCGAAATTATGTTATTAAGCTCCGAGACCGCTTCATCCTCGACCCGACAAGCAAGGGCTCCGTCAATGAGCTGTAAGGTGAACGCATCATTCGGTCTCACATCGGAGACGCTTTTGATCAGGGTTCCCTGATCGCTGCGTGCGATCGACCAGCCTCGCTCGAGCGTACGTAAAGGCGACAAGTCATTCAAACGCGCAGTTACCACTGCTGCTTGCGAAACAGGCTGCGTGAGCAGTGTCTTACCCAGCCGCACCAACGAAGCATTAGCAAGAGACACCTGATGCGCTCGGTTAGCCAACAATGATGAACCGCTCCGCTTAAGTGAGCTCGCAAGCGCATTCGTCTCAGTTTCCATCTGCGAGAACTTGCGCGGAAGAGCGCCTTCGAAACGCTGCGCCAGAACACTGAGTTTATCTTGCCTGGGAGACACCATACTCTGGCCAACGCGTTCAAGCCGATCTTGAAGCGCATCCGTTATTTGCAGATCACTCGCGAACAACGAAGTCGGATCCTTGAACAAAGGACGCGATGCAATAGCATCAAGATACACGACCGAACGATGCAGACGATGCGATAGCGATCCTTCCATACGCGCCTTCAGTGTATCGATAGATTCATTCAGTTCTTCAACGTACGGGCTTACTGCTTCAGCAGCCGCTGTTGGCGTTGAAGCGCGCATATCTGAAACCATATCAGCAATGGACGTATCAGGCTCATGCCCAATGCCCGTAACGACTGGTTTTTCGCAGTTCGCGATCGTACGCGCAAGGCCTTCATCATTGAATGGCATCAGATCCTCGAACGAACCACCACCACGCACCAGCAAGACCACTTCAGCATCTGTTCGTGCGACTTTTTGAAGGGCGTCACTTAAATCACGTGCAGCACTAGCCCCCTCGACCGGAACACCCGCGAACACGATACGCGCCAAAGGATAGCGCCGGCGTAACGTGCGCAGAACATCATGAACCGCCGCACCACGAGGAGAAGTCACCAAACCAATACATTGAGGATATCCGGGCAGTGAACGCTTCCGCGCTTCATCCATGAGCCCTTCACGCTTGAGTTTTTCAGCAAGCTGGGCAACTTTCTGGCGAAGATCCCCCTCACCCGCCAAGACCAAACGAGACACATCAAAGTTCATACGCCCCTTAGGCGCAAAAATTGTGAACTTACCTGTCACCTGGACCTTAGCACCGATCCGCAACGGAACACCACTTGCCTGAAAGCGGCTCCTCCACATCAAACACGGCAGACTCGCATCTTCATCTTTGATCGTGAAATAGACCGCTTTATAGCCGGCCTTATTGTTGAGTTCGCTTACTTCGCCTTCGATGCAGAAAGTATGTTCCGCGAGAAGCGTCTTCGTAAGACGGACTGCCGCTGATACGGAAAGAGCCCGCTTCTTGGGTGAAGCGGGCACGTCTTGACCATTGGGTATTTCAGACGATCCGAACGACACTACATCCGAATCCATGCATTACTCCTCACGCGAAGAAAGCAGGTACAGCAACTGAAGCACTGAAACAAGTGCCGCCGCCACGTAGGTCAAAGCACATGCGCGAAGCACGCTCCATGCTCCTGCTCGTTCACCACCAGGCAGCCCAGTCGTTTCCATATATGCCATTGCGCGATGGCTCGCATCAAATTCGACAGGCAACGTGACCAGCTGGAACAATACCGCGAACGCATAGAAGATGATCGCCAGCGTTACGAGACCAGCCATGTTCAAGAAAATGCCGATGAGTAGAATGAAGATCCACGTGTTGGAAGCCAGATTCACCACGGGCACCATTGCGCCACGGATCTTCATGGGCATATACCCTTGGGCGAACTGACAAGCATGACCGACCTCATGACAAGCCGTTGCCGTAGCAGTGATGGACGTACCGTTGAACGACTGCGGATCCAAGGTGATGGAGTTATCCTTCGGATTGAAGAAATTCTCGCCGTGATGGCCCATACGTACCGATACATCATAGATACCGTAGTAATTCAGCATGCCAACCGCGACCTGATAACCGGTCATGCCATTCGAAATGGGCACATAGGAATACTTCTTGATTTGACGATTCACATACGCCTGTGCACCAAAACCAATAAGAAGAGTTACCACAATAAGAAGTAGGTAGCTCATTCGTTCTCCTAACCTAATATTCGATCAGACCTTTTTCGATATACCAGCATAACGCCTTTGTCGTACGGTCCTAACCTCGATCGACAATCTTCAGATTTCCCTCAGTTAAACAGAGCGCGAACTTCCCATCAAGCAATTCTGAGAGCTCTTTTCCTACAACATGGTAACGCCAGCCCTTCAAGAGCTCGCATTCATCCACGTGACCCCGTGCTAGCTTCATCAGTTCAGCGTGTGGCGCCAACGTCTGAGGAGCAATATGGTTCTCGCGGGCACGCAGACGGACGATAGCATTCATCAGATCAACGGCAATATCGACGTTCGCTTCGTTGCGTTGTGCAGGATGCATATTAGGAAGTTCGTCTTCAGGGCACGTAAGGCCGATCTTGATGAGTTGAAGTACCCGACGCGCATCAGCGGGCTTCAGGTTCTCTCGCATGCCACGTACCATATACAATTCATCAAGGCTGCGTGGCTCACGACGACATGCTTCCACGATCTGCTCGTCCGACACGACCCACTTACGGGGAATGTTGAGCTTTTGCGCCCGTTCTTCACGCCAGGCAGCGAATTCTCGTGCCGCCGCCATCTGGCGAATAGAAAGCTGGTTAACACGCTTGAGCTTTCGAAAGCGTGCTCGCGGATCGATCTCGTATTTCTTCGGATTAGAGATCTCCTCGAACGCATCATCAAGCCACGAAAGGCGGCCCTTCTCTTCGAGTTTTCCCTTCATATCGCGATAAATGCGCGGAAGGTACGTTACGTCATCCGCTGCGTATTCGACCTGCGATGTGCTCAAGGGACGACGCGACCAATCGGTGAACGAGTCTTTCTTCGGCAGAGTCACCTGGCAGAATGACTGCACGATCGCCGCGTAAGAGGCTTGCTGTGTCTTACCCAAAAGTGCCGCTGCCACCTGCGTATCAAATACCGGCGTCGGCACTACGCCTGTTTCGTGATATAGGATCTCAATATCTTGCGATGAAGCGTGAAAGATCTTGACGACGCGAGGGTCAGTCAGAACCGAAGCCATAACAGAGAGATCCGTTATCTTAAATGGATCGATAATGGCGACTTCACCTTTGATAGCGACCTGCACAAGGCAGAGCTTCGCGTAATACGTTTTTTCGCGAAGGAACTCAGTATCGATCGCCATATAAGGGCTTTTAGCGCACCGTTCGATAAATTCTTTAAGTTGAGCATCGCTTTCAACGAGCATCAAAAACACCCTTCGTCTGTTGGGTTTATATAAACTTTCCCACCTATAGGCTGTTTACCCTATCGTATGGCTCATACTCAGGATGCCATAGGAACGTTAATTCGTGTACTATGGCATACTAACAAAAAGGGGTCAGCTTGAAAGTACTTGTCATACATAACCTACGTTCCGGCCTTCGCAACGGCGCGATCTATGACTTCATCCGCATGTACGCTGAAGACGGGGATGTCTTCTCTGTGCGAACATTCGGGGCATCCACTCCCCTAGAATCGCTGCTCAACGATGCTGCTGACTTTGATTTCGTGGTAGCAAGCGGTGGCGATGGAACCATTTCATCGGTAAGCTACGCACTGCGCAACACGGGCATCCCGATCCTGCCCTATCCATCAGGGACGGCGAATCTGCTTGCTATGAACTTATTCGAGCCCAATGAACCTCATGCCCTCTGCAAGGTCACCGACGAAGCACTTACGCTCGACTTCGATTTGGGTGAACTCGAGACATCCGACGGTAACAAACATGGTTTCATGATGATGGCGGGTTGCGGATACGACGAACTAATCATGCGTACCGCCACCGAGCACAAACGCCTACTGGGCGATGTCGCATACTTTGAAGCAGCGTTCGCGAACCCCACGCCACAGGTATCTACCTTCACCCTCACCATTGATGGCAAGACGATCACCGCTAATGGCATCGGGGTCATTGTGGCGAATTTCTCTAAAATGCAATTCGACCTCATGGTGTCCGACGGGAACCTCCCCCGCGACGGCGAATTGGATGTCGTGATACTTAAAACCGAAAACGCGTTCCAGCTCATTCCGACCGTTATGGCAAAGGTGTTCGATCACTCTGGAGCACTCGCGAAGAAAATGGACGCGCTCGAGCTATACCGTGGTAAGAACATCCGAATTGATGCCGAACCATCATTGCTCGTCCAATACGATGGCGAACCAACGGAAATCTCCACTCCGCTAACCATTCGTTGCCTTCCGCAAGCGACCCGTTTTGTCGTTTCCCAGGAATGCCTCCGTCATTTCAATCCGGACGACCCTCGCCTAAAGGCATCCTCTACAGCACAAGCGCATAAATAACGACCCTCGATCCGAACAGAGCTCCAAGCGAAACGCGAAAACCCCTCACATGCAAAAGGGCTCCCCAAGGAGCCCTTTTTCGATGTCTATCCAGTGACAGCCAACCAGCTACGACTTCTTGTCAGCCTCATCCTGCTGATCGGTCCCCTTCGCATCCGCTGCTGCCTGTTCTGCCTCGAGAATGGCCTGCGCCAACACGAGCGTATCGGTGCGCTGAGGGTCAAAGCCCTTGGCGCGCATCATTTCCAAGTTCTTCTTCGCGGTCCATTCACGGAAGTTCTTGGTGTAGCGCATCTGAAGCACCTCGAGAATGATGGCGAACACCATCGCGAAGTACACCATCAGTTTTTCAGCGTGCATGTCGAGGACTTCGATACCCGAATTAAGACCGAAGCCATCAAGAACCAGCAACACACCGATGGTTACGATGAAGACCAGTGCAAGGATCTTCATTTCAGTATGAGCGTTGATGAAGTCAGAAATGGTATCGATAAAGACCATCATGAGGATAATGGCCACCATGACCGCAATGATCATGATGATCAGATGGTTCGCAAGACCCACCGCCGTAATGACGGAGTCAATAGAGAAGACAAGGTCCATCACCATAATGGTTCCCACTGCAGAAGGAAGGGAAAGAGTACGGCGCGATTGGTTGGCGTCACCCTGATCTTCTTTTTCTTCCGCAAGGCTCAAGACCGCGCGTACCTCGACGATGCCCTTATAGATAAGGTACAGACCACCGAAGAGCAATACGAGATCTCGAACAGAAAAGCCCAGCTCTTCCCCGCCAATATAGACTCCAGGAATAGTAAAGAGAGGATTGGTCATATGAACCAAGAACGACGCGAAGCACAAGAACAGTACGCGCATGACCAACGCGCCCAGCAAGCCCAGCTTTCGACCTATATGCTGCTTTTCAGGAGGAAGACGATCGGTGGTAATGGCGATGAAAACAAGATTGTCCACGCCAAGAACGATCTCGAGAAACAAGAGCGTAACCAAGCTGATCCAAGCTTCTGGTGTTGCAAAGATCGAAAGATCCATTTATCAATTGCCCTTTCCGCAATCTGCCTACACAAAAAAACTCACAGCGGGAAAGGCGGTTCACCTTTCCTCACCGTGAGTCTTGTCGATAAAGACACGCCAGGCTTTTTTTAGGCCATGATGTTGACGCATCACATAGCTAGTATGTCAACTACTCCCTCACCGGAGTACGCCTATGATACCACGCATCGCTTCCTAGGCAATCTCATAAGTTTGACGCATATCTATTCCCCACATAGTCACATTGATAGGCTCGATCGACACGCGCGATGCCGCACCTTCGTCCAACAAGGTAAGCATCAAGGTGTGCTCCCCGAACGTACTCATATTGAACGCGGCGCGCTGACCAATGACAATGGACTTTACCGCAACGGGCTCCGGATCGTTCGATGGATCATCATCCATAAGAAGCGCATTCACATTGTCTTTATATAGGGCGACTTCCGCCTCTTCCCCTGTGAACGTACCACTTTGCGAAAGAACAGCAACACTCAACTGCCCCGCAAGAGACGACCCAATAAGAAGAACGCAGACCACAATACCCGCAGCGATGGCCAGGCCTCGTTTTATGATCTGCATAGGAGTGAGGTGTTTCTTTTCCCGAGGGGTCTCGTTTGATCCATCGGAAGGATCCATCGCATCGTTCGCTTTATTTGCCGATGCGACCTGTTGGTCGTTTTCCCGATCCTGCTGTACTGAAGCAGTTGGATTTGAATTAGACACAAAATCACCCTTCCCTATTACGGCGCCCCAAACGCACAGTAACCACAATACCAGCAAAACAGAATGAAACGTTACTCACTCGCTGCATACCGAAGAGAATTTCAAAAGCGAGAGACGTCTGAACGACAATGGGGCGCTTCCCTGAATGAGCAGATCTAATAACTCGAAAAAATTTCCGAAAAGGCCCCTTGCATACGTTACGCAAAACGATATAATACTTTCTTGCGCGCGGACGTGGCTCAGCTGGTAGAGCACAACCTTGCCAAGGTTGGGGTCGCGGGTTCGAACCCCGTCGTCCGCTCCATTGATCATTAAA
>JAXKBI010000006.1:0-54105 GCA_036553105.1 Eggerthellaceae bacterium
ACAGGTATTTGGAATATACGCCGTTCTGCTTTGGCGGCACGTTGGCCGAGCACGGCAACGATGACGGCGACCAATACGAAGGCCGTGAGAATGGCGATGGTCGTCCATGCGGCACGCGTTGAAAGTAGTATCGCCATGGCGATGATGGGGCACAGTTCTCCCCAGGTGCCATACGACAGAATAGAGCTTCCCAAGTGAGTGTTCAGGAGGCCGCGTTCTTTCAGGATGGGCATCAGGGCGCCGATCGCAGTGGTGGAAAGTGCGATAGTGACGGCGAGTGCATTAAGGGTGGGTGGGAAACCTGATAGGGCGGTCAGGACTAAAAAGGCGAGTGCTAGCGTGACGAACCAGGTGCCCAGTCCGCGTCGACCTTCTTTCCCGGTGATGGTTTTGGGATTGATCTCGAAGCCGGCAAGCAGGAAGAGCATCGCCGTACCAAGATCCGATAAGAACAGTACGCTCTCATCGAGCCAAATATGATTGAGTACCGAAGGGCCGAGGATCGCACCGCCCGCCAAGAGCAGAACCGTTTCAGGGATGGGCTTCTTGGGGATGAGATTTGCGATCAGGGGAGCGAGTGCAGCCACAAGGGCGATAAGGGCGAGCGAGATGAAATCGTGGGTCATGCCAGGTGTTCCTTGTTCATTTGGGGGTCATATATGGCAACTAACCAATATAAAGTAAGGATCAATACCTGCGCAAACACGTAATGACCCTATATCAACGCCTGATCGTCGTTCATTGATGGCAAGGTCATCTGCTGGCATGCGATAGGTCGGGCAAGGTCTTTTCGTTACGGAATCCTTGAAAGATGCGGCTCCGATGCATTCGTTGGTGCCGTTGTCATGTGGGTAGCTTCACGTGCTGTGGTTCGGAGAGCGTTCTGCGGCTGGGTGCGGAGCGGTAGGTATCACGAAAGACGTGCAGATATTGAGAAGCACGAGTTCTTTCTCGTCTAAGAAGGGAAATTACACTATTCTTTATGGCTGTTTTCGCACTGAGTGATCAAAATGCATGAAAGGATGCCTGTTGATGAAAATCCGCAAGAATCATCAGCGCATGAATGCGCGCGAAGCGCTTCCCCTGTTCGGCATTGCAGTGACGGCATTCATTTTCAATACATCCGAATTCATGCCTGTGGCGTTGCTCACTGACATTGCAGCGAGTTTTGCAGTTTCCGAGGCGCAGGCGGGAATGCTTATTTCCGTGTACGCCTGGATGGTCATGGCACTTTCCCTTCCTTTGATGATGGCCGCGTCCCGTATGGAGTTCAAAAGGCTTCTTTTATTAGTGGTCCTCATCTTCGCGCTCGGTCAGTTCTTGTCCGCTATCGCAACGAGCTATTTCATGTTGATGGGCGCCCGCATTGTCGTGGCATGCGCTCATGCGATATTCTGGTCCATCGCTTCTCCGATGGCGATCAGGGTGGTAAGCGAAGATCATCGTCATTCGGCGATGGGAATCGTGGTAATGGGATCGTCGGTGGCCTTGATCGCGGGTCTGCCTCTGGGGCGCGTGGTGGGTCTTGTGCTGGGATGGCGCATGACCTTTGCTTGCGTTGCGGCATTGAGCGCGATCGTCTTTGTGTATCTTCGCTGGGCGCTTCCTCGCATTCCTGCTACTGAACCCTTCAGCCCACGGGGGCTTCCCAGGCTGCTACGCACCGCAGCGCTTCGCAACATCTATGTGTTCGTCGCTCTCATGATGACGGGCTACTATATTTGTTATAGCTACATAGAACCCTATATGCTCCAGGTCGGTGGAATGGATGAGATGACGGTCACGGTCGCGATCTCCGTGTTCGGTATTGCCGGCATAGTGGGGAGCTTTCTGTTCTCGAAGTTCTACGTTACGTTGCGGCTCAAGTTCTTCATGGTATCGTGCATTGGCGTTGTTGTCGGGTTGCTGGCCTTATATTTGGCCCCACAGGGGATCCTGGTCGCCTTTGTGGTGTGCGCCGTTCTGGGTCTGTTCGTTACGGCGCTCAATGTGGCGATGCAGTCGGAAGTCATCCGGAACTCTCGCTTAGATGATCAGGCGGTCGCTACATCTATTTATTCGGGTATTTTCAATCTGGGGATAGGAGGCGGCTCAGCATTGGGTGGGATAGTGGTCAATGCTGTGGGGATCGCTCAGATCGGAAGCGTTGGTGGAGCTTTGGCTGCGATCGCGGTCGTCTTCTGCGCGGTATGCGTAATACCCTGTCTGCAGAAGTCGGCGTGATGACCGATGTGCGCACATCTGTTTAGGGGCCTGTGGCCCCTACGGATCTTGGTGCTTCGCAAGGGTGGCTCTCTTCAGTCGATCGCCGCCGCTTGTTGCGTGAATCGACCGAAGCCAGAACGTTGAATCGGCTATGGAGTCGGTCGAACTGTGAATTCTTTGCGGAGAAATAAACTCAATATCTTTTATCTTGCATATTGCCCTATTCGCACGTATAATTCTCGTTTGCGTCTGGCTGTTTATGGATACACCCGGATGCGTGGAAACTCGGAGTCGCCGAGAACCCTCTCCCAAAGGTTCTCATGGCGGTGATGGAGACCACACAAGAGTAAGGGCGCAAGCATCCTGCTTACCGCCCGTAGAAAGGAAGAAAATGGGAGTAAAACAGTACAAGCCCACGAGCCCCGGGCGTCGCTTCCAGACTGTTTCGGACTTTGCTGACATAACCAGCACCAAGCCCGAGAAGTCCCTGCTGGCACCTCTGTCCAAGAAGGCCGGTCGTAACAACAACGGTCGCGTTACCACTCGTCACCAGGGTGGCGGCACCAAGCGTCGTTATCGTGTTATCGACTTCAAGCGCAACAAGGATGGGGTACCCGCTAAGGTCGCAACGATCGAATACGATCCGAACCGCAGTGCTCGTATCGCGCTTCTCCACTATGCAGATGGCGAAAAGCGCTACATCCTGCATCCCAAGGGCCTCAAGGTCGGCGAGACCGTCGTTTCTGGCGTAGAAGCAGACATCAAGCCTGGCAATGCTCTGCCGCTTTCCGCGATTCCCGTTGGTACGCTCGTCCACGCAGTTGAGCTCCAGCCTGGCCGTGGTGCAGCGATCGCTCGTTCTGCTGGCACCAGCATTCAGCTGATGGGCAAGGAAGGCAGCTATGCGATCCTCCGTATGCCTTCTTCTGAAATGCGCCGCGTGCTCGTTACCTGCCGCGCAACCGTTGGCGAAGTAGGCAACGCAGAACATGGCAACATCAAGATCGGTAAAGCTGGCCGTAACCGCTGGAAGGGCATTCGCCCCAGCGTACGTGGTACGGTTATGAACCCGGTTGACCATCCTCATGGTGGTGGCGAAGGCAAGAACAAGTCTTCTGGTCGTCATCCTGTTACTCCATGGGGCGTATCTACCAAGGGTCACCGCACTCGTAACCCCAAGAAGGCTTCAAGCCGCTTGATCATCCGTCGTCGCAAGAAGTAGCGCCCGATCGCTTAAGGAGAAACATTGAGCAGAAGTTTGAAAAAAGGTCCTTTCGTGGAACCTCGCCTTCTCAATCGCATCGTGGCGATGAACGAAGCAGGCGAAAAGAATGTCATCAAAACCTGGTCGCGTTCTTCCACCATCTTCCCCGAGATGGTAGGTCATACCATCGCTGTGCATGATGGTCGCAAGCACGTACCGGTTTATGTAACCGAGTCCATGGTCGGTCACAAGCTGGGCGAATTCGCTCCAAGCCGTACCTTCCGTGGTCACGACAAGTAAGGAAAGGGTGAAACATGGAAGCTAAAGCAATCGCTCGCTACGTGCGCGTTTCGCCCCGTAAGGCGCGTATCGTGCTCGATCAAATTCGCGGCAAGAACGTTATCGCCGCTCAGGAAACCCTGCGTTTCACCAACCGCGCAGTCGCAGAGGTCGTTGAGAAGACCCTGAACTCCGCTGTTGCAAATGCTGCACAGAAGGGTGCCGGCAACCCGGACAATCTGGTTGTTAAGGCATGCTTCGCTGACGAAGGCCCGACCATTAAGCGCATTCGTCCTCGTGCAAAGGGTTCCGCTGCGCGTATTCGTAAGCGCACCAGCCACATCACCGTCATCGTAGCAACTCGAGAGGAGGCATAGTATGGGTCAGAAAGTAAGCCCCACCGGTTTCCGTCTTGGCGTTACCGAGGACTGGCGCAGCCGCTGGTATTCCGACAAGGACTATGCGAAGAACCTTGAAAACGACCTCGCAATCCGTGAGTTCTTGGATAAGCAGCTCTCCCATGCCGCCGTTTCTCGCGTTGAGATCGAGCGTGCTGGCGACAAGATCAAGGTCATCATCACCACGTCCCGTCCGGGTGTTGTGATCGGCAAGAAGGGCGCAGAAGTCGACGCTCTTCGCAAGAAGCTCAATCAGATCGCTTCCGGCACCGTGTCGGTAGAGGTCGTAGAGGTCAAGCGCCCCGAGCTCGATGCTAACCTGATCGCTCAGTCTATCGCCGAGCAGCTTGAGAACCGTGTTGCTTTCCGCCGTGCTATGCGCAAGGCAGTTCAGTCTGCTCGCAAGTCCGGTGCTAAGGGTATCCGTATTCAGTGCTCTGGCCGTCTTGGTGGCGCTGAAATGAGCCGCCGCGAGTGGTACCGCGAAGGCCGCGTGCCACTGCACACCCTCCGTGCAAAGATCGACTATGGTTTCTGCACCGCTGCTACCACCATGGGTTCCATCGGTATCCAGGTTTGGGTATATCACGGTGAAGTTCTCCCCGGTCAGAAGGCTCCTCAGCCTGCACTCGAGGGTTCTTCTCGTCCGAACCGTCGCACTCGTCGCAATAACGATAGGGGTGATAAGTAATGTTGGTACCTAAGCGCGTTAAGCACCGCAAGGTCCAGCGTGGTTCTATGAAGGGTAACGCCAAGGGTGGTACCGCTTTGAACCACGGCACCTGGGGCATTCAGGCCCTGGATCGCCACTGGATTACTAACCGTCAGATCGAGGCTGCTCGTATCGCCATGACCCGTCGCATGAACCGTACTGGTAATGTTTGGATCACGATCTTCCCTGACAAGCCCATCACGCAGAAGCCTGCTGAAACTCGAATGGGTAAAGGTAAGGGTAACCCCGAGGGCTGGGTAGCCGTTGTAAAGCCCGGCCGCATTATGTTCGAGATCGATGGCGTTGACGAGGAGACCGCACGCGATGCGCTCCGTCTCGCAATCAATAAGTTGCCCATCAAGTGCAAGATCGTTAAGCGCGAGGCAGAAGGGCAGGAGTAAATGAAAGCAGCAGAGATCCAGAAACTTTCGGGTGAAGATCTGCAGGCAAAGCTGAAGGAAGCACGTGCAGAGCTTTTCAACCTGCGCTTCCAGATGGCTACTGGCCAGTTGGACAACACCGCTCGCATCAAGCAGGTCAAGAAAGACATCGCTCGCATCCAGACCGAGATGCGTGACCGCGAGCTCAAGGCTGTTCAGGCTTAGAGTTTAGAAGGAAGGTTTGAATAGCATGAGTGAAGAACGTAACTCTCGTAAGGTTCGCCATGGTGTTGTCGTAAGCATCTCCGGCGACAAGACTTGCGTCGTGCAGGTTCACGAACGTAAGCCTCATCCGGTATACGGCAAGATGGTTAACTCTACTAAGAAGTTCCACGCTCACGACCAGAACAACGAAGCTGGCGTGGGTGACACCGTAACGATTATGGAAACCCGCCCGCTGTCGAAAATGAAGCGCTGGCGCCTTCTTGAGATCATTGAGAAGGCCAAGTAGGCACTTGCTGCCCACTTGGAAGCATCGAAAGGGATAAGCACATGATTCAAATGCAGAGCATGCTCGCCGTCGCTGATAACTCCGGCGCTCGCAAGGTGCAGTGCATCAAGGTCTTGGGTGGCTCTAAGCGCCGCTATGCTGGCCTGGGTGACGTCATCGTTTGCAGCGTTAAGGAAGCAATGCCCAACGGCAACGTTAAAAAGGGCGAAGTTGTCCGCTGCGTCGTAGTGCGCGTTAAAAAGGAAGTCCGTCGTAACGACGGCAGCTATATTAAGTTCGACCAGAATGCAGCCGTGCTGATCGATGCCAACGGCGCTCCCCGTGGTACTCGTATCTTCGGTCCTGTCGCTCGCGAACTTCGCGAGAAGAAGTACATGAAGATCGTGTCCCTGGCACCGGAAACGCTGTAGGAGGAACAATTCATGGCTAAGATGAACATCAAAACGGGTGACAAGGTAAAGGTTCTCTGCGGCAAGGACCGTGGCGTCGAAGGCGTCGTACTTGCTGCAAAGCCCGCTGCACAGCGCGTCACCGTTGAAAAGGTCAATGTGATCAAAAAGGCAATGCGTCCCACTCAGGCTAACCCTGAGGGCGGCATTGCAAGCATGGAGGCTCCTATTCATGTCTCCAACGTTGCGCTCATTTGCCCATCCTGCAAGGAGGCAACCCGAGTAAGCATTAAGCGTGAAGATGGTAAGAAAATTCGCGTTTGCAAGAAGTGCGGCGCAGATATCGATTAGAATATCTGATCGTGCTTTTATGACCCCCGCCACGCGGCGGGGGACGCAGGGTCGGAAATCCTGCGTTTAATTCATCGAGAAAGGTTTGATAGGACAATGGCTACTCCTCGTCTGAAGGAAAAGTATGTAAACGAAGTCGCTCCTAAGCTCTTCAAGGAGCTTGAGTACGCTAACGTGAACCAGGTCCCCCGTTTTGAGAAGATCGTGGTTAACATGGGCGTTGGTCGTGCTGCTGGCGACAAGAAACTGCTCGACGGTGCAATCGAAGATCTGCGCATCATCACCGGTCAGCAGCCCATGGTCACCCGCGCTAAGAAGTCCATTGCTGGCTTCCATCTGCGTGAAGGCCAGGCAATCGGTTGCAAGGTGACCCTGCGTGGCGATCGTATGTGGGAATTCTTTGACCGTCTGATGTCTACGGCGCTTCCTCGCGTTCGCGACTTCCGTGGTTGCAGCTCTACGAGCTTCGATGGCCGTGGTAACTACACCATGGGTCTCACCGAGCAGCTCATCTTCCCTGAGATCGAGTATGACAAGATCGACCGTACCCGTGGTATGGATATCACGTTTGTCACCACTGCTGAAACCAATGAAGACGCCAAGGCACTTATGGATGCCATGGGCTTCCCGTTCAAAAAAGAAAACTAAATTCTCAAAAAGAGAATTGGTTATAAGAAAGAAGGATTTTGAATGGCTAAAAAATCGATGATCGCCAAGTCCAAGCGTGAACCGAAGTTCTCGACGCGCCAGCACAACCGTTGCACGCGCTGTGGTCGCCCTCGTGCGTACTACCGCAAGTTCGGTCTGTGCCGTGTCTGCCTTCGCGAGCTCGCTAACAAAGGCGAACTGCCCGGCGTGACCAAAGCTTCCTGGTAAGCAATCGAACTTAAGTCACGTTGTTGAGTGTCGAGAGTCAAGGCGTATGTGCTAAGGGCGTATACGAACCGGCTTTTCGTCTCATCATGAACAAAGGAGAAACACAACAATGAGCATGAACGATCCCATTGCAGATATGCTTACGCGTGTGCGTAACGCAAATTCTGCTGGTAAGCCGACGGTTTCCATGCCGTCAAGCAAAAAGTTTGTTGAAATTGCACGCATCATGCAGGAAGAGGGCTATATCGCCGGCTATGACGTAGAATCCGCCGAGCCTCGCGATATTCTCACCATCACCCTCAAGTATGGTGACAAGAAGGCTCGCACCATCCGCGGTCTGAAGCGTATTTCTAAGCCAGGTCTGCGTATTTACGCTGGCAAAGATGAGCTTCCTCGCGTTCTCGGTGGTCTGGGTACTGCAGTTATCTCTACAAGCAAGGGCGTTATGGCTGACCGCGATGCACGTAAAGCGGGCATCGGCGGCGAAGTAATCGCTTACATCTGGTAGGAAGGAAGGAGCAGATATGTCTCGTATTGGTAAAATGCCCATCGCTATTCCTTCCGGTGTTGATGTAGCTATTGATGGCCACACGGTTACCGTTAAGGGCAGCAAGGGTGAATTGACCCGCACGTTCCAGGACATCATGTCCATCAAGGTCGAAGACGGTCAGGTTATCGTCGAGCGTCCTGATGACAGCCGCGAAGCTAAGAGCCTTCACGGTTTGACCCGTACTCTCATCCACAACATGATCGAGGGTGTGTCCGAAGGTTTCGCTAAGAAGCTCGAGCTTGTTGGCGTTGGCTATCGTGCTGCACTCAAGGGTTCTGACCTTGAGCTTCAGCTCGGTTATTCTCATCCCGTAGTTGTTCCGGCCCCTGAGAACATCTCCTTCGAGGTTCCCAGCCAGACCGAAATCATCGTTAAGGGCATCAGCAAAGAGCAGGTTGGTCAGGTTGCTGCGAACATTCGTGCATGGCGTAAGCCTGAGCCTTACAAGGGCAAGGGTATTCGCTACGAGGGCGAATATGTACGTCGTAAGCTTGGCAAGGCCGCTAAGTCTGACTAGTCCAGAAGTGTTTGCATCGAAGGGATTTAACTCATGAAGAAACTTCAAAAGAAACAAGCTGGGCTTCGTCGTCGTCATACCCGCGTTCGCGGTAAGATCTCTGGCACGCCCGCTCGTCCGCGTTTGTGCATTACGCGCTCTAACGCAAATATGTACGCTCAGGTCATTGATGACGTAGCTGGTAAGACCATCTGCGCTGTCTCTACCATGGGTGCCGAATTCAAGGCTACCGAAAAGAACGGCTCCACGGTTGAAGGTGCTGCTGCTCTCGGTCAGCTGATCGGCAAGAAAGCACAGGAAAACGGTATCTCCGAGGTCGTATTCGACCGCGGTGGCAATCTGTATCACGGTCGCATCAAGGCTGTTGCCGACGGTGCTCGTGAAGCAGGCCTTAAGTTCTAAGGGAGGGTTAGTGTCTATGGCTAAAAAGCTTGAAAACCAGGCAGGCGTTCCCGAACTTGAGGAGCGTGTTGTCTTCATCAACCGTGTTTCTAAGGTTGTTAAGGGTGGTCGTCGCTTCGCTCTGACCGCACTTGTTGTTGTTGGCGATGGCAATGGTCGCGTTGGTATCGGTATGGGTAGGTCTCAGGAAGTTCCTACCGCTATCAAGAAGGGCGTTGAAGACGCTAAGAAGAACATGTTCGCTGTTCCTCTGACCGAAGCTGGTACGCTTCCTCATGACATCATCGGTGAGTACGGTGCTGGTCGCGTTCTGATCAAGCCTGCTGCTCCTGGTACCGGCGTTATCGCTGGCGGTGCTGCTCGTGCTGTTATGGAACTTGCTGGCGTTAAGGACGTGTTCTGCAAGTCCCTGGGCACCGACAATGTTATGAACATCGTCAAGGCTGCTGCTGCAGGTCTTCAGGACATGCAGAGCCCTGAAGAGGTCGCTCAGCGCCGCGGTATCTCCGTTTCTCAGATTTACGGCTGGAAGGAGAACTAATAATGGCTGACGCAAAGAAGACCCTGCGTATCACCCAGGTAAAGAGCTCCATCGGTTATAAGTACGATCAGGGCCGCACCCTGAAGGCTCTTGGTCTGGGCAAGATCGGCCGCACGGTCGATCAGATCGACAACCCCGCAGTTCGCGGTATGATCTTCAAGGTAAAGCACCTTGTAGAGGTTGAAGAAATCTAGATCACTTAAGTTGTCCCGCCTATACAGCGGGACAACTTGCTGTTTTAAGGCTCCTCGGTTTCACGCACGAATGAGCGCTTTATGGGTAAATTCCAATAGGTAGAGCGTCTGTATTCGTGGGATTCTGAGGAGCTTGTCTGGCATTTTCCGGTATTATTACCGGTGTTTTGCATAAGTAAGTTCGTCGGCGGCGAGCTGCCGACCCCTTCAAAGGATGAAGGGATAGCGTAAGAAGGAGAAACAAAACATGGAACTTAAGGATTTACGTCCTGCAGAAGGCTCAACTAAGGCACGCAAGCGTGTTGGTCGCGGTCCCGCTTCCGGTACCGGCAAGACCGCTGGTCGTGGTCTGAACGGTCAGAAGTCTCGCGCTGGTGGCGGCAAGGGTGCCGGCTTCGAAGGCGGCCAGACTCCTTTGGCACGTCGTCTGCCTAAGCTCCCCGGTTTCCGTAATATCAATCGTGTTGAATACCTTCCGGTTAACGTAAGCCGTATTGAGAAGTATTTCGAGAACGGCGATGTCGTTGATGGCGAGTCCTTGGCTGCTAAGGGTATCATCAAGAACGCGACCGATCTTGTTAAGGTTCTGGGTGACGGTGAGATCACCAAGGCCGTTACCGTAAAGGTGGACAAGGTCTCCGCTTCTGCTAAGGCAAAGATCGAGGCTGCTGGAGGAAAGGTCGAAGAGCCTTGCTAAGTTCTCTCGTACAAGCGTTCAAGGTCCCAGAGCTCAGGAACAAGATCCTGTTCACTCTGGGCATCTTGGTGCTTTACCGGTTCGGTGCGTACCTGCCCGTACCAGGCATTCCATTCAGGGCGTTCGCTGATTCTTTTTCGGAGCAGGGCGTCTCGATGGTCATGCTCGACCTGTTCACCGGTGGCGCGCTTTCCAACTTCTCGGTGTTCGCATTGGGCATCATGCCTTACATCACTGCATCGATCATCATGCAGCTGATGCAGGGCGTTATCCCTGCGGTCGGACGCTGGAACAGGGAAGGCGAAGCGGGTAAGCGCCGCATTACTCAGATCACGCGTTATCTGACGCTTGGTTTGGGTCTCATTAATGCGGTGGGTTACTTGTTCTTGTTCAAGTCTCAGGCGTATGGCGTAGTATTCAGCACCGCTGTTCCTGAGATCGTCACTGATATACTGGTGGTCTTCACGCTCGTGGTTGGTACCGCGCTCATCATGTGGATGGGCGAGCTCATCACCCAGCGTGGCGTTGGTAATGGTATGTCGCTCATTATTTTCGTTTCCATCGTCGCTTCTGTCCCTTCGGCTATCTTCTCGTCGATCAACCTGAGTGCTGACTTTGGTATGGGTATTGCGATCACCGGTCTCATTCTGGTGATAGTCGTTCTATGTATCCCTGCGATCATCTTCATCGAACGCGCTCAGCGTCGTATTCCTGTTAGCTATGCTAAGCGTATTCAGGGCCGCAGGATGATGGGCGGCCAGAACTCGTATCTGCCCATCAAGATCAACGCAGCGGGCGTTATCCCTATCATTTTCGCAAGCTGTTTGATCTACTTCCCGGCACAGATCGCCGCACTGTTGAATGTTGACTGGCTGACCATGGTATCCAATGCGATTTCCGCTGGTTGGGTCAACTGGATTCTGACGGCAGTGTTCATCGTCTTCTTCGCGTACTTCTACACGTCCATCGTGTTCAATCCAACGGAGACGGCCGAGAACTTGCAGCGTCAAGGCGGCTTTATTCCGGGTATTCGTCCAGGCGCGAATACGGTTCAGTACATCAAGGATGTTCTGCGCCATGTTATCTTGCCGGGCGCGATCTTCATTGCCGTTATTGCGGTAGTGCCCTCTATCTTGTTCTACTTCACTAACAATGCCCTTATTCAGGCATTTGGTGGTACGTCGATCCTCATCATGATCGGTGTAGCGCTCGACACGATGAACAAGATCGAGTCTCAGTTGAAGATGTATAACTACGACGGCTTCTTCAAGTAGGAGCTTTGATCAAGGGTCACGCTCTTGCGAAAACCTTGAACAAAAGAGACCGGGCATGCGCTCGGTCTCTTCTTGTGTCGATATCCCTTGCGGCATCGGGATATTTGTTGATGGGTAAAGTATTCGTCATTGGCTGGCTAAATGCGTGAATAACGCAAGGGGCTATCGGTCGAAGGTGCGAATTGCGTATGTCTTTACGCAAATACCGTGAACGTGTTAGTGCCCTTTGCTACAATAGGCGGAGCGATTTTATCGAATCCGCTAGAAAGGATCATTCATGAATATCGTTTTGCTGGGCGCACCGGGCGCTGGTAAAGGAACTCAGGCTGCAAAGCTTGTTGAAAAGTATGGTTATGCTCATATCTCTACGGGTGATATGCTCCGTGCGGCAGTAAAGAACCAGACTCCTTTGGGACTTGAGGCAAAGAAGTATATGGATGCTGGCGATTTGGTTCCTGACGAAGTGGTCATCGGCTTGGTGAAGGAACGTCTGCAGGATCCTGATACCGAACAGGGCTTCATCCTTGATGGCTTCCCTCGTACGTCTACCCAGGCTGTAGCGCTCGATTCCGAACTCGCTTCTTTGGACCGCGCACTTAACGCAGCGCTTCTGGTCGATGTCGACAAGGAAGTTATCATCAAGCGCCTCACTTCTCGTCGCATGTGCCGTGATTGCGGTCATATTGGCAGCGAAGCTGACGCAACATGCCCTAAGTGCAATGGTGAAATGTATCAGCGCGATGATGACAACGAAGCAACTGTTCGCAATCGCCTTGATGTATATGGAAGCTCCACGGCTCCATTGATCGATTACTATCGCGGCTGCGATCTTCTGATCGAGATCGATGGCGACCGTGCTCCCGAAGAGGTCTTCGCTTCAGTAGAGGAAGCGTTGGATATCTAGTTCTTCTGGCGTATTTGGGAGTTCGTTTTGTAGAAAACGCACCTTCCTTGATCTAGTGAGATCTAGGAACCCCTATCGAACGATAGGGGTTCTTTTCTTTGTGGGTGATAGCGCACTACCTCTTTCGTCCGGCAGCGATTTTTAATAGTAAAATAACATCCATGAGACCGATCGAAGATATAGCCGATGAAGGAATCGACCTTGCACGAACGCATGCTCCCGAAATCAAGCATGCGGCAATTCGTGTTGGCATAATATTCATCATTGCATTGTTGCTTGAGGTCTTTCTGTTCAATATGAACTTCTTCCGTTCGGCAGGTTATGAGCCGATCGACCTTTCCGACAAGGCCGCTCTCGATCTGACTGAGCCGGAAAAGGCCAACGCAATAGGGTTCGGTCAAGATAGTTCTATGAAGTTCACGGAATCGTCCCACGTGGTCGAGTTCCATAATCTGAATAAGAGGATCAATAACATCCATCTGGATTTCGATAATGGGCAGGCTGCTCAGAACCTCAAGATCCAAATCAGTTTCACTGACGCCGCTCATGAGACGTATTTCTCGACGACCGAATATACCTTTGGTGTCCCTGAAGTGGCGGTGTCTACTAATAGCGAGGAAAGCCAGTATCTGTATCTGGAGAGCTCGGGTACGATCAATAACTTGAAGATCGAGATCGTCGACGAAGAGGCGACGTACCCCATTACGCTTTATTCCATTACCATTAACGACCCCCAGCCCTTTGCGTTCAATGGTCTACGTTTCTTCGTCGCCTTCGCTATCCTTTTGTTCGTTTATGTGTTTAGGCCCAGGTCGAGCATCTATCGTTGTCTGATCGGCGAGCATCCACGCTTCAGTAGAGCATGTATCGTGTTGGCTACTGCGTGCGAAGTGGTGGTCTTAACGGCGTATTTACTGTTCGGCTCCAATCAGGTGGGTATCGCTACATCGACATATAACTCGGGTTCATGGGATGGCCATAGTGTCGTCAACACCTATAAGGTGGGTGGCGATAACGCGCAGCAGTATGCCGAACTGGCTAAGGCAATGGCTCATGGGCAGCTATACCTGGAGGAGGAGCCTCCGGAGTGGCTCGTCGATATGGAGAACCCTTATGACAAGGGGGCGCGCGACGAATTGCAGAAGCAGACAGGTGAGGCCTATCTTTTCGACGTTGCGTATTACGAAGGGCATTATTATGTGTACTTTGGCGTATTGCCAGTATTGCTGTTCTATTTGCCGTTCTATTTGCTCACGGGGTCGAGTTTCCCTACGGCAATCGGGGTGTTATTGGCCTGCATCGCCTTTATCTTAGGCATAACGGCTCTTATGGATAGGTTCGCGCGGCATCACTTCAAGCGGGTGAGCCTCGGTTTGTTCCTCTTGCTGCAAATGCCCTTGGTGGCTTGCTCGGGCATGTTGTATCTGGCGAAGTTCCCCACATTCTATTCGCTACCTATCGCGCTCGCGCTTGCGTTGACCGTGTGGGGATTGTATTTCTGGCTCCATGGGCGATCGGCCAAGAAGGCATGGGGATGGTATCTGGCTGGTTCGCTTTGCATGGCGCTCGTGGTCGCATGCCGACCACAGTTCGTGGTCTTCTCGTTCTTGGCGTTTCCTTTGTTCTGGCGTCGTTTCATTACCGAGCGCCACCTGTTCACCGCTCAAGGTGTTCGTGAGTTCATATGCTTGTTGGCACCGTATGTCGTTGTGGCAGCGGGCATTATGCTCTATAACAAGGCACGCTTTGGGTCGCTGTTCGATTTCGGGGCGAATTACAACCTGACGGTGAATGACATGACGCAGCGCGGCACGAATCCCGGCCGCTTCCTGCCGGCGTTGTTCGCGTATTTCCTGCAAACACCCACTACGACCGGAGTGTTCCCCTGGATCCAGCCCACCACGTTCGATACGACGTATTTAGGGCAGACCATCAAGGAAGTGACCTTCGGTGGCATCTTGGTGTGCTTGCCCATTCTATGGATCATTGCGTTCGCGAAGCCGATCCTGGCTTATCGCTTTAAGGTGCGCTCTACGAAGACCATCGCCGGCGTGGTGCTGACGATGCTTGTTTCCGGCGTAGTAGTTGCCTGTCTGGACGCGCAGATGGCGGGCATTTTGCAGCGTTATACGGCCGATTACAGCACGCTGTTCTTGGTTCCTGCGGTGTTGTTGGCGTTCGTGGCGAACGACGCGTTGTCGTCTCGTGCGAAGACCGATGAGGGAATAGCGCTTCATCGTTCGGCGCATGCTATGTTCCTGCGTGTTATTCAGGTGCTCGTTATTTTGAGCCTGCTGTATATAACATTGGTGTGCTTGGCGCCTGAGACGGGATGGTATTCCGATATTTATGATTGGGCATATCAAGACATCATCGAAATGATCCAGTTCTGGACATAGCCCCTTGCGCGATACATGGGGCTTCCCGCGGTCATTGGCTCCCTAGAAAAATTCAGGGCATCCCGTGGCGCGGCTTTTTAGAAGACCTTTAAAGGCATAGCCCCCGATTCGCGGGCAAGCGTGCAGGGACGTGGCTGACGTGTCCGCGTGATTTCGCTATGCCGTTCGTCTTCTTAAAAGCCGATCAAGCGAAGGCGTGCCCTGAATTTTTCTAGGGAGCCAATGGTGCGCCGCAACGACACATGCATGCTATCGCTTATTTCGCGAAAAATCGCAGGGTGCTCTGTAGTGCAGTACCGTTCATCCCGCGAAGTCTACCGATGAACTTCGGCGTTTTCCGTCTACCGACCCAGATTGAACATGTTAGCGAACCCCACAAGGGCTCGATTCTGTTGGTCGATAGAATGGAGGAGCTTGTTTAAAGCAGATTTTCTTAGCGAGAGGAGAGGTATGTCACAGTTGACCGAAATCCGCTGGCATGCCCGTGCCGGACAAGGTGCGGTTACGGCGGCAAAGCTCGTGGCGGACACGGCGCTGCTGCAGGGCAACTATATCCAGGCCATGCCCGAATATGGTCCGGAGCGTACTGGTGCGCCCCTGAAAGCATATACGCGCGTATCGAGTGATCCTATTGAGGTTCACAACAACATTCAGAACCCCGATATTGTAATCATCATGGATGACACTCTATTGGCTTCCACCGATGTTATGGAAGGTATTCACGAAGATGGCGTTCTCATCTTCAATACCACGATGACGGCAGAGGAAGCACGTGCTGCTGTCAATGCACCCGCTTCTATGCGCGTTGCGGTTGTCGATGCATCTGGTATTGCGATGGCGACCATCAAGAAGGATATGCCCAATACACCGATCGTTGGCGCTCTCGCTAAAGTTACGGGTCTGTTCCCGCTCGATCTGGTCAAGGAGCGTTTGGTTATTACGTTCGGTAAGAAGTTCTCCCAGGAGATGATCGACGCTAACCTTGCCTCTGTAGAGCGTGCCTATCAGGAGGTGCAGGAATAATGTCTAAGTACGAATTCGACGGTTCGAATTACGAGAACTGGAAGCCTTCCGATTTCCCCGTAGGCTATGTGTGCCCTGAAGGCGGCACGTCGCGCAACTGCTACACCGGTGGCTGGCGCTCCGACCGTCCGGTGTGGGATTCGGAAAAGTGCACCAATTGCATGTTGTGCTGGATGTATTGCCCCGACTCATCCATTGAAGTCAAAGATGGCGCAATGACGGGCATCGACCTGTTCCACTGCAAAGGATGCGGCGTGTGCGTTCACGAATGCAAGTTCGGTGCCTTGGAGCTCGTTCCCGAAGCTGAGGCTCAGGCTCAGGAAAAGGAGGGGGAGTAACCATGGCTGAAAAGAAGATGTTCTCCGCTACTGGTAATCAGATGGTGGCCGATGCGTTCCGTCAGGTGAACCCCGACGTAATGGCCGCTTACCCTATTACCCCGCAGACCACCATCGTTGAAGGCTACGCGAAGTTCGTTGCTGACGGCAAGGTGACCACGGAATACGTTCCGGTCGAATCCGAGCACTCCGCACTGTCCGCTTGCATCGGTGCCTCTGCTGCAGGTGCACGCGTTGCAACGGCAACCAGCTCTCAGGGCTTGGCTTTCATGTGGGAAGAGCTGCACATTGCATCCGGTATGCGTTGCCCCATTGTTATGGCGAATGCGAACCGTGCACTGTCTGCTCCTATTAACATCCACGGCGATCACTCCGACATCATGAGCGCTCGTGATACGGGCTGGGCAATGATGTTCGCTGAAACCGCTCAGGAGGCATACGACAACACCATCATCGCCTTCAAGGTCGCAGAAGACCCCAACGTGCTTCTTCCGGTCCTGACCACGCTCGATGGTTTCGTTACCACTCATGCAATGGATAACTGCGTGATGGAAGAAGATCAGGTAGTAAAGGACTTTGTGGGCGACTATCAGCCTCTCTATCCGCTGCTTGATACTGAGAATCCCGTTGGTCACGGCATGTTCGCAACGCTGGGCAATGGTTATATGAAGTACAAGCTGGCCGAGCGTCGTGCACTTGATGGTGCGGCAGAAGCATTCGAGCGTCATGGTAAGGAATGGGCCGAGATCACTGGTCGTCCGTTCGACCTGGTCGATACCTGGGGCACCGAAGACGCTGATTATCTGATCGTCGTTCTGGGCTCTTGCGCTGGTAATGCTCGTCATCAGGCTCGCTTGCTTCGCGCTCAGGGTAAGAAGGTCGGCGTGGTCCGTCCTCGCATCTTCCGTCCGTTCCCTGCTCAGCAGATCGTCGATGCCTGCAAGAACGCTAAGGCCGTTGCCGTTATCGACCGTGCCGATTCGTTCGGTTCTCCTCATGCTCCTCTGGCGCTTGAGGTCCGTGCTGCGTTCCAGGCCGCTGGCCTGCAGACGCCGGTAAGCGATTACTTGGCTGGTCTGGGTGGCGCAGACATCACGCTCGACCAGATGGATCAGGTGTTCGCGGAACTTGAGCAGCGCGCTCAGGGTACGTATGACGGTTCCATCAAGTATCTCGGTATCGAAGAGTAAGGGGCAATACAATGGCTAACATTAAGCAACTTTCTGCCCGCCCCGACGACTTGGCTCCTGGCCATCGCTTGTGCGGCGGCTGCGGCGCTTCCATGGCGGTACGTCAGGTCCTGATGGGCCGCAACGACTATGATGTCGTTTGCTGTTCAGCAACGGGTTGCTTGGAAGTTTCCACTTCCATCTATCCTGACAACGCATGGGAAGTTCCGTTCATTCACAATGCATTCGCTAATGCCGGTGCTACGATCTCCGGTGTTGAGGCGGCATATAAGGGTCTTCAGCGCGCAGGCAAGATCCCTGCCGATAAGAAGATCAAGTTCGTTGCATTCGGTGGCGACGGTGGTACGTATGACATCGGTCTGCAGTCCTTGTCCGGTGCCATGGAGCGCGGTCACGACATCGTGTACGTGTGCTACGACAATGGTGCTTACATGAACACCGGTATTCAGCGTTCGTCTGCGACCCCTAAGGGCGCATGGGCGACCACGGCTGAGGTCGGTAAGGAGCAGCAGGGTAAGATCCAGAACCGTAAGGATCTGGCATCCATCATGGCTGCTCACGGCGTGCCTTACGTTGCTCAGGCGACGGTAGGCAACTGGCGCGACCTGGTAAACAAGGCCGAAAAGGCCATCGCAGTCGACGGTCCGGCGTTCCTGAACATTATGGCTCCCTGCCCTCGTGGTTGGCGCGTGGGTTCTAGTCAGACCGCAGAGATCTGTCGCTTGGCAGTGAACTCCAAGTTCTGGCCTCTGTTCGAGGTCGAGAACGGCAAGTGGAAGCTTACGCCGGTTCGCGATAAGAACCTTATCCCCGTTACTGACTTCTTGAAGCCACAGGGTCGCTTTAAGCACCTGTTCAAGCCCGGCAACGAGGCGCTGCTTGAAGAGATCCAGCAGGATGTCGACAACTACTGGACATATCTGGAAGGCCGCGTAGAAGGCACGAAGGATCTGTAAGCCGCAAGCGTTCATTGGCGGCGCTCCTGAATGAACTGCGGTTCATGAATGGAGCGAATAAATACGCACCTAAGGACCGACCCTGGAATCATCCCGGGGTCGGTCTTTTTTATTCATCTTGCGTATATGCGTGAGTTTCTCGCTCTCTTTCGTTAGCATGGAGGAGTAGGGGTTCCAACGGCGATGCTAACTTCAGTGTTGCCCGTTCTTAGGAGAAGGTATGATCGATACCGCTGCATTCCGTAATTTAACGTATGGGCTTTACGTTATTTCAAGCGCAAAAGATGGTCGTTCGGTTGGGTGCGTTGTAAACACGTTCTCGCAGGTGACCTCAAAGCCCGCTCAGGTGACGGTCGCCGTGAATAAGGAGAACTACACGTCTCAGGGCATCCATGAAACGGGTGCGTATGAAGTGTCAGTTCTTAATGAATCAGCTTCGATGGAGCTCATTGGCCAGTTCGGTTTCCACTCAAGCGCTGATGTGGACAAGTTCGCGAACTGCGAAACCGCCATGTCGGAACAGAACTTGCAGTATGTTTCTCAATCGGCATGTGCTCATTTCTCGGTGAAGGTATCCCAAGAACTTGATCTAGGGAGCCACGTTTTGTTCATCGGCGAAGTGGTGGCGGCTGAGGCTATCCAGGGTGACGCACCCATGAGCTATGCGTATTACCATCAGGTAAAGGGCGGCAAAACGCCCCCGAAAGCATCGAGTTACAACGGCCCGGAGGAGGCAGTCGTGAGTGAAGGCAAACCAAAGGTAGCATGGCGCTGCACCATTTGCGGTCACATCGAATACGTGGAAGAGCTTCCCGAAGATTTCGTATGCCCCGTATGTGGCGTAGGCAGGGAACTGTTCGAGCGTATCGAGCTGTAGACCGATCGCCCGTGATCGGGCGGCGATGTGAAGGTGACCTTGGTTAACCACTGCATCGCAGTTCAGAGCCTGAAGAAGGCGGATCTCATCCCTCGCTGGGTATCATGCCAGCGAGGGATCTTTTTGTGCGCTGGTGTGTGTTTTAGCGCCAGCTTGCGACATTTTGGCGCCGGCCTGCGACATTTTGGCTATCATTGCGCAAAGAATACGAAAAAGGAGTTCTTAATGAACGTCGAACTTTTGCAATATCCCGAAAACCCCGAACGCGCGGTCGCAACCGCGGCTCGTCTTTGCTATGCGCCGGTAGGGGCTAAAGAGCTCATGGAGACCATGCCGCCCGAGCGAGTGGAAAGCGTGTTGTCCACCATCATGAAGTCAGGTCACTTCTCGACACTCGAACATGTGAGCTATACCTTCGCGGTCGACGGAGTGTCCCGCGCGCTTACTCACCAGCTGGTGCGTCATCGTCTGGCAAGCTTTAATCAGCAGTCCCAACGCTACGTTAAATTCACCAAGGGCGTGGAAACGGTAAAGCCCCCCTCGGTAACGGAAAGCGAAGAGACCGAAAAGGTATTCGACGAAGCTATCGAAGCGGCAGTGTCCGCCTATCAGAAACTACTTGATGCGGGCGTTCCCGCTGAAGATGCGCGCTACTTGCTGCCTAACGCAGCCGAAACGAAGATCGTCATCACGATGAATATTCGCGAGCTTTTGCACTTCTTCAGTTTGCGCTGCTGCAATCGTGCGCAGTGGGAGATCCGCGAGCTTGCCCACCGCATGCTCGAACTGGTGCGCCCGACCGCGCCTTATATCTTTATGGATGCTGGCGCGCCTTGTGTGCGCGGCGTTTGCCCCGAAGGCAAGATGACCTGCGGAAAGCCTTATCCCAAGGTGGAAAGGGACTAACCTTGGCGAAGGGGGATCTCAAGCGTGCTTTCGCCGAAGACGGTGAACGTAAGACCCACATAGGCGGTCAGGCGCTCATTGAGGGTGTCATGATGCGAGGCAAGCATAACTGGGCGGTAGGGGTGCGCAACCCCGATGGGACCCTCCATTCCGAAGAGCATCCCCTATCGAAAAAGGGCGATCGCTCCGCGTGGTTGTCGTGGCCGCTCGTGCGTGGGTGCGTGGCCTTGGTCGACTCGCTCGCATTAGGCTACAAAGCGCTTGAGATCGCCGCTAACCATGCCTTGCAAGACGAAGACGAAGCCGATACATTCGTCAAGGAAACGCCTGGTATGACCGACGAGAACGGCGTCTCTGGTAGCCCTGCATCTGATAAGGGCGGTTCTACGAAGGACGTGTCTGGCGAAGGTGAATTTGCTGTGGGTGTCCAAGTTACGGCATCTTCGGCGGAGGATGCTCGCGTCGAAGATGCTTCCGACGAACCTGGCGTTCATGTCGATCCTGCTGTTCCCGATGAATCCGCCGATGATGCGTTCGGCAAAGTTGAAATGACCATCGCGCTCATATTGGGCGTAGTGATGGGTGTTTCCCTGTTCGTTCTGCTGCCCGGCCTTGCTTCTAACGTCTTGGTGGGTGAATACGAAACGAACCCACTTGCGTGGAACATCGTCGATGGCGTCATGCGCGTGGTTATTTTCGTGTTCTACGTGTGGTTGATCGGGCGCATGAAAGACATCAAGCGTATGTTCGCCTACCATGGCGCCGAACATAAGACCATTCACTGCTACGAACACGGGCTGGAACTTACGCCAGAGAACGCGCGGCAGTTCCCGCGCTTGCATGTGCGCTGCGGGACGGCGTTTCTCATCATGGTCATGATCATTGCCATCTTGGTGTATACCATCATTCCGCTTGATATTCCCATTGCCGCTTTAGGCTTCGAAGGGCCGGCGGCTTTTGCGCTGCTCATGGTGGTGCGTATTGTGTTAATGCCGGTCATTGCGGGCATATCGTATGAAATAACCGTGAAATGGGCCGGTTCTCATCCCGATAACCCCCTGGTGCGCGTAGTACTGTGGCCGGGCATGCAAATGCAGCGCCTTACCACGAATGAACCTGACGATGGCATGCTCGAATGCGCTATCGTTGCCATGGAACTGGTCCTTGAACGCGAGGATTCCGCGCGATCGTAGGCGAACATGGGCACGGGGCTTGTTTGATCAGTCTATGATTGCCCGTGGCAAGGAATAGAAAGTCGTGTATTCTGTACGATGTTGTGCCGAATTGCTAAGGCATTGGCCTTGCGGCGAGCGGTGCAGCATCTTCGTATGGTGATGCTGTTTTGTGACGCCTATCGCGCACGGTATAAAAAACGAACTGATACCCGCACACGTTAATAAAAGCAATCGGGTCAATCGTGTGAATGAAGTGCCGCGCACGAACGCCGGCAAGAAAAGGAGGAACCGCGTGAAGCTGGTAGTTACCGAGAAGAACGACGCGGCTCAGAAGATCGCCGACCTTTTAGGGGCGACGAAGCCAAAGAACGACAAGGTGTACTCAACTCCCATCTATCGATTCACGGTTAACGGGGAAGAATGGGTGACCATTGGCTTGAGGGGACATATTCTCGAACCAGATTTCGCTACGGCGCTCGTGTATCGCAAGCGTGGTGGCTGGAAGGGCGTTAACGCTGACGGTGAGCTAATAGAGGCAGATCTGCCCGCCTCGCTACCGAAGCCTCCCTTCAAAAAGAAGAAGCCCTTCACTGAAGACGGGGTCGAGCTCAAAGCATGGAAGATGGATGCGTTGCCCTATTTGGTGTATTCGCCCATCGAAAAGCGCCCCAAGGAAAAGGACATCATTCGTTCGCTTAAGAACTTGGCGAAGAAGGCCGATTCCATTGTGATCGCGACCGACTTCGACCGCGAAGGTGAACTTATCGGATCGGATGCGCTTTCGTGTATCCAGGAAGTGAACGATACCGCGCCGGTGAGCCGTGCGCGCTATTCGGCGTTCACTAAAGAAGAGATCACCCACGCATTCGATAATCTGGTATCCCTCGATACTAACCTGGCGAGTGCCGGTGCATCGCGTCAGGATATCGACCTTATCTGGGGTGCGGTGCTGACGCGCTATTTGACGCTGGTGAAGTTCGCCGGATACGGCAACGTGCGTTCATCCGGTCGTGTACAGACGCCGACGTTGGCGCTCATCGTTGCGCGTGAACGCGAACGTCTTGCGTTCGTTCCTGAAGATTACTGGGTCATCAAGGCCGATTTTGGCGAAGATGACGCGGCGTTCTCCGCTCCGCATACGACCGCGCGTTTCAAAGTGGAAGCTGAAGCTAAGGCGGTCATGGACCATGTCGAAGGTGCGACCGCCGCTCGAGTCATCGAGGTCACCAAGCGCAAGCGCACGGTAGCGCCTCCCGTTCCTTTCAATACGACCAGCCTTATGGCGGCCGCTTCGGCAGAAGGGCTGTCGCCAGCGCGCACCATGCGCATTGCCGAGAGCCTGTACATGGATGGCTACATCTCGTATCCCCGCGTTGATAACACGGTGTATCCTTCGTCGCTTGACTTGGCCGATACGGTGAAGAAGATCATGGGCAATCCTGCCTATGCGCCTTACTGCAAGGAGCTGCTCTCAAAGGGCGCCTTGAAGGCGACGCGCGGCAAGAAGGAAACCACTGACCATCCGCCTATCTATCCGACGGCAAGTGCTACACCTGATGATCTGGCGCCCGCAGAATATAAGCTCTACAACCTGATCGCCCGTCGCTTCATGGCAACGCTTTCCGATGCGGCAGTGGTCGAAGGCACTAAGGTCACGCTCGAAGTTGCGGGCGAGACGTTCGCAGCCAAGGGTGATGTGCTGGTGAAGCCCGGGTTCCGCGCTATTTATCCCTACGGCCTGAAGAAAGACGAGCAGCTGCCCGTGCTCACTGAAGGTCAGGAAGTGGCGTTCGGCGGTGCTACGTGCACCAAGAAGCAGACCGAGCCACCGGCGCGCTATTCGCAGGGTAAGCTCATTCAGGAAATGGAGAAGCTGGGGTTGGGTACCAAGTCCACCCGCCACTCCATTATCGAGCGTCTGTATACCGTGAAATACATCCAGAACGATCCGATCGAGCCCTCCCAGTTGGGTATGGCGGTGTGCGATGCGCTCGACAAATTCGCGCCGCATATCACTCATCCCGAAATGACCGCGGAGCTCGAAGAGGAGATGGATAACATCGCCGAAGGTCAGAAGACCAAGACAGAAGTCGTCACCAATTCGCGCGATCGTCTTTCGGAGCAGCTGGCGAACCTGCTGCCTCATTCTGAGGAAGTGAAGGATGCGCTGGCTGATGCGGTCGCCGCTGATGCCTATGTAGGTCCATGCCCCAAGTGCGGCAAGGACCTGCAGTTGCGCTCGTCGCAGAAGACCCGTTCGATGTTCATCGGTTGTTCGGGATGGCCTGATTGCGATGTGACCTACCCACTTCCTAAGGGCAAGATCGAAGCGCTGGAAGAAAAATGCCCGACGTGCGGCATGCCTCAGATCAAGGTAACGGCGTTCCGTTCTAAGCCACGTACGTTGTGTATCGATCCTGAATGTGAAACCAACAAGGAGCCCGATCTTGAGGTAGGCGAATGTCCTGTCTGTAAGGAAAAGGGGATCAGGGCCAAGCTTATCGCGCGCAAGAACCCACGCACGTTGAAGCGCTTCATCCGCTGCGAGAACTACGACGAGTGCGAGACGGGTTATCCTTTGCCGCAATATGGTGCGCTCACCGCAACGCAGGAGGTATGTGAGAGCTGCGGTGCTCCGATGGTCATCGTGACGACGAACCGTGGACCATGGAAGCTCTGCCCGAACTTCAGCTGCCCCGCCAAAGAAGAGGCGAAGGAAAAGAAGGCGGCGAAGGCGGCCAAAGGCACGGCTAAGTCCTCTAAGGGCAAGACCACTAAGAAAACAGCCAAAAAGGCATCTGATAAGTAGGTGCACCTGCCGCGATCGCGCAGGGCTGGCGATGGCGGCGACGGATTCGATGCAGAACGTCGCCGCATTGCTGCGTGATGCCAATGAAAGCAAAAAACCGTGGGTTCGTGGCATGATCGCCGCAAGAGAAGTAAGATGAAAGGTGCGCGTCGGCAAGGGTCCGACCGCAATATGAAATAGGTTTTTCAGGAGGATTCGAACATGAGCAAGGTCACGATCGTAGGTGCAGGCAACGTAGGCGCAACGGCGGCCCATATTATCGCTTCTAAGAATTTAGCCGATGTGGTGCTGGTGGATGTGGCTGAAGGTCTGCCTCAGGGCAAAGCACTCGATATGATGCACATGCGTTCGGTAGAGAAGTTCACGGTAAGCGTTACGGGTACGAACGACTATGCGGCAACGGCTGATTCCGACGTGGTGGTCATCACTGCGGGTATTGCACGTAAGCCCGGTATGACCCGTGAGGACCTTTTGGGAGTGAACTCGGGCATCATGTCTTCGGTCATCGAATCAGCAATGGCTGTATCTCCTAATGCCATTTATATTTGCGTTACCAATCCTCTTGATGTCATGACCTATCTGGCATTCAAGAAGTCCGGTCTGCCTACCAACCGTTTGATGGGTATGGGCGGCGTTCTCGACTCTTCGCGCCTTTCGTTCGCGGTATGCGAAAAGCTGGGCTGCGAACCAGGCGATGTTGAAGCATGGGCGCTGGGTGCTCATGGTGAAGGCATGGTATGCTGGCCGCGCTACACCACGGTGAAGGGTACTCCTATCACCGAGCTCATGTCCACCGAAGATATTGAAGAAGTGACCAAGCGTTGCACCAAGGGTGGTGCAGAGGTCGTAGCGTTCCTGAAGACCGGTTCCGCCTATTATGCACCTGGTGCATCCATTGCGAAGATGGTAGAGGCTATCCTGACCGACTCTAAGGAAGTCATGAGCGTATGCTCCTATATCGATGGTGAATATGGCCTCAATGACCTCTATATGAACATTCCTACGCGCTTGGGTAAGAACGGCGTGGAAGAGATCGTCGAATTCGATCTGACCGACGAGGAAATGGCAGCGCTTCATGAATCCGCTGCGAGCGTTAAAAAGGGTCTTGAGAATCTTCCCGAATAAGGAAACGGACGATTATGTTAGCTGTTACTCCTGCCAGCGTCGCTTCGGCGCTGGCATCGCTTATTCCGCGCCTCGCATCGGTTCTGCCCGATGATGTGCTGGCTGGACTCATGACGGTACGTGAAGGCGAAACGAGCGATCGTGCGCGCGTCGTTCTCGATCAGCTGGTCGAGAACGCCTCCATTGCCGCAACCGATTCAGTGCCTATTTGCCAGGATACGGGCACGGTGTGGGTGTGTTTGGAAGTAGGTCCCGATGTATTGGTTCCGGGCAATGTCTTCTCTTCAGTGAACGATGCGGTCGCTCAGGCCTATGATCAGGCTCGCTTGCGCAAATCGCTGGTGAAGGATGCTCTCTTCGATCGTGATAATACGGGCGACAACACCCCGGCGTTCTGCGAGATCCACTGCGTTGATGAACCGGGTGTTGCTCGCTTGCACGTTATGCTCAAAGGAGGCGGCTCCGATAACGCGAGCCGCGTTGTCATGCTCACGCCGAGCGCTGGCAAACAGGGAGTCATCGACACGGTGCTTGCCTGTGTGCGTGAAAAGGCGGCGAACGCCTGCCCACCGCTCATCGTCGGCGTCGGAGTGGGCGCTACGTTCGATAAGGTCGGAGGATTGGCAAAGCATGCGCTCATGCGCCCCTTGGGCCAGCCTCACCCCGATCCGAAGGTGGCGGAATTCGAGGCGGAGCTTCTTTCTGCTATCAACGCAACGGGTATTGGCGCCGGTGCTCTGGGGGGCGCCACTACGGCGCTGGGTGTACGTGTTGAAACGGCTTCTTGTCACATTGCCGCGCTGCCTGTTGCGGTGAACATGGGCTGTTCTGCCATGCGCCGAGGCAGCGTCGATCTGTCTTGCGTGGAACTTGGCGATGCGATGATAACCGCATTAAAGGAGGAGGCTGATCGCAGTGAGTAATGAACCCATTCGCTTGACTCTTCCGCTCGATCGCGAACGCATTGCTTCGCTGAGTGCGGGGCAGGCATGCTTGCTGTCGGGGCCGATGTATACCTTGCGTGATGCAGGTCATCAGCGTCTTCTTGGGGAAATGGGTGACGATGCTCGCCTTCCGTACGGACTGGAAGGGCAGGCCATCTTCTATGCAGGACCCACCCCTGAAGCAGCCGGACGTCCATTCGGCGCTATCGGGCCGACCACGGCATCCCGCATGGATTTCGCCGCACCCCGCCTGATGAACTGCGGCGTTGCAGCTACTATTGGCAAGGGGGTGCGCAGTGAAGCGGTGCGCCAGGCGTGCATCGATAATAATGCGGTCTATTTTGTGGCCGTCGGCGGCGCTGCTGCTTTTCTTGCGAAGTGCATAGAGTCGTGTGAGACCTTAGCGTATGATGATTTAGGAACTGAGGCGCTCAGGAAGATCATGGTTTCCGATTTCCCGGTATTCATCGGCATAGATACTCAGGGAAACGATATCTATACTCTTGATTGATTGGATCGATACGTGGTTGATAAACACGACACAGCAGTAGGGCCGGGCATCTTCATCACCTTCGAGGGTGGCGAAGGCGCGGGTAAGACGACCCACATCACCTTTTTAGCAACATGTTTGCGCAACATGGGGCATGAGGTGCTGTGCCTTCGCGAACCAGGTGGAACGGCTATCAGTGAGGCATTGCGCTCCCTGGTGCTCGATCCCGAGAACACCGCCATGTCCGATCAGACGGAGCTGCTCGTTTACGAAGCGGCGCGCGCTCAGATCATCAAAGAGGTCATTATTCCCGCCCTTGCGCGTGGTGCGGTCGTGCTGCTCGATCGGTTCTACGATTCTACGGTAGCGTATCAGGCATATGGTAGAGGGCTCTCTCTTTCGTTCGTGCGCCAGGCGAACATCTTCGCTTGTCAGGGCATTCATCCCTGTCGCACTATCCTTCTGACGGCTGATGCATCTGCGGAAGTCGGTCTCGAAAGAGCCACTCATCATGGTACGGCTGATCGCCTTGAGCAGGCGGGTGCGGATTTTCACGCGCGCGTCAATGCGGCGTTCATGCGCATCGCGGCGGAGAACCCTGCCCGCGTGCGTGTTGTTTCGTCGGCGGGTTCCAAAGATGAAACGGCGCGGGCTATCTTCACGGAGCTGGCAGACGTATTCGGCTGGGATGCTGCAAGTGAGGTATGGAAGCCGGGTTTCTTCGCTCCTATTCTTGAGCGCGACACTAATGAAAAAGCTCAGATCAGCTTAGGTGAATGATCGACCTTAAGCGAATAACGAGTAGAGACGAGATGTGTCGTGGCAGATGTATTTGATGGCGTGTTCGGACAACCCCGCGTGCGGGAGTTCTTTCGTGCGTCCATTTCGTCTGGTCGCGTGTCGCACGCGTACTTATTCACGGGCCCATCGGGTTCGAACAAAACAGCTGCGGCGTATGCGTTCGCTCAGGCCATCCTGTGTGAAAAGCACGGATGTCGCATGTGCGATGACTGCCGTCGTATAGAGCGTCGCAAACATCCCGATGTCCACCTCTATGCACCGGAGGGTGCTCAGGGTTATCTGGTGGAACAGATCAGGGAGATCGTTTCTGAGATCGCGCTGACTCCCATTCGCGCACACGCTAAAGTGTATGTTCTCGATCGCGTGGATCTGCTGGGGGTGCAAGCGGCCAATGCGTTCCTGAAAACGCTCGAAGAGCCCATTCCGGGCGTTACGTTCATCCTGCTCGGCCGCACGCGTGAGGGGGTGCTTCCCACCATTGTTTCGCGTTGTCAGGTAGTGCCGTTCCGCCATATTCCCGCCACCGAAGCGGCGGGAATTCTTTCGCAGAAGACGGGTGTTTCGGCCGATCAGGCCCGTATTGCCATCGAGGCATGTAATGGCTCCATTACGAAGGCGATGGTGTTCGCTAAGAGCGCAGAGCGTATCGAATTTCGCTTGCGTGTGATGGAGGTCCTTGCGGGATTGTCGGTAAGCGATGCGCGTGATGTGCTGGAATACGCCAGTGAACTGGTCGAACGCGCGAAGGCTCCCTTGGATAATATCCGTACGCAGCAAAGCGAGGAACTTGCTGAATCGGCTGACTTTTTAACGAAGACGGCGCTCAAGCAGATCGAGCTGCGTCACAAGCGTGCGCTGACGATGACTACTCGCGAGTCGCTCGGTCAGATGACATCCATTATTCGTTCGTGGTTGCGCGATGTTATGATGATAGCTTCGGGCAGTTCCGATCTGATCGTCAATGTCGATCAGCGTGCGGCGCTTACTCAGGCGGCGCAGAACGTTTCGGTCGCGGGTATAGTCGGAGCTTTACGGGAAGCGTATCGGACGGACGAGGCGCTTCGTTATAATGTTTCTCCAGAGACGTGCTTAGACGCACTGCTCTTTTCGATAAGAGAGGTTTTACATGGTTCGGGTAACCCCCATTAAACTCCAAGCGGGAACCAAGGTGCTTTGGTTCGATCCGGCTGAACATACGGTAGTTGCGGGCGACCATGTCATCGTGCAAACAGAACGCGGATGTGAATTCGGCACCGCTACGGCAGATATCATGGAAGTAAGCGACGAACTGATCGCTGAGCTGAAATCGCCGTTGAAGCCGGTTCTCCGCATTGCTGATGACGATGATGTAGCGCGTGCGGAAGAGCTCGCTGCAAAAGGCGACGAAGCGCTCGCCACCTTCAAAGAGCTTGCAGCGGAAACCAATGATCAAATGCGTCCGGTCATGGTCGAGTTCTTGTTCGATGGTGATAAGGCGGTGTTTTACTTCGAATCCGAAGAACGCATCGATTTTCGCGATCTAGTACGTAAACTCGCGAGCATTTTTCATGTGCGCGTCGATATGCGCCAGATCGGCGTGCGCGACGGTGCACGCATGATCGGTGGCATCGGCCACTGTGGTCAGGAACTGTGCTGTAAGCGCTTGGGTGGCGGATTCATGCCGGTATCCATCCGCATGGCGAAAGAGCAGAACCTGTCCCTTAACCCGCAGAAGATCTCGGGGTGCTGCGGGCGTCTTATGTGCTGTTTGCGCTACGAATACGAAACATATAAGGAAGTGAACGCTCGAGCTCCTAAACATGGGGCGAAGATCGAAGTTCCTGATGGCGTTGCCCGTGTAACAGAAGTCAATGTTCCGCTCGAATGCGTTACGCTGCAGCTGGAAGATGGTCATGCCATCAAGGTCCCGCTCGATGAAATGGAGATCACCGGCGAAGGCAAGCGTCCGACGCGCATTAGTCAAGAAGTGTTCGACAAGTATGCGACACCTGATCCGCTGGCATTGTTCGAAATGGGCAGCATAAGCGCTCCGTCTTTCACAGGCGAAGATGCACTTGCGGATGCCAAGGCGCGTCCGTCTCGTCGCGATCGCAATAATAATGATCAGGCGTCTTCCGAAGACACTCACCGTAAACCGCGCCGTCGCCGTCGCAGCAATTCATCGTCGCAGGGGGCATCGCAACAATCGCGCGAAACCGAAAATGCCGCTTCAGATAAGAACGCGAAGAAGGGCGGTTCATCTTCGCGCAGGCAGCGCAGATCATCGACGCGCATTGATACCAAGCAGGACCAGTCGCAGGCGCGTTCCGAAGAGAAGCGGTCACGTTCCGAGCGCCGTGATCGCGATGATCGCAAGAACCGCGATGATCGTCGTCAGCGCACCGATCGCGAAGAGCGTCGCAGCGCTAACCAGGGTGCTGATCGTGAAGAGCGTCGTAACAATAACCAGCGCGGTGGTGATCGCCGCCGTCCGCGCAACGAAGAGGGCAGCACCCAGCGTTCACGTCGTCGTCCGGGGCAGAAGTCTTCCGGGGTGCGCAACGCGCCCTCCAAGACCGAAAAGCCAGCAGAGGACAGGCAGCGTACGTCGGCGGCTGGTGAACCAAAGGCTGATGCGGCGCATCGTAAACCGCGTCGCCGTCGTCGTAAAACAGAAGGGGAACAGACGAATGCAGAGTAAGGACTATGCGCTTTTGACGGACTTGTACCAGCTTGCGATGGCTCAGGGGTACTGGGCCTGTGGCAAACTGGAAGAGCAGGGGTGCTTCCATATCTTTTTCCGCGACGCGCCTTTTAATGGCGGCTTCGCTATTGCCAGTGGTATGGACCACATCGCTGAAGTGGTAGAGAACTTCTCTTTCAGCGAAGAGCACGTTGCCTACCTGGCTTCTCTTGATGCTCCTGGTGGAGGTAAGCTCTTCGATCCTGATTTCCTGGACTATCTTTGTTCTTTGAAGTTAGAGGTCGATATTGATGCGGTGCGTGAAGGAACGGTCGTGTTCCCCAACGATCCCATCGTGCGCGTTACGGGCCCTGTGCTGCAGTGTCAGCTCTTGGAAACGCAGTTGCTCAACTGTGTCAACTTCGAAACGCTTGCCGCTACGAAGGCCGCTCGCGTGTGCCTCGTGGCGAAGACGCCCGTAGCTGAATTCGGCTTGCGTCGTGCTCAGGGTGAATCGGGTGGCTTGCGCGCTTCTCGTGCGTGCGTTGTCGGCGGCTGTGCATCCACTTCTAATGTGCTTGCGGGCAAAATGTATGGGCTGCCCGTGTCGGGGACCCATGCTCATGCGTGGGTCATGGCGTTCGATAGTGAGATCGAGGCGTTCCGTGCATATGCTCATGCGTTCCCGACGAATTGCGTGCTCTTGGTCGATACCTATGATGTCGAACAGGGTCTGAAGAACGCGATCACTGTTGGCCTTGAGATGAAGGGGCGCGGCGAGCGCCTAGTGGGTGTTCGTATCGATTCAGGTGACTTGGCGTGGCATGCCAAACTGGCTCGCAAGATGCTTGATGATGCGGGCCTGACTGATACGGGCGTGGTCCTTTCTAATGATCTGGATGAATATACCATCAAGTCCATCCTTGATTCTGGTGCTCAGGTCGCTTCGTGGGGTGTAGGAACCAAACTGGTGACCGCCTATGATCAGCCCGCATTGGGTGGCGTTTACAAGCTCGCTGCAAAGCGCATTGGCGATACGGGCGAATGGCAACCATGTATGAAGGTGACTGGTCAATCCTCTAAGCAGACGGTTCCGGGTGTATTGGATGTGCGTCGTTACTTCCATGAGTCGGGTAAGCTGGCGGGAGATATGGTCTATGACACCACAAAGGGTATCGAACGCGAGCGTATCGTCGATCCTGCTGATGAATTGCGCCAAAAAGATCTATCGAATATGCGCTTCGTCACCTTGTTGGAGCCTTTGGCACGCGAGGGACGCGTGGTGCTGTCGGACGAATACCGCGATGCTCTGATCGCGCGAGATTACTGTCGCTCGCAGCTCGGGTTGCTTGACGAAAGCCAGAAGCGCATCGTGAATCCCCACTCGTATCCGGTCGGTCTGGAATATGCATTGTTCTATCGCCGCCACGAATTGGCTTCACGTTTGTTGGGTTTGATTTAACAGCGAAAGGGTTGTCATGATTAAGGTAGTAACTGATTCGGTTGCTTCTCTTCCTCGTGAAGTAGCGCAAAGCGACGATGTGGAAGTGGTGTCGTTGTATCTCAACGACCAAGGTCGTGAATACGCTGATTCCGACATGGATGTCGATGCGTTCTATGAGCGTATTTATGACATGGCAGATAATCCTCCAACGTCAAGTCAGCCTTCTCAGGGAAAGCTGGAAGCCCTGTTCGAATCCATCGCTCAATCGGGTGATGAAGTGCTGGGTATTTGGATCTCGAGCAAGCTCTCAGGTGCTTACGAAGGAGTACTTCGCGCAGTTCGTGCGGTCGAGTCGCGTAACATCTCGTTCTCATACTGCATGATCGATTCCTCATCTTGCGGTTACGATGAGGCGTTCCCGGTATTGGCAGGCATTCGCGCGGTTCGTGAAGGAAAAACACTTCATGAAGCAGCAGCAGCGACGCTTGAATCTATCGCTTCGACACGTTTCTTGTTCACGCCGGAGAGCCTTACCTTCTTGCAGAAGGGCGGCCGCATTGGCGGCGCCGCGGCTTTGGTGGGCAATCTGATCAAGATCTCGCCCGTTTTAACCGTTGTGGATGGTCTTCCGCAGGCGGTGGCGAAGGTGCGCACCCAAAGAAAAGCATTGGATAAGATCTTATCGACCTTGCAAGACGATATTGCAAATTGCGGGGGACTGAAGGATCTGGTGGTCCACTATATAGGCGACAAGACACCTGCGCTCAATTGGGCGCGCGATGTGGTCGAGCCTTTATTGAGCCGTAAGGTCGAGGTCCTGCCCGTAAGCCCAGTTGTCGGTTTGCATGTAGGGCCTGCGGTGGGCATTGCGTATGAATGCAATGAGCCCCTTTCGGGAAAGATAACAGGCGATATTAGAACATTGGCTGTCTCGAGTTAGTGCATATCAAAGCTAATTCATAAGCATTTTGGAAAGGAAGGAACCGATGGATTGTAAATGTAATCTCATTATCGATTCCTGTTGCGATCTACCCCATGAGATCGTGGAACGCGAAGGGATTTACTTGGTTGAATTCCCGTACTCTGACGAACAAGGGGAATATCGAGACGATCTATACCGCAGCATCACGGCACAAGATTTCTTCGAGGGAATGCGTCAAGGCAATCAGCCTCAGACGGCACAAGTTCCTATGCCGGATATAAAAGAAGCATATCAGTGGGCTAAAGATCAGGGAAAGCCCGCGGTGTATCTTTCGTTTTCGAGCGGGTTGTCGGGTACGTTCGATACGGCGGCGCTGCTGCTTGAGCAGATGAAGCAGGAAGACCCCGATTTTGAATTGTATTTAGTTGATACCAAACTTGCTTCAGTTGCGGAAGCGCTGATCGTCTTCGAGGCGTTCCGTCAGCGTGAGCGCGGCCTGACTGCGCGAGAGCTGGCAACGTGGGCGGAAGAAGCACGCTATTTTGTTGATGCCCAGTTCATGGTTGACGATCTGGAGGCGCTGCGCAGAGGTGGACGCATTCCCTCTTCGGTGGCGTATGCGGGTTCTAAGCTTGATGTGAAGCCCCTGCTCGGTATCGATCCGGAGGGCAAACTTACGTTGACGGGTGTATCTCGTGGTCGCAAAAAAGGCATCAAGGCGTTGGTGGATTACTTTGCGAAGCGCCGTAATTCCGATAAGCCTGGGCAGGATGTGGTTATCGGTAATGCCGATTGCGTAAAGGATGCTGAGCGCTTGGTGGAATTACTTAAGAAGAACGATGAATCGCTCATGTGCATCGAGTCAAGCATCGGCCCTGTTATTGGTAGCCACGTTGGCCCCGGCATGTTGGCGGTAGTGTTCTGGGGGCCTGACAAGCGTCAAGACCTGTCAGTAGCCGATCGCATTGCAAGTAAAGTTCGCGGAAGGTAGAGAATTCGCTATGAGCCAAGATAAATCATTGACGTTCGGATTCGTTGGAGATGAAGCGGTCGCGAAAGCGCTCAGCGCTTCTATTGAGGCCGCGGGATTCGCATCTACTGATGTCACTGAGGCCGATGTGGTATTCACTTACTGTGCATCCCTGTCGAAATTGGAAGATCTGTATTACGACACGGAAGGTCTGATCCGTGGCACGAAAGAACAGGCGATCCTGGTTGATATGAGTCCCGCTACGGTTTCGTTCGCCAAGGAGCTGAATGCTCTTGCGTCGGTGAACGATCGCTTCGTATTGGACGCCCCCTTGGTGGTTCGCGATGTTGTTGTGCCTGATGCATTCAGCCGCTCGAGCAATGTGAGCATTTGCGTAGGTGGATCGGAAAAGGTATTCAAGAAAGTCGAGGCAATGCTGCGCGCCTGCGCCGACAAGGTGTTCTGGGTAGGCAAGGCGGGAAGCGGGCAGAGCATGAAGATCGCTCTGACGCTCCAGAGCGCTGCTGCGCTCGTTGGCTTGGTGGAGGCTCAGGCTTCATTTGCTACCTCAGAACTCGATATCGACTTGGAGGATCATGCTGACATTGCGCTATCGCTCGGTATGCTCACTCCTGCTCAGGAGCATTTCTTGCAGGCGATGAATGAAGATGAGCTTCAGGGGTCGTATACGATCGAATGTTTGATGGGTGATCTGATCGCAGCGCTTTCTTCGATCGACGATGGTGAATCTGTTCTTCCCCAGGCCGAATCGGGCTTCCGTTTGGTGGAGTTGCTGGCGCTGGTCGGCGGCGTTTCATACAACCCAGCGGCTCTTAAGCTCGTGTTCTCCGATGAGGAGTCGGGTAAGCGTTTCGGTCTTGATTGGTCGCGTGCTGAAGGTGCGTACGACCATGAATGCTCGTGTGATCACGACGACCCTGACCATGAATGCGGTTGCGGCGGCCATGACGACCTGGATCATGAATGCGCATGTGGACATGATCACGGGGAAGAACACGAATGCTGCGGGAAGCATCATCACTAAAGGTGGAAAGTTCCATCGGGTATGAATCGTGTACCCTATGTCCTCGGGCATGTCGGATAGATAGAACGAACAACGAACGAGGCGTCTGTGGCGCCTCTTCGACGTTGCGCATCGGAAGAGCCGCGCTTCATTGGTGGGAAGAACCTTGTCTGGTGGGAGGCAAAGGAAGTGGAGCGGTGTTCTTTTCGCACTGCGCCCTTGGCTGTGTGTATTGTCAGAACAAAGAACTGGTTGCCGGGGCCGGGGTCGAAGTGAGCATCGATCAGTTTATAGGAACTGTTCTGCGACTACAGGATGAAGAGCATGCCGCGAACATCAATCTGGTCACACCATCGCACTATGTAGCGAGTATTGCCCCGGTGCTGCGTGCGCTTCGCGCTGTGGGTTCGTTGCGCATACCGGTGGTATACAACACATCAAGTTACGATTCTGTCGAAGCGCTAAGATCGCTTCGGGGGAGCATCGATTGTTATTTGGCCGACTTCAAGTATGCAACGCCTGAAGTGGCAAAGCGTCTGTCGCGGGCGGCGGATTATCCGAGTGTTGCGCTCCGGGCCCTCGATGAGATGATCGATCAGGTCGACGAATGGGCAGAAGACGATCAGGGGCTCTTGCAGCGAGGGGTGATCGTGCGCCACTTGGTTCTGCCCGGTTATATTGATGAATCTTACAAGGTCCTGAAATTACTACATGAGCGATACGGTGATCGGATCCGTCTTAGCATTATGAATCAGTTCACGCCGTTGCGCGGTGACCTTTCTCGCTACGGGTTGGGCGATAGGGTGTCGCACCAAGAATACGAGTGCGTGCTTGACTATGCCGATGAACTGGGAATTCAGGATTATTTCTGGCAAGAGGGCGGTGCGGCGACGGAGAGCTTCATTCCGCTTTTCGACGGAACCGGCGTTGTTTCTTAAAAGAAGGGGTTCGCATTGTGCGAACTTATGGCATAATGATGGACGGTTTTGCCGGCATGGCGCAACGGTAGCGCAACTGATTTGTAATCAGTGGGTTGCGGGTTCGATTCCTGTTGCCGGCACCACGAGAACTTTAGGCCATCGGGCAGTCCCGGTGGCCTTTTCTTTGCTTTGTAGTTGACCGCTTCTCTGGCCGCGCGCCCGTTCGCGTGAGTGCTCGTCCGTCGCCCTCGGGAGCGAATCGTCGAAAAACGAAATAAATTGCCAGAATTTGGTTGAAAAAATGCGCAAAGTGTTATCGAGCCTTGTTCCCGCATGAGGTCAAGCCGAACATGCATGGAACGCTTTCTTGTAGATGTGTTCGGAATATATTTGCAAATACGGGATACACTTGAAGCAAGAGCAGGATACGCTTGCTTCAAATACAAGATGTACTTGATGCGCGTACGGGCTGCACGGTAGATCGATGAAAGTGGGAGGACTTTGGGCACTAAGAACTCGCAGATACCTTATTGGATCATGCGCATCGCATTCGCGTTGGTGTTCGCGGTCAATGTGCAGTGCGCCTTGTCGTTCATCGTGTGGCCGGAGGCGTATCTGCCTGCATACGAACTGCAAGGGGTGTCGGGCGTAGTCGCGGTGCAGGGAATAGGGGTCGCGTTTCTTATGTGGAACGTGACGTATCCGTTCGTGATCATCGACCCGCGGAAATACTGGATAGTCGCCCGCATCGTTTTGGTTCAGCAGGTCGTGGGGCTTATTGGGGAATCGTATATCCTTTGGACGCTGCCTGCGGGGCATGAAGTGCTCGGCGCTTCCATAGAACGGTTCATCGCATTCGACGCGGCGGGGTTCGTGTTGATGGCGCTTGCGATGGCGTTAGTGAAAGTCAAGAAGCTATCCGTTGGGTCTAGCGAATAGTGATGGGTGGCCTCTGGTGGGTGGTCGAGTAGGGGCTACCCATCAGGTAGGTGGCTGCTAAGCGTCAGCGGGGTGTTCTTTGGTACGTGGTTGAGCCAAGGCCACCTACCAGAGGCTAATGGACGGCTGGAGGATCGGTGGGTCGATTGGAGCGGTCGGCCACCTCTCCAGTGAACGCTGATTGCATGTTGCGATTACATGAATGCCGCAAATCGTCCGTCGCAAGTATTGGCCGAACCCGACGATCAGTCGAATTCGGACGTTTCGATCTCTTCGAGGGTCTCGACATGGATGCACACCTCGTTGCCTTCTTCATCCATGTACCAGCAGTAGTGTCCTTTTGCGTCTTCGGTGAACGAAAGGATATCCCAGCTCAAGTAGCGACGAACATTGGTGTCGTTTGGTTCGATGTCGGCATATTCAAGAACCATCTTCGCGGCGTTCAGTTCTTGTTCGGTCAGCTCTTCTGCCATGGTGTCTCCTTGTCTTATACATGCATGAACCCCGAAGAGCTATCATTCGGGGTTCATGCAGGGTGTTGCGATATGCCTATTTGTTTTGCATGATGATGGCAACGAACGTGAGCACTTCGTCTCCGGGGTTCTTAATGCCATGGGTGCTTCCGCTTGCGCAGAAAAGGGCATCGCCAGCGCTTACTTCGTATTCGACATCGTCTTCAACGTAAAGCGCCGATCCGGATGTGATGAAATACAGTTCACCTTCGCCGGCATGCTCGTGGATCCCGAGCGACGAATGCGGCTCGACCGTGATCTGGGCGAGATAGGTGCATTCGCCTCCGAATTCGCGGATCTGCTCTTCGTTGAGCAAGCGATCGCGAATCATAGCCCCTTCGCCACCGTTCACATTTTCTACTCGCTGGGTCTCTCGATTACGAAAAACAGGCATGTGATCCTCCTTTTATCGTGGGCCTGACTGAGAAAGCGAACTAAACCGTACCCATTTGCCACGAATTCAGGTATGCCGCCTGCTCTTCGGTGAGGGTGTCGATGGAAACGCCGAGGGTCTCAAGTTTGAGACGTGCGATCGTGTCATCGATGTCCTTCGGTACGTCGTAGCAGTTAGGCTCCATTTCGCTGGCATGGGTCGCCATGAATTCAGCGCACAGCGCCTGATTTGCGAAGCTCATATCCATGACCGATGCAGGATGGCCTTCTGCACAGGAGAGATTGACGAGGCGTCCTTCCGCCAACAGAACGATCGCGCGCCCATCGGAGAACGTGTATTCCTCGACGAAGGGGCGCAGGGTCGTGTGCTTGACGGCATTTTCTTCGAGCCAGGGAATGTTGATCTCTGAATTGAAGTGACCGGAATTGCAGATGATAGCGCCGTCTTTCATGTTCTCGAACATGGGGGCATCGATAACGTTAAGATCGCCCGTTACGGTCACCCATACATCGCACTGAGCCGCCGCTTCTACTGCGGGCATTACCTGGAAACCATCCATGATCGCCTCGAGGGCCTTCAGCGGATCGACCTCGCACACGATAACGTGGGCGCCCATGCCGCGTCCGCGCATGGCCACGCCGCGGCCGCACCAGCCGTAACCCGATATGACCAGCGTGCGTCCTGCGAGCAGGCGGTTGGTCGCACGGATGATGCCATCGAGCGTGGATTGACCCGTGCCGTAGCGGTTATCGAAGAAATGTTTGGTCTTCGCCTCGTTCACGGCGATGATGGGATACTTGAGGGCACCCTGCTTTGCCATGGCGGCCAGACGAATGACGCCGGTGGTCGTTTCTTCAGTGCCGCCGATGATGGTCTCGAGCGCATCCGTGCGCGTTTCGTGGATGCGGCCGACTACATCGGCGCCGTCGTCCATGGTGATCTGTGGGAGCGTATCGATGACGGAATCAACGTGACGATAGTACGTCTGAGTGTCCTCGCCTTTGATGGCGTGGACGGGAATGTCGAAGTGCTTGACCAGCGCCGCCGCCGTATCGTCCTGGGTGGACAGGGGATTGGATGCGCAAAGCGTCACTTCAGCGCCACCTGCTTTGAGGGTGCGCATAAGATTCGCGGTTTCGGTGGTGACATGCAAGCATGCGCCAATGCGAATTCCCTTAAGGGGGAGCTCTTTTTCGAAACGCTTTCGAATCGATGCCAGAACAGGCATATCGCGGTCTGCCCAGAGAATGCGATCAAGGCCTGCGTCGGCAAGGGAAATGTCTTTGATGTCGTAGTTCATTGGAAGCCTCCTTCACTTATGTGAGGATACCATGTTGCGCGCGTAACGCTATGTAGCTGCGCGGGTAATCGTGGCATTTTGCGGTGTTTCGTGTGCGGAGTGTGGAGGTGATGTGCAGACGACATGGCGATGCCTTGAGAAAACCTTACTTTCTAGGGGCAAAAGGGCAACAAATGACGTGCATTGCTGCGATAAGCGCCACAAACGCCTATAATTCCCAAGGCGAGAATCATTCGTGTGGATAATAGCCGCGCACGTGTGGGATCTTCCGGGATAAAATGAATGGAGAAGCGTTCTCTTTCCGAATGAGAGAACGTACGATAAAGGAGCCTTTGTGTTTGAACAGCTGTTCGCGTCCCTTTCGTTTGTGGACATTTTTAATATGTGCGTCTTTGTCGTGTTCTCCTGTTGCTATGCCTATCAGATCATCTATGTTTTCGTGACGCTGACAAAGAAGCCACCTGTTCTTACGGCGAAAAAGAACCATCGCTATGCTGCCATCATTTCCGCGCGAAATGAAAATGCCGTCATCGGCGACTTGATCCACAGCATCCGAGTGCAGAACTATCCTCAAGAACTAATAGACATTTTCGTGGTGGCAGATAACTGCACCGACAATACCGCCGCCGTTGCGCAAGAGGCGGGTGCTATCGTGTTCCCTCGCTTTAATACCGAAGAAATAGGCAAGGGCTATGCTCTTGATTATGGTTTCGCATGCATTCGCGAGCACTACTCGGAAAATGAGTACGAGGCGTTCTTCGTCTTCGACGCCGATAATGTTTTGGACGTCAATTACTTCCGCGAAATGAACAAGGTGTTCGATGGTGGTGCGGTCGCTTCTACGAGTTATCGAAACTCTAAGAACTATGGATCGAACTGGATCACGGCAGGATATGCGGTATGGTTCATGCGTGAAGCGAAGTATCTGTCGCAGGCACGTCTGACCCTGGGAACCAGCTGTGCTGTTTCGGGCACGGGCTTTTTCATCAGCGCGAAGATCATCGAAGAGATGGGTGGCTGGAAGTACCATCTACTGACCGAGGATATCGAGTTCTCGACTAACACCATTTTGCAGGGCCGTCGCATTGCGTACTGTCCTACGGCCATGCTCTATGATGAACAGCCGCTCACGTTCCGTGATTCATGGAACCAGCGTTTCCGTTGGGCGAAGGGCTTCTATCAGGTGTTCTTCGGTTATGGTGGGCAGTTGTTCAAGGGTATATTCACCAATCCTAAGGGAACGCGTTTTGCCTGCTATGACATGCTGATGACCATCTGCCCGGCAATGCTTTTGAGTATTATCACGATCATCTTCAATGCGGTCATCGTTATATTGGCTGCAACGGGCATCATGTCCACAGGGGTAATGATCGCATCCTCGTTGTCTTCGATCTTCTTCTGCCTGTTCAATTTTACTTTGTTCATGTTCATGTTCGGCGCGTTGACCACCTTCACCGAATGGGACAATATTCACGCTCCTGCTCACAAGAAGATCTTCTACATGTTCACCTTCCCGTTCTTCATGCTTACCTACATTCCTATCGCATTGGTAGCGCTGGTGAAGAAGGCCTCCTGGAAGCCGATCCAGCACAGCATTTCGGTCGATGTTCAGGAGTTCGCTCAGCAGAACGCGAAGAACACCGATCGCATCTAGTACGGCGCGTGATCGCAGCATCAAGCGTGGCGCCTGGTCGCATTCAGCTATGCGCGGGCGAACGTAAGGCCATAGATGCGAGCATCCTTGTTGATGCGTAGTGCTTCAGCGGCGGCGAACAGGGTGGCTCCCGTGGTAAGAACGTCATCGATGATAATGATGCGCTGCGTTCGCTCGATACGATGCGCATGCTCGCTTTGCAGTTCGAAGGACCCGGCCGTGTTCTTCAGGCGTCCTCGGGCATCAAGTCCGCGTTGATCTTTGCGCTTTGATGGCGTGAGGGCGAGCGCGAACGGAACGCCGCTGATCTTGTGCAGGTTCTGAGCGACGAGTTCCATGTGATCGAACCCGCGGGTGCGCAGGGCCTGTTTTCGGGCGGGAACCGGAACGATCAAAGAATCGCTTCGCCATGCGTAGGGCATGCTGTCGAAGAGATATTGTGCGAGTATTGGCGCAAGGCGCTGCTCGTTGCGATCTTTATAGCATATGATCAGGCGGCGGGTCTGGGCGTCAAGGGTCGTTGCAGATGCGCATCCGTCAAGGGGGAACTGCTTAAGGTGCTTCCAATCCAGAATGAAGCGATTGCACTCGCAGCAGATGGTGCATCCGGATGCTGCGCCGCAAATAGGGCAGGCCTTCAGTTGATCGATGAAGGGAAGCCGGACGCGGCATGTTGGGCAGAGAAGCGTTCCCGGGGTATCGCAGATAGCGCAGCGGGTCGGCCAGAGCACCTCTTGGGCTGCTTCTTGGTATAAAAGCGCTGCTGCCTTCAATTCGGATATGAGTTCCATGGGTATGTGTCGTTTCTCTTGGGGGATTCGGTGTGCTTAGGAGTATTTTTCGCCATAGAATTACAAAAATGTTGGAACAAAACTTGAAATTACTCGTGAGAATTCATGTTTTTTTAAGGTCTGTTTTGCTATCTGGTAGACTGGGAATGCTTCTTTCAGGTCTGTGGTTGCGGATTATCCAAGTCCAAGGCAGATGCGGTCAAAAGGATCCACGTAAGCTATCGGCATGCCGGAGCGATCATGGCGCATCCTAGAGGTAAGTCGCACCGTCCGCGTTTTATGCGGCATAGGGTCGCACGGGCGAGAGGACGATGTCCCAAGGGGGCTTAGTTCCAGTGCGCGAGTGTGGGGTCAAAAACCAGGTCAGCTGGAAGAGGCATATAACAGAAGTAAAGGAAGGGATCGTCTCAATGAAACGCGCATCAGTTCTTGTGCTCGCTTTGGTAGTGGCGTTATGTATGGCTCTGCCTCTTGCAGGTTGCGCTTCGGGTAGTTATACCCCTCAGCTGAAAGATCAGGCAGTCGATGATTCGGCTCTCGATACGTCTGGAACCTTGCGCGTGGGTGTGAATGCTTCCAATCCTCCTTATTCGCAACAGTCTTCGGGTTCCATCATCGGCATCGATGTCGATATCGCCGCTGCACTTGCCGACGAATTGGGTCTGAAGCTTGAATTGGTTGATGTGGGAACCGCAACCGATACGGCGTTCTCGAAAGATAGCGTTGATATTGTTATGGGTGTTTCCGAGACCAATTCCTCCTATTGGCTTTCGAATCCTTATTTGAATTCTGGCGTTGCGCTTTTCTCGTTGACGGAAAATGCTCAGGCACCCACTGCGGCAGGATCGTTCAAGGTCGCTGCTCAGTCTTCTTCTATGAGCGCATGGGAAGTAACGAATCACTATGGCGAGAACTGCCTTGAGAACGCGTCCGATCCTACAGCTGCTTTTGAAGCTTTGAGCACGGGTTCGGTGAATTATGTAGCGGCTGATAGCACTATTGGCGAATACGTGGTCCATAGGTCCGGTATCGAGGCGTATCCGATCGCCTTGCTGCAGGATTCCGTTTCGCGCTGCATTGCAGTGAACACGTCTAACGCAGCGTTGCAAAGCGCTATTACTGAAGCGCTCTCCTCTATTGTCGATGGGGGCGTGGTGACGGTTATCACGAATAAATGGTTGGGCGCTCAGGTCGATATTTCGGCTCTGACGGTCATCCCTGCGGCAGCTACTGAGACGCAAACGGAGGAGAATGCTACGACTACGGACGGCACCTCATCTAATTCTACGTCTTCGAACACTTCCTCCAGTTCTACTTCGAATTCGACTACGCGTACTACGCAGTCAGACGAACAGTAGGCCTTGTTGGTCGGGAATTGAAAACATAACTTCTCCAACTGATTTGTTGAAAAGGTATCGGGAAGATTACAAACAAAGGGACAGGTCGTCGATCTGCCCCTTTGTTTTATTCTGAAACCGATGTTAGTAGTGTGTTGCCGCGTTGACGTGCGACGACGTATCAGTTTAAGGAGTGCTTATGGCATATCAAGGAGGAAGCCCGCAACCGCCCGTTTCTCCTGACGGATGGGAGCCTTCTGGTGTTTCGGCAGAGGCACCGGCGCCGACCGTTCAAAACAATAAGGAACCCCGGAAGAGGTCTTTTTCCTGGAAAACGTTCCTTACGGCATTTTGCGGGGCGCTTTTGGCATGCATCCTGGCGTTCGGTGGCTATAGCGCACTTCATCCGAGTTCCACTACGGTTCTGGGAAGCGAAGGCGGTTCGAGCATTACAGTCAACGGAGAAGACACTACGCTCGCCGAAGCGGTTTCTCAAAAATGCCTTCCTTCGGTGGTGAACATCGATGTATACACTCAGTCTTCGACTCAGGGATTCATGGGTATGGTCGATCAGTCTACGACCGATGAATACACCGAATCATCGCTCGGCTCGGGCATTATCCTGTCTTCCGATGGGTACATTCTCACGAACTATCACGTTATCGAAGGAGCGGATAAGCTCAAGGTGACGGCATCTGGTGGCGAATATGAAGCGCAGGTCGTCGGCACCGATCCTTCGAGCGACCTGGCCGTCCTGAAGATCGATGCCAATGATCTGACCGCCATCGAGATCGGCTCTTCATCCGATTTGACGGTCGGCGAATGGGTCATGGCGGTAGGTAGCCCCTTTGGTCTTGAGCAGTCGGTATCAACGGGCATTGTGTCGGCGACGAGCCGTACCACCTCGGCGCTCAATAGCGATGATTCCACTGCGGTGTATGCGAACATGGTGCAGACGGACGCGGCTATTAATCCGGGCAATTCCGGTGGCGCACTGGTCGATGGCGACGGTAAGCTCATTGGCGTGAACACCCTGATCGCATCTTCGTCCGGTACGAGCTCTGGCGTAGGGTTCGCCATTCCGGTCGATTACGCCATCAATATCGCTCAGCAGATTATTGACGGTAAGACCCCCTCTCATGCATATTTGGGCATTTCCGCAACAACGGTCACGAGCCAGATCGCACAGCGTTATGGACTTTCGGTCGACCAGGGTGCATATGTGTCTCAGGTGACGGCGGGCTCGAGTGCGCAGCAGGCTGGCATCACTGAAGGCGACATCATCACCAAGGTCGATGATACGCAGATCACAAGCTCTTCAGAGCTCGTGCTGGCGGTTCGTTCGCACAACGTAGGCGACACGGTTTCCATAACGTATGTACGTGATGGTCAAGAGTCCACCGCTGAAATAACGCTCGGGTCGGATTCGTAAGAGCGCAAGTGCAGCTGCGCAATGGCAGCTGATGCATACGCGAAGAAGAAAAGGCGGGGTCGTGACCCCGCCTTTTGCGTGCCGTTCGCTACGGTCCGTGAATGCCTGCATGGGGTCATTGGTTCGTTGGGAAGAACGACCTCGTGGTGTTTATGCAAAAAGATTGCGCTAAGGTTCGCTGCGATATTCAGAAGGGGCCGTTTTACGGTAATATGACAAGGATAAATGTTCGACGAAAGGATATGCCCATGGGTTCTGGTTACAAGTACAAGCGCGTTCTCTTGAAACTTTCTGGCGAGGCGCTTATGGGCGAGGCCGGTTATGGAATCGACCCTAAGGTTGTTGAAGAGCTTGCGGTGCAGATCAAGGAAATCGTCGACGACGGTATCGAACTTGCAGTAACCGTTGGTGGGGGCAATATTTTCCGCGGTCTTGCTGGTTCGGCGGAAGGAATGGATCGCGCACAGGCTGACTACATCGGCATGCTCGCAACGTGCATGAACGCGCTTGCTTTGCAGGATGCGTTCGAGCGCCATGATATCCCGACTCGCGTTATGAGCGCGATTGAAATGCGTCAGGTGTCCGAACCTTATATTCGCCGCCGCGCTATTCATCATCTGGAAAAGGGATACGTGGTCATCTTCGCGGCTGGTACAGGCAATCCTTACTTCACAACTGATACCACCGCTGCTCTGCGTGCGTGTGAGATCAATGCGGAATGCCTGATGAAGGCCACCAAGGTAGATGGCATCTATGACAGTGATCCGGTGGTCAATCCTGATGCTCAGCGTTTCGAGCGAATCAGTTATCTTGAGGTGCTTTCACGCGAACTGCATGTCATGGATTCAACGGCAACGTCGCTTTGCATGGATAACAAGCTTCCCATTCTGGTGTTCGACCTGATGGTTCCCGGTAATATTTCGCGCATTCTCAAGGGCGAGAATATCGGTACGACGGTGACGGCTTAAACATCGCTCAGATGTTCTAACTTGGGTAAATGAGCTGCGGATCGCGGGAGCCTCGGCGTATTCGCATATGCGCAGCGATGCAGATATTTCTTCGAAAGGATCCATTCATATGATTAACGAGACCATTGAAAAGGCAGAAGCCCGCATGAAGGGCGCTGAAGATCAGCTCCTTTCCAATTTTGCTTCCGTGCGTACGGGTCGTGCGAACGCTATGATCCTCGATCGTGTAAAGGCGGAGTATTACGGTACGTTGACCCCCATCAACCAGATGGCCGCCATTAAGACCCCCGATGCTCAGACGCTCGTTATCGAGCCGTGGGATAAGTCGGCTCTTGGCGCTATTGATCACGCGATCCAGCAGGCTAACCTGGGCGTAACGCCCAATAATGATGGATCGGTTATCCGTCTGTCGTTCCCTCCTCTCACGGAAGAGCGTCGTAAGGAATTCGTAAAAGAGTGCCGCACCTATGCTGAAGAGAGCCGCGTTGCCATTCGTAACGCGCGTCGTGATGCTAATACCGCAGTGGAAAAGGCGGTAAAGAACGACAATCTGCCTGAAGACGACCAGCGTCGTGCAGAGGCGGAGGTCCAGAAGAAGACCGATCATTACATCGCTGCCGTAGATCAGCATCTTGCTACAAAGGAAAAGGAGCTCATGTCCATCTAGGGGCAAAGGAGCACGATCACCATGCGCAAGCCGCTTGAATACATATTTCCCGATCCGCCGAGCGATGTGGATCCTTGTGCGCTTGATCAGAACGCGATCCCTCGGCACATTGCCGTCATTATGGACGGCAATGGCCGTTGGGCTAAGAAGCGTGCACTTAATCGTCTGCGCGGTCATAAAGCAGGCATTGAAGCGGTGCGCGAGACCATTCGGTGCGCGAACGATGTCGGCGTTGATTACCTGACTATCTATTCGTTCTCGACTGAGAATTGGAAGCGTCCCGAAGATGAAGTATCTGGTTTGATGGAGCTGTTCGCGAAGACCATGCTCGCAGAAGTCGATGGGCTTCATGAGGAACAGGTCCGCGTGCGTACCATAGGCGACCTCTCGCTTTTGCCAGCTGAAACGCGCGCTGCGTTCGCTGCGGCATGGGAGAAGACCCGCAATAATACTGGCATGACCTTGGTGGTCGCAGTGAATTATGGTTCGCGCCAAGAGATCATGCAGGCGGCAACGCGCTATGCCGAAAGAACGCTCGAGCTAGGATACTTGCCCGAGCTTGATGAAGCTCAGTTCGAGCAGGGCTTGGATACGGCCGATGTGCCTGATCCCGATCTGCTTATTCGCACATCAGGGGAGATGCGCATATCGAACTTCTTGTTGTGGCAGATCGCCTACACCGAACTTGTCTGCACTGATGTGCTGTGGCCCGATTTTAATAGGTACGATTTATTGCGGGCGTTATTGGAATATCAATCGCGTGATCGTCGATTTGGGGCGGTTTAGTCATGGCGAGAGTTCGCATAAGAAAGCCCTTCCTTCGCGATCGGGATGCGAATACCACGAACAAGAACGCGCCATCATCAGCAGACCTCACAACAGAAGAAGAGCGTATAGAATACGTTGAAGAGGATGCTTGGAAGCGTGTGGCAACGCGCGCTAAGGATGCCGTCGTTGCAAAGCTTCCCGATCGTTTTGTCCATCCGAGCAACCTCGTGGTTCGTACGGCAACGGGTGCGGTATACATTCTGCTCACCGTTGTGTGCGTTCTGGCATCAGAGCTCACTACGGTGCTCTATCTTTCGTTGCTCTGCGCTATTTGCGCGAATGAGTTCTATTACATGCTGCGTGCCGATGCGAAGCTTCCTAATGAACTGTTAGGCGTGTGCGCTGCTGCGCTGTTCCCGCCTGCTATGTGGTTGTTCGGCATCAGCGGTGCTGCTATGGTGCTTACGGCGTTCGTTCTGGTTCTGCTTGTCTGGTACGTCTTTTGGCAACCTGCTCGTATTAGCGATGTGGCGGTGAGTCTTTTCGGGGCGATATACACCGGCCTTATCATGTCGGCCGTATTGCTCTTGCGTGGATCGCTTCCTGATCCGTGGGGCGCGGTTCTGGTGCTTGGTCTGTTCGTAAGCGTATGGGGAAGCGATGCGTTCGCGTATCTGATCGGCTCTGCGATCGGCAAGCATAAATTGGCGCCGCATATTTCCCCGAATAAAAGCTGGGAGGGCTTCATCGCGGGTCTGCTGTTCGCCATGATCTGCTGGTATCTCCTGTCGTATATTCCCGGCGTTTCCATGACGCTTACCCAGGCGCTGGTGTTCGGTCTTTTGAGTGGTCTCGCGGGTGTTCTGGGCGACCTGGTCGAAAGCCGCATCAAGCGCAATTCTGGGTTCAAAGATTCAGGCACCATCATGCCGGGCCATGGAGGGTTGCTCGATAGATGCGACTCTCAGTTCTTGGTCACGCTCTCGGGCACGGTGCTGCTTTTGTTAGGAGGCTGTATTCCTTATGTCTTCTTCTGAGGTTTCTCCTTGCGCTGCGTGCGCTGCTCATGCTCCTTCGGGCAAGCGTCGCATCGTGGTGCTTGGTTCAACGGGCTCTATCGGCACGCAGACGCTCGATGTGGTGCGTCGTCATTCCGATAAGCTCGAGATCGTGGGCCTTGCTGCGGGTACTCGTGCTAAAGAGCTTCTCGCGCAGGCGAAGGAATTCAATGTTTCGCACGTTGCGCTCGGATCCCAGGGTTCCGCATCGGGTTCGGTGCTTGATGAGTTGACCGAACATGTCGATGTGCTCAGCCGTACGGCGCCCGGAGGCGGTTCGTTCGGTCAGGGTCCTGAAGCAGTAGAGCGACTGTGTGATCTTTCAGAAGCGGATATCATCGTGAATGCGCTCGTGGGCGCCGCGGGCTTGCGTGCGAGCTACGAAACGCTCATTCAGGGCAAAACGCTCGCCCTTGCCAATAAGGAATCACTGGTAGTCGGGGGTGATCTTATTATGCCGCTTGCTCCTGAACCAGGCATGTTGATGCCTATCGATTCGGAGCATGGCGCCATCTATCAGTGCTTGTTGGGTGAGAACCCTGAAGAAGTGAGCAAGCTATGGGTCACTGCTTCAGGCGGTCCTTTCAGGGGCAAGACGCGTGCAGAACTGGCGGCGGTCACTCCCGCTCAAGCGCTCGCTCATCCTACGTGGAACATGGGGCCGAAGATCACGATCGATTCTTCTACATTGATGAATAAGGGCCTTGAGGTCATCGAGGCGCACCATTTGTTCGCGATGCCTTACGAAAAGATCGAAGTGGTGGTTCAGCCGCAGAGCGCTATTCACTCCATGGTTGAATTCAGTGACGGAAGCGTGAAGGCCCACTTGGGCACGACGGATATGCGCATTCCCATTCAGTTCGCCCTGAGCTACCCTGAGCGCTGGTCCGCTCCAGTAAAGCCCCTTGATTTCAGGACATTGGGCACCCTTGAATTCGCCGCACCGGACACGGAAACGTTCAGGTGCCTGGCGCTTGCCCGCAAGGCGGGATCGACGGGTGGGACCTTGCCCTGTGCTATGAATGCCGCCAATGAAATCGCAGTTGCGGCGTTTTTGGATGAGCGCTGCTCGTATCTTGGTATCGCCGATGTGGTGGAAGCTACGATGGATGCATGCGCAGTCGAGGTGGTCAAGAGCATAGAGCAGCTTATTGAAGTTGACGCATGGGCGCGTTCGTTCGCACGCGCAGCACTGGCAAAGTGATATTCGTGGACGTTCTTGTCATGATTATAGCTATGACCCTTATTCTGGGGTTCTTGGTGTTCATCCATGAGGGAGGGCACTTTTTGGTGGCGCGCGCTTTTGGGGTGCGCGTTACTGAATTCATGATCGGGCTGCCTGGTCCTTCGATCGGCTTCACGTGGGGTGGAACGCGCTTTGGCGTGACGATTGTTCCTTTAGGTGGTTATGCGAATGTGTGCGGCATGGCTCCGTCGAGCAATAGCCCGCACCTGAAGCGTGTGCTGGGATATGTATATCGCAAAGGCGAGGTATATTCCGAAGATGTCGCGTATGACCTTTGTATGAGCGATTCTGAAGCGCTTGAGCTTTTGGATGAGCTGGCTGATTGGGGTTCTATCAAGCGTCCGAAGCGCAAGGATGAATACAGCATATATCGCACTCCTGCGAACGGCGATCTTCCCGAGGGAAGCGCGCGGCCGGTCGCTGATCTGCAGTCCTTCTACGAGCATGAGCGCTCGTGCCAATATGCTTGCCTGCCGTTCTGGAAGCGCAGTGCCATTCTGCTCGCAGGTCCGGCGATGAACTTGCTTTGGGTCCTCTTGGTCTTCATTGTGGTGTATTCGATCATGGGTCTCGATCTGAAGGACACGGCGACGGGCGAAGTGTTCCATTACAATTGGGCGCCTTGGGATGCGATCTCGATGGGTGTCTCGTATTTAGGCATGGTCATCAGTGCGATCGCGGGTCTATTCAATCCGGCGACTACCGCTGATACCCTTTCGCAGTCCACGTCTATTATCGGTATCGCGGTGATGTCGAAAAGCGCTCTTGAAGCGGGCTTTCAGAACTTCTTGTTCTTTTCTGCAGTTATCTCGGCGTCGCTTGGCTTTATGAACATGCTGCCCATCCCTCCTCTTGATGGAGGTCGCTTCGTGGTTGAGGTGTTCCAGAGAATATCGCGTAGAATGGTCTCAATGCGTACACTGGGATATCTATCGATGACGGGCGTGGCATTGTTCGCGGTTCTTTTAGTCGTGATGGTCAATCAGGATATTCAAAGATTTGTATTGGGAAACTGGGGGTAAGGTATGGGCGAGCGCTTACCACATGAAAAGACCCGCCAGGTGATGGTCGGGTCGGTCCCTATAGGGGGCGGTGCCCCGTGTGCGGTGCAATCGATGCTTAACTTGCCCTTGTCGGATGTTGAGGGCAATCTTGCTCAGATCGACCGTCTAGCAGAAGCGGGTTGTGAAGTGGTCCGCATTGCGGTGCCTCGTAAGAGCGATCTGGACCACTTCGAGGATATTTGCGCGCGGTCGGTTCTGCCGGTCGTCGCCGATATCCACTTCAGTGCTGAGCTGGCGATCGAGGCGGCTCGACGTGGTGCGGCGAAGTTGCGTATCAACCCCGGCAATATCGGCGGACTTGATGCGTGCGTGGACGTGCTGGCGGCTGCGAAGGAAGCGCAGATCCCCGTTCGCATTGGCGTGAATGCGGGTTCGCTTGATAAAGAGCTTGCAGCGCGGGATGATTTATCTTTGCCCGAAAAGCTCGCCGAATCGGCCCGTGGATATGTGGAGTTCTGCCATCAGCACGATTTCTATGATGTGGTGGTATCGGCCAAGGCGCATGATGTACCTACGACCATTGCCGCGTATCGTCTGCTTGCAGAAGTGATGCCTGAGGTTCCTCTTCATATTGGAGTCACTGAGGCAGGGACGCTGTTCCAGGGATTGGTGAAGTCGGCCAGTGGCCTGGGTATTTTGCTCGAGCAGGGTATTGGGGATACCATGCGTATTTCCCTTACTGATGATCCGGTGGAGGAAATACGTGCTTGCTGGACGCTTCTGGCGGCACTGGGATTGCGCCAGCGCGATCCCGAATTGATAAGCTGCCCAACGTGCGGTCGTTGTCAGGTCGATCTGATCTCTCTGGCAAAACAGGTGGAAGATCGCCTGCAGGGTATTCATAAGCCTTTGCAAGTAGCCGTAATGGGCTGCGTGGTGAATGGCCCTGGTGAAGCGGCCGATGCAGATATTGGCGTTGCCTGCGGAAAGGGCTCGGGTGTGATATTCACGCACGGGGAGACCTTACGCAAGGTCGACGAAGCAGAGATTGTTGATGTTCTTATGGAAGAGATAGGAAAGCTATGACGGAAATCATGCGTTTGAGCGAACAGTATGCTCCAACCCTTAAAGAAGATCCCGCCGATGCGGAGATCGCAAGCCATCGCTTGTTGATCCGCGCGGGCATGATCAGGAAGGTCACGTCCGGCGTGTACACCTACTTGCCGTTGGGTATGAAGGTCCTCGCCAAGATCGAGAACATCGTGCGCGAGGAAATGGATGCTACGGGTGCGCGTGAAATGTTGATGCCTGCGTTGCAGCCGGGTGAGTTGTGGCATGAAAGTGGCCGTTGGGATGATTACGGCCCCGAGCTCATGCGCTTGCATGACCGCCACGATCGCGAGTTCTGTTTAGGGCCCACGCACGAAGAACTTATCACCGCTATCGTGCGTAGCGAACTTCGTTCGTACCGTCAGCTTCCCATAACGCTGTATCAGATCCAGTCCAAGTTCCGTGACGAGATCCGTCCTCGTTTCGGCTTACTGCGTAGCCGCGAATTCATTATGAAGGACGCTTACAGCTTTCATTCCACGCAGGAATCGCTGCAGAAGACATATGACCAGATGTACGATGCATACGGTCGCATTTGCGAGCGTCTTGATCTTGATTATCGTCCGGTCGAGGCGGATTCGGGTCAGATCGGCGGCAGTGTTACTTGTGAGTTCATGGCGCTTGCCGATGCGGGCGAGGCTGAATTGGTTTATTGTCCCGAATGCGATTTCGCTGCGAATGCTGAAGTTGGTGCGTGCATTCCTCATCCGACTGAGCATGTTGTTGATGCATGCGAGAAAATAGCGACGCCAGGGGTCACGTCCATTGCGAGCCTGGCTGAGTTCTTGAATATCGAAGAAGCCGCAACGGTTAAGGCTATGGTCGGCAAGAACGCCGAAGGCCGCGTGGTGGCGCTATTCATCCCAGGTGATCATGAGCTGAACGAAATCAAGGTCGAGCGTGTGGTCGAGGGCTTCGAGCTGTTGACTGATGAGGAGATCGAGCAGGCCGGTTTGCCTAAGGGCTCTATCGGTCCTAAGAACCTGCCCGAAGGCATCATGGTCGGTGCTGATTCGAGTCTGCAGGCCATTACGCAGTGGGTGGTAGGCGCCAATGAGGATGGCTATCACTTCGTGGGTGCCAAGCCAGGGGATGATTTCATCGTTGATTTCTGGGCAGATCTGTCGGTGGTCGCTCCGGGTGACGCCTGCCCGCATTGCGGTGCTGCTCTGGAGGGCGCTCGTGGAATTGAAGTGTCGCAGGTCTTCCAGTTGGGCGATAAGTATTCGCGCTCTATGGGTGCGGTCTTCTCAGCTGAAGATGGCACCGATCAGCCCTTCATCATGGGCTGCTATGGTGTAGGCGTATCACGTTCGCTGGCTGCCGTCGTCGAACAGCACAACGATGAACATGGCATTATCTGGCCGTTCTCGGTCGCTCCTGCGCATATTTGCGTTATTCCGCTCACGGTGGGCGATGACACGGTATATCCCGTCGCCGAGAACATTGCGAGCGTTTTGGCTGATCAGGGCTTTGAAGTGGCGATCGATGATCGTGATGAACGCCCGGGTGTTAAGTTCGCCGATGCTGATCTTATCGGCTGGCCGGTCCAGGTGGTCGTTGGCAAGCGTGGTGTTGCCGAGGGTAACATCGAAATAAAACGTCGCGATACGGGCGAAAAGAAGACGGTCGCTATTTCCACCGCTGCAGAAAGCGTAGCGTTCTTGAAGCGCATCTCCAAGAAGAACCGTCCTGGTCGTTTGCTGTAAGAACCTGACGCGAGAGATTGTTCTTAGATGAGAAGTGAACGTTCGGTTGAATTACTTGCTCCCGCCGGCGGGTGGGAGCAGCTCTCATATGCGCTGACCTTCGGTGCCGACGCGGTGTATCTTGCATGCGATCGATTCGGTTTGCGCGTGCGGGCGGCTAATTTCACCTGTGAGGAGCTTCCTGCCGTGGTCGAGCAGGTACATGCGGCGGGTGCGAAGGCATACGTCACCTGCAATGCGTTCGCCCATGATGACGACCTGGCCGATCTGCCTCCGTACGTGGAGGCGATACGTGATGCGGGCGTGGATGCGGTCATCGTAAGCGACTTAGGGGTGCTTGCGATCGTGCAGCAGTACGCGCCGGACATGACCATTCATGTATCCACGCAGGCATCGGTTTCGAACGCCGCTGCTGCGAACATGTGGTACCGCTTGGGTGCGCGTCGTATCGTATGTGCTCGTGAGATGTCCTGTGCCGAAATCGCCGCCATGCGTAAAAAGATCCCTGACGATCTTGAGCTGGAGGTCTTCGTGCATGGCGCCATGTGCATGGCGGTTTCGGGGCGGTGCTTGATCAGCGATTATATGACGGGGCGTGCGGCAAATAAGGGGCAATGCGTGCAGCCCTGTCGTTGGGAGTACCGCTTGAGCGAGCCCTCTCGTCCTGGCCAGGAATTTGGCGTTGAGGAAGATGCGCAAGGCACCTATCTGATGAATTCCAAGGACCTGAACCTTCTTTCTCATTTGGATGAATTGAAGGCAGCGGGCGTTGATTCGATAAAGATCGAAGGACGCGTCAAGAAGGCCTTCTATGTGGCCACCGTGGTTAACGCGTATCGTCATGTCCTTGATGGAGAAGACCCTGAAAAGTGGCAGGGTGAACTTGACACCATTTCGCATCGTCCTTATTCGACAGGGTTCTATTTCGGTCCGGCGGAGCAGTCGATCGATGCTGATATGTATCAACAGCTCTACGACTGGGTGGGTGAAGTGGTAACGTCATGGCCTCAGACCGGTTCTGTGGATGAATCTTGTCAGGAAGGTGCTCAGTGGCGTGTGGTAGCGAAGTGCCGCAATCGCTTTTATGAGGGCGATACCTTGGAGATCTTGAGCCCGGGTAACCCCGTCCGGTCGTTCGTCGTGCGCGATCTAGCGGAAGTGTATGGGCTTGATCCGTTAGGTATGGATGCCCCTCTTCCTGAAGGGCAGAACCCTTATGCAGAAGTGGGATGCGATACGGCCTGCAAGGCGATGGATCCCTATGCATTCATGTGTCCCTATCCGTTGCGTGCTCATGATATCCTTCGCGTTAGGAGAAAAGATCCATCGCGTAAGAATTAAAGCGGGCTTCTCGTGGTTGGGGAACGGCGATGCCCGATATGATAGGTGGGAAGTGGCGTTGGGATCTGCTGGCGCCGCACAAAGTTAGGAGGACTTATGGGAAGGCAATCGGACGAAGCATTGGAACTGGCGAGCGTTGATGAGCTGATCGCCTATCTGATGGGAGCTCATTCAGCATATATGCAGTGGGCCGAGCTCACGTACTACCTCACTGATGCCAATGACATCTATTGGCGCGCGCAGGATACTAATGAACTTAACGAAAAGGACCACTTTGTCGATTGCAGCGAACTGATCGCGTCAGTCCGTGAATTCGTTGATCTTCCCTTCATGGAAGGAGGTCGTTCGATCCGCGATGTGTTCCCCGAGGCAACGTTCTATGCGTCGGTGAAGATCGAGGGTCAAGGAACGCCGGTGCCGGTCGTTTAGTTTTTTAATATTGCCCCTTGACCGTTGTGATGCGTGACGGTATTCTAATCAACGCACTTCGGGGCATTAGCTCAGCTGGGAGAGCGC
>JAXKBI010000007.1:0-3004 GCA_036553105.1 Eggerthellaceae bacterium
ATCCCGACGTATCGGACATGCTCAAAACTAGATCCGCCGCAGCACCCAGAGAGATATCTTGGACTCCCCCGGCAAAGCCAACAATATCCTGTCCTTTGTTTGCGGAAATAGCCATCTTTAGTAGAAGACCCGAGAGCCCCGGCACCATTCCTGCAGAAAATACAACCGGTGTTTCCGCCGATTCGTCAGCTAGGGTTTTGCACAGGTTTTCGCAGCCGGCAACGTCAAAGTATGCAACGCCTGAGCTTATGGCGGTTCTTGCTGCTGGTTCGCTCAGTAGATACGCGGGGCCAGCGCAGTTGACCACCGCATCGCATCCATCGAGAAATCTTGACAAAGAACTAGGGTCTGTCGTGTTGACGATGAATCCGGCCGAGCGAGAACCGAGGCGAAGCTCGTACCCCTTAGCTTTCAGCATGTCGGCAAGCAGTGATCCAACATGCCCGCTCGACCCAAGCACTCCGATCATCGAAGCCCCACTCTCTTTGCGACATCTTTTGCGTGTTCTCCGGATATGCAGGTAAAGTGATCTCCTTCTATATCTTGGGTGTCTATCCCCATGAGGGCGACGCTGTTCCAGAAAACCGTTTCATCACCACCGATGTTCTTGAATAGCCCCATTCTTCCACTGTCTCGCAAAAAGTGGATAGGGCCAAGATAGGGTTTTGATTCGTATTCCATTACTGCAATCAAATTATGTTTGAACGTCCTGTAAATTTGGGTCAATCTTTCTACGACGTTGCTATCGGCGGTCACGGTTGAAAGTATCCTACGCATGCGCTCGTTCGAATCTAGGGAGGCAATCTTCTTCAGTTTTTCGACAACAGGGCCTTCACCATCGAGAAGATCCAATACTCCGGGGTGTCGGATCTGGGCATCAGCGATTGCGTTGGCGAAGGCTTCGTCGTCTTTCGGATACCCGAGGTCTTCAGTTGGGGCATTAAGTACGCGAGCAAAAGCATACTCAATCATTACGTCTTCGGTGATTTTGAACGGGAACCCATATGAGCTGATGACAAAGAGATCGGCAACGGTTTCTCCCTGCTCCATCAGGTTTCTTGCAATCTCTGTTGCGATCAAACCTCCCATGCAGTATCCCACTATCCTAAAGCTGCATCCATTCCATTCCGAGAGGCGGTCGGCATACTCTCTTCCGAGGGTTTCTATAAGAGATCGGGTGTCATAATCCAAGGCTTTTTGCATGTCGGGCATTTGCACACCGATGATGAGTTTGTCACCCGAAGCGCTAATAAGGTCGCGGTATGGGTCAAGAGTGCCTGTTCCGTCATGCACCAATACGTTAACGACGCCATCTCCGTTTCCGTCTTTCAATACGACAACAGGCGCCATCTGCCCTTTGGGCGCGGCCTTTTCTGCTTCTTCTGTACTGGAGAGCGCGAGTGCGAGTGAGCTGACCGTTGGGCTTTCCATCATCTTTCTCAAAAGCCACTCCCATTCAAGCTCAGCCGCTTCGTCTACGTTCTTCTTTATCTGGGCTGCGAGTTTGGTGGCCAAAAGCGAATCGCCTCCAAGCTCAAAGAAGTCATCATCCCTCCTGACGCTATCTGCTCCGAGTACTTCAGAAAACTCTACAGCTAGGCGTGCTTCCAAATCGCTACGGTAGCTGTCTCTCTCATCTCCGATGCCCGCAGTTTTCGACTGCGTTCTTCCGAGCAGTGGTAGGCGTTTAAGCTCGGCTCTGTCAACCTTTCCGTTTCTCGAAAGGGGAAGGGTGTCGATTATCCCAATGGCTTCAGGAATCATGTATGAGGGAAGGGTTTCTTGTGCGGCTGATACCACATCATCGACCGAAAGCGCGGCTATATCAGCCTTTGCTTGTGCGACTATCAGGTGCTGGCCAAAGAGATCCGGTTCTTCGTTCGTAGGAGAGCAGTCCGTCAAGCCAAAACCTGCTTTTGCGAGGATTCCGCTCCATTCGTCGAGGTTAAGGAATACCTTGCTGGTTCCTGCACGCAAATCCGAGTACTCCATCCCGAGGGCATCTTGGAAATCCATGCTGACCATAAGGGGAAAGCTCTCGCGCGTGGCCTCAATAAAGGCCAAAATGCCTCCCGGAGAAAGAAGGGATTTGATTTGCCCCAGCCCTGCAAGGACATCGATGCAATTATGGAGTACGTTTGCGCCTACGATGAGATCAAATGAGTTGTCTGCAAGTCCCTGAGTTCTGGCATCCTTATTGACATCGTAGATGGCGTAGCCAATCCAGTTTTTACCTTCGTAGCGATTTCGGGCTTCAGAGAGGAAGAATTCAGAGATGTCAGTAAAAAGATATGTGCTCCCCGTTCCCTCAAGCGCATCGATGAGCGAGTCGCTGCTGCCTCCCGTACCGGCCCCGACCTCAAGAACTCTCAACCCACCCTTGATGCGCGCAAATTCCGAAACCATGCTAACTAGTGTGGAGTTGAGAGTTTTGGAGGCTAGGTTGTCCCTGTAGGTTGAAGCGGCTACATCAAAACCACCTTCGGGAAAAAGTATGGATAAATGATCCACTTTCCCCGACACGAGGCCGGATAAGGAATCTATGCATGTGTGCAAAAACGACAAAAGCCCTTTGCTGTACTCGACTTTCAGTTCCAAGGATTCGAGCTGTTGCCATAAAGCTTCAATGTCGCCTCTCTTATAATCGTCCGAGAAGCAAAACGAGTCGCCCTTTGCATTGAGCGCTTTCATGTCGACGAGAGACTTCGCCCATCTCTCTAGGAGCCTTCTGTTCCTCTCTTTGGCATTGAGTCCATGCATCATGTCATCCATTGAGAAGCCATCTTTGCTAACGGCATCTGCTATCAAATTCATCATGGCCGACAAGCAGACCTCGTCAACTTTGCGGCAATACTCTGCAACTTCGTTGACAGCCATTTTGCTGAAGCGATCTCTCATACATTCTTTCATGGCGACCGTAGATCTCTTGAACAAGGATTCTGCCTTGTCGGGATTGACCTTTTCGGCGATGACTGCGGCGAGAAGATGCTTGTCGGTTTTATCG
>JAXKBI010000008.1:0-3088 GCA_036553105.1 Eggerthellaceae bacterium
CTCCAAGACCTATCAGATTCTATGCATTCAAGCCCTTGGATGTCGATGATTTTAGCTACTCGCCTGATGCCGGAATCGTTTCTCCCAAGGAGCTATGGAGTACGTTGCTGAACCAGCTTCGAGATATGCCTGAGCTTTCTGGGGACAAGCCCCAAATACCCATAATCAATGAGATTTGCAGTGATGACGAGCTTCGAAAAGAGACGCTAAGGCTCGCTGAAGCTCTTTCAAAAGAACGGGGATCCAAGACGGTTCTCGTTATTGACGGCATTGACCACGCTGCGCGTGCCATGGGGAACCTGACCTTTTTGAAGCATCTTCCCTCCCCGGGGTCGATCCCAGAAGGGGTTCAAATTCTCGCATCCGGCCAGCCCGCCAACCTATATTCTTCCTACCCGCAATGGCTTAAGGGGAAGCATGATGGTGTCGACGTGGTGAACCTCCCCAATCTTGACATTGAGGATATCTCAATGCTATTAACAGAGAAGACGAACTTCTCGATTCGCGATATCCATGTCCTGGCTAACGAGATCATCAATATGACCAAGGGAAACACTCTATCTGTCGTGTATGCGGTTCATGCTGTCGCTGACGAGACAAATTGCAACTGCGCTGTCGAAAAACTGAAGTCGTCAGGGCTTTCGGAAAATATCGAGGAGTACTACGAGTCCATCTGGAAAAAAGCCAACAGCGAAATCCAGCAGCAGCATGGTGCTGGATCGAATGCGCTGGATATCATCGCCTCTTCAATGCACCTTTTAGATGGGGCCATCTACCCCGAACTCCTATGCAGGGCGTTTCCCGATGTCTTCTCTGGAAAGCATGTAGCAACGCAGGATATTTCTATTCTTTCGCCCCTGATGAGGATTTGCGCCGACGGATCTGCCCGACCCATTCATAACGACTTCAGGCTTTTCATGAGCTCCAAGGCTTTGCGACCTGGCATGGAAGAATACTTGGCTCACGCATCCAACACGCTTGCTGATGCCGTATTGGCTATGGAGGGGGATGTGGTCAGGTCTTGCTACTCTATACGGCTGCTCGCTGCCTCCGGACGAACGGAGGAGTGCATCGATCTATTCGACACGTCGTATGTCATCAACGCCGTTGCGCACGGTGTCTCTTGGCGAGACCTCCGCGAGCAGGCGAAGACGGTGTATAGAATGGCGTGCGAATCGAGAAAGTTGGAAAACGTTTTTAGGATTCAGCTTGCCCTGTCAACTCTTTCCCAGATCAACGAGCATTTCGAATACTGGTTGGAGCACAGGCCTTTTCTTCATATCGAGGAACTAGTAGGCATGGACTATATGGTTCCACCTTTCAGCAAGGAGACTGCCGCCCTATATGCAGCTGCGCTTGGTAGATGCTTGTGGTTGCTAAAAGATGCGGGACATGTAGAGCAAAGTGACGAACTGTACGGCATTTGGTTTTCGGGGCTCACCCCCTTGAAGGCGGCGGAGATGCTCTCTGACTCAGATGAAGATAGTGAACGCTACCCCCAGGAGGATGACTCGACGATGCTGATGGCCGCATGGGGCGAGTTTATGGCTGCTCGCGGTCTCGACTGCGACGAACTTTCGAAAAGCCCCAGCGCCACTTACGATGCAGAGAATCTGCTGTACAGCTACCGAGATGCTTATATGAGAGGCATACTGAAGTGGTGCCAGTCGGAAGACGACATAGCTACAAAAATTTCCGGAATTCCAATTACTAAAGATGCCGCTATAAGCATGATGCGGGATGTGCTAACCGGGGCTCTTCCGGCATCGCATGCTGCACGATGCGCATTCTTTTCCAGGCTTTCGTCTCGCTCGTTTGAGCAAGCGCTTGGAACCCTGGCGTATGCTTTGTGTTTGTCGGAGGGCTTGCCCGTGCCTGATGTGGATAGAACTCGGCCGTTGCTGGAAGTGAGGGAAGGAGGTGTCTACGAAGATGGTTTTACCCTGGGGCTTTTTGCTGAAAGTTTCATTTTCGGTTACGAGTCTGATCGTGATGGCTTCGGATCCATGATGCTGGATATGCAAAAGGCTATTGCTTGGATTGACAACTCCCACAGAGAGTATCTGTCTTTCATCAGGGCGTTGCGGGCCTCCGCCTGTCTCGGATATTCCGTGGGGCATGATGAAGCTGTACGGCCAGGAACTAGGGAGGCATGTGTTTTCAAGGAGTGGATTCGGGCCCCATCTTGGCCTGGCTCGCTGACGATGGAGACGTGCGCCGTGCCGTACATGATATTTGTCTCTAGTAAAGGAGTGGCTAATATCGAGAGAGCGCTTGAGGAGAAAGAGCTGGAGCCCTTTGTTTTCTCTAGCAAGCCTCTTTGTGTAAAGCTGCGAATTCTCGAGCACCTCCAGAAATCTGGTAGCGACATTCCAGGAAAATATCTTCAAGAGAAATATGGCTCGGACGGATCGACTTTACTGGTGTCTCAAGATGCCGCAGAGACGCATGGCCTGCTAAGGCCTTTGCTTTCTGTCTGCAATAGAGAACTTGCATTGCACTGCGACGAAGCTATTCTTTTCGGATCGGCCAGGTTTACCGACCATAAGGACTACTCCCTTTCCAATCTCATTGATATCTTTGGCGCTCTGTTCGACCTTGGGGTGGCAACGGAGCTCCAAGCATACGATTTGCTCGAGTTGGACAATGCGGCAACATGGTCGGGTGACAACAGAATGTCGGATACGCTGATGAAAGTGGTGGTGGATTGGGCGGTAAGCAAGGGGCCAGCGCAGCTATCGAGAATTCGCTCGTGCCAATCAGAATACAAGTACGATTATGCGCTCATTGAGTTCCAGTTAAGGTCATTGTTGACATGTGCAGAGTGTCTGGACGATGTGCTTGCGGTTTTCGCTGGACTACTTGGGCATGCGACGTGCTGCTCGCCAAAAGACCTCGATAATCTTCGTTCCTGCCTCGAAATTTGCGATAGAAGGGCAATCGATCTTGGTTGCGAGAGCGATTTTGCGGATGCGGTCTCCGACATCGAGTTTGCCATCGAGAGCGCTCCAGCGCACAAATTGTTTTCTCCAAATACCAGAAAAACTTCTGAAGAAGATCATCGAGCTTTCGAAGCCCTGGCAGATGA
>JAXKBI010000009.1:0-2604 GCA_036553105.1 Eggerthellaceae bacterium
CGTTAGCTTTGCTGCATATGATTGACCGCAAGCTATATAATTTGTGAGTTAGGGTTTGCAGGGAGGCGGTGAAATTATGGGCAGGCCGGAAGACAAATACGTAAAGCTTCCTGCGATTATTCATGCCACGCGCATCGGGTACCGCTATCGTTCCATCAAGAGCGATGCTTCAGGCATCGATTACGACGCCGACACGAACATCTTCTTCGAGCCGTTTCGCGCAGTACTTGAGCGCATCAACGGTAAGCCAGTTGACGCCGACAAGGCCCATTACCTTGTGAGCCAGTTGAAGCTCAAGCTTTCGGGCAACGACTTGGGCCGCGCTTTCTTCGCTTGCCTGCACTCGAGCATAGAGGGCTACCGCCTCATCGACTTCGAAAATCCCGCTAATAATGACTTCTCTGTGGTTACCGAGCTGCCCTATGCTAATGGGGAGGATAGTTTCAGACCCGACATCACGTTCTTGGTGAACGGCATGCCTTTGGGCTTCATGGAAGTGAAGCGCGAGAACAACAAGGATGGCATCTTGGCAGAGCACGACCGGATGCACGTGCGTTTCAAGAACGAGGCCTACCGTCCAGCATTCCGACCGAATTGATTTTGGCGCGGTATTACGATAAAGTTGCTCCAGTTTTCAATCAGTTAATTTTGGCTGCAAAGGCAGCTGACCAGCTATCTTCCTCGCGTGATTGGCTGCTGCCTATGCTTATGAACGGGCAGGTGCATGTTGATGCTTAGTGCGAAATAGTACGTCTACTATTTGCCGGGCGAGAACAACAGTGCCAAAGAATTTGAAGCGAGCGTCAACTCGCTCATTATCATCGGGGCCAATGGCTCGGGCAAATCTAAACTTGGTGCTTGGATGGAGCGACAAAATGGCGAAGACGTCCATCGCATTGGGGCTCAACGTAGCCTTAACTTTTCTGAGCATGTACCCCTGAAAAGCTACGAAGAAGCAGAAGGGGAGTTCTTTTACGGGAGCCCGTATAGCGATCATTGGGGTCCAGATAAAGGGGTTCGCTGGGATTGGGGCAAGTCGGATACCACTAAGCTAATCGATGATTACGATGCTGCTCTTTCAGCCCTTTTAGCGCAGCAAAACATTGATAGACATCATTTTTTTGATGCTTGTCGCAAATCTGAGGAGGAGGGGCGGCCGAAACCGCATACGCCTCAGACTGTTCTCGACAAACTTTATGCTGTTTGGCATGCGGTCTTTCCCCATCGAGGCCTTATCGAAGAAGACGCAAAGTTTTCTGCTGTGTTTCAGCAGGGAGATGAAAACAGCTGTATCCGGGCACTCAAATGAGCGATGGCGAGCGCTCTGTTCTCTATCTTGCCGCACAAGTGCTTTGCGTTCCTGAAAACAAGACTCTGATCATCGATGAGCCCGAGGTTCATCTTCACCCGTCTTTGATGGGTCGATTGTGGCGTGCTCTGGAAAGCGCACGACCTGATTGTTTGTTCGTTTTCATAACGCATGATGTGCAGTTTGCGGCGCTTCATAAGGATTCGCCGCGGATATGGGTTAAGAGCTTTGATGGCGCTAACTGGGATTGGGACTTCATTCCGAATAGCGATTTGCCAGAACAGCTGCTTTTGGAGTTGTTGGGGAACCGTAAAAACGTTCTCTTCGTTGAAGGCGAGAGCAACAGTTATGACGTGCAGCTTTACTCCGCGCTCTATCCAGACTTCTATGTTGTTCCAAGCGGTGGGTGCACCCAGGTGATCGCCAATGCCAAGGCTTTCGCAAGCACTGAAGGTCTACGCTCTTTAAAAGCCTACGGTCTCATCGACCGGGATTACCGAAGTGAGAAGGAGCTAGAGGCTCTGAAACGAAAGGGTGTGTTCAGCATAGCTGTTGCTGAGGTCGAAAACCTGTTCTTAGTTAAACCGCTGCTACGGGTGGTGGCGGGGCATTTTGCCTGTTGCAACGTCGACGAGGCAGTGAACAAGGTCATTGACCACATTATTAATGAGCGCTTTCGGGGGCAAATTGGACGCCAAATCTGTCAGGCAACGGTGGCAACGCTGAAGGCTCAGCTGAGCGCGCTAGACTTTGGCGATGTCGATAATGATTCTGTTTCAGATCGGTTCAAAGAAGCTGTAGGCAGCATTGTCCCTGAAGAAGAACTTGAAAGGCAGAAAGCGCGTTTCGAGGGAGCCTTAAGTCGGCAAGACTACGACGAGGTCCTGCGGCTTTTCAACGCAAAGGATGCTTCGAGCAGTATTGGGCATTTCTTTGGTGTTGACAACAAGCAGTACAAGGAGAAAGTCATCGGGCTTCTGACTGGTGAAGCTCGAGAAAAGGTCTTGGAGGCGTTGAAACCATTTGTTCCGGTGATTTCCGCATAGCCACTCCCCCAACCTCACGCAGCTTGGGCGGCAGATGGGCTCCGAACGAGCTGCGTGAGGCGGGAGATGATCTCCTTATCGTTTGTTGGACACGTAGTAGACGCGGTTGCTTGTTGTTCCGCGCGCCTCCAAGTATTCCCGTTCTACGAGACGCTGTAGAAGTTTCTGCGCACCGCGCCTTGTCATGCCCAAAACATCGGCAATTGCTGCTGGACCGGTGGGTCCGTTAGCTACTAGGTAGGCGTAAGC
>JAXKBI010000010.1:0-3097 GCA_036553105.1 Eggerthellaceae bacterium
GCCTTGTCCACTCCCGGTGCCTTTTCTAAAGCGGCTTCCACTTCGCCTAGCTCGACGCGGTAACCCCGTACTTTAATCTGCTGATCTGCACGCCCGAGAAACTCGATGTCGCCGTTTTCCAGGTATTTGCCCATGTCGCCGGTTCGATAGCATTTCACTCCATCCCGCATTATAAAACTCTCGGATGTTCGAACAGGGTCATTGAGGTAGCCCGAAGCAAGGCTCTTTCCGCTAATGATGATTTCACCCGGAACGAGAAGAGGCAGCGATTCAAGTTCGCGTCCTACGATATCAAACTCCTGGTTGGCAAGAGGCTTTCCGTAGGGAATGCTTGCCTTTTCCGAATCCGATGGATTGATTTCGTGGAAGATCGACCAGATTCCTCCCTCGGTGGCACCGCCGAGGCTCACCATTTTCAAGTGAGGGATTTTATCTGCGATATCGTTGGGTAGAGAGACGGGTATCCAGTCGCCAGACAAGAGAGCGAGCCTCAAGGAAAGAGAGGGGACATCCGGAGCCGTATCAAGGTAGTAAGAAAGCATTTGCATCTGCTGGGGGACAGAATTCCATATCGTTACCTTGCGTTTAACAACTACGTCGCACCAGCTCGACGGATCATTAAGTGATGAGGGTTCGGGGAAGATAAGCTCTCCTCCGACGGAAAGGATTCCAAATATATCATATATAGCTAGGTCGAAGGTTAGCTCGGCCAATCCGATGATCTTGTCGCTCTGCCTAACGTTGAATCGAGAATTTATGTCGGCGATGGTGTTCCACGCGGCGGCGTGGCTCACCGCCACCCCCTTCGGCACCCCGGTGGAGCCGGACGTGTAGATCACGTAGGCTTCGTCAGATGGCAAAGTCCGATCCTCGAAGTTAGCGGAAATGTCATCGCTTAGGATAAGGTCGATATCCATAGCCTCTTCTTTGCCGGCCAAGTCAAGCCTTTCGAGGGTTTCAGCTTTGGCGAGAACCGCGCCCACTTCCGCATTGCCCATAACGGTGTCGACTCTTGATCGAGGATGGTCAGGGGATAGAGGAATAAAGGGAGCGCCGGCAAGGCTGCAGCCGATCACCGCAACTACTTGTGCAATGCTCTTCTCAAGAATGATCGCAGTCCGAACTCCTCGCTTTAACTTATGGGCCACTTTGAGGGAAAGCGCCCTCAGCTCCGCATATGTCACAAACTCATCTCCCAATCGCACGGCGGGGAGCTCTGGATGAGAGAGGGCTGTCTTCATAAAGTCTGAGTGGAGGGTACTCGACACTATTTCTTTGCCGGTGTCGTTTGCTGCGATACGAACAAGTTTCTGCTTTTGAGGTAAATGGACTATTCGTGTCTCTTCCCATGTCGCTTTGCTCGAGGCAAGACTTCTAAGGGTCTGTTCGAAGGATGAAAAGGCATCTGAAACCAGACCGTCAGGGAAGACTCCAGCGCGCTCATCCCAATTGATTACAAGAGACCCATTCCACTCCATCGCTTGGCAGTCAAGCCATACTTGGGGGGTTTGTGAAAGTCCGCCGATGACTCGAGAGCCACGAAAGAGGCTTGTTTCACTCAAGGACGATCCTCCGCGTAGGCCGATGCTGCTCGTGAAAACGAACGGCATGAGCGCCCCACCGCCCGCACGTCCACGTCGTCGCGCGATCTCTCTCAGCACGGAGACTCCGGAGAAGCTTCTATGTTCAAGATCCGACCATAGCTGTGATTGCGCTGCACGAGCGCGGGAGAAGAAGGGCGCGCGCTCGTCACGAATCAATCCCAATAGGCTTGACATTGTGAAATCACCGACCGTACGCATGATTCCAGGAATGTCGTCCCCCCTGTTCAACATTGTCATATTGATCGTGAAATCCGATGATTCCGCCCACAGCGCCAAAGTGTCCGAGAATGCAGCGACCAATGCAGCTGTGGGGGTAACCCCTTTCTCTGCGCTTGTGCGACGGAATTCTGCCCATTCGTTATCGGTAAGGCTCATCTGGTGCCTAATGAATCTAACTCCCGTTCGCACGTCAGGATTCGGCCCCATGGGAAGCATAGGGGCGGGAGGCAATTCGTCAATGCGTGCCGACCAGTATTCCTCATCTGCTTTTAGAGAAGGGCTGGAAACTCCTCGGGTTTTTGCATCCATGACAAAATCTCTGAAGGAAATCTCGTCGCTGCTATCTAGTTGCTCGCCGTCATATGCCCGAGCCAGATCATTGAGGATTATGGTAATGCTCAAAAAGTCACAAAGAGCCAAGTTGACTGATATGTGGAGGATTGACTTAATCCCATCAGTACTCACTTTCAGTTCGTACGGATGGACCGAGGTTGCATAATCCTTGTGATCCATGGTTCTACGACATTCGGAAGCGACCTCTTCTAAGCTTCGCGATTCGGCTTCGACGAATTCAATCAATCCCACATCATATTCTTCCAGCACCTGCTGATAACCGTCTTCAGAAATGACCGAGTGAAGTACGTCATGCCGAGCCACCACTTTTCGCCATGCGTTGTTCAATCGCTCGAATTCAACGCCTCCCAAGCTAATCTCCATGTACCCTTGGCATCCCACTCCGCCGTAGGGATAAGCTTCGCTCTTGCCAAGCTGATAAGCTTGCTGTATGTCTGTAAGAGGATAAGGATCGTACCTTTTCTCGGGCTCGCGCTTTATCGGGCGAGGTTCGTTGAGGGCTGCGATTACAGCATCCCTGTTCTTCTTTATCAGGTTAGCCCTTTCTACCGTCATGGCTCCAGATGGCGCTCTGAATTTTAGCTTTCCGTCCTCGACCCATAAACGTATTCCCGCATCTGCCATCTCTTCAAGAAGGCATCGGATCTCGTCCATCATAGGGTTCCCTCCTCATATGTGTCCCCGCATGTCGTATCTATCTTTTGGCAGATTCCGGCTACAGTCGGATCGGATATAAATTCTTGAAGTCCAATTTTGAATCCAAGACGCTTTTCCAAAGCGCTCGTCATTCTCATGGCCATGAGGCTGTCGCCGCCCAGCTCGAAGAAGTTCGACTCCCTTCCGACGGGCCCCGCATCGAGCAGCTCCTCCCACACCGACGCCACGGCGCGCTCCGCTTCGGTGGCCGGTTCGGACAGGGA
>JAXKBI010000011.1:0-2532 GCA_036553105.1 Eggerthellaceae bacterium
ACCTCATTCCGTGCACGAACTGCGGCTACTGCGTGAAGGACTGCCCCGAGGGCGTGAAGATCCCCATCGCCATGAACCTGCTGAACCTGGAGCGCACTACCGAAGACAACGAGTTCGTCAAGGGCCTCTACTCTTGGCAGGCCGCTGAGGGGCCCGCTTCGAAGTGCATCCAGTGCGGCACCTGCGAGGCTATGTGCCCCCAGTCCATCGACATCATCGACCACCTCGCCGAAGCCGTAGAGCATTTCGAGGGATAGAGGAGCGTCTTTTAGCCGGGAGGGCCACAGTGGCGGCCCTCCCGTCGTTTACCGCCCAAGCGAATGGTGTCCGAGGCTACGAGCGCAGCATCTTCCTTCGTGCCTGCTTTAGCCAGTTTTTCTTGAATGATCCGACCCCGCCAAAAAACTTGTCGTAGGTAGCTCCGTTTTCCTTGGCGGCATATTTGACGGCAGCAAGCTCAATGGTGCAAAGATAGTCGGCCACCTGGGCCAGTCGGTATTCAGTCATTGTTGTGCGCTTCTTTACCACGGCCTCTTTGGAAAGAGTCGAATAAATCGCCTCATCTAAAGCTTTCTTCACTATGGCCTGGCCGTTGTCATAGTAGAGCTTTACATGATCGAAGCCTTGGAAGTAGGCGAGGTGATCCGCTATCATCTCCGACGCATCACGCCTCATGCGCGCAGCAAGTTTCTCAATGTTTGGGAACTCGCTTCTCTTGTAGAGGAAGGTCTTGTACTGGATGGGGAGGCGTTGCACTAGGACGTTGAAGGAGACGAGTAGTTTTTTGCGCTGGGTTAACCCTAGGTTTTCGTAATCGTCGTGACCATTCAAGAGGGGTTCTGAATGGAAAGGAATGTTAGGAAGATCTGCAGCAGCTAAGGTCTGCTCATAGGCCTGAATCTTGCTGGTGATTCTATCGGATTGCTCATGTAGTACGAAGGTGAGCAAATAGTATCGGGTAGCAATACTTTTATCGCCGCTTTCATCAACGAAAAGTGATAATTCGCGCATTGTCTTTGTTCCCCTAATATAAAAGTTGCCGGGGGATAAGCCCCCGGCGCTTGGAGGTAGCGCTATGTGCACCACCAAGAAAAGCTTATACCATGCTTTGAGAATCCTGACAAGCACTTTTTGGCTCCTCTTCTCATGAGCTCGCAGGGGCCGATATTCTTCTGAAATGTTCGAGCCTGACCTAGTTCGTACATCTCAGAAATTCAGTTGGTAACTGAGGAAATCCTCCTTCGTGTTTCTCATAATTAGATTCGCTCTATTTGCTTGCAGAATGGTTTTGTTCTCGAAGAAGAAGGGAATGCCCTAATGAAGGAGCAGCTAAATATAACAATGCTCTGCGCCGTTTTGGCGTTGAGCGGAGCGTGTCTCGGAGGGTGCGGGATGCAGGGTGGATTCGTTGGCGAGCCGTCCGATACTACTGCGAGCCAGATCCCTCCGATGGCTGAAGACGCAGAGGGTGACAATGACTCTAAAGCTGAAGAATCGCAGACGGCCGCACCGTTCAATCTTGACGGGGTTATCGAGCAGACGGTGCTGCTCGACGATGACGCGCTAACTATCGTAGCGGAAAAGCTAGAGTATCGAAACGATATGGCCTACCTTACGCTTTCGATCACCAACAACACGGAAGGGGAACTCGACGTCATGACCTCGACGCTGGGCTACAGCGCCAATTACGTGAATGGATGCATGATGACGGCAGGTCATCTGAGTGTGCAGCTCCCAGCTGGGGAAACAACGGAGGAGGAGATTGGCTATTCCCTCTGGGAATTGCAGCTGTACGGGATGAAGGGCATAGGGGCGCTTGGATTAGGTGTTCGCGCGGTTAACGATGAATTCGAAGAGGTTTTCAAGGGTATTATTGAAGTGGCGACATCCCTTTACGGAGAGGACTCGATTGATTCAGGCACTTTCGCTGGCTTCCTCGATAGTCCTGCTTTTGCTCAAAGACTTGGATACGATGTCGAAGCGGCTTCGTCGATCGACCATAGCCTCGGCGCCGCCGGTCTTGATGCTCTTTCGGCCTTCTTGCTCACCAATCAGGAAGGTGAAAAGGCTGTTATGGTTGAGCTCACGAATAATACTGATGATGCCCTAATCGTACATGTGAGTGATGTGTCCATTGATGGGGCGTTGGCTTACGAAGGGCCATGGACGGTAGACACGGTTGCTCCTGGAAAGCGCTTTGTCATAGACGATTTGCTTCTGAGCTCTATGGTGGAGGACAAAGCCGATCGGTTCGATCTGTCCAAGGTGGGTAATGTGAGTATGACCATTTCGATAACCGATGCTAATAGGAACACGATCCTAGATTCAGCCGAACTGACGGTCTCTTTTTAGCCGAAGAAGATATTCTTCCGAAGTGCCACAATCACCACAACTGCTAAGGCTTTGTTCTGGGATCTGACGGCGACCGCGTGTGGCTGTGGCGCATGGCGCGGTCGCTCAGGCTCGCACCATGCGCTATAATTCCCTCTACCACAACTGCCGTCGATGATGGCGCAACAACTGAAGAGCAAT
>JAXKBI010000012.1:0-4491 GCA_036553105.1 Eggerthellaceae bacterium
AACCAAGGAAGCGCATTCATCTATCTCACGATTTTAGATAACCTGATCAATGGCAAGCACAACACCGGGAACATGAAGATGTCCGACCTTGAATTCTATATGGACCAGATTAAAAACCAGCTCGACGACCGCTCGTACTCCAATGCCGTCTCATCGCTCAGGTCGTCCATCCCCTATTGGGACAAAGAGGAGTTCGGCCAATTCGCGGCGAACGATGAGCGTTTTCAAAATGCCGAAGCCCGTGAAGGTCGCAGGTCTGAGTTCAAGCGTCACGAAGTCATTCGTCAATGGGATAATCCCATGCATAAAACCTACCGAAGAAGAAGTATTGGACGCGCTAGAAACACTTGGGGAGACGAGCTGCAATGTCCGCTGCGCATATTGTGGCGACGTCTGTACGAAATGGGATCATCTCAATCCGCTCATTTACAAGAAGACCCCGACAGGCTACATCAGTGAGATTCGTAACCTCGTACCGTCATGCAGCAAGTGCAACCAATCTAAGGGCAACAGGGAGTGGCGAGAATGGATTGTCAGTGATGCTAGCCTCTCTCCCAAGACGCGCGGAGTTCCCAACCTGCACGAGCGCATCGAAAGGCTTGAGCGCTATGAAGAAGCCTTCAAGCCGATGAAGATTGATTTCAGGGAACTCGTTGGAAACGAGCTTTGGGACGAGCATTGACGCAACTGCGAAGCCGTAATAGCAGCTATGGAAGATGCGCGTGAGACCTCCGACATAGTCAAGGAGCTGATTGCCCAAGCGGTTTCGACGATAGCGGATCGCCAACGACCTCAACGTAATCAATCGCCCGAAAAAGCCCCTTCGAAGCGAACGTCAAAATCCGATGCGAGCTGGGATGTGGAGTCTAGCTTGAGGTCGATAGGCAAATGGTTCTTTCTGCAGAACTTCGATTCCATATACGAATGGCGCGGCGGCAAGAAAGCGCTCGTAGACAGGCTTTTAGGAAAGTCAAATGGTAAGGGGCGCAGTGGAACCAACACAAGCGTGAACGAAGCATTAAGACTAAGAGACATGGGCGCTTCGGGCGAAGCGCTTGGCATCTTATTTCGTCATCCTCGTAATCTGCTGCATCGGATACCAGGTGTATTTCAAGCGTACCGTCGGCAGCTTCGATGATGCGCTGCGCAAGTATCACGAGAAAATGGGTCGCTAGCCCGTGCGCGTGCAACAGGGAACGTAGCACTGTTACACCCAGGAAGATGGCAGGCTGCCCTCCTTCTTGCAAAGAGCAGGGGCGCGTGAGGAAGCTAGGAAAAGCAGCAGGCAACAGTAGATGGAACAGTGCTACGTCCCCTGTTCCACCCTGTTTCGCACTCCCGCTTCCCTTGTTCACGCGCGATGCTGTTGCGCGCTCATCTGCCTGAGGAGAGTGGCCGCTTGACGATCAATGCCAGCGGCAGAGACATCGCTGAATGACATCGCAGGATTGACGTCGGCCTTATAGGCAAGAAGCGACAGAATGCCACCCAGCACATACTCAATGGCAAGACGGTCGCGCTCTTCGAGGGCGTCGTAATCAATCTGGAATACCGCGCACCAAATGGACCGAATCTGCTCCTTCAGGATGTTTTTGAGCTCGGTCGGACTATGGCTACCGGCGATCAAGGTGATCTTGCCAAGTCGTTCGGCAATATCAGGCACATCGTCTAATATTTGGGCCACTTCGTTATTCATCCCCAATTGCGACATAACCACGGTGGCGAAACGGGGGTCAAGAAATGTCTCCGAGACGGCCTGCAGGGCTAAGTCGCGTATGTCTTCGAAGTGGTAGTAAAAGGTGTTGCGATTGACTTTTGCCCTCTTGACGATGGTGGAAACAGTGATCTTATCGTAGGAGTCCTCTGCCAGCAGCGCCCAGAACGCACCCTCTATGCGCGCTCTCGCTTTTGTGTCTCCATCTTGGTATTTGGGACGTCCCATAGCTCTCCTCAACATGCAAGTTCTTAAATAGTATAATATAGTATTATCCTAAATTAATTATACATATTGTCTATTATTAACTGTTTTAATGTGCCGACTTGCTTTTTAGAATCGAAGCGAAGTACAAACCCGCATAAGGAGGCACGTATGGAACTAACTGATGGCTACAGCTTGTTCTTCCATTGCTGGCCCTGGATGGGTCTGGGAGCCGCAATCACGCTCACGATCATCGCTTTCACCACGAACCTGCTGAGAAGCAACCTTTCGGTAAGCCGTTGGAAAGACCCAACCTTTATCGCATGGCTCGGCGCCATTGAGTACATGTTCCACAACTTCGAGGAATATGGCGTCGACTTTGCCGGACGCACGTTGGAGTTCACCTACATGATGAACGAGATGGGCCTTGGTGCCGCCGTGACGGAAGGGGCGTACCTTGGCTGCAATATACCGTTCGTGTGGATCACGGGCCCCGTGCTGGCCGTGCTTTCTCGGCGCTATCCGGCGCTTTGCGGTGCAATGCCCATCTTCGCGCTCGTCAACGGACTTTCCCATGTAGCCCAGCTGCCCAATGTGGGCTACAACCCCGGTGTTGCAACGTCGATCGTTCTCTTCATTCCTCTTGGCATCTATACGATCTGCACGTTCTATGGTAAGAGGAAGATGTTCTCCTGGAAGACATTCTGGCTGACGTTCGGCGTTGCGGTCGTATACATGGTATGCATTCTGGGTTGCATCGGCTTAGCCAATGTTGGCATGCTGACGGGCAACGTGTTGCAGTTCACCTTCATTACGCTTTGCACCTTCGGTGTCGGTTTCCTCTTCTGGCTTGTCGCTCGCAACGCCAAAGCCAATAAACCGGTAAGCCGCGACTGATGTCTTCATTGACAAATACGCTTGGATTGATGCCCTTCTGACAATCGCGCCCAGCTTGAATACGTCCACGACATGGGCATATTCAACCTGGGCGACTTCCTTCGATGCCAGCTATAAGCTTGTAACTGTCATCTCTCTGAAGACGGGGTCATCCGCTTCTCCACCGTGTGCAGCTTTTTCGCATTCCTAAGCATTTTAGGGCTCCTCGCTTGGATTTTTCGGACATCCCCGATATCATGGTCGCGCTCGGTGGGGTTGGGGAACATCAACATGCTTACGATAGCGCAATGTGTAACCCGAATCTGACTTAGGTCTGCTCGCCTTGCGCGCTCCGTTCGCTTTGTGCGCCCTGCACACCTCCGGCCGCCCTACAAGAAGGGAAGAAACAAGGTATCATGGCGGCAAGTTCGCGCCTCATGGGTGAAACCGCAGCGAACGAAAAGGGGCAAGTTGCACCCGCGAGACCTCGAAGCAGCTCCTCTGGGCCAGCTTATCCGCTATTACAGGAAACGCGCGGGGATGACCCAGGCCGAGCTGGCCGATGAGGTCGAGATGTCCGAGCCGGGGATAAGGAACTACGAGCTGGGGAACAGGACTCCGAGCAAGGCGCAGCTGGCGGCGATAGCCCGGGGACTCGGCATAGAGCCGGAGGCTTTGATCGCATACGACATAAGCAGTGCCAGAGAGGCGCTCGGGGTGCTCTTCCAGCTAGAAGGCACGTTCGGCATCACCCCAAACAAGGATGGCACCCTTTCCATCGATCCTAAGGCCGATGGCGCCCAGAAGATGGTCCAGGCTTTGCAGGCTTGGCACAATGCCAAGGAGGAGCTTGAAAGGGGCGAGATGAGCGAGGACGATTACAGGTCCTGGAAATCGTCGTTCAAGCTGTAGGGTCCAAACTCTATATCGATGCACTGAGAGGGGCACCGTTTGGCGTCTTCCTCCGTTTATGGCCCGAAGCGCTCGCACGGGCGGCCTAGCATCGAATAGTACCACCCGACATCCTCGGGAGAGCATTGTTCCGGAATCATGGAGGGACCACTTCGTGCGACATTTGACCGCCCGGTACTGTTCCCGTAGAGATCCAATTCAACAACCTGTATCATGACGACGTGCAAACCATAACTGTCGACCTGTCCAAGGCAACCACGAAGTAAACCAAGCATCAGGTGTGTTTTATGAGCGGGATGGGCGCTACGTTCATCCCGCTTTGTCTTGAGGAGCGCAGATGAAGAGATGGATTGCGGGCATTGCTGCAGGTCTTGTTTTCGTTATAGCCGTGATTCTCATAGCGCGTCATCTCGTCGTCAAATACCATCTTCTTGATGGGGGCAATATGGAAAACCCCAACCAGCCCGCAGTTGCCTCGAATCAGGATTACGGAAAAGTCGAAAATTTCGAATTGGTGGAGCTTTCATGGTATCAAGACACCATGAGTCACGATGATTGCTTTTTCTTCCGAATCAGCGAATCGGATCATGTGCATCGAATATGTTGCAGCTACACAGACCCCGTTACTTATGAGCGCATAACAGTGGGCAATGAAAATGCGGTGGACGAGTGCCCAGTTATTCCGGCAAATCGCTGGGAGGACATCGCCGACCTCGTGCAAGCTTCCGGGCTTTCCGATTACCAGGCTCCTGATTCTGATGATATAGACGCAAACAATAGCAAGA
>JAXKBI010000013.1:0-1856 GCA_036553105.1 Eggerthellaceae bacterium
GATGACCTATAAAGAGTTCAACCAAAAAGTTAGTGCCATTCTTGAGCAAACGGTGCATGCTGAAGGGGTCATTGACCTTTTCGAAGAGGACAGCGTTGAGATCTCGCTTTTTGATGAGGCCTTTCTGGAAGAGCTCTCCCGCATGAAGCAAAGAAACATCGCTGTGGAGAGCTTGAAGCGGCTTATCAAAGAGCAGGTGAAGGCCTACCAAAAAACCAGCGTGGTAAAGGCGGCAAAATTCAGTGAGATGCTGCAAGGCACCCTAAACGCTTACCTGAACGGGATGCTCACCAATGCCCAGGTCATCGAAGAGCTTGTGAAGATGGCCAAAGAAATGATGCGGGATCGCTCGGAGGCTGAGGCGTTGGGGCTGACCGACGAAGAGATGGCTTTCTACGATGCCATCACCAAGCCGCAAGCGGTAAAGGACTTCTACGACAATGACCAGCTCGTGGCCATTACGCGGGAGCTTACTGAGGCCATGCGGCGCAGCGCCACTATCGATTGGCAGCGCAAAGAGAATGCTCGCGCGGGAATGCGCCGAGCCATTAAGCGGTTGCTCCGAAAATACAAGTATCCTCCTGAGGGAGTGGACGATGCTATGGAGACGGTTATGGCACAATGTGAGCTGTGGGCCGACACGAAGATTTACGAATAGGAATGCGAATGGCTAAGAAAGAGAACACGCAGGAAATCGGTTTCGAGCAACAGATTTGGAAAGCCGCCGACAAGCTGCGCGGCAATCTAGACGCATCAGAATACAAAAGCGTCGTGCTGGGGCTCATCTTCCTGAAGTACATCTCTGACAAATTCGAAGAGCGATATCTAGAGCTGCTTGAAGAAGGCGACGGGTTCGAGGAAGACCGTGACGAATATACTTACCAAAGCATCTTTTTCGTGCCTCCTCAGGCACGCTGGTCAACGATTGCAGCACAGGCTCATACGCCGGAGATTGGCAAGGTGATCGACGAGGCGATGCGTCAGATCGAATACGAGAACCCGAAATTGAAAGGTGTGTTGCCTAAGAATTTCGCACGACAGGAGTTGGACAAACGACGTTTGGGCGATGTGGTTGATCTATTTACGAATGTGAAAATGGCCGAGAAGGGCGACACGCGAGACATTCTCGGGCGCACCTACGAGTACTGCCTCTCGAAGTTTGCCGAGCAGGAAGGAAAGAACGCCGGAGAATTCTACACCCCAACCTGCATTGTGCGCACACTGGTGGAGGTTATCCAGCCCTATCATGGTCGCGTGTACGACCCGTGTTGCGGATCCGGTGGCATGTTCGTGCAGTCGACCGATTTCGTGAAACATCACGCCGGCAAGATCAACGACCTGTCTATCTACGGTCAGGAAAGCAATCCCACTACTTGGAAAATGGCCACGATGAACCTTGCCATACGGGGTATCGAGGCTGACTTGGGACAGTTCAATGAGAATACGTTTTTCAAGGACTGTCACAAGGACAAGCGCTTCGATTTCATTCTGGCAAACCCGCCCTTTAACATGAAGGAGTGGGGCGGAGACCAATTGAAGGATGATCGTCGCTGGAAGTATGGCGTACCGCCTGAGGGTAATGCCAACTTCGCGTGGCTACAGCATATGATTTACCATCTGTACGAAGATCATGGCCGAATAGGCATGGTACTTGCTAATGGCTCTCTTTCCTCTCAGACCAACAACGAAGGAGATATTCGCCGCGCTATAGTCGAAGATGATCTCGTGGAAGGCATCATTGCTATGCCGACGCAGCTGTTTTATCGTACGCAAATTCCGGTATCGCTGTGGATTCTTGACAGACAGAAAAAGCGCCCCAGGAAAACGCTATTTATTGACGCCCGCAACATGGGGAC
>JAXKBI010000014.1:0-10027 GCA_036553105.1 Eggerthellaceae bacterium
AGGAAGATCCACCAGAAGAACTGCTGGTTGCCAATGGCAGCAGCAGGAGCGGCGGCCTCGCAAACGAAGACGACGCAGATGATGGTCGAAATGACCGTCAAGAAGGAAAGCTTTTTCTTTCCGTCGCTCATGATGAGCTCCTTCGCTCAGTCTTGGACAGATCCGAGACCCCAAGGACTAAGGCAATTGCTTGGGCCTCGGTGAGCGGGCGACAGGAGACGAGCATCCGCCGCCCGCAAACGTGCGTTTAGTAGCCTTGAGGCTTAGAGCTGCTCGAGAGCCTCGAGAGCGGCGTGGAGCTCGGCCTTGGCGGAGTACTCGACGCCCTCGTCGTTGAGCGGGGTGCGCTTGCCCAGAGCGGCAAGGAGAGCACGGATGGAGTGCTTGCGGTTCTCGGCCTCGACCCAGCACAGGGAGCGCTCGGGATCGTCCATGACCTCGTCGACGACCTCCTCGTTGCGGGTGGCCGGCAGGCAGTGCATGAACTTGGAGTTGGGGCCGGCGAAGTTCATCATGTCCATGGTGACCTGATACTTGGGATAGAACACGTCCATGTAGTTCTCGCCCGAGACCTCCTCGTCGTACAGGCCATACCACACGTCGGTGTAGATGAAGTCGGCGCCCTTGATGCACTCGATGTCGTCGGAGATGACGATGGAGCCACCGGAGACCTTGCAGTTCTCCTCGGCAATGGCCATCATCTGCTTGCCGAACTCGGCGCGCTCCTCGACGGTGCCGACGTGCAGGCCGCCGTCGGGGATCTGGTGGCCCTTAGGTCCAAACTGGACGAACTTCATGCCGACCTTGGAGGCGATGAACATGAGGGAGACGCAGACCTGGGTGGCGTCGCCGATGAAGGCCAGGGTGCAGTCCTCGATCTTCTTGCCCTCGGGGAGGTTCTCGAGCATGGTCATGAGGTCGCCCATCTCCTGCGTGGGATGGTTGAACTCGGACATGCCGTTGATGACGGGCACAGCGGAGCCCTCGGCGAGGCCGACGACGTCCTTGTGACGGTCAACGCGAGCCATCATGATGTCGAGCAGCGAGCCCATAACGCGAGCGGTGTCGCCCAGGGACTCGTGACCGCCGAGCTGGATGGTGCCAGGGCCATAGAACTGAGCATGGCCGCCGAGGTCGGTCATAGCGGTCTCGAAGGAAAGACGAGTGCGGGTGGAGACCTGCTGGAAGATCATGCCAAGGCTCTTGTTGCGGAGCAGGTGCGGATAATAACCGTCAACCTTGATGGCCTTCTTCATTGCCAGACCAAGATCCTCGATAGCCAGGATCTGCTCTTTGGTGAAGTCGTTGGTGTCGATGAAATCCTTAGGCAGTGCCATGTCGATTTCCTTTCCGCCGGTCTTGCCGACTATTACTATGAGGCGCTCGAACATCACGCCTCGTGTTGACAAGACCATCATTCACCCGTATGCAATTTTTACCTAGTTTATTCGGGATTAAAGACCGTTCATGGAGTTACACCCCCTCTAAACCAATATAAACCCGCAGGTCAAGAGTTTACAGGGGGTTTACCATCTAGAACCGCGAACGGTATACGGCTATGCTGTATCTCGGCGCCTAATCCGCAATGAAACGAAGGGTTGAGACGTCTATATCCCACAAGGTATACAGAGCTCGGCCATAGAATAAATGAGATGGGACGGTGACAGATGAACACCCTGATGTTCTTCTATACCCTAGCGATACTCGTGATCTGTATTGTGACGGCGGTGCTCTCGCTTGCCGCCTATGCCTCGTCTCGTCGAAGCTTCTTTATCTATGGCAGCGGCGTATTTATCTGCTATGCCATCGAGATGACCGAGATTTTCTTTTTTGAATACACGCTGCAAAACCAGAGTTTTCCAGCCAGCGACTATTACTCAATTACCATGCCTGTGTTGCGGACCTTTGTGGCGACCGCTTCGCAGGCTTTTATTTGGCTCATTGCCATGGATTTGCTCGACAAGCATTCAAAAAAGCAGTTTGTCATTCCCGTCGCAACGTTCTTGCTGAGCGAGCTGCTGATTATCGTCGCTGTCCCCTACGGCCCCATTCATCAATGGCTCTACTACACGATGCGTCAGGTATTCCTTGTTTTCGTGGGGCTATATATCTTTTGGACGGCACGCAAGAGCACGCAAGTCGAGCTGAAGGCACGCGTTAACAACCAACGAAAGCACCTGATTATCGGCGCTATTCTGGTCGGTTGCATCGTTGCCGAGGATTTCTACAACATTCTGATTGTCCCCATGAGTCTGGCGCCCTCTTGGCTGCAACTATATCTGTCCGAGCGCAACTTTAGCGAAAACGTTTTTGCCTGCTACTTTGCGATTCTGCTGATCATCTACTCCTACCACGTGCTTTCAATCCGCATGCAGGAGGCGCCCGAGGAAAAGAACGTCAGCGATCTTGATCGACACATCGAAGAGCAGATGCCCTTCTATCGCAACGCCTACAAGCTCTCCAACCGTGAGACCGAAGTTATGCGTCTGGTCGTACTGGGCAAATCGAACCAAGAGATCGCTGACGAGCTATTCCTTGCCGTGGGCACCGTCAAGACCCACATCCACAACATCCTGGTCAAAACCGAACAGCAAAACCGCACGACGCTCATCCTCCACTTTTGGAAGCGATAACCTGCCAAAAAGGGACAGGTTTATTTTGGCAGGTTTTATCTGGGCAAACGCCAACCGTCGCGAGGGGAGCTGCTTTCCCTCGCGGCGGCCTTTTGACTCACAATTTCTTTCGTCTCAATCTGTAACATATGGAGGCCAAATCGCCGTCTTACTGTTACAGATCGAGACGAGTTACAGAGCGCGCGTCGAATAATCTCGATCTGTAACAGGTGGAGGCGTTTTTGCCAGCCAGATGTTACAGATTGAGATAAACGAAGGAGCTGCAGCGTTAAACAAGTTCACTGCAAAGTTATTCGGAAAGACCCGATCCTAGAGTTATCTACCAGGTACGATATGTGCACTGATATTTTGTCTCAAACCCGGGCATCCCGTTGCCGCGTGGGCTTAACGCTGCACCCGTATAGAGAATCGTTTGCCCCGTACGAGAATACGAAGTTTTGAAAGACAGCCTCTTGTATGTCTGATCGAAACAGTCAATATTCTCACTCGGGTGGTTTGCAGTGGAGAACGATTTGTAGGTGTCCAAGACATCCGCCGTCACAAGACGACAAGGTGCAACAGAACCTGCATCTGGTTGCGCCGTCGCATAAACGGGAATTGCGACCATCGACAGAGTAAGCATAAAACATGCGAACATTGCCTTCACAAAGTTCTTCGTTACATGGCGTTTCATGGTTATCTTCCTTTCCTAGTTTCACTGTCGTTCGTCTTGAAAAGCTGCGTGTACACATTACCGATCCACTCCGAATCACCTCCCATTTCTCGGGTAACGACACGCGAGTCATCTCCTGTGAGCAATACGGCGGCATCGCAGAGCGATTCGAGGTTTCCGATAAGATGAGAAGAGATGATGACATGTGCTCCCCTACCCGCTTCATCTCTAAGAGCATTCGAAACGATCGCAACGTGTCTCACATCAAGTGCATTCATGGGCTCATCCAAAAGGACGACTTCGCAATAGGACATATACGCCATCGCCACATTAAGTAATTGTCTATTTCCATCAGACAGCCTAGATACGGGCGTATTCATCAGCTCAGTCAAGTCAAAGCGATCAAGCACTTGGTCCAAAGTGCGAGGTGAATGCCAAATTTGCCTGCATCGGTCGAGATGAAAAGCAACGGTCATGTATGGAATCAACAGCGACGGCCTATTCGGAACCAAGAAGAATACCTTTCTCATTTCCTCACAGTCGACGCATAGTTTTGCATGAAAGCAGAGAGCACCTGACACGCGCACTGATGGCCCAGCATCTCCCCAAAGAGTATTAAGTAACGTAGTCTTGCCATGTCCATTTGGCGCGACAAGACCCCATATCTGGCCAGCGGTCATATCAAGCTGCAATCCCTTTACCAGCTGCTTTTTTCCAACCGTCAACGCATCCAGCGACAGAGAGAGCAAGCTTTTCTCGCCCAAACTATCCGGGCGAATATGGTTCCAGGCCCAACGATTCTTGCTTTTTAGACGCGAAAACGAGATGACTCCCAACGCGCAAACAACAAACGCGCCCATCACGGCAAAGAAGCAGTGCGATGCGCTGGCTTCAGGAACGAGAGATACCTCCGCTCCATTGGCGTAAGAAGCGCCGCCGAGCGCAAACGAAGAGGCAGAATAGCTCGACACCATATACGGCAGCAACGCATGCCATGGAGCATCTTTGCTCGCATAAAATGGAAGCTGGCTTATGCCCCCCACAAGAGCGATCACCATAGACGAAATGGCCCTGTTTCTGCTTCCGGCGTACACGCACACGCCCAAGCAAGCAAACATCACCGACAGCGCAGCTTCAAAGACGGCAAATAGCCCTAGCTGAACTAACACAGTTCTTTCGACTACGTCACCATACTGAATGAATACGACTGGGTACTCTGTCTGACCGACACCGTTAAACACCGTTGCCAATACAAAACAGGGAACCAACGCCAGAACCAAAACCACCGTCGATGCAATACCAGAGACGAGAACGCGGCATGCATTCATCTCTAACTTTGACAACAACGCCCGATCGTAGAACCGCTTTCCATCCCCCTCAAGCGACATATAGAGGACGAGGACCGGAACTAAAAGCCACGCTATTGCCGGAACAGCGCCGCAATAATATGCGAGAAGAATCATCCCAGGCATTTTTGTTGTTGAGCCGTACGATTCCGGATGGGGCAGCATCGCTATGGCTCGGGGAAGACGCCCTTGGGCCTCAAGCGATAACTCCGAATCAACGCCATTCAAATAACCGAGTCGGTATTCCTTGAGCAATAGATTGTCGTAATCGGCAATCGCATCGTAATACTCTCTGGAGTCTGCCTTGCTTTCAAGCGCTCGATCAAGGCACGCCCTTTCGTCGGCAATGATGCTGTTGAGCTCCTGTGGGGCAGTGTCATAAACGCCGTCAGAGACTTGAGAGACCAAAAGGGCTCTCTGATCTTCGATGGAAGCTCTACCATATAGATAATCCGCTCCCGTTGGAACGGATAGAAATACCGGGATGCAGAATACGAGCGCGAGCAGCGCCGTCAGCAACATAGTTCCCCGGTTGTGCGCAAGTATTTCTAAATTAAGCCGTACATATGTGAGGCAATCACAAGTCTTCACAGTAAGCACCTCCGGATCGCAACGCACGGGTCGTCGGACCCGTTGTCCGGAAGTATCACCTTTATCGTCAGAACTGTCTGTAGACGCGTGGGATGGATTTACAATCTTGTTTGTCTACAGGCTTCTACCTGCTATTTTCTATAACATCTGCTATAAGACTAAAAACCCTATCTCTAAGTTCACGCTCTGAGTGAACTCCAAGCAAGGCATAGCTCTTGCTCTTGGCCTCTTTGACGGTTCCCCGAGCAACGTTAAGATGCGCACAAATCTCGGCGGTTCTATTACCATCAAAAACGCATGCCATGATGTCGGCATAAAGCGGCGTGAAGCCAAGCCTCAAGAAAGCCTCACGCACGACATCGCGTCGATCAGCCGCCCGAACTGTATCTTTCGAACGCAAGAATAGCAGCGAATAAGCCATAAGGATAAGTACGACAAGGAACGCAGTCACGCGTAAAGCAAGCAAAAGGCCGCCAACGGCCTCACCGCTCCCAACGGACTCAAAGAAAATGTACAGCCGACTTACCACATCGTGAACCCAGAACGCTGCTCCAGCACCCACAGACACCGAAGAAAGAGTAAGTTCAGGCGAAAGGCACGAGTGCATTTCAGACATCCACCGTATAGCCGCACGGCAACACAGGGCCACAAGCACTATAGCTATCGATAGGATTATCGCATCATGCTCAAAGCCGAAATATACGAGGATTTCCTCGATGCCCATTCCAGACGCATACATAAACAAGAAGCAGGCGAAGACTATCCTGCAGTTCCGATTGGACGATGAGGGCCCCAGCGATTCTGAACGGTGATCATGGCCATTTGCTGCGTCAAGATGCCACGCATCCTTTGACAAAAGAAGCCCAGCGGTCGCCTCTGAAATGCTCTTATATCCGGTTTTAGTCAAGGCCCGCGACAAATAGGTACGGGCGGTAGACGGGGAAATGTCCAAGGCAGAAGCAATCTCCTCGTACGTTTTTCCCTCTATCCTCATAGAGAAAACCGCGAACTCCCTTTGAGAAAAACCCGAAGCCGCAGGGATATCGGCAACTGAAGAGTGCTTTCCTCCTAATTTGGCAGCCGCAGAAAAAGTGCTCGTTAAGTCTGGTAAAAATCGCGTTATGGCCCTGGCAAGAATGCTGCCCAAGGCGGTAACCAGAAGCAATACGATCTCTTGATGCCCACCAAAGCTCAGGAGCACAGCTCCGATGTTTATATTGCGCGAAAACAAACAATCCGTATCAAGAATAACGGCAGCATTACCAAACGCAAGAGGTTCGGCGAGCGAGGCAGCAACCCCCATCTCGGCGTTAACGGAAAGGAAAGAACCGATGGACTCCATCAACGGAACGAGAAGAAACTGAAGGCCAACAAGCAAAGCAATCAAGAGCACAACGGGGCCGTAAAGAGCGAGCTCAGGATACCCGTGGAGAGTAGGGTCATCGGCTACATGTTTCCCCTTTGATCCCGCACGCATGTTTGCGAATTCACCGCCAAGCGCCCAAGAACAGCAAGCGACAAGCAAGGGGGCTAGCAACAACAAAATGAACGCGAGCGCCGAAACCACAACATGAAATTGATGAAACACATTAAGAGATATCGTGTACATCAAAAGAAGTGCAATATCTGCGAGCATAAGTCCAAAAAGCCTTTTGGAAATACCCGGTCCCACGGGGCGAGAGATGAGGCCCACACAGAAGCCCGAAAGCAGATGCAGGCCGATAAGAACGGTGCCAGAAAGGCCCGCATAAATACTTGGCGCCACACAATACAGACCAGCCGCCCCTATAAACAACATAATTGGATGCCAGAGGAACGAGCGCGTCACGTTTTGTAGGGTAGCCGCCTCGGTTGCCATAAAATCAAAGCTCCTAGATAGCATTTAGGCTATTTTAACATCGTCCCCGGCGTAAAAAACTGTTACCCGAATTAATCAATGTGCCCCTTCCGCAAAAAGGCGCCACCCTGATCCTCCACTTTTGGAAGCGATAACCCGCCAAAAAGGGACAGGTTTATTTTGGCGGGTTTTATCTGGGCAAACGTCAACGGAGCCGCTTTCCCTTGCGGCGACTTTCTAACAGCAAAACCAAGTGAGTAGACTTTTTGCAGGAGGCCAAGCACGCCCCAAAACGCCACAGCGCTGACCTGCGGTTATACCGCGCATTTGTCGCGATGTGCTCGGCAAATCCAAAAAAGTCTACTCACTTGCATCTGAAAGGCATCCGATAGACAAAAAACCGCTGCGGAGGGAGTCCGACTCCCTCCGCAGCGGTTGTTCGCAGTGGCTTTGCGATGGTTTTGCCCGCTTGTTACTCGCTGTAGCGGGTGGCGATGGCGGCTCGCACCATGCCGGTGCTCATGAGGTAGGTCACCAGGAAGTAGCCGCCGTAGGCTGCCAGGAAGATTGCACAGGTGAGGCCCACGGTGCCACCGATGCTCATATTTCCGAATATGCTCACCAGCTCGATGATCACCTTAAGTGCCACAAAGGAGTGCGCCAGGCCCACTGCCAGCGGGAACAGGAAGAATACCGCTTGCTGCGCCATCACCGAATGGCGGATCTGGCGGTCGTCGCAGCCGATCTGTGCCAGCACACGATAGCTGCGGCTGCCGTCGGCCACGTTGGAGAGCTGCTGGATCGACAGAATCGCCGCGCATGCAACGACCAATACAAAGCCGATGTAGATGGCTAGGTAGCTAATAAGACCGTTCATTTGCGCTGCTTGCGTGTACATCTCGGAGCGTGTGATAAAGATTCCCCACGACCCCGGCTCCTTGCCGTCAACGAGCAGATTGTCGAGCAGAGTGTGTTTAATGCTCTCGTCTGCCTCGGTCGTATCCATCCCCTGTTTGTAGTTAACGAGCAGGCTACTGGAATACGGCTGCAGATTAAGCTGGGACAACAGCTCGTCGGCAACGACGACGGTACCCGGATTGCTGCCCATCGCCGAGTTGGCGATGGCCGCCGTATCTTCGTCCGACTTATCGGTTGCGGGCTTGAGCGTATGCCCGCCCAAGGTAAGGGCATGGCCGCCAGCCATATACTTGGTGTACAGGTCGACCAGCTCGCCGCCCATATCACATGTGAGCAGATACTGGTCGTGACCGATGTGCACCGGCTCCTTGCCCATCATCTGACGCAATTTGTTGTACTGACTTGCCGGCGTCACAGACAGGCCTGTCGTGTCGGCGTTGCTACCCTCGAGCGCCTTGGGGAGCTTTTCGCCCATGGTCTTGCACATCTCACCTGGAGTCACCGAAGGATCCGAGCCGCCAAGCGGATAACTCAGATACGAATCGATCTGCACATGCTCACCGGCAACATCGGCGATATTGACCTTCTTGCCGGTCTCGACGCTGTTGTCCGCCGACTTACCATAAATACTCTCCGTATCATTGTCCGGATCGACAAGCTCACCATGCCACGCAGAGTACAAGTCGACCGTTGCGTCAGCCGGCACCATACGATCGGCCTCAGACGGGTCAGCATACTCTTTGTAATGGTCGAGATCATCGGGCGTGTAATAGCTATACGTCTGCGACATATCGGCCGGCGTATAGCGCTCCAGGTTCTTGTTCATCACGTTGGCGATCGACATGCCGCACGTCACCGAGGTGATGGCCAAAAACAGGATCATCGCGATGACGCCCATCGAAAAGCACACCGTGCTGATCTTGGCCGCAAGCTGGCGCACGGTAAACATGTTGAGGCCGCGCCAATACACACCGCGCAGGCTCTGCAGCAGCTTGATGAGCATGCCCGAGAGTCCCCAGAACAGGGCAAAGGTGCCCACGGTAACCATAGCGGTCGTGATGCCAAACTGGTTCATGCCCTCTTGCAGCTTGCTGTCCGTCGCGGTGAGCGGGAACCCATCACGTAGCAGACGGTAATAGGCCACGCCCACCAGCACCACGCCCACGGCAAAGATGGCAATCGCAATCCAGGGGTTGCGTGTCTTGATGCTCTCGTTGCGACGTTCGGCACCCATAAGCTCGATGAGTTTGGTACGACGCACGGCGAGAAGGTTCAGCAGCAACGTGAGCACAAACATTACGAGCATGCAGGCAAGGGTCAGGTTGAACGCATGCACCGAGAAGAAGAAGTGGAAATTGGCGATCTGTGTCTTAAAGAGCGAGGCCGTAAAGAATACCATGAGCTGAGAGAGCCCCACGCCCAGCACGATGCCGGTGACAAAGGCGCCGACCGAAACGATCACAGTCTCGAGCGCCATAATCGTGGCGACGCGCCCGCGCCCCATGCCGAGCACCTGGTACAGGCCAAACTCCTTTTTGCGGCGTTTCATGATGAAGTTATTGGCGTACACCATCAAAAAGGCCATGAGGCCGGCCAAAAAGTACGTGAGGTAGCCGAGCATGGTACCCATGACCTCGGACAAGCCCGCTTCCTCGATGCCGGCGATGTCGACCTGCATCGAGACGGTGTTAAAGGCATAGAAGACCGTGACGCCCAGGGTGAGCGTCAAAAGGTAGACGAGGTAGTCGCGGCCGGCGCGGCGGACGTTGCCCCAAGCGAGTTTACAGAGCATCGGAGCCCTCACCGCCCATCATGGCAACGACCTCCATAATGCGGTCGAAGAACTCTCGGCGGTCGGTGTCGCCGCAGCGCAGCTCGGTGAAGATCTTGCCGTCACGAATAAACAGCACACGGCTCGTGTAGCTGGCGGCAAAGCTGTCGTGCGTGACCATGAGCACCGTGGCGCGCAAGCGGCGATTCAGGGCCTCCAGGCTCTCGAGCAGCAGACGGGCGCTCTTGGAATCGAGGGCGCCGGTGGGCTCGTCGGCCA
>JAXKBI010000015.1:0-1691 GCA_036553105.1 Eggerthellaceae bacterium
ATTCATCTTCGGGAAGCGTTGAATCGAACACATGGGCGAATTCGTCGACGTCATCGAACTGTGGCTGCGTGTCGTTCTGCTGCAAACCGAATCACCTCTCTGAACCCATGCGTTAATCGCATTAAACGGCAAGAAACATGAAAAATATCGCAGGCTACATATTTGCATGCGCTCAAGACCGTCCTGACGTCCGGCTTCCGGCTCCGATAGATGCCATTCTGAGGGGCTGTATGCCGCAGTTCACTGCCCAAACCTGCCCAAACATAACGAAAAACCCGCCGTTTCGATGCCGTGGAAAACGGCGGAACGACGGGCTTTCTTGGTCGGACCAGCGGGATTTGAACCCGCGACCCCTTGTTAGTTCGAGGGGTTGATTCGTTGGTTTTCGCGGGCTTCGTTGATTGCATTTTTGTTGCAATTACGCCGTTTTCGTGACATTCGCAGGATTCGTTGATTGCCGCCGATTTCGCTGTTCTCAGGGGTCATCGTGTCTGAATCGTGTCTGAGCTACAAACACGATGACGAGCACCATCAATCGGCTAAAGCGACAAGATGACTGAGGAACACCTACACGTATCAATATGTTCCTTCCATCTTGACGTACATGGATATTTCGTCATCGTTATACGAAATCAAGCCATCAGGGTCCCACTCGTCTTCGGTGACGGTATCAGTTACATCCTCACCTGTTTCGATGTCAATTAAACTAACCTCAAGACCGGCATCTCTCCAGTTGTCTCGTAGTAGTGCGGGATCGCTAAAGCTATCGCTTGCAGCTTGTTCTTCTGCATACTCATAACTTGGACGAGACTCGTGCTGTGATGATTCCAAAGCGGGCGCGATGTATTTGTCGTAATTGCCCCCGCCAGGCAAAAAAGTGAAAGGCATAATTACTAGCCAAAAAAGGAAAGGAACACCAAACAGAAGAAGCCATGGCGCTAACGCCTCGATGAGCCCATCTATGATTCGCGACCCGATAGACGATTGCTTATTTTCATAGATGACGGGCGACGTCCCTTCAGAGTCAGTCACATACGATTCATCATAGTCGAATGAGGATCCGCCGGAATACGAGTAGGAGGAGCCGTTGCGGGTAGTGTTCTTCGTTGATCTTTTATATGGGGCACGCGAATAGGTACTTTTGGTTGCAGACGTACCCGCCTTGCGTTTCTTCAGATTATCGCTATCCAAAGAACGTATTGCCGTTGAAATTGGATTATGCACTGCGGTGCTAACCGATCGGACTTTGTAAGATGCTGTACGAACGGATTTGGGCACAACCGCCTTACGGACTGTCCTTCTTACAGGCCTCGTAGCTGTATGGATAGGGTGTCGGACAGCATTCTTTACCTTGAAAGCTTTTCGGATAGCTCCCATGCGTCACCTCTTGTCGGTCCTGCTCAACTCACCAGTTCTATGGTACTGACTAGACGGCCCATAATAATGCCACTCGCAGTGGGTTGCGCATCAACTGGGACAGCAAGGTGATGCGCAACAATCAGTCTAGCTTTAATAAGATTCGGGGTCTCGTATATCGACTTCGCGAACCTCGCCATAAATGGCGGCGATGTCGTTGAGGTTGATGCGGAACTGGCTGCGGGCGTGCGGCGTCCACCTACCATCGGTAAGGGTGGCTTTGTCTCCAGGGTCATAGACCGCCTTGCCGTCCTTGAACGCTTGGAGGAACAGGC
>JAXKBI010000016.1:0-2452 GCA_036553105.1 Eggerthellaceae bacterium
GGCGGATCATCTCGATGAGATAGGTCACCGGATTGCGCAGCTGCTTGGCGAGGATCACCACGTCCCACGGCGGATCGCGCCGCTCGCAATAGTCCTTGATAAGTCGGAAGTCGACCGGAGCGCTGTCGCTCTGCCGACTGATGCACACGATGCGCCGGCGCTGGGGCAGCAACCGACAGAGCGCATAGAGCGCCGCCAGAAGAAACGTTGCTATGCCGATGGCGATCTTGCACATGGGTGCTCTCTCTGTGACCATAGGAAAACCCATCAGAACTCGTCGGTCGTTCCGTAAGCCCATTGGCTTGTGCGGTGTTTCGCCCAGAATGCTCCAACTACCTGCAAATGGGGATAGGTGCTCTTTAATAACTCTTTGCAGGCAATGAAGTGGCTTCCGCTGGTAAGGACGTCGTCTACGAGCACACAGGCATCGTAGTTGGCCAACCGCTCGGCAGAGTCGTTAAGCGCCAGGTTGTTCCTAATGGCCGTTGCGGAGCGCGTGCCACCCAAGTGAACCGGCTGCGTATCCGCTAGTGTTTCGAAGCAATCGAGCCAGGGAATACCTGTTTGGTCAGATGCCTGCTTAACTACTTGGACGATTCTGTCATCGTAATCGTCGCTCTGGCGATTCTTAGAAGTTGGCATTGCAATCAAAGAGATGGAAAGGGGGGATTTTTGAACTCGAACCATCAATGAAGCGAGATTTTCGGCGAAGGCCTCAATCGCCTCGATCTTGTAATGCCAGTCGCTCTTCCCTTGCCGGGTCAGAGGCTTTTTAAGGTTGAACACTAGCTGATTGGCTCGGGACTGAGAGTAGCCGCCCTCGGTATGATCGTAATAGTAATAGCAGATATCGTTTGTGGAAAGGGCGCTTGCGTCCCATTCCAGACGTCTGTCGAGTTTTCTCCATTGCTCTGTCATGGTTTATCCGTAGACCAGATCGAGAAGTTGTTGCGTGGAATCGAGTACGTAGACGCCTTCTTTGTCGACGTACTTCCTTGGCCAAGAGACCGTGCTGTTCTCGGCGCAAGATCGCATGATGAATAGCGGACGCCCCTGGCTCAGGCAGGCTTTTGCTTGAGTCAGCGTACCGCTGGTGTCTGACGCTTCGACAATGACCGTAGCGTCAGACACAGCTGCCATGAGTTCATTGCGCTCGGGAAAGTAATATCGTTTCGTCTTAAAAGGTTGTATTGAATACTTGTAAAGGGGGACTTGACTGAGGAGGAGGTGTTCATGGGCAACGATGTCCTGCAGCTCCCTATTCTCTTTGGGATAGCATTTGTTGATGGGGGTTCCGATGACACCGATCACCTTCCCTCGGTTAGCGATTGCGGATTGGGCAGCAGCTGTGTCTATTCCGGCGGCAAGGCCCGTTGCAATCGTGATGCCATTTGCGGATAGATCCCGTGCTAGCGCGACAGCTCGCGCCTTCCCCATATCGGTTGCTTTGCGCGCGCCTACAATGGATATGGTCCTCGATTCAATTAAGTTGATATCGCCCCGATAGTAGAGGAGAGGAGAAGGCCGCTTAGAATCGCAAAGTGCCGTAGGCCAACTGGGAGTTTGGTTGATGGCGATGGCGAAGTCGCCTATCTGTTGGGCGACCCACAGAGACACTTCATCGAAGTCATCGGGGGTGACAAAACCATATAGGTCATAAAATGCTTCGTGGGGTAGCTTGTTCGAAAGTACCGTTGCCTCAACGATCTTCTTGAGCGTCGACCCTTCGCGCGAATACAGATACTCATAGGCCATGAGCTCGTCATAGGGCGAAACCACGTCGGTTCCCAGTACATCTTGTAGCAAGGGGGCCATAGCATTCCTTTCGATTTGCCATCTATGGTATCACACGAACAAGCGTTCTACAATGCTAAGTTCGGAGAAATAATCGAGTGGAAGGTGGTTCCTGCTCCATCTACTTAAGGTGCATTTCGAGATGGGCTGCTTGAGGATACAATATACCAACCCCGACGGGAAAGTGCCTTGCGGTAGCCATGTCCATCTCGCTGTAGGAGGTTTCAGATGCTCCTTTGCCTAGCGATGAGGGCGTCGTGCCTGTTCTCCGCGGAATTGGGCTTCAAGATGAAGTTTGATTTCGTGATTCCGAAGATCAAAAGCGTTGTCCCCGAATGATTGATAAAGACGATGGGAAATCCGGTTGAAAGCAAGGTGAAGAACGCTTTGTTCGGATGGAACGACATCCAGAGCATCCGTAGGCATAAAACAAGCTTGTGCTGCTTATGATGTGGTGGCGGTGCCATGGAGCGAGGCGGACGGCTGTCTCGAAGAGCTTGCAGCTTGGATAGTCGATGGGCATGGATTCTCGTTTGCGCGGGCACTGTTTTACGGACGTCGCTAGCGGCCTCAGGTGTTCAGCGGGGCTTTGTGAGCGCTCACCTTATTCGAATGCCTTTCGCGACGAGTTTTGTTGCGCGTTGATATGCTATTATAA
>JAXKBI010000017.1:0-52482 GCA_036553105.1 Eggerthellaceae bacterium
ACCTTGCCGTCCTCGAAGCCGCCCTCGCCGTATTCGGTTGCGGTGACGTCGATGAAGACCAGGGTGTCCTCGTCGTTAGCGATCAGGTCGACGGTGGTTCCCTCAGGGGATTCCCAGCCGGTTTCGAGAAGCTCGAAACCCTTGCGCTCGATGAGACGGGTGGCTGCCTTGACTGCCTTCTCCTGAAGTTCGAAATTGCTCATGATGACCTCCGTTTGTTCGTGGCCGGCCCCTTTGGCCTGCCTTGTGATCCGGAAGCCGCTCAGGTTCTGGCCGAGGGCAAGGAATCAAGCGAAAACCCGGTAGGGCCCGAGTTTTGCGCAGCAAAAGTTTTTCGCGCCTCGCCTGAAGGGCCTGGTTCTGAGCGAGTGTGGCGGAGCCAAGGAAGGCGAAGGAGGACGTCCCGGCATGGGAGGTTCTGCGCAATGGATTCAGTGTGGCTGGATGGCCTACCTGCTATGAGCGCGTATTCGAACCGAAGACGACTTGGCTGAGCGGGGCAACCCGAATGACTGCCTGCATGACGGAGAGTTGGTTTCATCTGCCATTGTCACAGGCGGCGTCAAACAGAAGGGCGGAGAGGCCATGTGGCGGATTCTCGGTCGCAACGTTATCAGCCAGTTCGAGCGCGTATAATGAAGACATCTTTCCAGCGACGTGCTGGTTGCGAGCAATAGAAACCTGGGGCACCAACACCTTCAGATACAAGAATCAATGCCTTCCACGCGGATCGCTCAGAGACGAGCGCGACCGCGACTCCATTCAACAACCCCTCCGCGCACGCCTCACCGTTCTTCGCACTGCGTTCACTTTCCGTTGACCTCATTACCCATGTGGGCTTTCTTTCACCTTAGACTGAAAAACAAGAGGCGTCCACACCTCGAGGTCTCACGCTCCAGAGGACAGGCACACCGCCGAACGGTTTTAACTAGGGTTAGAAGGGAATGCTATCATAGGGTGATGGCAACAGTTTCGGTGCCCTAACCGAAACTGTCTTCTTCAAGCGAAAGAATCCCGATAAGATCATCTAGCTTGGCAAGAAGTTCATCGAAGGTGAGGATTGTTATTCCGTTAAGGGAACTGCGGAAATTCTCGAATGAGCCAGTTTTCGTTCGGTCGCTTAACTGATTCGTATTCCCAATAACGACCACACAACGCGGGGAGAAGGCCTCGATGCTGGCGCCGCTGTTGACGTACAGGGCATTGAACTCATTAAGCAAAGACTGACGATAACTAAGTACTTGGTTCACCGCGCCGCTGAGTTCCTCGCTTACACTGTAGCTTTCAGCTCGATACGCTCTCCCGAGCAAGCTAGTGTCCGGCTTTTTGATCTCAACGATGGCCAGGTTCTTAGTGAGCTTGTTCTGGTAGAGAAAATCGGGTAGGTTCCCGCCCTTGTTCCCAAAAGACTTCCCGCCCACATATGCCTGCGACTCATAGAGCGCGCACGGCAGGGAGAACGCCTGCGAGATTATCCAAGCATTTGTTTCAAAGAACTTCTGCCAATAGCCCTCTGAGCTGTTTGACAGATTGGCTGCGAACTCATCGCGAATACGTCTCAGGCGTTCGGCATTCATGGAAGCAGAAAGTGACTGAAGGTTGGCGTCTTCCAGCTCTTCCAAAACCTTATGCAGCTCGTCACGTTCCGTGCCGCTGCTAAGAAGCCTCAAGAGTTCCTGGACAAGCGCAAAGGTATCCTGGTCGGCAATCATATGAGCTGCCGAGGGATTGCTACGCAATAACCCGAGCAGAGTCCGAGAAGTGTTGTCTACAGCGACATACTGGGCGATTCCCGAAGGCATACCGTTCATGCCGTCTGTAACCTGGTAAAGCTTGGTCAGGGCATCGTAAAGCGCCCTTGTCTCACTCGTGTCCAAGGCGAACCTCAACGTATCACTCACTTTGATCGTGGACTTCGAGAGAAAGGTATCGTCGCGCTCGCTCGGGAACTTTTCGTCGTTCTTACCCTTACGCTCATAGACAAGGGTGCCCTCAACGCAGTTTTGCGGCTCCCTGACATTCTTGACCACCTTGGGGTAAAACCGCAGACGCGTAACGTCGGATGGCTCTCTTAGGTTGACCGGAGTGGCATCTCCAGAGTTCGCGGACGTTGAGACGATTGTGATGGCAGAGGGATCGTCAGCGGCGTCGCACCCAGCAGCGTAGAAAACCGGCGTTCTTTTCATCCTCTTACTCACCGCTCTCCCAAATCACTCTCACGCTCCTTGCGTCGATCCTCTCACCTCGCAAGAACGCCTCGAACACTTCGAAAGCAGGCAGCGCCCACATGTGTATGTAGTTGCTGAACGGCGGTTTGACCTCACCCATGACTTTGGGGAACGAAACCCTTGCTAGTTCACGGAGTTCCCCATCGGCGGTCGGCACCAGGAAGGCGTTAAACGCACAATCGAACCCATGCGCTTCGACAAAGTCCTTGTATGCGGACTGGTAAAGGAACTGCTTCGTCACCGATTCCAGCCCAGGTTGCTTTTCGATCTTCTTGGCAACGCTGGGAACGTAGTACTTGGCATCGTAAATGCAGAACACACGGCAACCGCCATCGTCAACTGCAAAGGAAATGATGTCGGGAATAAGTGTAGCTACGGCGTCGCATTCAATATAGCACTTACCTCGGCGCCGCTCCCATTTTGGAGACTCAATGATGCCGAGCAACGTATCCCGCTTGCGCTCGAGCCACTCGCCCTTGAGTGGGAAATCGAGTTTTCCGAGCTTCGTGTTAAGCGCATCGCCGAACGCCGTTTTGCAAGCCTCTTCCCATAGATGGAAAAAGCTCGTCGTGCCCAGCGCACGAATCTCATCATGCTCAGTCGAACTCTCACGATTCAGTAAATAACGCCGCAAGAGGTCGAGGACGGCAATCTTCCAATCAATAAACTGCGATCCTCGCTCGCGTTCCAAACGCCATTCAAGCATATCGGCGTCACCAAAAACGTCCACCTCCTCGTCGGAGAGCACTATCTCATCAAGCGACAGCAACTCACCAACCCGCGCATCAAATAACTGCTTCGAGCACTCAGTGAGTACAGCACGATGCAACCGTGCGATAAAGTCCGACTCGTCACGCAGCGTCTTACGAGTCTCGTACTTAAGGTAAAATGGGGATCCGTTGTTAAGCACCGGTAAGTGGTTGCTGATTGTCCGGCTCCAATCAATGGCGCCGGCACCATTCAGCTCGCGTCCTTCAATATAGTTTGAGTACTCACCGTATTCGGCATAGAGCTCCAGCAGCGCCAGCATGACCGGTAACTTGTCATCGGTTCGCTCTCCGTCTTCGGCCAATATGGCTAGGCTTGCTCTACCGGCATCGCGTTTGAGCAGGCGCATAATCTGACACAGCTCATCATGCGAAGGAACACCTTCCCTAAAGTACTTTGGGTACGCGATTATCACAAGATCAGCGACCATTACCATACCGACGAAGCTGAACTGGTGCCGTTCGTCATCCCTGGCGTCATCCGCATCAGTAATATCCGCACCTTCAGCAGGTTTATCGGCGCGGTATCGCACGATCCCGCGAGCCATCAGTTCCTCAACTGTATGCAGCGTTCGCCTTGACTCCATGTCAAACTCACCGGCAAGCTCTGTTATGGAATACGGCTTCAACTCACGCACATAGGCCTGGTGCATCGTCGGTTACTCCTCAGAAGCTGCATCGTCGACATCGTCAGGTTCGCCAAAGACGATACGCTCATCGAAACCGTTGCCGAAAATACCCGTACCGTCTTCATCAAAAGCTGAGCACAACTTCGCGTAAGTGTTTAAATCCTTCTTAAACATTTTAGTGCGCTTGGTCTTAGCCGCATCCTCGTAGAGATAAAGCAAAACTTTGTCCTTGAACACATCGGCAAAGCGTTCAGACGTAAGCGCTGCAGGATTGACGAAGAAAGGCCCGAGGAGTTTGTCTTCGTTAATCTTCAGGTAATCGCTCGCCATGAATTCATTGATGGCATGGCGAAGGTTGTTCCACACAACCATGCGACCACCACACGGCACCTCGATCTCGCTCAAGAGCTCCCCGTCAATTTCGGCGTTCTCGCCCTCATCAATGTCTATGTAACAAAAATCCCAACGCCGTTTGAAAGCGGTGTCCATCGGGAACACGCCCTGGTCGGCACTGTTCATGGTCGCCCAAATGTACATGTTGTTCGGAAGGGAGAGTCTGTTTGTCTCCTTTGCCAGACGCTCTTGCTCACCTATAAGTTTCACTGGGTCTGATATGTACGCATTAGTCGCATACTCGGGAAGGAACACTTCCAGATAGTCACGCATCTCACTCGGAACAGATACTTCATATTCGCTATATCCGTCACTATTGCGATCCAAAAGCTGAAACAAATCTCCAAACACAGCAGCAGGATTCGCCCGATTGATTTCTTCGACAATCAACAAGTAATTGTCATTCGGATTTTGAACAGCCTTTACATAGATTTCAAGAAAAGGCCCAGAAACAAATTCGTATGAGATATAAGATTCCTTATGGTTCAAGGAAGCATCGCCGTTCTTGCATCTAGTTACAGGTTTAAAGCAGCCCACAAACTGAGAATAAGTGTAGTCAGGATAGAAGGTGACACGGCATCGATGCTTCTCGTCAAAGTAGCGTTCCGCATGCTTGCTAAGTTCATGGGACTTGCCCGTACCAGGGGCACCGAAGTAGATTAGATTGCGCGGCTCATCTAATGGCTCAGCGGTTGAGCGGCTCTCTATGGTGCTCCTCTCCGAATTGTCCTGCTTGACATTAGCAAGCCGTGAGCTAACGCGAATGCGCGAAGCATATGCATCGAGCTCCGCCTTACTAAAGTCTTTGGCGACGGTAACCGTGTTGCCAGCAATGTTCAAGGCAGGAAAAAGCCCCGCCTCTATAGCTGTTTTGAGAATCCTCGTCGGCCCCTGTGCTTCTTTGCCTTCGACCAGATCTACGCTTGCGCCGCCTTCTCCCTCCAGCAGACAGTCGTAAACGCCGTTAATGGTAAACACGGTTCCCGAATCGCCCTTACATGTCTTGAAAAGAGCAGGCTCGGAAAAGACGGCTAGCATTCGTGATAGCCGAGCTTCAATATTTTCATCGCATGAAATGAAACTCCCTATAAGCCAGTTAAGGAGAACGCAGGCAAAGCCATTAGGATCGGTTTCTTCCAAGATTCCTACAAGGTCGAGGTTGGAACTGAACTTGATAACCTTCTGGAATCGCTGTCCACCCTTTCTTTCAGATGACCTAGTAAGCGAACCGTCTGTAAAATTCAGCGTCCCCAGACGCCAAACAAGTTCGAAAGGCGCATTAAGTGCTTCCATTTGGCTCGTAAGGAGAGGGTTATCTTTCATGCTAGCTTTGATTTCCTCGAAGCTGAGGGTAACACCATGATTAGTCGCATAGTCCCCAACGCTCTCGATGAGCTCGTCATTGATTAGGCCCCCTCATCCGAAGCGCCGGTGGGACACCCGTATACGACTTCAGCAGGCTTATCGTTAACGAGCCAAAGGACTATCAACAGAGAAATAGCGGCTTTTGGCCTGGGAAGCGAAGTCTTGGTTATAAGTCTTGGATCGAGCGGTGCTTGTGGTATATATGGCAGCGGGAGGGTCATGGGCATTACCTATCTAGTCATTTTCATATCGTCCAATATGCGTTCAGCAATTGCCTTGCCAAGCAAAGGAGGGACAGCATTGCCAACCTGCTTCATCTGCGAAGATTTACTTCCGTAGAAGTGAAAAGTATCGGGGAAGGACTGGATTCTCGCCGCCTCTCGCGTGGTGATTGCTCGATTGAGGTAAGGATGAGTGAACTCCCCAGAAGAGGGCGTATCATATCGCGTCGTTATCGTCTTGGCGATACCATCCTTCTTCATTCGGCACCAGGTGCCGCTATAGATAGACTTCGTATGATGCTCCTCAGGCAGCATCTCTTTGCCGCACTCGGGCGCAATCATCTCCAGTCTTTTAAGCGTAACCTTGCTATGTCGCGTTGCGACATGATTGAATAGTTCATCGGATCCGGCGCGGAGCATGCGCTGATAATTGCTTTGTGGCGCGCTCCGATATCCTTGCTCCTCAGCTCCCTCGCCCGATTCAAGATAGCTCAAATCACTTATGGCGTCCCATACGGTGGTGTGGACGCCGCTTGGCTTTGGAAGGGAAATGGGCTCTGTTGCCCCGAGCTTACCTAGAATGCACGTGCGACGCCTATCCTGCGGCACACCAAAGTCCGCAGCGCACAAGACGCCGCAACTAACGGCGTAGCCGATGCCGCTGAATAGCTCGACCATCTCGCCCTTAAAGTAACCTCGTTCGGTTGTAAGAAGGTTCGGCACATTCTCTATTACAAAGTACTTCGGCTTTACTCGCTTAACGACCTCGAAGTAGTAGCGAAAGAGGAAGTTGCGCGGGTCGTTGATGCTTTTACGACTGCCCTTTTGCGAAAAGCCCTGACAAGGAGGTCCGCCGATTACAGCGGTAACCTTGCCCTCGTAAGGCCCGAAGGTCTCGTCTACGGGGAGCGTCGTAATATCCTCCACTATCATCTTAGTGCCAGGACGATTCTTCTCATACGCTTCGGCGATTGATGGGTCAAACTCGTTTGCCAAGGCAACTTCGAACCCAGCCATCTCAAAGCCGAGAGAAAGCCCTCCTACACCTGCGAACAAATCGATTACGGTCGGTTTCATTTAGTCGTTAACTCCCATGCGCTGCTTAGCGATATCAAAGTAGTTTTCATCAAGTTCTATACCGATGAATTTTCTGCCAAGCCCCTTCGCGGATACGCCGGAACTGCCGCTTCCCATAAAGGGATCAAGAACGACGTCACCGGGGTCGGTGAGCGTCTTCACGAAGAAGTCCATCAACTCGACGGGCTTTTGAGTCGGATGCTTGCCGAACTCCTTCTCACTTTTAGGAGTGACTGAAGACTCAAAGAAGTCGTGCAACGCCTTGCCGTCATTGTTAAACGTGCCAGTTTTGGCGCCGTTAACAAAATAAACCCACGACTCAGTCGAATTAATGAAATGAAGGTTCATGTTGCGCGGCATAGGGTTCAACTTGTGCCAAGCTCCGGTGGTCTTGTAGTAGAAGCCATGCTTCTGTGCTAAGCCAATGAGGGTTTCAAGCTTGATCACGGCCATGAATACAATGAGGGCTCCGCCCCTGCGAACGACACGAGCGGCTTTTTCAAAGAAGTCGTCCATTGATTCAGCCCAATCGCCAGCGCTTAGGTTATCCCAGCCAGCAGCCCCAAAGTAATTTTCGCGCATACGCTTAAGGTTTGTTGCGCGTTCTTGCATGAAAAGCCCGAGATTGTAGGGTGGATCGGTAAGAAGCAAATCGACGCTGCCGCAAGCAATGCCCTCCATTGAAACTAGGCAATCGCCATTGATTAAGCGGGCATCACCACAGTTGATTTCCGCTCTAAACTCACGGTTGCCGTTAAGGGCAAAAGCAGCGGATATATAATCTTTGTAAGAAGACTTAACGCGCGAGTGGGCAGCTGAACCATTCTGCCACTTCTTAATAGCATCCCAGTCAAATCTCCACTGCCTACCAATCTTAACCGCAGGGAAATCACGACTCTTAATCCAGTTGCGAATCGTCTCGGGAGTGACGTCAAAATAGGCAGCGACATCATCCATGCGTGCTAGTTTGTCTTGCATGATAGTACCGCTCCCCAAAAATAACCAAAGATAACACGAAATAACACGATTTTTTATCATATCGGTTCATTATGCGTAAGCCAATAGCGATGAGGGAAATTGCTTTAAATTTGTTCCGACCGGCAATCGGTCTAACCGTTTTTTATGCGGAAATCTAGTAATGAGCTCGCAAATAGTATCTATTGGTACAAAGGCGACAGAATGCACCTCTGGTACATTAACCTACCCAGCTTAAGCGACCCATAATATTAAGATCTGGGCGATTATTTGCACAAATCGTTTAATAGGCCAAGATATCGGGGCTGTGCGACCTCGAGCACCTTGCCGCCTACTGCGGTCGCACGGTATCAAAGTAAATGAGTTTTTGATCTTACCGCATCGCAGACCTTATGATGTCGTTATCCCCTCTATGCAAAGTGGTTTAAGACCCCCGTGACCCGCCGTGACCCACGAAAGCGCCCTGCACCGCCACGAAAGCTGTGACCCAAATTTGACCCCATGGAATTTCGTCAATTTTGAGACTGAGCGTAAATAGAACAAACTGGAACAAACTGGAGACAGCTTTTGACTATTGAGTGGGAGTAAAACAGGGCATAAAACGCTTTCTGACATTTCGCCACTAAAAGCAACATAACCGTAGTTCATATAAGGGTTCCGTCCGCTACTGACAGAACCCTTTCTTACGCCCTAAAACGCCCCATTCAGGATAATTTATCCATAAGCTTAAAGCGTCAGCACTGCCATCACGCAACAAGAGAGCGGCCCGACGGTCCCTCCACCACGCACGAATCACAACCTACGGCAACCAGCGATTGACCTCCACCCGCACCTCGCAGCAAGACGCCGTATAGCTAAGGCGGATATCCAAGAAGATCACAAACAAACAACGGAAGACGCGACTAAGGGAAACCGTTGCAAACCACCACTTCACAAAAGCGCCCACAAGACAAGTAGCCTGCCCGCATAAAGAATCGCGATATGGAAAAGCCCACAGTTGAGCGCGATAATGGTGAGCACTTACTGAAAGGCTAGAACATGGCGATGATTCACTGCCCTGAATGCGGGGCCCGCATATCGGATAAAGCGACTATATGTCCACATTGTGGCTACTCAGGCGAAGATGCCCTCATCCCGATTTGTAAGCAAGATTCCTACGAGATCGCGCCAACACTACGGTATGAAATAAAAGCGTGGAATCCCGAGGAAACAGAGTTGGTTCCACTTCGCTTCGAAGACAATAAGGCGCTTGTCAGCTTCCTCGCCAACTGGGACAGATTGAAGGTCGCCCTACCCTCAATAGCGAATGCGATTAAGGAAATGGCCGAGAAGGAACATATTCTTGCTGCCAAAATGGACCCGTACATCAGAAAACTCATTGACCAGGGTGTGCTTGAGCTCCAACTCGACAAACATGGCGAAAAGATGGCGATCCTCAAATTCGCAGGCAAGAAAGAGTGGGTACAACAGCTGAGGCTTGAAGACATCGAGTTAAGCCCCAACGTCACGCAGTCCCTCAATCATCTAACCGATATAGCGATGATGACGCAGATCCTTCAAGAGATAGAATACGTTAGCCGGTCCATCAGGCGCATCCACGTAGAGCTGCAAGACGACCGCGTGGCGCTCGCAGAGAGCGCTTGGGATAGATTAATTCAGGCAAGGCGAATGGAAGACGCACGTTTGAGGGAGTCGGCCATAATGGGGGCGCTCCAAACCGCAACCGAAGCCAAGCGCACTCTAATGAGGGGTTTTAGCCGAAGCCAAAAATTCATTGAAGAGAACTCTGGCAAAAACTACGTTCAGATGCTAGCGGAAATTGGCGCGAAGGAGGACCTAGAGACAATGGCCGCAGATGCCATACAGGACCTCATCGGAATCACAAACGCCGTTCGCGTCGAATGCGAAGGCTACAACATGCTCGGAGAATATCAGGCGGCCGAAGAGTGCCTTGGCGTGTTCAGGTCGTTCATTAAGACAAACAAGCTTGACAACAGGGATACGCTGCTACTCATCAACGGCGCGCTTAAGCAGAAGCAACTCAAGGTGGTCAATGAATTCGGCAAAATTGCCTACCAAATCGAAGAGCTCCAGTCGCGCAAGAAGCTTGAATCGGGCACGGCCTCACTACCGAAACTGCTCGATTCTACGCGAGAGGAGGAAACCAACAATGGCAACGCATGAGAACACCAGTAAAGAGCGCTATTGCAAGAAATGCGGAACGCCCTTGCCCTCCACTTGGAAATACAAGCAATGTGAGAGCTGTAGGCTTGAGCACGCCAACAAGAGAAGGGCCGCAGTCGGAGCAGCCGGCGCTGGTCTGGGCGCAGGCTTGGCAATGCTGGGAAAGAAGGCATTGCCGCTGCTTAAGAAGAAAACGGTACCGGTTGTAAGGGAAATAGCCAAAAACGTATTCCGCAAATAATGCCAGTTAAAGCGATTCGAAAAAGGAGTCATCTCTGAGGCCCCTACCCGAGGGGCTCCCCCCATCAATCGCCCCGCCGTCGAATATCCCGGCGACCCGGCACGTCGGTCCTCATATACGACCCCGAAGTCACCGAACTCACTACGCCGTGCCAGCGCCGCCCACCAGAGCGTCACAACCACAGCATTGCATGGTGCGTTCGTGCACATCCTGCCGGTAGACAGAACCTCACGCCCTGCCTCAGGAAGAGCTCCGAACGATTTCATAGACACGCAACAGCGTGGAAGAAATGGAAAAGTGCAGTTCGGAATTCAAGGCAAAGGTCCTCGAGGTCTTGATCAATGTGATTATTCCCTGTGGCAGTTCAGGCCTTAATGAATCGATCGGTTCTTGCCTCATCTTCCACGCAAAGCCACTCGTCTTGGAATCATTCGCAATGAGTGCTCTTTATTACCACCAATGGCGGAATAATTTTGGCGGTAATATCCAGGAAACACCCTCGTCCACGCATAACTTCCGATTGAGATCACCATACGAAGCAGATAGTCCAGCTATTGCGCCACGCTGGTCGAACCCAATAGAGCCGGCTCTTGGCTTAAAGAAACGACGCCAGGGGCTTTCGAAAAGCCTGCTTAATCCAATGAAAAAATCCACGAAGTCCGAACCCGGAAGACCTACTCGAACGCTACTTCGTCCAGCTGTCCGAAAAATCGGTGGGCTCGTAGCGATAGTGGTCGTATTGCATGACATCGTAATACGGGTCGCCATCCGCAGAACTCGGACCTCCCGCTTCCTCGCCCTCCTTGATGATCTGCCACAGGGGCCTTCCGTAAAGGTAGGAATACTCCCCTTCGTCACGCAAAGAGCGGCTGGCCGCCTCCCTCTCTTCGCGGCGTTTTGCTTCGTTCGGATCCTTCAGGTCAAGAGGGAAAACCTCCAGCGGTTCGTCCATTTTCCTCACTGCGGAATCGGCTTCGAACACACCGGCATACAGCTGGGCGCAACGAATTGCCTCTTCAACCGCCGGCGCGGCTCCCCGGCACGCCTCCATCAACGCCAAATAGGAGACAACCAGTTCTTGTCCCACGTCACGGCGGGCAGGGCCCGGCACCACAAACCGGCCCTCCCAGTTTTTCCAAGCGCCGAACACGCCACGGATTTCAGCGATGAACATCGACTTGGCGCGCGAATACCGACGAACCGCCCCGTCAAGATAACCGCCATCTGCACTGAATATCGCATCAACGCGAGTTCGCAGGTTGGCAAGACGCAACCCCTCAAGGCGCTTCGATAGCTCACCCTTGGCCCACCGAGCCGGCTCGTTGCGCAACCTGGCTACACGGGCGGGGTCGAACGGAAGCGGCCCTGCGCCCGACATGAGCGCATAGCACGAAGCAAGGTAGGCCGCGCGACGCGGCAAGGCGTCCGGATACGATGCTGCACCCTGCAGTATTGCGAACGCCTCATCGTAAGGAAGCATGGAGACCTTATAGCTCTCCATTACGGGAATAGCGCGAGCGTATTTATCACGCACGATATCGCTCGCCTCATGGGAGGCCAGCAAAGCTTCATCTTCGGTTTGCCCAAACGGTGACAATGCCGCCTCGTAATGGCATGCGTCATCGAGCATTTCCACAACACGCACGGCCTCCACACCGCCCTGGGCAAGCACGCGCAGATCATCAGGGGTAAGTCCGCACAACTTGAGCGATTCCTTCAGCCGGACCGCACGCTCATAGCGTTGTTTTCGAGAACTAAACGCCAGAACAGGCTTAGGGGTGTCGAGCGTGTCCCCCTTCGTACGGTTTTCGATGATAAATGCAATGTCCTCAACGGTAGCCATGACCCCTCATTTCGCGGATTTCCCCATACCCACGTACCCCTGGCGTTGCTCGATGCAATACCCGAAACGCAACCCAGACGTGCCTATTGCTTCCATGATAGCGCCATTGCCGAAAGTGCGCGGATTTATCCTTGCTTATGAGGATCATTGCTTTTCGATCGGATGCGCAAGACCGCCGAGGACAACGGTTGAGCGTGCCGCCCCGCGCGCATTCAAGCTTGCTCCTAGTAGCCGCCCAGAAGAGGCTCCCGTAACAAAGACAGATCACCATCTCCGCGACCGTCTCCGCATCAAAATTGTTCACGTCGCGCCCTATCATCGCCTCGAATCCCATGCAAATACCCACACCTTCAACGATCTCTCCGCAAAAAAAGTTAGCCTTATGGGTGACGAACGCACCTATCAGCGCCCCGTGATCCTGCGCGCAGTGGAAAGCAGCGATGCAATGACCGCCGACTGGGCGAAGCTTCCCTACGACGTACTTGCCCGCGTGAGCAGCCGCATCGTGGCCGAGGTGCCCGGCGCCAACCGCGTGTGCTACGACATCACCTCCAAGCCGCCGGCCACAATTGAGTGGGAATAGCACTAAACTGCATCCCAAAACTTGGACGGGGCAAATAAAACCTAAGCCGCTAAGGACTGGTTCCGAAACACTTCCGGGGTCAGTCCTTTCAGTTTAATCTGGCGCCTCCCGGTGATCCAGTGGACGATGTAGACATCTAAGTCCCCCTTGAACTCCTCGAAGCTCGGCCATTCCTGGCCTCTGAAGAACTCGTCCCCACATGACCGACTCGCACAGGGTATCCTAGTGCTTGCCAACGTCCCGAAAGGAGACGAGAGATGACCAAGATTGAACCCGTGGACGTAACGTGCCCCAACTGTGGCGCATCAGGAGTCTACGACCGATATGCTTCGGCGAACGTCACTCTGAACCCCTCCCTCAAGGACCGCGTTATGGACGGGTCTCTCTTCGTGTACGAATGCCCTAACTGCGGCAACAAGCTGCGCGTGGTAACAAGCTGTCTCTACCATGACATGCGCAAGAGGCTGCTCATCCAGCTGTCCCCAGAGGTCGAGGACGACGCCGAACTAAGAGATATGCTCGACACACTCACGGAAAATGGAGTCAATCTCAGCTTCACCGATGAGGGCTACGAGGTCAAAGTCGTTGCCGACCTCAATGACCTGAAAGAAAAGATAGCCATCGCGGATGACGGGCTCGACGACCGTCTAGTCGAGATTGTGAAGATCTATGCCAGAATCCTTGCATCCAGCGAAGAGGGCGCGTCCGAGTTCGACGACGTCCGCTATATAGGCCTTGATGATGACGGAATCAAGATTGGAATCCTCTTTAACGGAGAATGCCTAGCGACTGCTGTTGTGCCTATGTCTTTGTACGAGGAACAGAAAGCGGAACACCCTCTCACATCACGTTCGGAAGAGGATAGTTACATCGTTGACTACGTCTGGGCCTACGAAGTAATGGGGCTAGGCAAAGAGACGGAGTAACGTAGCTTGCCGGGGTGCATCAGCGTCTAAAACCTCTGCTCGAACAGCTCCTTGAGCGATTTTCCTCGGCATGGGTCGCCCCTCTTCCCCACGTCCTCATCGTGCTTTCCGCGGATGTCGAACATAGGGTCGTTTCGCCCAAAGAGGTCCATGCAAACTCTATCTGCAGTATGTCGAGCTCGCCTGAGTGAGCCCTTTTAGCTTCCTGTATTTTCGGGTCTTCTCGCCTGTATTCATTCATGTCTCTCTTCAAATCGCGTACCAGATCATTCCAAAACAGCACGACAGCGCGCTGAATCTGAATCTGCCCCAGATTGGTTGACACTCGTATTTCTGTTTTCCGATAAGATTTCAGAAAGGAAGAAAAGTACTACCATGGCCAGTACACCCAAGTACCCGTTCCAGATGACAGTTTTATGCCTAAGTCTTCCGCCCGAGAACCCGCCAAAGCCCAGGGAAATATTCGTAGACCGTCCGTTCGCGGTGGCAGTTGCTACGCCTGATGGATTGCCGCTTTTCGTGGGACTGGTCAGGAAGCCTGAGGAGGATTGAGTCATGAGAAAAGAGAACCATCCAGGCATCGCCTGCCCCAACTGCGGGTCGGGTCTCGTGGCGAGATACTTATGGGGCGAACCCGCATTCGACGACGAGCTCGAACGCGAACTGAAGTCCGGGAAGGTCGTGCTCGGCGGTTGCTGCATCACATGGGAAGATCCCGAATGGAGATGCAACGTTTGCGGCTGCGATTTTGGAAACGACCCTTCAGTCTACGCACGCTGGCTTTCTACGCGCTTCGAGAAGCTCAAAGGAGTGGTCTACAGGGCGGCCGTGGGTGATGCGCTTGGCGTGCCCTACGAATTCAAGCAGCGAGGCACCTTCGAATGCACAGGTATGACAGAAGGCGGCTCTCACGGCATGCCGAAGGGCACATTCTCAGATGACACGTCCATGCTCATCGCGACCCAGGACAGCATCCGCGAGCGCTTGGGAATCGACACCCAAGACATGCTGGCGAAGTTCCGGCTATGGCTCTACGACGGGCAATACACGGCAGACGGTCGCGTGTTCGACGTCGGAAACGCCACGTCAAAGGCCCTGAACAAGGGGCGTGGCTGCGACGGCGAATTCGACAACGGAAACGGCTCTCTCATGAGGATCGCACCGCTGGCATTCACGAATGCGACAGACGACGAGATCCGCGCAGTGTCTGCGATCACGCATGCGCATGAGATATCAAAGGGGGCATGCGTGACATTTGTGCGCGTGCTGAGAGACGTTCTGGATAATGGGCGGCTTCCCTTTGCCATCGAAAAGAACGTTCCCGACGACCCGCGATTCGATTACATGCACGAGCTTGAGGATATGCCTCGCGAAAAGGTCAAGTCCAGCGGATATGTGCTCGATACCTTGGGGGCAGCACTTTGATGCGCGCTTCATACCGACAGCTACCGCGAATGCGTGCTTGCGGCTGTGAACCTTGGAGACGACACCGACACGACCGCATGCGTTGCGGGTGCGCTCGCTGGCGCTATTTACGGAATTGATGACATTCCAAAGGAATGGATAAGCGACCTTCGTGGCAAGAAGGTCATCGACGAGTGCCTCGGCAATGCATTGCGAAGCTCTGAATAGATCCACATCAGCCCAGATCCGTTCTGGGAATGCAGGCTTGTCGAGACCGAGTGCGCGTGGGTGTTCTACGAAGCTGACGGCGTAACCGACGAGGAGGCTGCGAATCCGATCGACATAAGATCAAGGATCGCAATTGCCGCTGGGGCGGTGAAATGGAGGCCGAATACCGTCATGATGAAGATGATGGAGTGTCAACGGAGCGCAGCATCAAGCGCGTGAGAGAATACGGAAATGCAGAGGTACGGAAAACGCGCCTTCGGCCCGTAGACATAATCCAAAAATCCGCTATAAGTAGAGCATATCCTGGGCTGGTCTAAAGGCCCTGGTCCACCCAAGGGCGGGGGCATTTTCCCCACCATTTTTGTTTTAGGAGATAGATGCCTGAGCTCAGAGTATTCATAGACGAGTCGGGTGATTTCGGGCCCTACGAGCACCATGCCCGCACTATATCATCACCCTGGTCTTCCACGACCAGAGCTCCGACATCTCGGAACAAATCAAGCACGTTCTTGCGTGACCACCTCGAATTCCCGCAGTCCTTCGACCGCATCATCGTCTACTACGACAACAATCAAAAGGAAATAACCAATCTCGTGAACACACTTTTCAAAGCTTTCCTTGTAGAAGCTTAACCGAATTCAAATCAGCGAAGTTTGCCCATTTCGCAGGTAATCGGGCTCAAGGACCCATGACACCCGAAACAGAAAGGGAGGGCCAAAGACCCTCCCTTTCCCGCGATAAGCCTGCGAAATACCTCGCGATACCAGACCGCGCTGACTAGCGCATCCCCCTGCGGCGCAGCGCATAGGCGCACGCACCCAAGGCGGCCGCCGCGACACCTGTGGCGAGCGCAACAATGGTGAGCATTGCGGAGTCGCCCGTCTTAGCGAGGGCGGAAGGTTCCTCCGCAGCCGGGTTCTCGGGCTCAGCCGGAACAAGAGGCTGGTTGCTCTCCCACTTCGCGTACACCGTCACCTGGCCCAGATCGTTACCGAAGTTGGTCTTCGTCGTCTGATCAAATTTCTCGGTGGCAAGAGAGTACAGCGTTGCGTAGTCTCCTTCTGCGGCCGCCTGAGCTGCTTCTGCCTCGTTCTCAGCGGGAGCGTAGAACCAGCCGGCGAAGGTATAACCATCGCGCTGAACCTGCGGAAGAAGACCCTCGCTCAGCTGAACCGAGTTTCCGCAGATCGTGTAATCGGTAGCATCAATGTAACTGCCCTCAGACACAACAGGGGCATTGCCCACAGCACAGCCTTCGCCGCGCGTACTCTCAAGCGCAACGTCGCCCTCAACGGCCGTACCCATAGCATCTTCGATCACGGAACCTTCGGTGGCATCATAGTGGACCACAGTCACGGGCGTCCAGATATACGCGTTGCCCGACTCTTCTGCGTTCAGATCTTCGCCTTCGTTGTTGTATCGGAACACGTACTCATACGAATCGCCATTCGGGTCGTACACTTCAATAGTGTTGCTATCAAGGTTGGCTTCGGCGTTAACATCCTGGTGCAAATCAAAGCGCGTAAGCATGGTTCCTGCCGCGTTGATGGGCGCTGCGTACACAACATCGTCGGCCTTTACACCGTTAAAGACATAGCCTTCCGAGCCCGACATGTTCTCACGATTGGCCTGCAAAGAACCCGAAAGAACTTGCGTGTCTTTGTTTTGCGCCACGGCAAATGCGTCCGCCGTCGTAGCAACATCGCCCGCTTCGTCAACCTTACAAACCGTTTCCCCGTCGAAGATCATTTCGCACGAATTGCCGCTGAAGTAATCATCGTAGTAATAGCTTACGCCATACCACTCATTGCCCGTGATGGAAGCAACGCAGTCATCCATCTTGGTCGTGCCGACAAGAATTGCAATGCCAGATTTGTAGATATACGCATGATCAGCCAGTTCAGAATACTTCTCATTCAGCGGACCATAGCCGTTGTCGTTCGCCACGATGGTGGAAGACACGATCGTAGATTCAGCGGAAGCATCTTGGCCGTTGCCGAACACGATACCCGATCCCGCACAATTCGAAGCGTCGATATTCGAGTTCTCGATCTGCGTCGAACCACCAAAGAAGAAGCCATTGCAGCTTGCAAAAGGATAGTTTGAACGATAGCGAGAGGTGTCTTTATTTGACTCATAGCGACCCAAGCTGCCGCCTTCATTCACTCGATAGCTTCCAGCTTTACGTGCGCTGATAGTGCTGTTAGCTATGCGAGATTTACCCAGAACCCAAACGCCACAATTAGCGCCAGCCTTGTCAGCGTTGATTTCACTTTCCTCCACGGTCAGCTCAAAACAGCAGAGATTCGATCCTGTTGAAGACACAGCACTCCACGGATCATTACCGTTCTCGCTTATATCAACCGTCGAATTCTTGATGGTCACGTAGCCACCATTGGTTCCCCAGGAGCCATTCTCCTTCATCTCGACGTTAGGGCAGTTGATGATCTGCAGATTCTGGACATTCGAGCCGTTATTGAAGCACACAGCATCCGTCTGGTTGCCGTTCATGCGAATGGTCTCACATCCGTCGAACAGAATGTCGGCATCAACATACCTCCCATCACCCTGATGGAAACCACTGCCGTTGCCCTTTCCTTTAACCCCCGAAAGATCAACCAGCTCACACTTGGTGAAAGTCGCCTTGATTGAGCCATAGCCAGCAGAAGCAACACCATACTCGTTGCCATACGTATAGATTCCCGCCTTATTCTGGGTCAGCTTCAGGATAGACCCCTCTTTTGCGGTAATGGAATATACACCTTCTCCGTTCATCGAAATACCGTTACCCGTAAGCGGCCCGTCGTTCGAAACGGAATCATGCACCCAGAGCTCGGTTGATTCCGCAAGCACGAAATCCGCCGACGCATGATGCGAGAATATGCCATTTGCGGCGCCTTCGATCTCTATGCTCCTACCAGGCGTCCCGTCGCCAATAGTGAGCGAGCTCCCGTCAGAAAGCACGAATGCGTTTTTAGGAGAGCTGTATGTGAATTTTACACTGGCCTCAGGAGCGACGATCTTGTCCCCCTTCACCGTGAAAGACATATCGCGATACTCGCCCGCTTTGAAGACGATGGTGCTGTTGGATTCCGATTCGAAAGCGGCCTTTATGTCCGCAGAGGACATGCTCGGATCAACCTCCACCGTGCCCGCTGAAAACGCCTGGATGCCGTTCGCAGCGTCCACTACGGCGTCCTGGCTAGATGCGGGCATCGTGCTCTCCGAGCCGTTTCCCTCGGTCTGTTCGCCACCGACTACCGTCCCGTCTCCAGCTGGGTCGGTATTTACCGAATCCACGGAACCGGAGCTGAGCTCCGGCGTGCCATCTACGGCGTCACCTTCGCCCTCCACGCCGAACGCGGTGACCGGCATAAGTGAAACGACCAGCAAACCTGCGGCGATGGCCCTGAGCGCCCGCGCGTGCACAGGCACCCGCTGGCCGAGCAGACCAGATTCTTCCAACATCATAATCATCCTTCCCTTGATCGCGCAGGCACTGGCGATAAAGCGGACTTTTATGACCAAAACAAATAACCTGGAGAAACAGCAAAAAAATGAAGAATTCGCAGGCGAGTGCTACAGGTGGGCGGATTAGGTGTGGACACTGGGCCCCTGGCCAAAAAAGTCCACGTTTTAAGCCAGGTTTCCGCATTTTTCGTGGCGAATCGGCCCTGATGAGGGGCGTGCGGAAGCTACCCTTGGCGCGCCGGGATGGCGAGATCGGCGCCCTGCCGCGATTCGGCCGCCCATCGGGCGAACGTCGCGCGCGACACGCCGAGCTCTGCGGCGGCCGCACGACAACTCATCTCACCGCGCTCCCAACGCGCAAGAGTGAATCGAAACCCATCAGGGATGAGAAGCCGAGGGCGCCCGAACCTCACCCCACGAGCGCGGGCAGATGCGATTCCCTCCGCCTGGCGCTGCCGGATCTTCTCGCGCTCGATCTGCGCCACGTACGAAAGCAGCTGCAGCACGATGTCTGAAATCAGCGTGCCCGTCACGTCACCCGAGGCTTGGCGCGTGTCGAGCAACGGCATGTCGAGCACGACGATGTCGGCGCCCCTGTCCCCCACGATGAGCCGCCACTGCGCGAGTATGTCCTCGTAGCTGCGGCCGAGTCTGTCGATGCTGCACACGACCAGCACGTCGCCGCGCCGCAGGGCCCCGAGAAGCCCCCTGTAGCCAGGCCGCTCGAAATCCTTCCCACTCGACTTATCGGTAAAGACCGACCCATCCTCGACCGGGAAGCCCCTCAGGGCGTCCAATTGCCTGTCGAGGTTCTGGTCGGCGCTCGAAACGCGCGCATAACCATATACCGCCATATCATCCTCCGATCGTTCGTTTGGCATATCGTCAGGATGGCTGCATATGGCAAGAAAGAGGGTCTTTGTGAGGAAACTGTTTGCAGACGTGCGGCGCGGGGTTAATGATTGAATGCAGGCCCAGCTGGCCAACAAGTCAGCCTCGAAGGCAGATCGGTTTTCACGGACGTATTGGGGGCGTCTCTTGCCCAGGAATAAACGCAGCAAAAAAGCGTCCATCCACAACCTCAATTCGACGCCTGCCTATCGGTTTCGAAACTTTATTTTTCTTGCAGTTTCGAAACCACAAGAAGGCAGTAGACAACATTGCTCAATGACCCCATAGATTAAACAGGGCACAATGCCTACTCTTGGGAAAGCGTGCGTATAATCGATTTGGTAAGGTTGGCTTCAAACCAACAGGACCTATACAGAAAAGACCATCGTCTTCGGTGCGGATGCAGGCATTATCACACTCGACAAAAAAGTATGGTTCTCCGAAATGATCATCATCTAGCGGGGTGAAGAGGTCGAAGATCTCCTGCACAATGAATCTATCAATTGAGAAGATAAGCTCGGAGAAAATCCGACAAAACCGCCCCTCCCAGTTTTTCCAAGCGCCAAACGATCAGACATTCGAGACCAGGGGCGCATTCGAGCCGGCATTATGAGCCGCGCGGTAGCTCCGTTAATCCCCCGCTCGCTTCATAATGGCCTCAAGACGAGCACCGAGCTCAGCGCAGACATACAACAGAACACCGGGAGGAACCAATGAAGAAGAACGCCATTCTAAGAGCGCTGCTTATTGCAGCCGTGGCAAGCATGATGACCTTCGCCCTGGCAGGATGCGGCGGGTCTTCAGGCGGAGACAAGGCCGCTTCCGGCAATAACGGAAACTCGAAAAGCGATGCGATCCTTCTCGACCTGACGAACAGCGAATTCTACGACGCCGACGCAACAACGGACAAAACTCGCGGCGATTTCGTCCATAAGATCCCTGGTAGCACCTATGGCATCTGCGTCGAAAAGAACACCGTAACCGTCGACGGCGAAAAAACGCCGAGCTACCGCACCATCCTCGAACTCAACAACGACAAGAACACGAAAGCCCTCATCAACAATGCCAACCTGGGCGTTCACGGTGACCTTTACGCGTACTGGGTCGTAAAGCCCGAGGTGACCGATTTGACCACCGTGATCTTCTCCATGGGCAAATCCGAGGCAGAAGCCAAAACCATCGTGGCTTCCTTCCTCCCCGAAAAGGGCTACTTCTACGGATGGAGCGAGGACGGGCGTCTTTCCCTGCATAAGGACGACTACACCCCGATCGATGGCGTTGCCAGCTCCTTCGACGGCAAAATTCTCAAAGTTGGCGACAAGAGCTACGAACTGACCAGCGAATACACTATCATTGCCAAGTAAGCAACGCGCTCATAATGCCCAGCTAGAAGCCCTCGCAGCCGGTTCACCCAACTGCGAGGGCCTTTTCTGCGGAAGAAATTTCCCCACAAAGGCACCAAATCGCCGTTTTCACTACTACCCCCACTCATGGACTTATCAGCCTAGACGCAAATTGGGTACAATCAAAGCGAACTGTGGTGACATGTCGTAAGGCCCACTAAGACGAAATAGACCGTTTCTTAATCGAGTAGGAATAGGATGATTTTATTTCCTGAAAAAGAGTATTCCCAAAAAATGCTCGAAGCCCTCAACTATATAGCCTATGGGTTTTATGAGTCTGCGATTGATTACCTTATAGACGAGACAGATGAAGACTGCCGTCGAGCTGAACTTGAAGAGTTTTTCCCGCCCTTCCTGCTTTACCAAGACGCTGATCGTTGCTTTGCAGTAATTAATGAACTGTATGACTGGTGCAGGGACGAGCATTATCACCCCTTGCCGCGAATACACGAATATGCACTCATGCGGTCCGTACACTCCGGATGGATGGATTTCAATGAGCTGCCCGATCATGAATCCATTGAGCTCCGTAATTCGTTTTACTCGCCAATAAACATGGACGAGCTTTCCGAAGACGACAAAATGTTGATTGAACTAATGAAAAATGATGAACTTACAACCATGCAGGCCCTTTTCGAGGAACTGAATTTTGGAGAGCTCGAGCTGCTTTCCTCTTTCTACGAAAAACCCGTATACACGTTCTTACGATTCGACTAAGGTTCCATCGTCATCTTTGTCGTAACGCCATTTATTTCCATTTACAAGCTTGATTCTTTGCAGTAAGCACTCATATTCATACTCTTTCTGCTCAGGATCAACAACGAGCATCATGAGGCAATCGCATATCCGACAAGAGCAATCAGCCACGAGATGTCGCAAGTCTTTCGTCTCCCTATCAGGGGTCAAAAGCAAGTCCACAAGCTGCTCAAGAACCAAAACAGCCATAGACAACGCGCATATTATGGCAACCAATGCACTATCGAACTCAGCATAAAGATCTTCTTCGTAAAAGCAGCTTCGAGCAGTAAATGCATCGATATGAACAAACTGGCATGCTGAACGATAATAGTAGTCATACAAATCCTTATCGAGGTCGGGACCACAAGCGCTATTCAGCTGATAAAGGGGCTTCGACCTTGTTCGGGCGGTACTGTTCAGCGCTTTAGAGATATGCATTTTTCTGTAATTGATTTCGCCATCATCAACCACAAACCCATAATCATGCGAACTCAAAATCGGATAAATTTCCCTTAAGAAAAAACCAGGATCATTGTTGATATTTTTTAGGTATACATAGCACTCGAACAAGCTGCGACCTATTGAATAAATAGATTCGGTTTCATAACAAACACCCAGCACTCGAATAGACTTTATTGCTTTAATCGAGCGTATCGCAATAAAAACCGCATACTCCCTCAGAGAGTTCGGAGGGGCAACGATTTTCCCCGCCGTCTCACTAACCGTATTCAAGAAATACTCTAATCCGCTAAGTACGTCGACCAATACCGTGTCGCAAGCCTTTTCGAACATTTCGTTCACAATTGAAACAAAAAATAAAACACTGGTGCTGTTTCCTCGAAATCCCTCACTCATCGAATCCGCATACTCACAGCAATAATCCCTAAACTGGTCAAGATCTTGCTTCGATAAGAATTTCTCGTTCTCAACCGTCGGCATTAATCCGTCTGTCCTGTAATAGGCATAAATCCATTCCTTCGGAAGCCCAAGATTCCGCAGAAAGGTCATGCCTTTGCGAAAATAATCGTTATCATGTGCAGGAGCATCAAAGAGAACTCGACCGTCGCCCTCGGGCTTGCGCCCAAATAGTCTCAAGAAGTTTTTCTCTTTTTCACTAAGCGAGCTTAAATACTCTTGAGGCAATGTTGCGGTACGCAATTGATAAAGCACTTCTTCTTTCGTGAACCATTGAACCCCATTGGGTTTGCAGCATTTCCCATATGGAAGACCCCGACCACAAGGGCAATCCTCTTCCTCTGAGCACTCAATAGCATCTTTAGGAATCTCCGATACAAGCACGTCAAATCCCCCTTCTGTTGATTTAGGCATTGTCCAGAATACACCCACCCAAAGTAATCACTGATTTAACCCACAGATCAAAACACGCTTAAAAAGTAAAGGAACCGGACTATCATCCAGAAGCTCCACCTATCTCGATAAACCCCATTCGACAAGAAACATCGTGCACGCAATAGCACTCATCACCCCAGCATAAAAATTGTTTCCATTAAAGCACTTATAATGGAAAGCGAATTAAACATAGAAAAGGAGTTTCTATGCTCTCTCAAGCCGACCTTGAATCAATAACAAGAACAGCGGAAAGAGCCACGAAAGCCCTGACCGCAATGGCCGAGATAACGACGGCCATTGATTCGAAGAAGGACGATCTCGTAAAGCTTAAAACTTCAGCTGATTACTCAATCACCCCCGATGATATGTTCCCTATTCAACATGTTGCCAAAAGACTTGACGTCCTTATATCTGCCATTCAAAATCTCCCCTCAGTCGGTTTAGAGGTGTCGGAAAATTTCTCTTCATTCATACGCAACGAATTCGTCGCGTATAATTGGGAGGGGGATTTCTACACGCAAGACTATTGCAGGGAGAGGATCTTTAGCTTCCTCGATAGAAATGATCTTCAGATTATGTCGCCCGAAGACGGCGAAGCACTACAGTGGATCAGGAGTATTCCAACCCACTATCTCTCGATTGTCTGCAATATTGAGACAAAGGTTAATGCCCTCAGTATCTTCCAAAAAATCAAAGGCATATCAGGCAACATAGTGATGATCGGGGCAAATGGATCAGGTAAGAGCACTTTTTCGAGACAGCTCAGGGGGAAGCTGTCCGCCGAAAGCAGCCTAACCATCCTTTCAGCACAGCATTTGCTCGCATACTCCCCCGAGCAAAACATCAGCGCGTCCTCCCAGGAGCTCAAGAAAGTCCATGATTACCAAAATCAGGACAAGCTTTCCTATGACCAGCAGTCTATGGGGTCAATCGGTTCAGAAATGAATCAACTCGTTTCTGCTTTGATTTCTCTACACTGCAAGGATGCTCTTGCTTACCACAGAGCAAGAGGAAAATGCGCAGAAGAGTCAACCCTGCTGGAAAGAGCAATCCGCATCTGGAAAAGCCTAATTAAAGATAGAGATATAACGCTATCGGAGAACATCTTGACCATCTCGACTTCTGAAGGTATCGAATACGCATTCAACAATCTAAGCGATGGAGAAAAGGCTGTTTTCTTTTATGTCGGACACGTGCTGTTAGCAAAAGATAATTCATATATTATCGTCGATGAACCAGAAAACCACCTACACGTTTCTATCTGCAGCTACCTGTGGGATACCCTCGAGAAAGAACGAAGCGATTGCTCCTTCATATATTTGACCCACGACCTCGACTTCGCCGCTTCGAGAATAAATTCAACCATACTCTGGAATGAGGGCTTTACGCCTCCCAGTAATTGGCAGTTCGAAATTCTTGACAGCGTTGACGACATGCCCGATGCACTAATGCTTTCCCTGGTAGGTAGCAAAAAGAAAATATGCTTCTGCGAAGGAGACGACAAAGGAAGCATTGATTATCGGTTGTACTCCTCTCTATTCCCTAGCTACAACATCGTGCCAGCTGGCGGTCACGAGCAAGTTATCGCATTCACTCGTGCATACAACAAGAACCCCCAAATTTTTCATCACAAGGCTATCGGGATCATAGATGAAGATTGTCATTCCAAGGAACAAATCAACTCATGGACCAAAGATTCTATATTCACGCTGAGAGCAAGCGAAGTCGAAAACGTACTTTGCGATGAGGAACTGCTCGATGCAGCTATCGAACGGTTTTGCGCTGGCAAAGAAGCGAAGCAATTATTCCTCGATTCGTTTTGGAGGAAAATTCAAGAGAAAAAAGAATCTCAAGCTCTGCTTTTCACAAAAAGCTCCCTCAATGAATCCTTTCGTTCAAATTGCCTAAAAGACTCAACCAACATAGACGACTTGCAAAACGAGCTTAAGGCAACGTTTTCCGCAAACGAAATTCTACAAAAGTATCGTGAGCGTTTAAACCTGATAGAAGCCTCTTTAGAAAGCAAGGATTACGAACAAGCCCTTCGTATAACCTTCTTAAAAAAAGCTCTTACAAGGGAGATAGCAAATAAAAACATTGTCAACAACTATGAAGATAGGATTATTGACCTGCTAAGAAGAAGTGAGGATTTAGCGGAACTGATTCGATCAAAGTACCTGCCCAACATTCCTCTTCCCGAAAAACAGGAATAACTGCAAGCGCGCATCGAGTAGGCTTTTCATTGCTCACATGATTCCTTCTCCGCCATATTCCTTCCACATGCCTGGAACGTCAGATCTCGAAAAGAAGCAGCTACTACCGGGATGATAAGAAACATCCTTTAGCCCATGCAATCACGACACACAAAGGGCAAAATCAAAGATGATTTATGTCATTATGAGAGATAGCACCTGATAAAGTCATTGAAACGATTTGAGGAGACGTACTCCACGCACAAACCGAAAGAAACTCCACAAGATCATTCCCAGCACATCGGCGTCTCGCAATGGCGAACGAATCAAAAGTTCGTCCACCATTGCAAGACGCAGTGCTTTGCGAACATGTTCCAAACGGAGACCAAAAGCACTCGTAAAGCTTTCACCGCATCAACGATTCCCACGCCTCGATACAACCACCCTGCTCATCTCGCAGATACACAGGAACGCCACTTAGGTGCTCTCGACTTCGTTACTCCACCCAAGTCGGCGCTCTTCGGGGTTTTCGGCTTTCGCCATCAATGAATCCAATAGCGCGGAATGCAGACTAATGCCGAAAAAGAACCGGCGATGCGCAATGTGGTTAGGTAGGCCAAAAGCCGTTCCCGGCACACACCCTTCTTTTGACGATATGTTCATCGACTCCACGGCCCTGACGGCTCTGGAACGATAAGAGACCTTCTCTTGCTTGAGCGTGGGTTAGTATCAGAAGTGCATACAAACCGGCGCCAGAGCCACAAAGAAGGAAGGCTTCCGATGAGTGAGTTACCACTCAGATTGGAATAGACGTACATGCGCGGGGCGCATCATGTAAGGCTCTGACCGTAAGGGCTAAAGAGTTTCATGCGAGGCGCTTCTCGGGGACGGGGATGGATCATGAGCTCACTAAATGAGTCAAGTCGCTTCCGGAACTAGCGCATTATGCCTACGAATCGGCTTGTACCGGATTCTCGCCCAACCGCTTTCTCGAGGCGAATGGTATTGCCTGCAATGCGACGACAGTTTCTACTTTGCCAAAATCCCCTAAGTACAGCCGACATAAGAACGACAGGCACAATGCTAGTGTGATCCTTCACGAGATTAAGGACGCGTCCACGACTAAGCCCGAAGAGGCATGGAAGCAGACCCCCTAGGCTAGCCACTTAGGAGGTTTGCGAATTGACGGGTCGATGAACATCCGCGTCCTATAATCCAAACTTCGCTCTACAACATCTCAAAGAAATCAACACATTGCGATCGTTAAGCGAAAATACGGTATCACGTAAGCGCGCCGACTTATCTTTTCCAACGAAGAAATTGGCTAGCCAGTCATTAACCAATGCCGAGCTTCTCAAAGAAGACCCTATTTCGCGCTTTCGCATCGTTCAGGATTTTATCATACGAAAGCACCTCAATGTAGGCGTTATAATTGTTGTAATGCCTATACCAACCCAGGCCATCCGGCATTCTGAGAAAGTCCTTGCGCCTAAGTAACCGCTCCAAAGATGCAGTTATATCGCAAACTGCATATAAGTATATTCTTGTATGCTCACCAATTTTAATAGGCCTTCCCGTCTTGCCAACGGCTCCGCCTTCCTGCAGTCTCTCGACATACATCAGGAGTTGGTCTATGGGATTGTTCTTTTCGTTATAGTCATTCCTCATGGGCTTCTTTAATTCAAAAATGGAGACGGAATTAAACTCCCTACCCAAGTTTTCTTCATCAGCGATTAGCACAGGGTCTTGTAGTGATAATATATCTGGACGTTTTCCGTCTGCCCCCTTCCCCAAAGATAGGTCCGAGGCCAAGTATGTTGAGTAGGTTAAACGTTCGTCGATAAGCCATAGATTGTGCGCCTCATAAGCAACATCGCTATCGGTTGCCCGCATTGGAAAAATCAATTCATGCAGGTAGGCCTCTTTTTCGTATTTCCCAGTTCTGAGATACTGTAGACTTCTTTCAAAAATGCTTAACACTGCTTTTCGTCGCGCCACATACTCCGCAAGTGTCGACCTATTGATATCGTTTACCAATTTGATTTGGTCTCTAAACTCCTTTATATAATCTTCGGACGAAAGAACTTCATTGTCGGTAAGTTGAAGTAGTTCATCGTTCTTTTTTAGCATTGCTTTTTCAAGAGCTCGCTTTGCATCATGCAGCATATCTTCGACATCCCCAGAATCCGCTCCATACTTAACCCCCTCGTATAAATTTGGAATACGGTGTAACAACGGCTTGTATTGAGGGGCGTCATTTGCAACGTATTCGTTTACGACTCTAATTCTTTCCTCATTGGCTTGTTCGATATATTCACTTAAGTAGTCATCAATCGCACTTTCGAGCGCCGAAATCATTTCTCGTCTGGTTATCTCCGCCTCAAAAAGCGTACCCTCCTCCTCAAAGGAAAACGAAAGACGATTGGCATCAACTTTTTCTCAAGATACCCGCCGGTCAGTATCCCAAGGTAATAAAACTTATGCTTAGTTTTAAGGATAGGCCCTAGCCCCTTCAGGTGATCGTCCACGCTTAATTCTTCAACGCATCTATTGTTGGCGCACAACATAACCCTGTTTTTCTTGTCCAACTTTACATTCCCAACGTCCTCAATATCCATGCGAATACTAGTAAGTTCAAAGTCATGCCCCTTAATATTGAAGCTTCGGCTTGTCCTGGCCTCTTTAAAAGCCCTTATGAATTCATCATTAAGGCTCAATGTTCGATCTTCATCTTTCAGAACAATGGACGGGCAACCATCAAGAAGAAAAAACAGCGCACAATGATGCATGATAGACACGGCTATCTCGTCGACAGATCGAGGAATAGCGTGCTTGAACTCTGGCGTAATTCCACTTAGGGTCAAAACCGTACCGACGTCACCCTTCATACCGGCAACGCTATCATCCAGGCTTTCCGTAGTTAGATTAAAGTCGAATGACCTGCAGTAGCCAATGCTTCCTTCTTGAAAGTTGCTTACAATCCGTGCGTTAGAAAACACCTTAAGCCAACAGAATCGACCAACGCCCTTCCCGCCACGTCTTTCTTTGTACGTAGAGTCTGATTGCAAAAAGGACTTGAAATTCGCCTCGTTAAAGCCAATTCCATTGTCTCGAACTATAAGCCCCGCAACTTCAGGGTCGCCGACTCCATCAAGTGGCAACAATGAATCTCGGACTATTTCTATCTCTATTTCTCCACCTGGGGCGCTCTCGTTTTCTTCTCGACGATCGTCTATTGCCTGAATCGAATTTACAACCGCTTCAAAGAGAGGAAATAATGCCTCGCTTTTTTTGAGTTTGTAGTTTTTCACTCGACCGGCAATGTCGACGCCAAACATTTCTGCCATTTGCTTCTCCTCTGAACTGCTAACCCGCAATAAAGGTATCATCCGCGTGCCACAAAAAAGTAACTTACGCTTCTTCCTTGAACCCTTCGGCGAACCGATGTGTACGATATCGTCAAAGCAGCAAAACAATTCTTTTTACCCTCGTGCTTACAATGAAGTATCCCGCAGCTTCGCGCTGTCCGCCAGTGGGACACCCGAGAACTCTTTATCCAATTAACTATAAATCGATTACGATTTATAGTTGCTGCTCCGAGAAGCAGCAACTATGGTATTCATGGAAGCAATGCCCACAGATGCCCCAACACTCGTCCCGTCATCTAGCCCAAACACACAAGCAGCCTCGTTAGCATCCCAATCTCGCGATCCGTACAAAGAATCCGTGTTCCCGACCACGGAAATACCTTCCTTACCCATCGAAATAAAAACGGTTAAGAGAAATTTGTCGCCAATATGAGAATGGCCGCAAAATTGCCTGTGACGCCTTGAGACCATCATCTCCATTTGCCGCCGAGCCTCCCACCGTCAACACCAGACGCGCCAGCTCGCACCAATACAACCTACCCGCTTGCCAAAGATCGCCAAAAAAGAATAACGCGTGTGAGAAAATACGGAGAAGCAAGAAAGTGAACTTCTCAACTGGAGCAAAGCGATTCGCGCGATTATCACCTGGAACAGGATTCATGCGTTTTCTTAATAACAAATCCCCCAACAAAGCAACAGCGGAGCCTCCGAAGGCGCTTGCAATAAGAGACGGAGACACAGCCCTAAAGTCCAGAGGCAAAGATGCCCTTACGTACTTGTGTTGGGCGATCGTCTTACTTACTTCATTGACCATCATCGGCACACAGGCTGCAAATTGGTCGCCATATGCAATTCCGGTAGTCTGCCTGATTTACGCAGTGCCCGCGACGATTGGATCAATGTACAGAGTCGTCATCAACAAGCTGCACAAGCAGCAGAAACTCAACGAACATGGAAGCCTTTCGGGGTACAACAGGAAATGGCTTGGCCGGCTTCTTTTCTTCTTCCCGTTCTATCTGATATCAGGCTTTTTGTTCATAGTCCAATCACCAGGATGGAATAGCGCCGAATGGACCCTGATGTGGTGTGGCATCATTGGATATTTCATCGTTTATCAGGCAGTTCAGTACAAATCCAAAAGGGAATTCTCTTCCAAGTACTACAAGGAAAGCGCCATCAAGTGGAGCATCGGCATAATGACGGCATTTCTCTGCATCGCCTTTGCTTTTGTGGCGGCGCCTTCGTCATCTGGGCTAGAGATAAGCATCTCAGAAATGATTCAAAACCGCTACATGCCGTTTCAAAATTCCCCTTGCGCACTACTTGCTGAAGCGGACAAGATAGCATCCTACACGAATTGCCTGACGGAATATGGACTGCATCAGATCCAGGGCTATTCATACGCAATCGCGGTTTTCACCAAGCTCATACTGAGCATACCCGTGTTCTTCGGCGTGGTCAGTCAGCTAAGCTGCTGCATGCTCAGCCCAAAAGAAGCAAAGAGTGTTATTCAGCTTCTCCCTGCCACAGATAACGAAAACGAGGAAACCCCCATCCTCCTCGAATACATAATCGCCATTATCGTTGTATGGTCCATTCTTTCTTTGGTATTCATCCAGACAGAGCATAAAATCAAAGAAGTGCGTGAAACAAAAACCTATACCGTCGTGGACGAGAAGCTCAATGAAATCACGAATTGGATCGTACTCGCATCGGAACACACCGGGAGCGAAGTCACTAACATCGTGAAAGAAAAAGAAGCTCGTGATGACTTCAACGAGGAATTCAAACGGAAGGCAGAGCCAATAATCCAAGAGCAAGTTAGCGATTTGGAAGCGAAAGCGAACACCTACTACGATGCGTGTATCAACAATGTGGATTCCTATCTGGAATGGCACGACAGCACCCCCGGTGGGCTGGCCCGGTTCGCAAAGTTCTGGGGTGAAGGTGAAGCAACTAAGCAATTCGAAGAGCGCATAATCAATCCGGCTGATTCCAGGGAAATAAACGAGGGATATTCGAATCATATCGAAACTCTCAAAGGCCTCTACAATGAATACGTAGCAGCCGAGGAAACCCACGTCGCTGGCTCCCTTCAAAACGTGCGAACAGCCGAAGAAATTGCCTCCCGCATATCAAATCCGCCGAACTTGTGGCCTTCATGGTCTGCGCAGCAAAAATCCAAGTTTGCCAAGGAAGTACTACTCAAGGAAGTACTACTGGGCGATAGCAGCAGGGATGATCTAAAACAAGAAATAGTAAACCTCATCAATGCAGAGCGCGAACAAACGCTCACAGACATACGCGGATTATCTTCGAAGTTCTTCTATGGAGTTGGCGTTTTATAGCAAAAGAAGAGGATAGGTCACGGGTCAAAAGTTATCGCTACCCGAATATGAATTCATACAGCGACGCCACCCCTCCCCCTTCATGTACAATCAAAGCCGCACCAAGATTCCCGCGTTTGACGTAGTGCAGCGCTTACGCGGACCGTTCGTTTGCACCGGGCAGGCCGAAAGTGGTGCACGGCATGTCGACTACGAGAAAGGTGCGAACATCATGGGCACGATAAAAGCCGTATGCACAAGCCATTCCAAAGGAACCCAAAAGACACAATAGCCTCAGGTCGAACTGCGTCCCGATTGGGGAATCGAAGGCGATGCGCACGCCGGAAACTGGCATCGGCAGGTCAGCCTCCTTTCCCACGAACGCATAGAAGACTTCAAGGCCGCCGGAGCCAACGTTAAAAACGGGGCGTTCGGCGAGAACCTGATTGTAGAAGGGTTCGATCTAAAATCGCTCCCCATAGGCACGCGCCTGCGTTCCGGCGACGTACTGTTTGAACTCACGCAGATCGGCAAAGAATGCCACGCGCATTGCGCCATCTACCACCAAATGGGCGACTGCATAATGCCCCGCGAAGGCGTCTTCTGCAAAGTATTGGAAGGCGGCGTCCTTACCGAAGGCGGCGAAATATCAATCACCCGATAAACGAAAGGCATACCATCCGAGTATCTCCCCAAGCACATAGGCGCCTTGCAGCTGCCCTAGCACGAAATCAAGCTCCGCAACACGAACACCCGCTCCAGTAAAAGCGTAGAATAAGCAAAGCAGGACGAACGCGAAGGAGCGCACATGCCGAACGAAATCATCGCCAGGGCAGCTGCAAGCGATAGCTTCACCAACAATCCCGTGCCCGCAGAAATACTCGAAGAGTTCTCCGGCAACCTACTGGACTTCGCCTCCATCCCCTATCTTGCGAAAAACAACCTCATAGGCCTCTACCCCGCAGGAACCGACATCATGGCCGCCGTCTCCCAGGACTGGGCGGACAGCTTCGAAGCTGGTGCGATAAAGCTCTACGGTCAAGACACCGTCAGCTTCGCGCTGAGCGTTGAGCTCATGAACGGCACTCCGCTAGAAGCCAGCATTCGCCGCAACGCCCGGGATGGCAAGCCGTGGTACATGAGCTATGCACCCGACCCATTGCGCCTTTCCATTCGCCGCGAAGAGACAAGCACCAGCACCGCCCAAACCACAGAAACACGCGAAACAAGCGAATTCGCTGACCCCATTCCAGCGCCCCTGAAAGACGCCGTCTTAGCCATGGGGCATAATGCAGAATACACCAGTGGCGCTGTCCCCAGCGATATTGCAGCGCTCCTTGCCAGCTACGAAGGCAACTTCAGCGATTTCGTCTGGATCTCTGGCCGCTGGCGCGAAACTCTGCGCGAGCTAAGCGGGCTAGACATGAACGTCGAAGAATTCCTCAACCGCGAATGGGCTTTCGCACAGCAAAACGGCTGCACGCGCTTCTACGAAGGCAAGGTCATCTTCCCCGTAAGCGTGCTCCGCGACGACCATACCACCCCCGTAGAGGTCTCGATCAGGCAGAACAAACGCACGAATGACCAGCCCGAAGAAGGCATGTGCCCCTGGGTCGTGACCTATGTTGAAGACTACGTAAGAACGCGCCCGAATCTGAAGACCGCATTGCGCGAATGGGCCTGGCTAGGCAACATCAACGAAATGCTGGCGAGCCTTGCAGCAATGGCGCTGCCTGAGCCCTGGGACTTCGTGGAATCCGTCGACGAAAAGCCGCGCTACGCCATTCTTCGCAACTATCTGAACTACACCTTCCGCCGCCTGCAAGCAGACGAAAAGGTGCTCATGGACAAAGCAGTAGGCATGGCCGCGTTCAACACGGGGCTGGTCGACAGCACCTATGAAGATATCTATGCGTGCTTTTCCCATTGCGATACGGGTCTAGAGTGGAGGTTCGAGGCCTTCTGCAAGGCCGGAAGCCGCGGCTGGGGAAAGAAACTCGTCAGCACGTTCAACCCCCTGCCAGCACGCGCAAGCTATATCAGCCGCAAAGAAGATCTGATCTTCGATACCGATAGCCCGCTCACGCCCGATGTCGACCATATTCTGCTTGACAATATCGACCGACTTCCCCACGAGTTCCTGGAAGAAGAACTCGTAGGCAACGAAGAAGCGATGAAGCTCGTTGAGCAAGCCTTCGGCGAAGGATCACCCGAAGATCACGAAGTAGCCTTCGACAAGTTAAGCGACCTGGTCGAAAGCGATATAAGGATCCGTCGCCGACTGAAGAACCGCTTGGACGATGCCATCGAACTGGCCTGCAAGCGCGCCGAATGGAACTTCCGCACCGCTGTACCCGCCTGGTACCCCACTCGCGATGTCATGTGCCTGCTGCTCCCACTGGACCTGACCGAAGACGACCGACCCGACATAGCCCTGGTAGTAGAACTTGCCGCGTCTGGCGCCTACCTTGGTCAAACCATCCTGACCATGTCCATGGCATACACTAACGCCCGCCTGATCTGCCGCCCCGATAGCGATTGGCTGAATACCTCGCTTAAGCTCTTCGGCATCGACCACGACGAGGACGTAGACGAGCACGACTAAGATCAGGGTACGAACACTAAATCAGATCTTCACCCTCCACATGCAGAACGAATTCGTTCTTGTGGTAGGTTATCAGGCCCTCCTTCTGCATGTCGGACAACGCGACCGACATTGCTGCGCGATCTACGCACAAACGCGCAATCACAGCTAATGCAATGGCCCTGCCAAATACAGCTTGCACCCATCAATGCGCCGTACTTTAACAACGCGCACCTGCTTATTGCCGCCGACTGCACCGCTTTCGCCTATGCCGGCATGCACGAAGACTTCATGAAGAACTCCATCACGCTTATCGGGTGCCCAAAGCTGGACCACGCCGACTACACCGAAAAACTCACTCAGATCATCCGATCCAACACCATTCAAAGCGTTTCCGTCGCACGCATGGAAGTGCCCTGCTGTTCAGGCCTTCAGAATGCCGTTCAAAACGCCCTTGAAAAGAGCGGGAAACAAATTCCGTATCGAGCCATTTGTATTTCAGTTGATGGCCGCATTTTGGAATAGACCCTCCAACAAAAAAACTGAGTGCACCTTTCGTGCCGTTCATCCTTTTGCTCCCCTCGCACCCCTCACTTCGGCACGATCACCTTGCGCCCCTTATGATCAAGTACATCGGCATCCATGCCATAGACCTCGAAAATGGTCCGCGCATCCACGATCTCAGGGCCCCCATGCGCATACACCCTGCCTTCCTTCATGAAAACGAACGTATCGCAATAGCGAACCGAGAGGTTCAGATCATGCATGACGGCAACGGCTGCGATGCGATCCGCGTCCACCACTTCCCTAACGTTGCGCATTACTTCCAGCTGATTGGCCGGATCAAGGTTGTTCGTCGGCTCATCCAACAACAGTACATCGGTCTGCTGAGCTAGCGCCCTCGCAAGAACGACCTTCTGGTATTCGCCACCCGAAAGCTCATCAACATAGCGCAGAGCCAACCCGGCCAGCTTCAAACGCTCGAGCACGTTCTGAACGATAGCAAGGTCATGTTCCGTCGGCGCCATATTGATATAGGGTTTGCGCCCAAGCAAAACAGAATCGAACACCGTCAGCTGTCCGGCATGACTATGTTGGGCGACCAGCGCTATTTCGCGAGCCAGTTCGTTTCGCTTCAACTCATAAATATTGCGTCTTTCGGCGCCTTCTTCTTCACCGCCCACAATGACCACGCCGCTTTTTGGCTTCAGGATCCGATTCAAGCAATAAAGAAACGTTGATTTACCAACGCCATTGTTCCCCAAAATGGCCATGAATTCGCCGGCCCTGACGCGTGCGCTCACCTCTTGCAAAATGGCGCGGTCCTCCTTATAGCGAAACTCGATATCGTGCACCTCGATCATCGTCTCGATACCCCCTTGAACAGCAGATAGAGGAATAAAGGCGCGCCAAGGAACGAAGTGATAGCACCAATAGGCAAAATGACCGGTGCAATGACCGTGCGGGCGAACAAGTCCCCCAACAGCAGCAAGATAGCGCCCATGAGGGCGGACGTGGGCAGCAGGTAGCGATAGTCACTTCCCACGAACCGCCTCATGATATGCGGCGCAATCAGGCCGATGAAGTTCACAATGCCCACGAACGAAACAACGGTCGATGTCACGAACGACCCGACGATCATGCTGGCCAGACGAACGCGATTAGCGTTGACGCCCAGGCCCATAGCCGAAGTTTCGCCGCTTTCCATGGCATTGTAGTTCCACCTATTAAGCAGGAAGAACACCAAAGCCGCCGCTGTGAACACAGCGATGATCCCCACTTCCCGATACGATGTGCGACCCAGATCACCGAACGTCCAGAACACGACGGCCGCTACCTGCACGTCGCTCGCGAAGTACTGGATAAGGGTGGTGCCTCCCGAAAACAATGCCGAAAGAGCAACACCGCACAATATCATTCCCTCAGGCGTGATCTGCCGAAAGCGCGAGAGCCCCAATATCACCACAGTAGACAACATTGATCCGGCAAAGGCCATACCGCTTACCAGATAGGGATTAGAAATGTTAACCGCATCGGCCACGTTGCTTGAAACAGTCGATCCGGCGCCGAACAAGATAATGGCGACCGACGCACCGAACGCCGCACCCTGCGAAACACCCAACGTCGACGGAGCACCAAGGGGGTTGCGCAGCACGCTCTGGAACGCACATCCCGCAACGGCCAGCCCGATACCACCCAGAAGAGCCGTAAGAACACGCGGCATCCGCAGCTTCCATACGATGTTCTGGACCTGAGGATCCCCCTGGCCAAGAAGGGCGGCCACTGCGGTATCCAGCGACACACCCGACGACCCCGAGCATATGGCGATGAGCGCGATTATCACTACAGCCAGCACTTCTATCGCAAGTACAAGGTTCTTGCGATAGATGTAGCCTTTGTACTCGTTCCACCGAGGCGAGGCATCGCTCGAATGCCTCGACAGCTCCGTATCGACTTCACCCATACGGCCCTACGCTCCGATGGCCAGCTTATTGAAGCCAAGACCTGCATCTTTAAGGGTCTGCAGATATGAAGTTCCTAGCAGGGTCTGGAAGATCTTATCCGCTTGCTCATCCATATCCACATCGGTGAACTGATCGGGGTAGATCACCTTACCCGCGTAATAAGCATCAGCTATGGCCAATTCAAGATTCGTCCCATTGTAGTTATACGAAGGTTGCGAATAGACGTTCCCGTTCTGAACGGCCTTCAGGCTGTTATAGAAATCAGGATTGGACTCATAGCCCTGATTCACCAACTGCATGTTCTGCGGGTTGAGGAAAATGTAGTCAGGGTTCCACGCCACGACCTTCTCTAGATCGATGATCATAGCACCAGCCTGTTCGGTCTCGTCCACCACGTTCTTGGCGTTCACTGCAACGAAGGGCATGTATTTCGCATAAGTTCCCTCGAAACCATGAGGTCCCTTAAAGCTGACCGCACCGGAATAGCAGGTGGGCTTCGAACTATCGGGGATATCCTTGGTTCGATCATTTAGGTCCTTCTGCCATTCCTTCATGGCCGAAATCACTTTGTCGGTATGCTCCTTGGTTCCGAACACTTCACCGAGCATCGAAAGGGACTGGTAGGTGTCCTCACCGAACACATCGTTTTGCGAAATGACGATAACGGGCACACCGGTCTTTTCCTGTAGTTCGTCATTCGTGCCGGCATCGGTCTCTGTGGAAACGATCACATCAGGCGAAAGCTTGGCGATCTCCTCTTCATACGCGATGTTCTTCGACCCGCCCGCACTCGTACTGGGCAGCTTGCTGAACGCTTCCTTGTTCGCGTATTGGTACGGCATACCCACGGCATCCTTCTTGTCCATGTCGGATACGCCCACCAGTTTGTCCGCCGCGCCAGCGTAAACCACCATTCGCGTGGCATAGCCATCGATCGCGGCGCTCTTCACCGTTTCAGGAAGTTCTACCGTGCGCCCGATGGCATCGGCCACCGTGCGCGTAGACGATGCATTTGACGGCACACTGACCGAACAACCTGCCAGCGCGATCGCCAAGCAGGAAAGCATAGTGATCGCCGCAACGACTGCAGTGACCTGCAGCGCCTTCGTTCTTCCGAAGATGCTCTTTCTCATTTGAACCATCCCCTGTCGTAATCATTGAAACAATCTAGGCAGACCAGTTTTTCGTTCTGCATGCGCACTCGATGCTCGGAAACCATTTCGCCGCATTCCGCACAAGTGATCGATGCGAATAGGCGTGCCTGCTCCGGCACATCGAAACCAGGGTCAGAAAACGCGAATACCTCATCAAGCGGCATTGTAAGCAGCGCATGCTGCCACTCTTCCCGTGATGCACCCGCATCGTTTTGCGCTTTCAAGTAGACGCGAATGGACTTTCCACTTCCTCGCTCGAAGAACGAGAACGCCATCTTGCCTGTTGGTTTGAAGATCAGATTGCCCTTCCCCGCGGTGCAGCTGAGCAGCACTTGCACAGCATCTACGCCGCATGCATCGTTTTCGGTGACGCAAACCACTTCTTCGTCGCCGGAACGCCCGATACCCAGTTCGCGTTCCGCGGCCTCCACAGCGCGAAAACCTATCGCTAAGCCAGGACACTTATGGCCATGAAACGCTGCGACCTGCTCCCATCTTTCCGTATCCATACTTTCCGCTCCTAACATTGGTGTTACGTTTTCTTGATTCGTAATATGAGTTATGCAACATCGTATCACGTTTTTAGATTTTGTAACACCGCTTTTTGCGGAAGGCGATTTGGGTGGGAAAAGAAGTACGGCTCCGTCATTCCTACAATGACGGAGCCGTGTAGAGGCATCCTTGGACATCTTGATAATGAATTAAGCAAACGCGACGCATGGGCGAACCAGGGGCACTTCCCGCTCAATATCGGCACAGTTAATATTCGCCCAAGAGCATCGACAAACTTATGCCACTAAACGCCCTTCACCCCGCACCTATAAACTAGGCGTATCTGCGTTCGATAGAATAATACTCACGCATATGGGTATCCAGACGGGCATCACTAGGTTTGAGCTCCGGATCTCTTGGAGTGCTAATTCTTTGACCGTTGAACTGGGCATAAAAAGAGTTTTGAAGACGCTTGCTGGTAACCACAGTATTCGTTTCTGGCATTACCGTCAGCAGATGCGAGTCATAAAGCAAATGAAAGTCACTTCGCAAAAGAACTCCATTTGTAACCACTTGGGAATGCCTGCCTCGATAAGGATCGATGTGCGCAGCCTGAAGGACTGCTGGGACATCAACGCCCGTCACGGCGCAACGACCGTCATACGCTTCCAGCAACGCTTTACGGAACGCATCCTGCTTTTCCCTAACCACGCGCTCAGCTACTTGCTTTTTTCTTTCGTCACCATCGTCAGCGCACCTAAATAGCTCTTGCTCTTCCGAAGTCAATTGGTCAAACGGAACTATTGAGCAGAAATCAACATCGTTCTTTTCCGCCGAAACCGGACCATGCAAAGTGAACATATCAGTCAGGGGGTCATATCGCTCAACATAAGCAAGCCCATAGTTGATATAACCGATCTTCGGATAGCGCACATACACTGCAACAGGCACGCCGTCACGAAGGTTATTTAGCATATCTTCGTTGTAGCTTTGGGAAGTACGAGAATCCTTGCCCATGCGATGTGCGCAATAATCAAAAGTCCACGTTCCATCCTCTCTTCTAACTACATCCATATCCGGATAAGGAGAGCCTGGATTAGCCGAAGAGCCCTCGGAATGAATCGATAAAACATAGCGCTCTTTACCTGCACCCTTAGAAGGCAGTTCTGAATACGAAGGCGTATGGATTCCCGACTGTCTCGCAAGCTTAATCGGAACATCCAAATGCGGAGCATGCTTCCCCATAGGAAGGCAGTTAAAAGTTTCCCCCTCATGAGCAAGAAACCACTCGTATCCATGCAAATACTCAGGAGGAACGAGCTGTTTTACTCGATCAAAAGAAAGGAAATTGATTCCGCATTCGATTATCTGGTTATTCATCTGCGCCTCGCTTTGCTACAACTTCAGCTTAAAGGCAAGATCAACCCCGTGTCTAGATCCTCGAATAAATCGCGCTATTTAAAATGAAGCATAACGAACCCGCACCTAGGAAGGTTTTCATTGAGTTCGCGCAGACGATACCACCCCATCACACTACGCGCACCTAGCAATCATCCAGAAGGAAACGCAGGTAGGCTTTATACTCCTCCACCAGGCTTTCCGGCGCAGCGATCCTTACCGCCCTACCCATACTGGCCACCCAACCAAAGAACTGATCGGACTTACAGATCCTCACCTGCGCTCGCGCTTCGGAGCCATCATTGGGCAAGAACGTAGCAGCTTTGCCAAATCGGTCGACAACGATTCCCACCTTGCCCGGGTCTATAGCAAGCGTAACCGGGACCTCTTCGCCCTTGAAGCGACCGAACATAACGGCTTTGCTCTCGTCGAAAGCATAATGGGTTATTTGGTCATTGCACGTCGCATGCTCTTCCGGCAGCACGCACACCTTCACCATGCGATCAAGACGATACTCCGTCATATCGCCATGCTGCTCATCCCAAGCGCTCATGTAGTAGAAACCATCTTCGTAAGTAATGCCGACTGGCGTGACCATGTGCTTTTTGCCCTGGCGTGTTTCGTACGGCTTCCCATCAATGCCGATCTTACGATACGCGAATTCCAACTTGCATCGCATGCGGATCGCATCATGCACTACGTCTACAACACTGAAAACGCTTTCGCTCTTCGCTTTAATACGCCCAGCAACATGTATGCGCCGATCCAGCAGAACTTGCTCGCGATTATTGGCAAGCTGCTTGATGTTCGTAATCAAAAGCTTCGCCTGATGATCCGTTATCGCCTTGCAAGATTGAATGGCGTCGATCATCAACATGAGCTCGCCCAATGAAAAATCACGACGATCTATGCCGTATTCAACTGGACTGCGCTGATAAGTTCTCACATCTATATCGAACTCGCGCAACGTTTTAATGTCGTCGTAGATGCTCTTTCGCTCAGCCGTGATCCCATATTCAGCCAATCGCTCTATGATCTGCGCCATGGAAAGACCTTGTTCGGCATCGGTTTCTTCCTGAAGGATCTTCAAAACGTACAGGATCTTGATCTTAGATTTACTGTTGTGCGCCATTCAGCAACGCCCCTTCGATATCCAAGCAGGATTCACAAGGAACGCGAACCAGCATCCCTCGCAACACAATATCGATGCTATCAGGTTTTCCTGTCCTATAAAAGGGACAGCCGAAACAACATGTTCCCCTACAATCAGAACAAAGAACCCCAGATGAAAGGAACGTACCATGGAATCGCTCACGCGTCACTTGATCGACTTCCACATTGCCGGCATGCGCTTTTGGGATGGCGCCACTGTCCTTTCCGACCTAAAACCCGGATGCCAGCTAATGCTGAAGGCGGAACCCGCCAACCCTCATGACTCCTATGCGGTAGCCGTCTACTACCAGAACGTCAAAATCGGATACGTCCCCTCTGACATGAATACCCTGCCCGCGCAGTTCCTTAACTTCGGTCATGGCGATGTTTTCGAATGTCGCGTTCTAAAGGTCGACCCCACTGCCGAACCGTGGGAGCAGATCCGTGTTGGCATTTATGTTGCCGACAAAACACCCCACGGTATTTAACTGAGCTTGCAGGGAATCTCGTCCTTGCAAGCTCCGCACCCCAACTATGCCGCGAATCCCACGGTAGCCCGATCCTCCCTCAACTTCCCTGGCGCACCGCGCAGAACACGACAGCGCATCCGCCTCATTTGCAAGTGCCTGCTCTCAGCTTCCCTAGCGCACAGCACTGAACACAACCGGATTGATGTTCATTCGCGCCTTCCTAGACTTTTCTATAAGGAGAAGTTCACACGGAAGGGAATCCTCATGAATCCGATGATCATGTTCGCAACCGCAGCAATAACGTGCGCGCTTATCTTTTACACCCTTGGGGTGTTCGGCGAACGTCGCGCACATTTGCTCAAACCTCGCCACGTAGCACTGTTCTGGATAGGGCTCGCCTGCGATACTACTGGCACGCTTACCATGAGCGCCATCGCGAACTCCGCCGCTGCAACATCAACCGGCATGGGCTTCCACGCAGCAACCGGCCTCATGGCCATCATCCTGATGCTTATACACGCCCTCTGGGCCACTCTGACCGCATTACGCGGTGGCGAACGCGCTATGCGCATATTCAGCCGATTCAGCATCGCAGTATGGCTTATATGGCTCGTGCCCTATATTTGCGGAATGCTCGTCGGCATCCCTGTCATCTCTCTCGATGCCGGACTCGCGGTTATGATCGCCATTTGCGTCACCTTATCTATTGGCATTATCATCTGCTTACGCACGAACATCCGCAAACGCGCTCTTCACAAGGAAAACGCTCATGTCTAAGCCTATTTCAGCAGATTGCATAATCGCGGCAGCGCGACGGATCGCAGACAAATACGGTCTTGCCTCCATTAGTATTCGAGGTGTAGCCAGGGAATGCGGCATCTCGGTCGGGTCCCTCTACAACTACTTCCCGTCCTGCGACGAACTCGTGGTAGCAACAGTCAACGACCTGATCGGATCGATGTTCTACGAAGACTTCTGCCATCCCGACCCAGCCGAAAACTACCTTGTCTATTGCGAACGCCTATTCGATAGTCTGCGCTCGCGCATGACATCCCCCGAATCGAACCTGATCGAGCAGTTCCAAGAGCTCTCTCCAGGCGCGCGCATCGCGGGAATGCGCAGGATGAATGCCGTGCTGTCCCATATTGAAACCGGGCTCGAAAGCGTGCTTTTGGCGGATCCACAAGCGAATAAAAGCGTGCTCGTGGGAGCACTTTCCCCTCGCAATATAGCAAAGCTCACCGTGTCATGCATGATGGACTCACTTCGTACGAACAAGGATTGCACCACGTTCTTCGCCATGCTTGCCCACGTGCTCTACGAGAAGCAAATACGCTGACGCGCTGCTTTGTTTATATGAACAAAGCAGCAAGACACCCTGCGAGAATGAAAGCTATAACACTCTTAGCGAAAGAGGCGAGAATCCCCGTTCTCTGACCTTCTCTCTTGTCAGAATAATAATCGCCATAGACTTTTGAACCAACGTCGTGCCTAAGAATCCTACCAACGCATTTTGCAAAACAGTAGAAAGAATAGATAAAGAGAAGTATCGACACGAGCAGCATCGCAAAAATCACCCTTTCCCGATGATCTTGATCACGTAGTATTTGCCTGGTGCATTATAGCTCGACTGACTGGCTACATGTTGGTTTCTTACTGTTCCAAAACGAATTCGATACAGCAAGCACGACGAAGGTAAAATACAACAGCCAAGCGAGAAGAGGAAAGAGCATGTTTCTTTTTAATAGAAAGTCAAAAAAGAACGCTGCAGCTAATAGTACATCAAATGAACGCCAGCAAGCCCGCAAGCAAATGATGAAGCAAGCCATGGAAGATTATCGGTAGGAACGCGACCAGGTATACGGCGATATGGCGGATATGTATCTGGAGCGTGGCAGCATCGCCGCGTACTTCAACCAACGCCGCCATGATGTCGCAGGCTACGAAATGAGCATCCGCCAAAAAGATGGCAGCCCTAGCGGTATCGAACTTGCTCGCCCGTTTGAGATTACGGCGAAAGACATCGGAAAGATTCAAGAATCCTCGGACATCCTTCTTGAAGGTCATGCCTATACGCAGTATGGCATAATCGGTGATATCTACGATTCCGCACGCCCAACAGAGATCCTCCGTCAGCATCTAGACGAACGGGATGTTTTAAGGACCCGCGATCTGGACCAATACGAGATGGAAAGACTGAGGTCTAAACCAAACGTTGGACCAAAGACACGCGTTATCGCCGTGGACGACCCAATGGATATCCCCATTCGCTAATCGGACACTAATCAAAACTGATATGACCATCTATTTCACAAGCGACTTACACCTTGGTCATGCCAACGTGATTCCTTCCGTCAATCGCCCCTTCGGTTCTGTTGACGAAATGAACCGCACGCTGATCGAGAACATCAATTCCACGGTCAAACAGGATGACGAACTCTGGATTCTGGGAGATTTCAGCTTCAAGATTCCACGCGAAGAAGCGATCGCTCTCCGTAATCAGATCTGCTGCCCCAACGTTCATCTCGTCTATGGCAATCATGACAAAAATTACGATGGCCTTGGAGTCTTTAGCTCCACGCAAGACTACAAGCAACTCCGAACCGAACACGGCAAGGTAATTCTGTTCCATTACCCTATTGCCGACTGGAACAGCAAGCATCACGGCTCAATGCATCTACATGGCCACATCCATAGCACGGGAGAATACAACAAAACTGCACTTACGTGCCCTGATTTTGATTCCTCACCTTTCTGGCACCATAAAGAAGGAAAAGATTTTGGAATGCGACGATGGGACGTTGGCGTAGATGCAAACGATTTCAAACCTGTGAGCCTTGATGAAATCTGGGTGCACTTCGGGATCGCCTAATCTGCATCTTTGCCCGAATTCCGCACATCGCGCACGGTTTTGTACGCCTGAATAATCAACGTTGGGGCGAACGCCAGACCAACAATGCATCCAACCTGGGCAAATGTGATCGTTTCCACCAAGAACAACGGATGAAGTACCGGAATGAACAGCACCGCCGCAAGCAACAGAACGCCCGCAACCCAGGCAAGCAACACGTAGCGATTAGAAAGCAGGCCGAGCGTTGCCAGGGCGTGTTCGCCACGACAGTTGAACCCATGGAACAGACGCGCCAACGAAAGCGTGATGAACGCCATGGTCATTGCTACACCAACACTACTTTCCAGCCCAATAAAGAACGCCGCCATGGTAGCCGCTGCAATAAGCAGGCCCTGCGCGCATACGCGGCGGAACAGCTTTCCATTCAAGATGGGTTCATTAGGGTTGCGTGGTTTTTGCGCCAACAGGTCATCTCGTGCCGGCTCCATGCCAATGGCGATGGCGGGCAGGCTATCCGTAAGCAGGTTAACGAACAACAGATGAACAGCGGCAAAAGGCGCGGGCAAGCCCGCAAGCGAAGCGAACAAAACACTGAAAATGCCCGCCGCATTACCCGAAAGCAAGAACAAAATAGTGTTGCGAATATTGGTATAAACCGCGCGCCCATTCACCACAGCACGCACGATGGTGGCGAAGTTGTCGTCCGCCAAAATCATGGAAGCGGCGTCCTTAGAAACTTCGGTACCCGTGATGCCCATAGCCACGCCGATATCCGCCTTCTTCAAGGCGGGCGCATCGTTCACGCCGTCACCGGTCATAGAAACAATACAGTCGCGACGCTGCCACGCTTCAACGATGCGGATCTTATGCTCCGGAGAAACGCGCGCATACACTGTCACGCGCTCAAGCACTTCGTCCAGCTCTTCGTCTGACAGCTTATCTAATTCGCGGCCTTCAAGAGCCATATCGCCCTCATCCATAACGCCAATACGCGTTGCAATAGCTGAAGCCGTTACTTTATGGTCACCCGTAATCATGATGGTGCGAATACCACCCGTGCGCGCATCCGCCACCGCCTGAGCAGATTCCACGCGCGGCGGATCCATCATAGCCATAAGCCCTACGAATACCAGATCGTTTTCGTGTTCGAATTCTAGGGAATCGCACGTTTCCAGGTTACGCCCGGCGAACGCCAACACACGAAGCCCCTGCGAAGACAGGTGGTCGTTCACTTCTTGGATGCGCTGCTTCATGCCTTCAGTTGCCGGCACCACACCCTGTGCCGTGAGCACGAATTCTGTGCGTCGCAGAACAACATCGGGCGCGCCCTTCGTGAACACCGTGGGATGGCCGTGCATATCGTGAAGCGTGCTCATAAGTTTGCGATCCGAATCGAAAGCCAGCTCCGCAAGACGCGGATGACGGGCTCGGTACACGTTCTCATCTGCGCCCAGTGCATCGCCCACCGCAATAAGAGCCACTTCTGTGGGGTCCCCTACGGCAGTACCCTCTTCTTCGTTCGTTGTAGCATCGCTTGCCAGAATGCCAATACGCACCAACATGCGCTGGCGGAAATCGGCAAGGTCGATATCTTCGGAATTGATGAGCGATCCGTAAGTGTAGAGCTTTTCGACTGTCATCTTGTTCTGGGTGAGCGTGCCTGTTTTGTCGGAACAGATTACCGCCACGCAACCCAGCGTTTCCACAGCTTTCAGGTCTTTGATGATGGCGTTCTGTTTCGACATTTTTTGCGTGCCGATAGCCAGCACGATGGTAACGATGGAAGCCAGTGCTTCAGGAATTGCCGCCACCGCAAGAGCCACAGCGAACATAAGCGAATCAAGTATGCCCATACCACTACGGAACAGCGAAAGCAGGAACACGATCACGCAAATTACCATAACGACCAGGGCCAACTTGGCGCTAAAGCTATCCAAGCTTGCCTGAAGAGGTGTTTTGCGCTGACTCGTTGCGTTCATAAGTGAAGCGATTTTACCCATTTCGGTATTCATGCCCGTACCTACGACCACAGCCGCGCCGCGTCCATACGTAACCAACGAGCCGGAAAAGGCCATGTTCACCTGATCGCCTAGAGCAACATCTTCACTCGGAAGCGCTTCAGCGTGCTTTTCCACTGCTTCGCTTTCACCTGTTAGTGCACTTTCATTCACTTTAAGCGAAGCACTTTCCGTAATGCGCGCATCAGCCGTGACCATATCGCCCGCCTCAAGCAAGAGAATATCGCCCGGAACCAAATTTACAGCGGGTACTTCTTGGCGCATACCGCCGCGCATGACCTTGGCAACGGGCGCACTCATAGCCTTCAAGCTTTCTAGCGATTTTTCCGCCTTTACGGTTTGCACCGTTCCCAAAACAGCATTGAGTACAATAACGGCGAAGATGACAATGGTGCTTTCAACGCTACCCGAAATAAGAGAAATCACGGCAGCAACAATAAGAATGATCACCAATAGATCTTTGAACTGTTCCAAGAAAATGCGCAGCGTGCTTTTCTTGCCCGTTTCCTCTAACTGGTTAAGGCCGAAGGCGGTCTGCCGATGCTGGACCTCTTCGGGCGAAAGCCCATCGGAACTAACCCCTTGATCGGTCATTACCTGATTGGCAGATTGCGCATAATACGCCTTTTCATGCTGCTTGGCATCCATGGCTCCCCCTCTGCTTTTGTTAATTGAAACATATAAAAGCCCAGGTGAGACAGAGACGGTACGATATTGCCCACTTTAAGGAAAAATGACGCGAACCACCATCGAACAACCACCCCAACCATAATAGCCCAACCAAAAAACGCTCCCTGCAGCTGCGAACTGTACTTTAAGAACTCAGTCTTTCATTTCGGAATCCAAGTTCCAAGATACAATTCACCGCAAGGAGCGTTTCTTTGATCGTTAATACGAACTGAAAGTTCGAATGGCTCTAAGCTAGGTAACCCAAAACAGTATCGGTTTCCACGACACGCGAATCATAGCAGCGCGTAAAGTACTCCAAGCCCTGTTCTTGCGTACCAATAAGGAAGGTGCCGCAGGCATCTGCCGGAACAATGGTCTTGAAACCGCGATTGTATGCGCCCGCCAGCGTTTGCAGTACGCAGATATTAGTATCACAGCCAAAAGCGATGAGCGTCGAAATGCCCAATTCGCGCAGAGTAAGACCCAGATCGGTCTGGAAGAAGCCATCGTAGCGGCGCTTGGGAATGATGAAATCCTTTTCGTTCACCTCGAACGCAGCCAGAGGCTTTGCAGCTTCAGAGCCACGAATACCATGCTCGCCCCATAATTCAAGCTCGAAATCCAAACCTGGAATATGAGCATCGTTCACAAAGATGACAGGTAGACCCTTCGTGCGGGCGGCCTTCACAATGCGCACTGCGTTTTCAGCCATACCCTCAAGCCCGGGCACAGTACCTTCCTCGCCACCCAGAACGTCGATAACAAGAACTGCAGTACGATCCAAATCGACTTCATTACTTTGCTGCCATGCGGTTTTCTGAGCTTCAGGCAAGTACGCCATGAGGTCCCCTTTCATCGTAGATAGCGCGCACAACGAACAAGCGCGCCCATTCATTTTGATTATTCTAACCACTTCTTGAACGACGTGTAAAAGAAAAGCCAGAAGCAAGCAAACGGAAGTGACCTATCTGCATACACGGATGATCTTGTCCTCATCGGCTATATATTCCCACAGCCCAGGCACCTCAGTGCCATCCGAGGCAATTTCGATCCACCATCCCCATTCCCGATCTCCGTAAACGGTAAAACGACGTGACCCATCGACGCTCACGAGATCTTGATCATCACGCTTTACCGATACCCTTGGTTGTTCAGAGCTCACAACCGCATCACACGAAGGAACGCCCGGTAAAACACCGTTTTTTTCGTCCGCATCCCAACGTGAAATATCTTCAGGCGTCACATTGAACAGCTCTTCTAATTCGTCTGTTTTCATTATTCCTCCCTCAGATCAAGATCAGATCCGATACCATCACAACCCCAAATTACCCAATGTACGGTCGCTCGCGCAAGAGCAACCCAGCAAAGACCAACTGATTTCAGCTCAGACATAGCACCAATAACCCCAACAAAAATGAGCACAAAGACGAGAAAGGCCCCGGCAAATGCCGAGGCCTTTCGACGCATTCTCGGAACAGCTCAATAAACCGAACCGAAAGCAATTCCACCAAACGAATACCTGTTCAGTATTCATTCAGCTGCACTCACTTAGTCGCGAAGTTTCTCCATCGCGCTGTAGCCGAACTGCTTCTTGAATGCAACCATAGCAACGAGCGACATGAGGATCTCTACGCAGCTTGCGACGAGCAAAAGAACCATCATGATCCAAACTGCACTTGCTTCACCAACAGCAGTAGTCATGCTGCCAACGATGAAGGGCAGGAATACGGATGCGAAGCCCATGAAGGTGTAGTACATACCTACGTTGCGGCCACGAGGACCGGGGCACATGAGCTGGCGCAAGGAAACGCCCGTCTGGAGCATACCGCCTGCAGCGGAGAAGCCCAGGATCGCAATAGCAACGTATACAACACCAGCACCAAGGCCAAGAGGCAGTGCGATGATTACCAGTGCCAGAGCGAAAGCACCCAAGATGGAGTCGAACAGAATAACCTTCAAAGGCGACCAACGAAGCTTACCCATCATCCAAGCCCAGAACAGAACCGCGATGAGCGAACCAGCGGTATAGATCGAAGTCATACCCGCAGCAGCTACCGGATCAAGACCAAGGTTCGTAATACCGAACTGCTTGGTGTACTGCTGAGCACCATACATAACGAACATGATGGTGAAGCCGAAGAACAGCGTAACGAACTGAATAAGCGCGTTCGGCTGCTCGACCATAGCATCCTTTGCAGCCTGGATCTCAGCTTCAGCCTTGTTCTTCGCGGAAGCATCGTCGCCAGCGCCGGCCGTCATCTTACGTTCATCGTCATAAATGAACGGAGTAAAGATAGCCATAACAGTAGCGATAACGGAAAGCACAATAGGAATGTAAATATTGATGTGCCAAGCGTCACCGCTGTTCATAGCAGCGATAAGCGGATACACGATACCAGACAAGGAAATAACGAACTTAATACCGATCGTGGTTGATGCTGAGTATTTCGGATTTGCCTCAGCAATAGCAGGATAAAGCGATCCATCCCAGAAGCCAGACGTTGCAACGCCCGAGAGGAAGCCCGCAACGCAAGCGATCGTAGCATCGGTCGTGGTCAGCATGATCACGAATGAGATGATATAGAGAATACCACCACCGACTGCCATGATCTTACGGCCAATACGGTCAGAGACCTCGCCACCGATCCAAACACTTACGAATTTACCCACGCCGGTCCAGGTGATCGCCATCGAAACTGCGGCAGCACCTGCAGCTGCATCGGTAAATCCCCATTGAGTATAGAAGTTTACTTGGTTTTGGCTGAAGATAATTGCCTGAACGCCATGCGTTAGATAACACATATACACGGTGGCGATAGCAAACAAGTACTTCGTTGCCTGTTTTGCTGCACTCACTATATTCCCCTTTCTAAAATAGCGGCCAACAACAAGAAAATTCCTCCCTCTCACAGTAATAAGGAATCTTCTTTATTGTGAACATGTTATAAATTTTCTTTATCCCCTGTCCAATAATTACAATGAATGCAATAATGACCCTTCGATAACTAAAATGGATGGTTCATACCATCTACCAGGCAAAACATATGCGACCTATAAAATTTGTGTATAGGATCGTTCGAAAATTCACCCTTAAGGCCCCCGAATGCGACATGCATCTTGCCCGCTAAGCCCCACCCTGCAACCACAGAACTCACCAAACAACCCACCCGACAACCACGCTCCCCCGCGCAAACAAAAAACCGCGCCCTTCCTTTCGGAAAGACGCGGTCATATTCAGAAGTATTCGAGATCTCGCTTAAGCGCGGAAAATCCTAGCCGAAACGATATTCGATACCCATAGTAGGCTGAGGATACTCCCACTTTTCGAGGATGGTCTCGCCACAGATCATGCGGCAAGTACCGCACTCGAGACAACCTGCATAGTCAAAGATGGGCTCGTCGCCTTCTGCGGGCATTTTGTACAGTGCAGCAGGGCAGCACATAACAAGCTTCTGGAACTCAGGATCGGAAGCCTTAACGCCTTCCTTGATCTTGATGTGAGCATTCTCTTCGTCAACATTAAATTTGTTAAGAGAAAGCTTTTCGTCAACATTAACCGTGATATCGATCATAGAGACTTCACCGCCTTCATAGCAAACTTAGCAAGCTTAACAAGACCCAGCTTCTTTGCAGGACCCATAGCAAGCTGCATTACGTGCTTGCGGGGCTCACCGTCAGTCTTGAAGAGCGGAGTCATGATGTCGCGAATCAACTCAGGAACGCCACGGAACATCATTGGAGAGGTCTCGAGGAATTCAGGAGCCTTAGCGTACATCTTCATGTCGCGCATGATGAAGGAGTTGTCGAGCATGGTCTTATAATCAGCCAGACCAGCCTTGGAGGTATCGCCTGCGTCAAGAGCCTTGATAACAGCCTTAGCAGCAATTTCACCAGAAGCAACAGCCAGGTCCATACCACGAACCGTGTAACCAAGGTTCATGCACAGCATAGCTGCGTCACCAGCAACAACAACGCCGTCGCCAACGATTTCGGGCATCATGTGAAGACCGCCCTCAGGAACAACATGACCAGAATATTCAACGGTCTTGCCGCCTGCGATCAAAGGCTTGATTTCGGGACGATTCTTGAAGTCTTCGAGCATCTGATACACAGGAACATCCTGCTTCAGGACTTCACTCATCGTTGCAACGATACCAAGGGAGATGGATTCCTTGTTCGCATAAACGAATGCACCGCCAACGATACCGTTAGAGCAATCGCCTGCGAACAGCCAAGAACCACCCTCACCAGGGTTGCTGAGGAAACGGCTTTCGATTACATCAGCAGGAAGTTCGATGGTTTCCTTTGCACCAACTGCAACCTCATTGATTGCAGGAGCCTTCTTGGAAAGGCCAGCCTTGGAGGTAAGCAAAGAATTTACACCATCAGCGAGGATGACAACGTCAGAGGTGATTTCGTCACCAAATGCGTTGATACCCTTTACCTTGCCGTCTTCAATGATCAGGTCTTCTACTGCAATGCCGTAAATGAATTCAGCACCAGCATTTTCAGCCTGCTCAGCAAGCCACTGATCAAAGGGGCCACGCAGAACCGTGTAAGACTCCTTGCCTGCTTCCTCGAGTTCACGAGCGGAATAATCCACCGTGAAGTTAGAGTCAGGCGACATAAGCGAAATGCGCTCATGGGTGACCTTGCGCTGCAAAGGAGCTTCCTCGTAGTTAGGGAAGACCTTGGCGAGCGAATGCGTGTAAATACGGCCGCCCGTCATGTTCTTAGCGCCGGCGTAGTTACCACGCTCGACAACAAGAACCGACTTGCCAGCGGACGCGAGGGTGTAAGCAGCTACAGAACCAGCGCAGCCAGCACCCACGACAATCGCGTCAAAATCGGACATGCTTTTCCTTTCAGAGAGCGAACACAAAAACAAGGCGCAGAAAACCTGCGCCTTGTAATATTAAGCTTTTTTTTACAGCTTTTCAATCAAAGCAGGCAGAACCTTGTAGATATCGCCTACCAGACCATAGTCGCACTGCTTGAAAATAGGTGCGTTCTGATCCTTGTTGATTGCGATGACAGCGTCAGCGCCAGTAACGCCAACCATGTGCTGCATCTGACCAGAGATACCCAAAGCGATGTAAGCCTTAGGTGCAAGCTGCAGACCGGAAACGCCGATGTAGAGGTTACGAGGCATCCAGTCAACGTTCTCAGCGAGAGGACGGGAGCAGCCGAGCTCGCCACCGACCTTTGCGCAAAGATCGCGAGCCATCTGGAGGTCAGCTTCCTCAGCGAAGCCACGACCAGCACCAACGACAACGTCGCACTTGGTGAGGTCAGCACCCTCGCGAGGTACTTCCTTGGTGCCGCGCAGAACGATGGGCTTTGCAGGAGCAGTGTATGCAATAGCCTCAACTGCGTCGGTACCGGTTGCTTCTGCCTCAGCGAAAGCGGTGCCAGCTACGGTGTAAACCTTAGCGCCCGTTGCCTTCTGCTTGGTAGCAGCGAGACCGCCGAAGTACATGTTGGAAACAACGTCGCCGTCGAATGCGGTTACGTCAGAGATAACTGCAGTGCCGAGCTTTGCAGCAAGAAGACCAGCGAGGATCTTGTTGCGAGGAGTAGGCTCAACGAGCACTACGTCGGGCTGAGCGGCATCGTATGCAGCCTGAACGCCTGCAGCAGCGTTCTCAACAGGCTCGCCTGCGGGAAGCTCTACGTCGTATGCCTTATCAGCAACGCCGGTCAGAGGAGCGCCCTTAACTACAGCAAGTACGACCTCGTCGGCGATAGTGCGTGCACCAGCGCAAAGAGCGCGCTGAGCATCGGTGGTTTCTGCAAGAACAAATGCTTTCATGTTTTAGTACCGCCTTCTCTTTACTTGAGTGCCTCAGCAACAGCGGCCGCAAATGCGTCGATGTCGCCTTCTTCGAAGATCTGCTGCTTACGGGGTGCAAGTTCAGGAGCCTTGATCTCCTCAACCTCTACCTTGGAATCGAGAGCACCAGCGAGGTCCTCAACGGTGGAAGGCTTCTTGCCAGCTGCGAGGATTTCGCGCATGCCGGGAATGCGGGGCTCACCAATGGAGGGAGATACCGAAACGACTGCGGGCAGAGGAACCTCGAGCTCCTCAACCTCGTCCTCGAGGGTACGCTCTACAACAACCTTGTCACCTTCTGCAGTGATGGAGGTAACTTCGTTGATAGTAGGAACACCCAGAGCAGCTGCGAGCTGGATGTTTACCTGGCCAGCATAGAAGTCGGCAGAACCGTCGCCAGTGAGAACCAGGTCGTAGTCAGAGCACTTCTCGTCGATGATGCCCTTGAGAACCTGAGCGGTAGCATAAGAGTCCGCGGTTTCCAGGGAGTCATCAGCAACCATGAAGAGCTCGTCAACGCCACGGGACAGGATGTCCTTCTTCAGCTTAGCGTCGGTAGCCTTAGAGGTAGCCGCACTGATCACTACAACAG
>JAXKBI010000018.1:0-136804 GCA_036553105.1 Eggerthellaceae bacterium
ATCTTGGCGGTCGTATAGCGGTTGCAGCAGTCCTCGACCAAACGGCTGATCTCGGTCTTGTTCATTTCATAGTTCAAGAACGGGTAATCGTCAGGCAGCACAGCGTTGAATGTAATGCGACCGATGGTGGTCTGAATACGCTCGCCCGCCTTGTGCTCTTCGAACGTACCGAATGCAGAAGCAACCAGCATATCCTTAGTCAAACGAACCCAGATCTTAGCCTGCAGGTCAAGTTCTGCGCGAGCATCGTAAGCGTTCATCGCATCGTTGAAGTCGATGAATGCACGACCCTCACCCGGGAAGCCATCACGAGCAGCGGTCAGATAGTACAGACCGATGATCATATCCTGCGTCGGAACCGTCAAAGGACGACCATGAGCAGGCGACTTGATGTTGTTAGCGGAAAGCATCAGGACACGTGCCTCAGCCTGAGCTTCATTGCCCAGAGGTACGTGAACAGCCATCTGGTCACCGTCGAAGTCAGCGTTGAATGCCGTACATACCAACGGATGCAGCTTGATGGCCTTACCTTCGACCAGCACGGGCTCGAACGCCTGAATACCCAGACGATGCAGGGTAGGTGCGCGGTTGAGCAGTACCGGATGCTCGGTGATGACCTGGTCCAGAACGTCCCAAACGTAGCTTGCGCCACGATCGACCGCACGCTTTGCAGCCTTGATGTTCGCCGCATATTCGAGTTCGACCAAACGCTTCATTACGAAAGGCTTGAACAGCTCGAGTGCCATCTGGGAAGGCAGACCGCACTGATGCAACTGCAGCGTAGGACCGACGACGATTACGGAACGGCCAGAGTAGTCAACGCGCTTACCAAGAAGGTTCTGGCGGAAACGACCCTGCTTGCCCTTGAGCATGTCAGAGAGCGACTTCAGCGGACGATTGCCAGGACCGGTTACCGGACGACCACGACGGCCGTTATCGAACAGCGAGTCGACTGCTTCCTGGAGCATGCGCTTTTCGTTGTTCACGATGATCTCGGGCGCACCCAGATCGAGCAGACGCTTCAGACGGTTGTTACGGTTGATAACGCGACGATACAGATCGTTCAGGTCGGACGTTGCGAAACGGCCACCGTCGAGCTGGACCATAGGACGCAGATCGGGAGGAATGACCGGAATAACGTCCAGGATCATATCGCTTGGCTTGTTAGAAGAATGCAGGAAGGCATCGACGACCTTAAGGCGCTTGATGGCCTTGGTGCGCTTCTGGCCCTTGCCAGTTGCAACGACTTCGCTCAGTTCTTCTGCAGTAGCCTGAAGATCGATAGCATCGAGCAGATCGCGAATAGCTTCTGCACCCATGCCACCCGTGAAGTAATCAGAGTAGTTAAGGCGCATTTCGCGATACAGGGCCTCATCAGCAACGAGCTGCTTAGGCTCGATCTTCAAGAACGCTTCCAGAGCTTCGGTGCGCAGGGACTTGCGCTCGTTGAACTCTTCATAGATATCAGCGATCTCTTCTTCGACTTCTTCGGGAGTCATGCGCTCGTCTTCGTCGATATCATCAACGAATTCGTCCTCTTCGGGAACATAATCCACCGAGAGGCGACGCGTTGCCTCGATGAGGCGATCGCGTTCCGCATCCAATTCTTCCAAGTCAGCGGAAAGCTCGTCACGCAGTTCTTCAACGTCTTCTTCGCGTGCTTCCTTATCGATCGAAGTGATGATGGAAGATGCGAAATACAGTACTTTTTCGAGTTCCTTCGGAGGAATATCAAGCAGATATCCCAAACGAGAAGGAGAACCCTTGAAATACCAAATGTGGCTTACCGGAGCGGCAAGCTCAATATGGCCCATACGCTCGCGACGGACCTTCGAACGCGTGACTTCAACGCCACAGCGTTCGCAGACGATACCCTTGAAGCGGATACGCTTGTACTTACCGCAAGCGCACTCCCAGTCCTTCGTAGGGCCGAAGATCTTTTCACAGAACAAGCCATCCTTTTCAGGCTTCAGCGTACGATAGTTAATGGTTTCGGGCTTCTTTACTTCACCACGAGACCAACCGCGGATGTCTTCCGCGCTTGCAAGAGAGATGCGGATAGCGTCAAAGTTATTTACGTCAAATTCGCTCATTTAGTTCTCCTCTCCCTCACCGATAAGGTCTAATGTGTCATCCGAATCCGTTGTGCCGCCCATCAGATCACCCAACTCGGCAGTGATGGAGCCAAGCAGATCATCTTCGGTCGCAAGCTTTTCAGCCTGCTCACGCACAGCGCCCAAAAGCTCAGACGTGTCCTCTTCGGGCTCATGCGTAACATCAATGGTCTGATGCTGGTGGCCTTCTAATTCAACGTTCAAGCCGAGCGAGCGCATTTCCTTGATAAGTACCTTGAAGGATTCGGGAACCTCAGGTGCAGGGATGGACTCGCCCTTGACGATCGCCTCATAGGACTTAACACGTCCAGAAGTGTCATCGGACTTAATGGTCAAGATCTCCTGGAGGACGTTAGATGCGCCATAGGAGTACAGCGCCCAAACTTCCATTTCGCCGAAGCGCTGGCCGCCGAACTGCGCCTTACCACCCAAAGGCTGCTGAGTGATGAGGCTGTAAGGACCAGTCGAGCGAGCATGGATCTTGTCGTCGACCATGTGACCCAGCTTAAGAATGTAGGTCTGACCACACGTAATGGGCTCACGGAAACGCTCGCCGGTGCGACCATCGTAGAGCCAAGTCTTACCCGTACGGGAAAGCTGCGGGATCATATCCGAACGGAAGTGCTCGCCGTACTTTTCCTTGTTCATGTTGATCAGGTTGCGGTTCGCCTTTTCGATAACGTCGGAGATCTCTTCTTCAGTTGCGCCGTCGAATACCGGCGTTGCAACATGAATAGGACCTTCTACGACCTCATCGCTGTTGTCCTCGTCAGACCAGCCCCACAGAGCAGCCCAACCAAGGTGGTTCTCGAGCAACTGACCAACGTTCATACGAGAAGGTACGCCCAGAGGGTTCAGGATAACGTCAACCGGAGTACCGTCGGACAGGTAAGGCATATCCTCGACAGGAAGAACGCGAGAAATAACACCCTTGTTACCGTGACGACCGGAAAGCTTGTCGCCCTGCTGGATCTTACGCTTCTGCGCAACGAATACGCGAACCAGTTCGTTCACACCAGGAGCGAGTTCGTCACCATTCACGCGCGAAGAGCGCACGACGTTGATAACGCGACCACCCGAGCCATGAGGCACCTTCAGAGACGTATCGCGGACCTCGCGTGCCTTCTCGCCGAAGATGGCGCGCAGCAGACGCTCTTCGGCAGTCAGCTCGGTTTCGCCCTTAGGCGTGACCTTGCCTACCAGCACGTCACCGGGGAACACTTCAGCGCCAACGCGAATAACGCCATCGGCATCCAAGTCGGAGATCATATCTTCGGAGATATTGGGAATCTCGCGCGTGATTTCCTCAGGACCGAGTTTGGTATCACGAGCGTCGATCTCATATTCGGAAATATGAATAGAGGTCAGCAGGTCTTCAGCGACAACGCGCTCGGACACGATGATAGCGTCCTCGTAGTTGTAGCCTTCCCATGGCATGTAAGCGACCATGAGGTTCTGACCCAGCGACAGCTCCGCCTTATCACAGGAAGGACCATCGGCCAGCACGTCGCCTGCATACACCTTGTCGCCCTTGCGAACGATAGGCTTGTGGTTCATGCAGCCCGACTGGTTGGAACGCTGGAACTTGGGAATAAGGTATTCATCATATTCGCCATCTTCACGCTCGATGATGATGGTCTGACCATCAACATAGTCGACCGTACCAGCGTTCTGAGCGACCAGAACTTCACCGGAGTCGACCGCGATGCGGTGCTCGATGCCCGTACCGACCAAAGGAGCGCTTGGGCGGAGCAGCGGCACAGCCTGACGCTGCATGTTCGAACCCATGAGGGCGCGGTTAGCGTCGTCGTGCTCGAGGAACGGAATGAGAGACGTTGCAACAGAGGTCATCTGGCGCGGCGAAACGTCCATGTAGTTGACCGTTTCGACCGGCATGTCGGCTGCTTCACCGAATACGCCCTGAGAGTCGGTCGTACGGCAGAGGACCTTTACCGCCTTGACGAATTCGCCGTTCTCGTAATACCCGAATTCATGCGTTTCGGGGTGGAACGTTTCGTTCGCCTGCGCGATGGTGTACTTCTCTTCTTCGTCAGCCGTCAGGTAATCGACCTCGTCGGTCACCTTGCCGTCCGCTACGCGACGATACGGCGTTTCAATGAAGCCGTAAGGATTAATGCGTGCATACGTAGCCAGTGAACCGATAAGACCAATGTTAGGACCTTCAGGCGTCTCGATCGGGCACATACGGCCGTAGTGAGACGTATGAACGTCGCGGACCTCGAAGCCTGCACGCTCACGAGACAGACCGCCAGGACCGAGAGCGGACAGACGGCGCTTATGTGTAACGCCTGCAGCGATATTGGACTGGTCCATGAACTGCGAGAGCTGCGAAGAACCGAAGAACTCTTTGATAGCCGCAACGATAGGACGAATGTTGACCAAGCTCTGAGGCGTGATATCGTCGGGCTCCTGCATACTCATACGCTCGCGCACAACGCGCTCCATACGAGACAGACCGATGCGGAACTGATTCTGGATCAGTTCACCCACCGTACGGATACGACGATTGCCGAAGTGGTCGATATCGTCTACCTGATAGCCTTCCTGGCCATCATGCAACGCCACGATGTAGCGCATAGCAGCGATGATATCTTCCTGGGTAAGCGTGGAATGATCGTTCTCTGGATCGAAACCGAGCTTCTTGTTGATCTTGTAGCGACCGACCTTCGCCAGATCGTAGCGCTGAGGATTGAAGAACAAACCATCAAGCAGCGTACGAGCAGAGTCAATCGTAGGAGGCTCACCGGGGCGGAAACGGCGATACAGTTCGATCAGCGATTCTTCCTTAGTGGTAGCGGGATCGCGATCGAGCGTGCGGATGACCATTTCGGAATCACCCAAGATGTCGATGATCTCTTCGCGCGTTTCAGCAATACCGAGCGCACGCAAAAGCAGCGTTGCAGGCTGTTTGCGCTTACGGTCGATACGGACTGAAAGGATGTCACGCTTATCGGTTTCGAATTCGAGCCATGCACCACGAGAAGGAATCACCTTCGCGTTGTAGATGGTCTTGTCGGACGTCTTGTCACGCTCGGCGGAGAAGTACACGCCAGGTGAGCGAACAAGCTGGGATACCACGACACGTTCGGTGCCGTTGATGATGAAGGTACCACGCTGGGTCATGAGCGGAAAATCGCCCATGAACACATCTTGTTCCTTCATTTCGCCCGTTTCGCGATTAATGAAGCGAATCTCAGCGAAGAGCGGTGCTTGATACGAAACATCACGTTCCTTGCACTCGTCTACGCTATACTTAGGCTCGCCGAATTCATGCTTACCGAATTCAACACACATATCCTTGGTGTTAGATTCGATAGGACTGATGTCCTGGAAGGCACTAGTTAGGCCTTCGTCCATGAACTTTTTGAAGCTTTCCGTTTGGATGGCGATAAGATTAGGGACGTCCATAACGTCAGGAATCTTAGCGAAGCTCCGGCGGGTCCTATAACGGCTGGTGGAATCGGGGTTTTTAGACTGAACCACGAGTCATTTCCTCCTTCGTTGCAACCGGCTAATTTGCATAAAGACACAATTTACTAAGATACTTCGCGCGTATATACAAGTCAAGAAAAAAATTTGTCAAGTGTGTTTTGCTCGTGGATTTTTGGAAACTTTTTTTGTAAAGTCCTTTGTTCAACTGCGCTTCAGACATCCCCCTTCATCGGCCACGCTTCGGGCGCCCCACCTCATCGACCACGCTTCGGGCGCTCGCGCTTTGGGTGCCTGCGCTTCTTGCGCCCCACCCCGCATCGGTCGTGCATTGGGCGCCTATGCTTTGGTCACCCTTGCCCCCGCATCAGCTGCGCTTCGGGCACCCCGGATGATATGCGCCCTTCCGCACAGCTGCGCTTCGGGTACCCAACCCCTCCACACAACTGGCGCGCTCCTCCGCACGATTGGTGCGCGCCTCCGCACGGTTAACGCTCTCTTCCACGCGACAACCGAATACAAAACGCGCCTCACGCCGCAATGACCAACAGAGTGCAAGAAAACGCATGAAACGGAGCGCACTGTTGGCAGATTCAACCATCCGCGCATGAAAAATGCCCTTCTCTGGCAATTATTTTCGGTTTTCGACGACTTTTCTCCCGTTCTAAGCACTTGTCCACGACCACATAATAAGCACCAAGCTTCTGACCTGCGGAAATAGAAATGCGAAGTGATTTAGCGTGTTTCCAATCGTCGAAAACCGAAAATAATTGCCAAAACAAAGGCAAAATCGTGCGCAAGTCATAATTTTGAAGCAAACCCCGACCTTTACATGAGCTGGACATCCGATGACATCCGCACGCCTGTGGGCTGGAGCTCATCCACACGCTGAAAGCACTGTTGCGCATGAAGACGACCACGTGCCTGGGAGCCGGGAACGTCAGTGCGATTGGAGAGTCCGGAGATGTCTGCGCATTTGGGTACCCCTGGAGACTTGGAGCATCTTCGCGCTTGGAGACTTGGGGCTGTTCGTGCTTGGGTGCCTGGAGGTTTGGAGCGTCCACGTACCTGAGTGCGCTTGAGGGAGTCGGGGGATGTCCGCGTGTTCGGAAGCGCTTGGGGGTCCGGGAGTCCGGGGCGTCCGCATATTTAGGAGCGCCTGGAGACATCGCAAGGCGCCGTAAAAAAAAAGAATGGACGACCGAGGCCGTCCATTCCGATCATTTGCAGATAGCTTACAGAGAAGCTTCACGAATCGTTTCGAGCAGCTGCTCTTCACTCCAAACGCCCAAGTCTCCCTCATGGCGCTCACGGATCGAAACACCGCCCTGCTCCAGTTCCTTATCGCCGATAACGCCCATGTAGGGGATCTTCTCCGCCTGAGCCTTCGCGATCTTCACGCGCATCGGTTCGTTCTGGGCATACACTTCAACGCGTCCGCCCGCAGCGGTGATCTTTGCAGCAAGTTCCTTGCAGGCATCTACATGGCGATCGGCCAACGGCAGCAGAGCGACCTGCACAGGCGAGAGCCACAGCGGCAGCGATCCCGTATAGTGCTCGATCAAAATGCCGAAGAAACGCTCGATGGAACCGAAGATCGCACGATGCAACATCCAGGGACGCTCTTCCGTGTTCTCCGCAGTGCGATAGGTCAGTTCGAAACGCTCCGGCAGATTGAAGTCAACCTGAACCGTCGAGCACTGCCACGTACGACCGATGGCGTCTTTGACCTTGATGTCGATCTTAGGACCATAGAACGCACCGTCGCCTTCATTGATCTCGTAAGCCAGGTTATGACGCTCGCATGCTTCCTTGAGTGCGTTAGTCGCGTGATCCCACATATCATCAGAGCCGATGGACTTCTCGGGACGAGTTGAGATCTCCGCCTCGTAGGTGAAGTCGAAGGTGGTCATGATGTGATCGACCAGATCGAGAATAGCCACTACTTCATCGACTACCTGATCGCGCGTGCAGAACACATGAGCATCATCCTGAGTGAAGCCACGCGCACGCAGCAGACCATGCACCGCACCGGAAAGCTCGTGGCGATACACCGTGCCGAATTCGAACAAACGCAGAGGCAGATCGCGATACGAATGAATATCGTTCTTGTAGATCAGAACATGGCCCGGGCAGTTCATGGGCTTTACGCCATACTCCTGCATACGAGGCGCATCGTCGCTACCCTCGTTGATCTCGAAGAAGTACATGTTCTCGTTATAGAAGTTGTAGTGACCGGAGGTCTTCCATACATCAGACTTGTACACATGCGGCGTGATGACTTCCTCGTATCCACGCGCATACAGGTCGCGACGCAGCCACTCCTGAAGCAAGCGGATAACGCGTGCGCCCTTTGGCGGATACAGCGGCAAGCCCACACCGGCAGCCTCATCGAGCATGAACAGACCGAGCTCACGACCGACCTTACGATGGTCGCGCTTTTCGGCCTCTTCCAGATTATGCAGATAGGTGGTCAGTTCCTTCTTCTTGAAGAAGGCCGTACCGTACAGACGCTGAAGCATCTCGTTATCAGAATCGCCCTTCCAGTATGCACCAGCGGTCTTCATGAGCTTGAACGAACCGATCTGGCCCGCGCGCGCCACATGGGGGCCGCTGCACAGGTCAGCGAAAGAACCGTGACGATAGATAGAGATCTCGGTATCGGGTGCAAGATCATCGATATGCTCCGTCTTGAAGCGCTGATCAGCGAAGACCCCTTTCGCCTGTTCGCGCGTTACGACCTCGCGTACGAACGGCTCATCCTGAGCGATGATCTCAGCCATCTTCTTTTCGATAGCTTCGAAATCGTCAGTCGAAATAGAACGAGACAGTTCGAAGTCGTAGAAGAAACCGTCTTCGGTCTGAGGACCGAAAGCGATCTGAGCGCCTGGGAACAGGATCTGAACTGCTTCAGCCATAATATGAGCGCATGAATGACGCATGATGCCCAGTGCTTCCGGGCTCTTGTCGGTGATGATCTCGATCGAATCGCCATCAGCGACCTGCGAGGTCACATCGGCAAATTCACCATTGATCTTTCCCGCAAGCGCAGCCTTCGCCAAACCAGCACCAATTGATGCGGCTACGTCGTAGACCGTGGCTCCGTCTTCAAGGGTCTTCTTCGATCCATCGGGGAGCAAAATTTCCATAGTCGTTTCCTTTCTCGTGCCGGGTGCGCACAAAGCACCTGCACAGCTCATAACGAACGAGCCGCCCATACGGCGGCTCGCATCACCTTATCATATTCATTCGCGCGCATCTGCAAAAAGCATGCAAAGCTACCCAATCTGCCGTTCGGGGCTTCCCCGCTCTACCTGCGTCCTCCACCGATAGGCGTGGTGCAATATGGGCAGACCGTCCACGACGGATCGAGCGCATGATGGCACGTTGGGCACAGGTTCTTCAAACGCTGATGGCAGCTCGGGCACATAACATAGTCAGCCTCGACCGGATAGCCGCAGTTCGCACAATCGCCATAGCGCATCAGCTGACGACGCTTCAGAGCGATCTCGAGCTCCTGTTCATCACGGTCGTCCTTCAGCAGCGGAGGACGAATCAGGCAATAGGCCACCAGGCCGGCGATAGGAATAATGGAAAGAAGGCCCCATGCCCAGCCGAATCCGCGAGCAGATGCATCGCGAACCGACCAGAAAATGGAAATAAGATACAAGACGATAATCAGGATCAGAAGAGCGGTGACCACTCCCATGACCTCTGGAGTAAATACTTGTGAAAGCAGTTCGTTCATTCTTAACCCTCCTGCTCGATATCAGCTAATTCCGCACGCAGACGCTCCATGCGATCTACGATATCAGCGAGTTTAGCACGGTCCTTCTCTACGACTTCAGGGGCAGCCTTCGACAAGAACCCGGGATTCGAAAGCTTCTTATCGAACTTTACGCGATCTTTCTCAAGCTTGCCCAATTCCTTTTCAAGACGGGCACATTCGGCAGCAAAATCAACGAGACCGGAAAGGATCGCATATACCTCAACATCATCAGCCAAACGCATGGTCGACTCAGCGGGCTTTTCCGCATCTTCAGAAACCTGCTTGATCGCAACATTACCCAATGCAACGATGAGATCCTTCTGTTCGTTGAACAGATCGACCGCCGTCGCGTTGTGAGCCTTCACCACTACTTCAAGTTCGGTGCGAGGCGAAATGCCATAGCGTGCACGAATAGAACGAATGCCCGAAACCGTCTGCGTAACGATTGCCAATGCGCGTTCTGCATCATCATCAATATACTGAGCGAGTTCCTGAGCGTCGGGCCAAGCGGCCATCATCAGGTACTCGGATTCCTTTTCGCTTGGCAGGTCCTGATAGATCTGCTCCGTTACGAACGGCATAGCGGGATGAAGCAGGCGAAGTGCCGTATCAAGCACGAAGACCAAATTGCGCTGGCAAGCCACGCGATCTTCGCCGCCGGCAGCCAAGCGAGGCTTCGAAAGTTCAATGTACCAATCGCAGAACTCGTTCCAGAAGAAGGCGTACAGTTCGCGAGTGATGTCGCCGAACTCATAACCCGTATAAGCCTCATCAAGCGAAGCGACCAGGCGAGCCAAACGAGAGAAGATCCAACGATCAGCAGGCGTCGTAGGCTGAGGGTCGCCCGGAACATAATCGTCCAGGTTGAGCATTACGAAACGCGCTGCGTTACGGATCTTGTTCGCGAAGTTACGGCTGCTTATCAGCTTGTTCTCGTTGAACTTCAGGTCCTGAGCGCCCGTTACCTGCATCAGCAGACCAAAGCGCATACCATCAGCACCATAATCTTCCATGAGCTTCAGGGGGTCAACGCCATTGCCGCGGCTCTTTGACATCGGCTTACCATCCGCCGCCATAACGGTAGGATGGATAATGACATCCTTGAAAGGAACCTTGCCGGTGAAGTACAACGAGGACATCACCATACGAGCGACCCACAAGCCCATGATGTCACGAGCAGTAGAGAGCATCTGGGTGGGATAATTCGGTTCGAGATCGGCCTCGTCAGTCGGCCAGCCCTGAGTAGCGAATGGCCACAATTGCGACGAGAACCAAGTGTCAAGCACATCTTCATCCTGGCGGAGCTTCGCTCCGCACTTCGGGCAGGTGTCGGCATCTTCCAGAAGCGCGTCTTCCCAACCGCATTCGTCGCAGTAGAACATCGGAATACGATGACCCCACCACAACTGACGAGAGATGCACCAGTCTTTGAGGTTCTCCAACCAATCGAGATATACCTGCTTCCAGCGCGTTGGGTGGAACTGCACTTCCCCGTCTTCAACTACGCGAGCAGCTTCCTGCTTCAAACGCTCGACCGCTACGAACCATTGCTCAGACAGCCAGGGCTCGAGCTTGGTGTGGCAGCGATAGCACGTCATGACCGAATGGTCGTGATCTTCAATATGGTCGAGCAAGCCAAGCGACTCGAATTCAGCAACGATAGCCTCACGCGCTTCTTCGCGCGTCATACCGCTGAATTTACCATAGCCTTCGACCACGACAGCGTGCTCATCGAAAATGTTGATCTGTTCCAGATCGTTGCGCTGACCCATAGCGTAGTCGTTAGGATCGTGCGCTGGCGTGGTCTTCACCGCGCCCGTACCGAATTCAGAATCAACATGATAATCAGCGAAGATAGGGATCTTGCGCCCCACGATAGGAAGATCGATGGTCTTACCTACGAGGTTCTTATAGCGCTCATCCTTCGGAGACACCGCAACACCCGTATCGCCCAACATGGTTTCAGGGCGCGTAGTGGCGACCACCAAATATTCAATGCCGTCAACGGGTTCGGTCAGTGGATAGCGCAGGTACCACAGGTGCCCCTTTTCGTCGACGTATTCCGCTTCGTCATCAGCAATAGCGGTCGTACAGGAAGGGCACCAATTGACAATGCGACGACCACGATAGATCAGATCATCGTGATACCAATCGCAAAATACCTTGCGCACCGCATGGGCGTATTCAGGAGACATCGTGAACTTCTCGTCATCGTAGTCACAAGAACAACCCATGCCCGCGATCTGGCTCACGATGGTATTGCCATATTCTTCGCGCCAATCCCAGCAAGCATCCAGGAACTTCTCGCGACCGATCTCCAAGCGGGAAATGCCCTCAGAAGCGAGCTTCTTGTCAACCTTCGTCTGGGTGGCGATACCTGCGTGGTCGGTACCGAGGATCCAGCGTGTCTTGTAACCCTGCATGCGCGCATGACGTACGCAGGTATCCTGAATGGTGTCATTCAGAGCATGACCCATATGAAGCATGCCAGTGACATTGGGAGGAGGAATGACAACGGTATACGCCGAGGCACCATTTTTGCCAAAACCGGGCGTACGAGCAAAATACCCTTGTTCCTTCCATGCATCGAAAAGCGGCTTTTCCCAATCGCGATAAGCCGGCATTTCGTTTTTCTTGTCTGACGACATGAAATCCATCCTTCCCACCAATGGCCTAACATGGCATATCAAATGAACAAGCGCGCCAGCCTTCTGGCAACGCGCCTGTTAGATCACTACTCTACTCTATTATTCCGCACTACGTGATGCGTCGGCCGAATCACGTGGCTCGATCTGGGGTTTCGTCGACCCTTCGATATCACTTCGGCGAATGACCACACGCGTTGCTCCTTCGTGCTCGGGGAGGTCGAACATGACATCCTGCAGGGCACGTTCGCAAATGCTGCGAAGACCACGAGCGCCCGTCTGATGCTCGATAGCCTGTTGGGCCATGGCACGCAACGCATCATCTTCGAAGATCAATTCGGAATCCTCGAAAGTGAACATCGCTTTATACTGCTTCACCAAAGCGTTCTTCGGCTCGGTCAACACGCGGACCAGGTCTTCTTCGGAAAGCTCCTTCAGCGAAGTGACCACCGGAATACGTCCGACGAATTCCGGGATCATGCCGTACTTATGCAGATCTTCAGGGAGCACCTGATTCATCAGTTCCGCATCGGCGGCGCGCTTCGATTCAGGCATATCGGAACCAAAGCCGATGCTGGTCTTGCCAACACGTTCAGCAATGATATCAGGCAATCCGACGAACGCCCCACCCAAAATGAACAGGATGTTGTTGGTGTCAATATGGATCAGTTCCTGCTGAGGATGCTTTCGTCCCCCTTGTGGCGGCACTGAAGCTTCGCATCCTTCGATGATCTTCAGAAGCGCCTGCTGAACGCCTTCGCCCGACACGTCACGCGTGATGGAGAGGTTCTCCGCCTTGCGGGCCACCTTGTCGATCTCGTCGATGTAGATGATGCCGATCTCTGCACGCGGGATATCGAAATCCGCTGCGGTGATGAGCTTCAGCAAGATGTTCTCGACATCTTCACCCACATAGCCCGCTTCAGTAAGCGTCGTGGCATCCGCGATGGCAAAAGGAACCTTGAGCGTACGGGCCAAGGTCTGCGCCAAAAGCGTTTTACCCGAACCGGTAGGACCCAAAAGCATGATGTTGCTCTTAGCAAGTTCAACATCGCCCTCTTGCGCCTGTTCGCCCAAGCTGATGCGCTTGTAGTGGTTGTACACCGCTACGGAAAGCGCCTTTTTCGCCTCTTCCTGGCCCACTACGTGCTCGGAGAGCTGCTCGAACAGCTCGCGCGGAGTAGGCAAATCAGTCAAGATCAATGATTCTTCCTGCGAATCCTCATCAACATCGGCCGTTACCTGCAGAACGTGATTGAGCGCATCCGATTCCAACCCGCGTAGGTTGAGATCGGTCATCATGGCTTCGGCCGAAAGGGAGATGCATTCGTCGCAAATATAGATCCCATCAGGACCGGAGATCATCGCATTGACCTGATCGGGCGTTTTTCCACAGAACGTGCAGTGAATATCAGAGCGTGTGGGAGGAACGTTGCCAGTCTGATCGGCCATGCTTATTCTGCCTTCTCGTTAGCAGCGAAACGAGAAGCGACCACCTTGTCAACGAGACCATAAGCGCATGCTTCTTCAGCGGTCATCCAGTTATCGCGCTCGGAATCTGCGTGAACGCGCTCGGGGGTCTGGCCGCAATGCTTAGCGATAATGCCCTCCAAGCGATCACGCGTCTTCTTCATTTCAGATGCGAGGATCTCGAAATCGGTCTGCTGCGTACGCTCGCCCGAACCGCCCATTGGCTGATGGATCATGACCTGAGCATTCGGCAAGATAATGCGCTTGCCGGGAGCGCCTGCGCACAAGAGCACCGAGCCCATAGATGCAGCCAGACCCATGCAGATGGTAGACACATCGCACTTGATGTACTGCATGGTGTCGTAGATCGCAAGACCTGCCGATACGGATCCTCCGGGCGAATTGATGTAGAGGGAGATATCCTTATCGGGATCAGCAGATTCAAGATGCAGAAGCTGAGCTACGACCGTGTTCGCAACGGCGTCGTCAATAGCTTCGCCAAGAAAGACAATGCGTTCGTTGAGCAAACGCGAATAGATGTCATAGCTGCGTTCGCCTCGAGGAGACTGCTCGATAACATAGGGGATGAGTGCGGATTGGGTAGTGTTTTGGAACATATAATGCCTCATTTCACTCATTCACATCGCATATGATGTGGTCTTATGGCTCAAAAGGGGCAACCACCACGTATATGCGGCGATCACCCCTATAAAACTAACCGAGAACCAAAGTATCGATGGCTCTATGAAAGGCTGTTATTCTTCGACCTTAGCCTCAACGACCTCGGTTACCTGTGCTTTGGAAACCAAGTCGCGCAGCGCATTCGCACGGGAAATGCTCTCGCGGATCATAGGAAGACGACCCTCTTTGCGCCATTCAGCTTCGATAGCATCAGGATCATCAAGGTCAGCCTGGGTAAATTCAGCGTGAACCTCTTCTTCGGTAGCGGCGATCTCGAAGTGGCGAGCCCATGCATCAAGAGCGAGATCCTGACGCACAGTGTCAGCTGCCTGCTTCTTGTTATCTTCCTTGAACTGCTCAGGGGTAAGATCCATGGTCTTAAGATACGTATCGAACGTAAGGCCCATGCGAGAAAGCTGGCCGTAGAAGTTCTGGAGCAGGTTCGTTTCCTCACGCTCGCACATAGCCTCAGGGAGCTCACCTTCAAGACGAGCAGCCAAAGCCTGCAGGCACTCATTTTCCTTGCGGCGAGGCATGCTGGTCATCTTCTGGCCCTTGATGCTATCAGCGATCTTGGAGCGCATATCTTCAACGCCCTCGAAACCGAACTTTTCCTTTACCCATTCATCATCGATCTCAGGAGAGACCTTCTTCTTGATGACCTCTACCTTAACGTCGAAGTGGAACATGCCCTTTTCTTCGAAGTTGTTGGTGATGAGGGAATCATCGTCGGTCAAATCAAGATCAAAGCTCTTGTCCTGGCCCTTCTTGAGGCCGATGAGCTCTGCGTCGAATGCTGCAGGATATACGCCCTGGCCGAGTTCGTACAGACGATTTTCGGAAGAAAGCGCCGCGACCTCTTCGCCCGCTTCGTTAGTTGCAGCAATGGTCAGCTCAACGAATTCACCAGGCTTGATCTTGGTGTTAGCGTTCGCATCCTTGAAATCATGGTAGTAGTTGCGCAGTTCTTCGACCTGAGCATCGATCTCTTCTTCAGTTGCGTCAGCGGAAGGGATCTCGACCTCGACCGGCTCATAGCTAGTCAGCTCGAACTCAGGCTTCACCTGGATGGTAGCGGTGAAGTTGAACGGCTTGTGATCCTCTACCAGATCGAGTTCATACTGATAATCAGGACGCTGCAGAGGGATCAGATTATTCTCTTCAAGAGCCTGAGGATAGACTTCGTTCACCAGATCCTCAGTGACCGTAGTGCGTACCGCATCGGCACCCATGATGTTGTCGACAACGGGACGAGGAGCCTTACCGGGACGGAAGCCGGGGAAGCTATAGCGCTTGGCAACCTGACGATAAGTACGCTTGATGCGCGCATCGACATCGGCAGCGTCGACCTCGAACGAAAGCTTTACCTGGTTGTTCTCGAGAGCCTCTACTTTGATGTTCACGAATTAACTCCTTCTTGGGTACTTCTTTGTTTCGCAATGGTGCGGGTGAAAGGACTTGAACCTTCACGGGGGTTACCCACCAGAACCTAAACCTGGCGCGTCTGCCAATTCCGCCACACCCGCAACTCAGCGCGACAGCGTCACCCATCCAGGGCGACAACTTCGCTATCATATCAAATCGTGCCCATCCTTGCTCAAGAAATATCAAAAGATGGGGCAAGTTGTGGAGAATCTATGCCAAGCTGCGTAGCCGCCGCTACACCGAAGTTGCATCACGTGCCGTGATGGTTCGCGAAGGCGAAATGAGAACGGTTCCCACGCGTCCCTGCAAGGTGGCATCATCGTAGAAGACCCCATCGACCAGCACACCATGAGGGGCAAAACCCTCATCTTGTGCCGAGATCACGATATGGGCACCAGAATATGAATCGAGAAGCGATAGATCGCTAACGATACACACGATGAAGTCGACCTCGAGTGCTTTGTACTGCTCTATGCGCTTCTGGAAATAGCTTTCCTGCGCGGTCACTTCGTCGATGGAGAACATCCCGAAGGTGTACTTGCCCGCGCGCAAGACGCTATGATCGTTGTACTGCGTCAGATTCTCCAGGTCAAGGGTCAGCACATGCGCGTTCTTCTCTATATAAGAGCGTTGGAGCTCAAAGACAGACAGCGGGCGTACTTCTTCCTCATCAGAATCGGCATTGGTCGTATCGGTCGCGCTTGCTTCCCCGGAAGAGTCTTCTGTTTTATCTTGGGTCGATCGCTTGTTCATGGCGTGGGGCGACAGCGTCTCTCCCACCGCAGAAGAGTCAACGACCGTTTCACGGCGTTCGGTCACCGTGCCTTTATACAGGACCGCAGTATAGTCATCAAGGCTCCCAGTCGCATCATCGATGGAACTTGCCGCAACATTAAGAGAGTGGCCGACGGTAACGATATAGGCGATCAGGACACCCAACCCCGCCAATACGAGGAAGGCGAAGACCCCAAGAGCTGCTTTTTCGCGTGAAATGCTTTTCATAGCTCCGTATCCTAAACAAACCCATCAGCGATCCACAAAAAGAAATCGCGCGAACGGCCTTCGAATTCGCTCGACCGCTTCGTTTCATTCTTTTGTTCGCCTTCGCGCATAGACCTTCGAACCGCCATCGATAACTACTTTGCCAACATGCGCTTCAGGAAACGTCCCGTATGGCTCTCGGGTACGGCAGCGATATCTTCCGGCGTACCTTGCGCGACGATCGTGCCGCCACGATCCCCGCCTTCAGGGCCAAGATCGATAACGTGATCCGCTGCCTTGATGATATCGAGATTGTGCTCGATGACCAATACCGTATTACCCGCATCGACGAGGCGCTGCAGCACCTCGAGGAGCTGACGCACGTCATCAAAATGCAGACCCGTTGTAGGTTCGTCAAGGATATAGAACGTCTTACCCGTCTGGCGACGCTGCAATTCGCTTGCGAGCTTCACACGCTGAGCTTCGCCACCAGAAAGCGTCGTCGCGGGCTGCCCCAGGCGAATATAACCCAGGCCCACATCATGCAAGGTGTCCAGCTTGCGCACAACGCCAGGTATCTTAGAGAAGAACTCGCGCGCTTCATCGACGGTCATGTCGAGTACATCGTATACGTTCTTCCCGCGATACGTTACCTGGAGCGTTTCGCGATTGTAGCGCTTGCCTTCGCATACTTCACAGTCAACATACACGTCAGGCAGGAAGTGCATTTCGATCTTCTTCTGTCCATCACCCTTACAAGCCTCGCATCGACCGCCCGCAACGTTGAACGAAAAACGACCCGGCGCATACCCGCGCACCTTCGCTTCAGGCGTAGAGGCGAACAATGCGCGAATGTCGTCCCATAAGCCAATATACGTTGCCGGATTGGAGCGCGGCGTACGGCCGATGGGGCTCTGATCGATGTTAATTACCTTGTCGATGCGCTCCGTTCCCGCAAGACGACGATAATCGCCCGTTTTGCGGTGCGCATGGTTCACCCGATTGGCGAGCGCGGGAGCTAAGGTGTCGGTGATGAGCGAGCTCTTGCCGGACCCCGAAACACCCGTTACTAACGTGAGCGTTCCCAAGGGAATGGAAATATCGACCTTCTTCAGATTGTTCTCCGTTGCGCCCTTCAGCTGGATCGAACCCCTGTTGGGCTTACGACGCTGTTCGGGAACAGGAATGACCTTCTTGCCGCTCAAGTACTGCGCGGTGAGCGATTCGGATACGGACAGTATTTCATCGGGTGTGCCTGCGGCGACCACCGCGCCACCCAATTCGCCCGCACCAGGGCCCATATCGATGACGTAATCGGCACTGCGGATAGTGTCTTCATCATGTTCAACCACCACCACGGTGTTGCCCAAATCGCGCAAATGCTCAAGGGTGCCGATGAGGCGTTCGTTATCGCGCTGGTGCAAGCCGATCGAAGGCTCGTCCAAGATATAGAGCACACCCATTAGGCCTGCGCCGATCTGGGTCGCAAGGCGAATACGCTGCGCTTCGCCACCCGACAAGGTAGCGGTCGCCCGTTCGAGCGTCAGATAATCCAGACCCACATCAACCAAGAACTGCAAGCGCGTCCTGATCTCCTTCACGATGGGAACCGCGATAGTGTTCTGCGCATCGGCGAATGAAAGCGTTTCAAAGAAATGCAGCGAATCACGGGCGCACATCTCGCACACTTCATGAATGTTCTTCTCCCCCACAGTGACGGCCAAGATCATAGGATTCAAGCGCTTGCCCTGACACGTCGCGCAGGGAATGATGGAGAAATACTGCTCGTATTTTTGGCGCTGACGATCAGATGATGCTTCCTTGTAGCGATGCATGACCGCCGCGCAGATGCCTTCCCATTCGATGAACCAGTAGGTCTCACGCCCATCGACGGTCGTGTAATCAACACGGATCTTTTCATCGGGGACCCCGTAGAGCAGCGCCTTTTGCACCTTGTTGGGGATATCTTCCCATGGCGTAGCGGGGTCCACCTTGAAGTGAAGCATCACCGCACGCATGACCTGCGGATAGTAATTGCCTGTTTTAAAGGGAGCAACCGCACCTTCTTCGAGCGAAAGCGTTTTATCGGGAACCAACAAGCTGGGATCGACCTCTTCACGACTGCCGATGCCCAGACAATCAGGACACGCACCATAGGGAGCGTTGAACGAAAAATCGCGCGGCTGCAGTTCGGTCATGGAGCAACCATGCTCGGGGCACGCCAACGCGAGCGAGAAAATGTACTCGCCCGAAGCAAGGCCGCCCTTAGCGCCCGACGACGTTACCACATTGGCTTCTTCGTCGTCCTTATCTATCACCTTCACCAGAACGCGCCCTTCGGCAAGATTACAGGCCATCTCCACCGCTTGAGCGATGCGAGTATGGGCGCTCTCTTTCAGAACAACGCGATCGACCACCACGTCGATGAAGTGCTTGATCTTCTTGTTCAAAACGATATCTTCGCCACCGAGCTTAGTCACTTCGCCATCAATGCGAACGCGGGAGAAACCTTCCTTCTGCAGATCGCGGAACAGTTTGGTGAATTCACCCTTACGTCCCGTCACTACAGGAGCCAGGATCAGCGCACGCTTCCCTTCGCCAAGAGCCAGCACGTCATCAGTCACCTGATCAGTCGTCTGCGCTTTGATCTCTCGGCCGCATTCGGGGCAATGAGGGACGCCCACGCGTGCGAATAGCAGGCGCAGATAGTCGTAGACCTCCGTAACCGTACCCACCGTAGAGCGCGGGTTCTTACTGGTCGTTTTCTGATCGATGGAAACAGCGGGTGACAGACCGTCGATCGAATCGAGGTCGGGTTTGCTCATCTGCCCCAAGAACTGACGCGCATAACTCGACAAGCTCTCAACGTAGCGGCGCTGGCCTTCAGCGTAGATGGTATCGAACGCAAGCGAGCTCTTACCTGAACCCGACAAGCCGGTAATAACCACGAGCTTATCGCGGGGAATTTCGACGTCGACGTTCTTCAGATTATGCTCACGAGCGCCTTTTATAACAATGGAACTTTGTCCCATGGATCTCTCCTCATATCATGGATGACATCTGGCTATTCTACCGCAGCAGAGTTGCCGCAACGCCATTCGAGAGATTCCTTCACATTTCGCCATGGGATGCCGACTAGAGCGCGCCTTACCCCCGAGGGTGCGTTTGGTGGTGAACTTGCTTTAAACGATCGGACGTCAGGTGCGTATAGATCTGCGTGGTGGACAAGCTGGCATGCCCAAGCATTTCCTGAACGCTGCGCAGATCCGCTCCACCGGAAAGTAAATCAGTAGCGAATGAATGACGCATAGCATGCGGAGTGAGCGATTCATCTAGCTGTGCAGCCCGAAGCGCTTCTTTGAATACGAACCTGATAGTGTTCGTGGAGAGAGGATTACCCCGCGCTGACAGGAACACATAGGGAGATTCCCCGACAAGCAGCAACGGTCGCGCTTGCTCGAGATAGCGCGAAAGCACCTCACAGGCAACCGCATGTAGCGGCACCAGGCGCTCTTTCGATCCCTTACCCATGACGCGGAGCGTACCCTCCTCAAGGTCGACCCGAGCTATAAGCAGGCCCGCCACTTCAGAAACACGCAGACCCGCCGCATACAAGAGCTCGAACAAGGCTTCGTTTCGCAGCGCGATGGCTTCATGCTGTATCGCCTTCTTCGATCGGGTCTTTTTCTGCGCAACCTTATGTGAATCCGCCTCTTGCGACGCAGAGCGGGACAAGAGCTTATCCATATCCTGGGGCGCGATGACACGAGGAAGGGTCTTTGCCTGCTTGGGGCCGCTGAGTATATCCGCAGGACTTGACTGGCAATGCCCCTCAACGACCAACCAGCGGTAGAAGCCCTTGATAGAACTCAAGTGACGATTGACGGTCTTCCGCGAATATCCCGCCTGATCAAGATAGGCTAGATAGCGTCTTACCTGCTGGTGGCGAACGGAGAGCACGTCTAGCTTTTCACGTGCGCACCACCGCATATACGCCTCGATATCGGTTCGATAATTGCGGATCGTGTGCGACGATCTATTGTGCTCGACTGCAAGCGAAGTGCAGAACCCCTCTACCAAGGAACGCGACGGATCGACCCCCTCTTCAGAAGGAGCTACATCATCATATGTGTCCGCCTGAGTCATCGGAGTATCCCTGTACAGTCTGCCATTTAGTTCTTGTCCATGAGTCCTTGCTCACATAGCTGATCGACATAGGTACTCATCGCACAAGCACCGCGCTCAGCATATGCGGCATAGCGCTGTCGTTTATTGCGTACCGGCGGATCGAGCGGTTCCATAATGCCGAAGTTGACATGCATGGGTTGGTAATCAACTGTATCTTCGTTCGTAGCGTAGGCAATAAGCGCACCAAATGCAGATTCCTTTGGCAAAGGATGCATCGGTATTTCTTGCACGCAAGCCGCAACCGCAAGCGAGGCGTACAAACCTGATGCAATGGCTTCACAATACCCTTCGGTTCCCCCGAATTGACCCGCCACAAATACCGGAACAGGCAGTTCTTTCGCTTGATCAGTTATCAACCGCAGCGTAGACGTCAAAAGGTGCGGCGCATCAATGAACGTATTGCGATGCATGACTCCATAACGCGCGAATTCAGCATGTTCCAATCCAGGGATCATCTGGAACACACGTTTCTGTTCGGGAAACGTCAAATTCGTCTGGAAGCCCACTAAGTTGAAGCTCTGCTTGTGCGCATCTTCTGCGCGAAGCTGCACTACCGCCCAAGGACGTCGCCCGGTTGCGGGATCAGTCAACCCCACCGGTTTCAAGGGGCCAAAGCGAGGTGCGTCGAAGCCCTTACGTGCAATCTCTTCAATAGGCTGACATGCCTGGAACAGATCAGAACCTTCAAAATCACGCTTGATCACTCGCTGAGCATCAACAAGTTCAGTAATGAACGCCTCATATTCTTCCTTATCGAAAGGAGCGTTAAGATAATCACCCTGCCCTTCATCTTCATAGCGGCTTTGGCTGAATACCCGCGAATGATCAAGCGAATCAGCCATTACCACAGGCGCAGCAGCGTCGTAGAACGCCATGTGATCTTGCCCAGTAAGGCTCTGCATGAAGCCTGCAAGCGATTCGGACGTCAACGGGCCCGAAGCCACAATGATCGCTTGGGCTGGTCCGAACGGAGCGTAGGGTTCATCGATCGAACTGTCAGTTACCTGAACCGCCCCTTGCGCAGTGAGGCCCACTACTTCTGCCTTCACTAGCGTGATGGCAGGATCCTTTTCGATGAGATCCGTAACCGCTTGAGAGAACTTTTCCCTATCGACCGCGAGAGCGCCCCCTGCAGCCACTCGGTTCTCGTAAGCGCAACGCATCACCTGCGATCCAAGACTCGTAAGCTCCTGTTTGAGCATGCCTGCCGCACTATCGGGCTTGGTTGATTTCAGGGAATTAGAGCAAACCAGTTCTGCGCAATTTCCGCTCTGATGCACCACGGTTTGATGGTGTGGGCGCATTTCGAAAAGACGCACCGTAAAACCTCGTTGCGCTAGCTGAAGCGCCGCCTCGCTTCCTGCTAAGCCGGCGCCGATGATATCAATGGTATGTTGTGTTTTATTGATCATAATGAAACAGTACTATACCCGAGCCGGACCGTAACGCCCATCAGGAAACCGCGCAATCAAACCATCTCTTTCATAACCAGCCAGTTTTACCATGAGCCACGTAAGAACATCATGCTGGCCATCAGGTGCATCAACATCCCACGGCAACGTAAGAAGCTGCTCTATTCTCATAGGATCAGCGTACAACGCCTCCAGAACAGGATCGTCACTCGGATGAGACACATCGCCGACCTGCCCCTGCTTGCCAGGTTCACGAGCGTCTTCCATGCGCAAGCATCCGAATATCCCCACGAGTACATCCTCGAAGCTCTCCGCATCCACGATAGGAGTAGCACCCTGATAGATAAGGCGATTAGAGCCCTTCGACGTCGAAGAAGTGATCGATCCTGGAACAACCAACACTTCCCGCCCAGCCGCAAGCGCATCATCAGCGGTAGAGAACGTGCCCGATGGAAGTCCTGCCTCAACGATAAGGGTCGCTCGAGAAAGCCCCGCAATGATGCGGTTCCTTGCTCGGAACGTATAGGGTAAGGGCGGAAAGTCCCAATGATGCTCCGATATGACCGCTCCCCCTTCATCGATCACTCGCTGAAACAGCTCTTTATTGCTAGAAGGATACAGCTGATCGCAACCCCCGCCTAAGACCACCACGGTCTTACCACCTGCTTCCAGAGCACCCACATGCGCTTGCGTATCGCACCCGAGCGCTCCCCCTGAAACGATGGGAATACCTCGTCTTGCCGCCAGCAAAGCGAACTGACGCGCAGCGGCTTTTCCATAAGGGGTCGCCTTTCTTGCTCCAATGACGGCCAGTCCGTCATTCAACACACGTGCGTCCCCTATCACATAGAGCGTCTTAGGTGGATCATCCACCGTCATTAACGATTCTGGATATCCTTCTTCTCCGAAACAAAGTTCACAACGCGAGCCTAAAAGGGTCGCCTTTGGCAATTCGGAAAAACGCTTCCGATGCACCACTTGAGCCTGACGCACGCTTAGATCTTTCACTGCGACACCCCTCCGAACCGTAAATTAAATGCTTCTGCCACATGTCCCACCTCTACCTGATCGCACTGAGCTATATCGGCGATGGTCCGCGACAACAACAATGTCTTCGCAACAGAACGCGCACTCAGTTGCCCACCGTCTGCAAGCGACAAGAAGAACCGCTCTGTCTCTTGGTCAAAATCACACTCTTCCTTAAGCACCTTCAAGCTTCTATTGCGCACTGCATGTCCCTTTCGCCTTTTGCGCGAAAAGCGCCTAGCACGAATAACTCCTTCGCGCAGTTCTTCCGAGCTTTTTCCTTCCGCATGGTCGAAAAGATCGGAGCTTTCCTCGCGCCATACATCGATACGAATATCAATACGATCCATAAGCGGCCCCCCGATACGGTTCTGATACGCCTGCACCACAGCAGGAGCACATCGGCACTTTCCGTTTGCATCGCCAAAATACCCGCAAGGACACGGATTCGTTGCAGCTATCAGCTGGAATCGCGCAGGGAACGCATAAGAGCCATCAGCACGCGTAAGAACAATCGACCCTGTTTCCATTGGCTGGCGCAAGGTCTGCAATACCGAAGTACTGAATTCAGCCAGTTCATCCAGGAACAGCACTCCTCTATGTGCAAGAGATGCCTCACCCGGATGAGGGGGCCTACCACCGCCGATAAGCCCTGCCGCCGTTGCACTGTGATGAGGACTCCTGAACGGACGCTGCCCCGATAGAATTCCCGAAAGATCTTCCCCTGCCACCGAATGAATAAGGGCCGCTTCTATGCGCTGGGATTCATCAAGATCGGGCAGAATGGTCGAGAACCGTTGCGCAAGCATTGTTTTTCCCGACCCCGGCGGACCCACCATGAGCACCCCATGATCACCCGCAGCCGCGATCTGCAAAGCACGTTTTGCCGCTTCGTGCCCCAGCACTTCCTTATAATCGATCGACGCAAACGAGTGCCCTAACTTCAAAGGCGCGGCTTTCACGAATCGGCTTGCACGAATATGCGCCAACTGCTCAAGAAAACGGCACTCAAGTCCTTTGAAGTTGAAGATCCCCTGATCGGGAACGCCTGTTAAAAGCTTCCACCCGTTCTCATAAGCGCATTTCTGATACGCCAAAACTCCCGCCGTACAGCGAACAGCCCCGCTTAAAGACAGCTCACCTACCACTATTGCACCCTCAAGCACTGAAGGATCGATCTGCCCCGTTGCTGCAAGAATGCCCAACGCAATAGGCAGGTCGAAGCCCGACCCTGTTTTTCGCAACGCCCCCGGCGCAAGATTCACCACGATCTTATCGGTAGGCATAACGAACCCGCTCGCACGCAAGGCCGCTTTGACCCTCTCCCGAGATTCCATAATGGCCGCATCCGCCATACCGACGATAGAAAAGGAGGGGATCCCGTTCGAAATAACGACTTCCACCAGAACAGGAACCGCCTCGATACCGCGGATGGTCGCGCTCTGAAGCGTATACGAACGCTGCGATATCATTCTCCCGCTCCGAATGCATTGATATGGAAACGCAAGAACGCGCGCTGCTCAGACAATACCAAAATGGAAATAACATCGAAGCGGACCTTGATATCGCACGCCTCGTACGTTTTAAGATAACTCGCCGCGATCTTTTCGTACCGAGCCCGTTTTTTCGCATCTACGGCTTCTGCAGGAAATCCTTTTTCCGAATTAGAGCGCGTTTTCACCTCAACAAAGCAGAGCGTATCTCCATCGCGAGCGATGATATCCGCCTCGCCCGCAAAGCACATCCAATTCGTCTCAAGGATGTCATACCCACGGCTCTTCAGGAAGCGAGCCGCGGCCTGCTCTCCCTTGCGACCAAGCTCCTTAGCGGAGGAGCAAGACGTCTGATCGCACGGATCCTGCGCTCCTTCGTTCCCCGCAGAGCCACAGGCGCTATCGCCTATAAAATGCTCACCAGTTCTAATACATAGCTCATGTTCGTTCAATTCACACATCTTGTCCTCCTTACACGAACGAGGATAGAGAGTGAAATTCGAAAAATAGAAGAAAGGAACCTTAAACTAAGTGCACATTTCCCTCAAATGAACCTCAAATCACGCACACAGCAAAGAGCATGCGCACCTAACGGTTCATTGCTTATGAGAACAAGCTTTCCTGCAGGAAGTTCTGACAGAACGATACGCGATGAATGGGAGTAAGCCCCTTTTCCTGAATAGCCTCACGATGACGCGCGCTTCCGTAGCCCTTTGAAGATGCGAAATCATAGCCAGGATATTGCGCATCATAAGCGACCATCTGAGCGTCGCGCGATACCTTTGCAATAAGCGAAGCTGCCGCGATCGAAGCACAACGTGCATCGCCATGGATCACGTTCACTTCGCGCGCATCCAGATGCATCGGATTGCCATCAAGCAGTACCACTTCGGGCACTATTCCCTGCGCTTCGATAGATGCGATGGCCTTTTGGAACGCTTCGCGCAAACAGGCCGAAATGCCCTTCGCATCGATTTCTTCCGGCGCGATATCCACCACCGTCCACGCACGTGCCTGCTGCTTAATAGCATCAGATAACGCAGGGCGATGAGATTCAGGCACCTGTTTAGAATCATTCAAGCCTGCGATACGCGGCGCATCAGGCGAAAGAACCACCGCGCCCACCGTCAAGGGACCCGCAAGAGGACCACGTCCCACTTCATCTAAACCGACAATGACCTTCCCATTGGAAAGCTCTTGTTCGTAGGTATACAGGCCCTCCAGACGCTGTTGCTCTTCTTGTTCTGCCTTAAGACGGCGGCGAGTTTGCACGAGAGCCGACTGGACCCCTTTACGAGTATCCGCGCACAGAGAGCGCTCCAACACCGCAAATTCTTCAGCGGTTGCCTGCGATAAACGCTGACGAATATCAGCGACCGTCTGCGACACGATCCACCAACTCCTTACGGAACAAACCCACCAAGGCCCTACCGGCCCGAAAACGATCCACATCAATGGCGTAAGCCAGATACATTCTATCTTATGGTCCTCTGGCCTAGCCCGTATTTGCTTCCGAGCTCCCACCCAGAACAAAACTCCACCTACCACGCAGAGCGCAAGTGCGCTTCTTCGGGCAAGCAGGGCATAAAGAAAGGGGCACGAACGATTCGTGCCCCTTTCGCAATAACAGGTAATAAGACTTAGAATGCCTTTTCCTTGATCTTTGCAGCCTTGCCCACCTTGTCGCGAAGATAGTAGAGCTTTGCGCGGTTAACGTCGCCGCGACGTACTACTTCGATCTTCTCGATCTTGGGAGAATGTACAGGGAAAGTACGCTCTACACCAACGGAGAAGCTGATCTTGCGAACCGTAAAGGTTTCACGGGAAGATGCACCGTGACGACGAATAACGTCACCCTGGAAGACCTGAATACGCTCACGATTGCCTTCCTTGATGCGATAATGAACCTTGACGTTGTCACCGACATTGAAGTCCGCTACGTCAGGGTTGATCTGCTGCTGCTCGATTGCGCGGATGATATCCATGGTTCCGTTCCTTCTATATACTCAAAAACTTGGTTTTACCAATGTGGTGTCTTTTGACACAGCAGAGAATTATACCGTTCGACCCTCTGCTGTGCAATACCTTATTGGCACTTATTTTACTATCTTTCAAAAGCGCTCTTATTCGACGCTCATTCGCCTACGGCGCTTGCGTCAATCGCCTACAACAGCCCCAGCTGCGTGCGTGCTTTGTTCATTTCAGCTTCAACATCTGCGCCGATGATATCAAGACCCTCCGCACTCACAAAACAGGTCTTCTCAATACCGAACATACGCGCCATGCCGCATACATAATCGTATCCGAAATTGCGATCCCCAATAGGTCCTCCACTGGTGGTGATATACGTGAGCGACTGAGCCTTGCACATGCCTTCGATGTTGCCCATCTGTCCATAACGAAACGTCACGCCACATACCGTTACGTATTCGATATACACCTTCAGCGCTGCCGGAAACGACAGATCCCAATACGGCGCGCCAATTACGACCTCGTCCGCATGCGCGAACTGTTTTGCCAGATCGAAAACTGCGTCATCAGCGTTACCTGCTTCCAACTGCGCAACCCGATACTCAACACGTTCGTTATTGAAGGGGGTCAGACCCAGTACCGCCAAGGGAACTTCAGTGATATGCGCATCGCTGCGCGTAGCCAAGTATTCCCTGCACAACGCAAGCGTGTTCGATTCTTCCCCACGCATACACGCATTCACAAAGAGCAATTCAGTCATATGGAGCCTCCCCTTCCGTTGCTTCACTAAGCGCTTACAGCAACATGAGCAATCCGTAGCTACCTACACCAGCTACGATACACCATACGAGAGACTTCGTTTTGACAGCGACCACCACTACCACCAAAGTAGCAACTAAAGGCAGTGCTCCTGGCCATAGCCCAGCATCGAACATACCCGGCGACAGAAGGTCGTTAGCGATCAGTGCCGCGAACGCCGCAGGAGGAATAAAGGCGAGTGCCTGAGAAAGCCATCCTGGCAGATCGCGTCCTCGAAGCGCGAACACGGGCACCACACGGAACAGCAAAATGGTCGCAGCGCAGGCAAGACCAATGAAAGCGAAATCACTCCACGACACGAGCGCCACTCCCCTTTCGAGACATAACAATACCCGCCACTACTCCAATGAGCGCGCCGATCAAAATAGCCGGACCAGAAAGCCCCACGCATTTGCACACGAACACTCCAACGACCGCCGCCAAAGCAGCGACCACATTCGCCGCCGTCTTTTTCTGCGAGAACAGCAAGCAAAGGAAAATACTGGTCATAGCGAACGAAGCCAGTGCGCTGGGCAGCGTCAGAAGCGACCCAATGATAACACCCACCGCATTAGCGAGCGCCCAGGTGGTCTGACAAGAGATATTGACCGCCGTCGCCTTGCCGACGCTCCAATTGCCGCGCTCAAAACGGCCTAGATTAACCGCGAACGATTCATCAGTCACCGTTGCCCCGAATAAAAACGACAACTTCTTCTTCGCGTTTCCGCAGAACCGCGAAAGCGATGCACCGTAAAGCAGCTGGCGCGAATTAACTAGCGTTACCGAAGCGATGATGGCAAACGCAGGCGAACCCACGAGCCACATATTGGGGATCATGTACTGTCCCGCACCCGAATAGAACAGCATGGAAAGCAAGAACACCTGTAAGGCGCTCAATCCCACCTGTTCGCACAAAATGCCGCAAGGGATCCCTAAAAAGACATAACCGATCATCACCGGCCATGCAGCACTCAATACCTCTTTGGCAGTTGCAGCGAATGATGTTCTGGGCGGCGTATGCAAAGATGCCTCTTCTCGAGAGGCATCTGAATTGATCTGTTCTTCAGTATTCATAACCCAAGAAGCATAGCACTCCCAGAGCTAAAAGCCAGAGCGTTCACCAAGTAAGCTTTAATGATTCCATGAGTGCGGAACGAACATATCCATGAAGAAGCTCTTCGCGTAACGATCGGTCATTCCCGCCACATAATCAGTTACAGCACGCAACGGATCGCCGTCGGAAATGCTCTTAAGCTCCTGAGGTACCTCATCGTAGTGGCGAACGAAGTAATCGAAAACATCTTCGATCAAGTGCTTTGCCTTGGCCACTTCCACCATGACCGGCTCGGAGGTATATACCTTATCGAACAGGAACGCACGCAGTTCCATCATGGCATCCCACACTTCGGTACTCATGACAATGTCATCGCTCTTCGCGGACGTCTCGATCATGTCGTGCACCAGTGTTTGGATGCGCGTTGAATGGTTAGCGCCCAGCACTTTGTGGGTGGATGCGGGTAGATCTTCCTCGCACAACGCTCCCGCGCGAATTGCGTCATCTATATCATGATTGACATACGCAATGCGGTCCGCCGTCGCTACGACACGGCCCTCAAGAGTATCGGCGCGCTGGGAACCCGTATGACACACAATACCATCGCGCACCTCGGCGGTCAGACCCAGACCCTTGCCACCGTTCTCAATGACATCGACCACACGCAACGATTGAATGTTATGACGATACAGGCGCTGGTTCTCCGGCAACGACGCATCAAGACCGCGATGACGCACAAGACAAGCCGAGATGGCCTCTTCTCCCACGTGACCGAACGGCGTATGGCCAAGATCATGGCCCAGCGCGATAGCCTCGGTAAGATCTTCATTCAAGCCAAGTGCTCGAGCGATCGTGCGGGCGATCTGAGCCACTTCCAGCGTATGAGTCAAACGCGTACGGTAATGATCGCCCACCGGCGCCAGGAACACCTGGGTCTTATGAGACAAGCGGCGAAACGATTTCGTGTGCAGGATCTTGTCACGATCGCGCTGGTATTCATTGCGATACAGATCAGGTTCGCCCGAGAAAGCACGCCCTTCTGTCTCGTCTGAAAACGCTGCATCGGCGGAAAGGCAAGTATGTTCCTGCTCGACCTGATCTTCTCGGGTGGTCAACTTCACGGGACTCACTCCTCCACAATAAGAAGGCGGCGACACGCTGGGCACACGGCGATAGGCGCTTCGGAACGGATCTTGCTCATACGGCTCTGATCGAACGCCGTCCTGCATGCACCACATGAATCATCAACCAGATCGACGATCGCCACGCCCCCGCAACGCTCCAAGGTCTGCTCGTATACCTTAAGCAACGATGGATCGACCATAGCGGCCAGTTCGGTGCGTACCTTTTCACCTTCCGTAATGACCGCACGCAACGATCCACCCGTTTCCTGGAACGATTCGACGAGTTCCTTTTCTTTAGCGTCAAGCGTATCGAACGCCTTCATTATCTGCTTCATGACGGGGTTGATCTTATTGACCTGATCTTCAACGCGAGACAGTTCGAGGGCGACCTTTTCGCGACGCTTGCGCACTCCATCAAGTTCACGGGTCTGCGCAGTGACCGCACGATAATCACCCTGCACTTCAGCGAGCGCCTTGGTAACCTCGTCCTGTTTGATTTCGAGCTCTTCGTCTTCCCGTACGAATGATGCCAGCTGTCCTTCGGCATCGTCGAGCATATCCTGAACCTGGATCTTCTTCTTCAGAACCTCATCTTTTTTCGCGCGGACCTCAAGGATCGCCTGACGATGAGGCAGGGTCTCGAATTCCTTTTTCGCTGAACGAATCTTACGATCAGCTTCCTGAAGCTTACGAAGAACCGCGATATCGTGTTCGGTTGCGTTCATGGGTCATATGCCTTTCTCTACAGTTCCCCGAGAAGAACTCTGTTAGCGCCGCGATGATTCGGGCGTGTACCAATTATTATGCTGATCGATCACAGTAATGCTTGAATCAATGATCCCCGCTGCTTCACAGGAAGCGGCAAGAAGCGCACACAAAGGAAACTCTGACACATCATGTCCTAATTCTACGATGGCGAGCCCTGAAAGCGATGCATCAAGCGCTTCATGATACTTCACTTCTCCACAAATCAAGCAATCAATGTTCTGCTCCAGGCAGGCATCAAGCATCGATCCCGCCGATCCCCCGCTGGTAACTATTCGGCGAAGGCCCTTTTCGGGGGCGCCCCACACTCGAGGGATGGTTCCGAAGACCGAAACACAACGAGCGCTCAAGTGGCGAAGCGAAAGCTCTTTTCCGTCATCCGATACGCAAATGCGTCCGAAACCCTTCGTCGTGCTGCCTACAAGAGGTTCGAGGACCCCTACACCGCGCAATCGTAATAACGAAGGCAGCGCATCAAGCCCCGCGACCGAAACATCCAAAGCCGTATGGAACGACATAATGCTCATGCCGTTCTCGCATGCAAAACGGATGACCGCACCGCTGGTATGCCCCTGTATGGAGGCGGGCACGAACGATTCCGGCGCATCGATGAACACCGGATGATGCGTAACCAGCACATTGGCGCCCGCATGCAAGGCCGCTTCAAGTGCTGAAATGGTAGGATCGAGCGCTATTGCAACTCCCCTTACCGTATCAAGAGGATCGCCCACCAGCATGCCCGTCCTATCCCAGGAGCAAGCATCGGCCGCAGGCGTGCTTTTCAGGAGCGCTTTTTCTAATTCACCTACCGTGAGAAGATGATCTTGCGCAGCTAAATTACCTACTTCGCATCGTTTGAGCGAGGTTTCACTACCCTGCATAAGCCCCTCTTTCCTTATTCATGAACCCCAACAGCAAGAAGCGTGGCTTTACTCAATGATAATGCTTCTTCTGTCCCCTCCAGGTTTCACTACGGTTACTTCACGATACCCGGATTCATACATCCAGCGATATCCCTCTCTGATGAATTGATCCACCAGTTCGGGCTTGTGAGCATCAGACCCTATTGTGCACGGAACCCCTGCACGGCAGAACTCCTTCAACAGATCGAGCGCGGGGAACATTTCCTTGCACGCATAGGTAAGGCCCGACGTGTTGACCTCGATCATACGTCCGCTTTCTTTTGCCGCTTCGGCGGCCTCGCGGTAAAGGCCTCGCGGATCGAAGCTGGGCATGCGGCCGAACTTCTTCACCAAGTCGGGATGTGCCATGACCGTGAACGGGACCGAGGACATGACCGCCTCGCACCAGACCTCGAAATAGCGACGCCAAATATAGTCGGCGCCCACTTCATCCCAGTATCCCCGCTGTGCTGGATCATCGAACGGCCACAGGTCGAGAAAATGAACCGACCCCAAGATCAAGTCGAACGGCTCGTACGATTCGGGTGAGAACATGCGATCCTCGCCTTCCCCGAGCCAATCGAGTTCGCATCCTAAAAGGATCTCCATCTGAGGATATGATTCGCGCTGAACCAAAATACGATCGCAGTATTCTGGGAGCCTATCAGCATGCATCGAAACGTAATCGCGCGGATCCACCTGCGGTGTTAGTGGATAATGTTCAGTAATGGCGATGTTAGTCATGCCTTTCGAATAAGCAGCCGCCACCAGTTCTTCGATAGTCCCTTGACCATGGTTAGTCATACCAGTGTGATTGTGCTGGCTTACCAGTTCCATTGCCGAACCCTGTTCCCTTCTTCGGTTTGCGTTAGCCGAATTTCCGCACTACCTCATCAAAGGCCACGAAGAACGCATTGATGTCTTCGGGAGTCGTATCCTTACCGAACGACAACCGCAACGCGCCCAATGCTTCATCGCGCGAAATACCCAGCGCCTTCAGCACATGCGAAGGATCAAGATCATGCGACGCACAGGCTGATCCACCCGAAACGCATACGCCTCTACGATCGAGCTGTATGATAAGCGTCTCACTTTCAATGCCGCGAACCATCACGTTGACGACGTGAGGTGCGAATTCGGCGCTTTTCGGTTCAACGACCACCGAAGCTCTGACTTGCGGATACTGCGAAAAGCGCTGATAGCAATCGTCTCGAAGCGCCTGCAAACGCTGCGATTCTTCTTCGATGCATCCAACTGCCTCGCGACAGGCCGCCGCGAAACCAACGGCACCCATAACGTTCTGGGTTCCACTGCGATAGCCTGACTCCTGCCCACCGCCGACGATCTGAGCAGAGAACGGAGTGCGTGCCTTCAAGAACAAAACACCCATACCCTTCGGTCCGCCGATCTTATGGGACGACAGGGACAGCGCATCAACGCCCCACTTTTTTACCGACAGAGGAATCTTGCCAAGCGCTTGCGTCGCATCAACATGGAACAGTGCACCTGCGTCATGGACGACCTTCGCTAACGCAGGAATATCCATAACGCTGCCCACTTCATTGTTCACCGCCATGATCGACACCAGCATGACCCGGTCGGTCATTACGCGAGACAGTGCTTCTGGCGTGATGTGACCTGAAGAATCGGGCTCAACATAGCTGACCTGCGCACCCCAATGGCCCAAGGTCTCTGCGGCTTCCAGCACCGCCTCATGTTCAATGGATGACACGATGACCTGCGGCACGCATTCATGGTCTCCCGACTGCTCTGCCTTCATCATGCATGCATCCACAATGCCGAACAACGCAGCGTTATCGGCCTCGGTCGCTCCTGAAGTAAAGATCACTTCATCGGGACGCGCCCCGATCGAACGTGCGATATCTTCACGCGCCTGCTCAAGCGCGCGAAACGCAACTCGCCCAACTTCATGCAGAGAATTGGCATTGCCCGTGCCCGTTTGCAAACCGGACGTTCCCGACTGAAAGAAAGGTTCCATAGCCGATCGAGACGCTTCGCTCAACGGAGCAGTGGCCGCCCAATCCAGATACACCAATGGTGAAGTCATTATGCCCGCGCTCCTTTTCCTGCCTCGCGAAGAACACCTACAGCCGCCTCGGGATCCTGTGCGGCGAACACTCCCGAACCGGCAACAAGAACATCAGCACCCTGAGCGCATACCAAACCCGCGGTACGCGAAGCGCTTATGCCGCCATCGACTTCGATCAGCAGGTCCGGATTGTAGAGGCGCGCGTATTCAGCGACCTTTCCTACCCTATCTTCACTGCCCTCAATGTATGACTGGCCCGAAAAACCAGGGAAAACGCTCATAACCAGGACCATATCAAGATCGGCGATAAATGACTCAAGACGTTCGATCACGCAATCGGGCTTCAAGGTAAGAGCCGGACGCGCACCCGCTTCGCGGATCCGCCTGATTGCCGATCGCGTTTCTTCTTCGTTCTCCAACGCTTCGATATGGACCGACACCAGATCGGCCCCTGCATTCAAATACCACTCGAGCTGTTCAAGCGGATTGGAAATCATGAGATGCACATCGAGTGGGATCGACGTAATCTTCTTCAACTGAGCAACGAACGGAACACCCAGCGTTAGGTTAGGAACGAAATGACCATCCATAACGTCGACATGAACGAAATCAGCGCCTGCTCGTTCGAGCATATGAATATCCCGCTCGAGATTCATGAAATCCGCTGACAAAATGGATGGTGCAATCTTGATGTCGCCGAACACGTTCTGCCCCTTTCGTGCGTGCATTATTCCATTCGAATTCGTATATAGTACGTCCTACATCATACGCGCTTCAAGGTCGATGAGAAATTGCTTTATGGCAGGATCTGCCATAAAGCCGCCCACGTCTCCGTGAACACCGATAACGCGATGACTCGGAACGAATATCGGCAGTGGGTTACGGCTGCATGCCGTTGAAACGGCATTGATTCCCTTTGGATTCCCCAGATCATTAGCCACTTGCGCATACGAACGCGTCTGCCCATACGGAATGGTCCTTAGATGGTCCCACACCTTCTTCTGAAAAGCGCTCCCTGCCGGGTCGAGCGGCACGCTGAAAGATCGGCGTTTTCCCGCAAGATATTCGAGCACTTCGTTCGACGCCTGATTAGTCAATGCGCAGGCCCGGCGATCACCTTCGAAGACCGCAGGCCCGAATGCAACATGGGTAAGCGCTTCGCCATTGCAGGCGAGCGTAATGCGACCCATGGGCGTTCGATATACGTAATAAGTGCTCTTCACCTTCACTGAGCAGCAAGCCCCCAGAACTCCGTTGTAAGCGGACGGTTGAATAGTTCCGCCGCCATCATTTCGAGCGAGCCGTTCTCCCACACTATCGCACGAACCGCTTCGGTAATGGGAAGTTCAACGTTGTAGCGCTCCGCAAGCGGACAAATGGTCTTACAAGCCAAAGCGCCCTCGACGACCATGTGAGTACGCTGTTCGTAGCCCTCCAGCGTGCCCCCTTGCGCGAGCGCCTTACCGAACGTGCGGTTACGGGAATGTTCCGATGTGCACGTAGCGATCAAGTCACCCGCACCAGCGAGGCCCATGACCGTAAGCGCATCGCCTCCGCATGCCGTCACAAGGCGACTCATTTCGGCCATACCACGCGTCATGAGCATAGCGGCGGTGTTGTCACCGTATCCCACGCCATACGAAGCACCGACCGCAATGGCGATAACGTTCTTGAAGGCCGCGCAGAGCTCTACGCCAATATAATCACTTGAGGTATAACAACGGAACGTCGGCGTAGTAAGCAGGTCGCGGAAATAGCAGGCAATATCAGAATTAGCAGAAGCAATGACCGTACCAGCCGGAAGGCCGAGCACAACTTCTTCTGCATGGTTAGGACCCGAAAGCACAGCAAGGCGATCGATGCCGCCTAGCACCTCTTCGAACACCTGAATGGGAACCATGCCGGTCTCTTCTTCAACACCCTTAGAGCACAGAACGATAGGCGTAGTGTCCGGCACCCAAGAAGAAAGCTGCTCGGCGAACGAGCGCGTCAAACGGGAAGGCGTGACCATAACGATGGATTCTGCATCAGCAACGCATGCTTGCAGATCACTAGTTGCATAGATCCCATCGGCCAGAACGATCCCTGAGAGGTATCGGGGGTTGCGATGAGCCGTGGTAATGGAATTGGCGACTTCACCCTTGCGCGCCCACATGCACACTTCGTTGCCGGTGCTTGCAAGGGTCTGGGCAAGCGCAGTTCCCCATGATCCAGCACCTACTACCGCTATCTTTCCCATGGATGTTCCTCTCCGCATACCGCTTGATCGCGTTCGATATCTGACTACTCTTGACTTGCCTTCTTCTTGGATCCGATCTTGTTCTCATTGCCTGCACGCAATCGAGCGATGTTCTCTCGATGTGCCCAAATGACCGTCACTGCAGCAATGGAGCAGGCCACGATAGCGACCCAATTGCCCAGGAAGAAGAACAGGGCGAAGAACGGACAGGCCACCGCCGCTGCAATAGAACCTACCGAGACGTATTTAGTAGCTACCACCAAAACGATAAAGATAAGGAGCTCCAGCGCAAAACCCACGAGCCCAAAGGTCGAGAAAAGGCAGCCGATGGCGACCGCAATGCCCTTACCGCCCTTAAAGCCCAGCCAAGGACTGAAGATATGACCCAGAACACAGCCTAGAAATGCGACCGAAAGGCACACCTGCAGCACACGAACCTGAACCGCCGAAGCATCGGGAGTCGGACCTGTAATAGCCGTCGCCGCACAGAACTCTTGCGCTGCTGCAGCATCAACGACAATGCATCCTGCAATGAACACCGCAATCAGTCCAGACAGAACACCCTTGCCGAAATCAAGCAAGAAAACCGCGGAACCTCCCACTTTTCCCATGGTGCGCATGGCGTTGGTGGTACCGATATTGCCTGAACCATGTTCGCGCACATCGGTATGGTAAAAAACACGCGAAATGATAACGCCCCAAGGAACGGACCCTAACAAGAACGAAACGAGGAACAGTAGTGCCAAAAAACCTACGACAACAAGCATCGAGTTAATCCTTCTTCTTGAACTTCATGCGAATAGGAGCTCCTTCGAAACCGAACGAAGAACGCAGACGGTTCTCCAGATAACGTTCGAATGATGGCTCCACTAATTCGGGATGGTTGCAGAAGAACGTGAAGAACGGTGGTTCGGTACCCGTTTGCGTTACATACTTCAACTTCAGGATGCGCTTACCCTTCGAGATCGTATGACCGAAGTCGCGAATATCCTGCAGCCAGTTATTCAGACGACTGGTTGAAATAACGCGCGAATAGTTCTCGTATGCCGTATCAATAGCATTCCAAATTCGATGGACGTTCTTGCCCGAAAGAGCCGAAATGGCAATAACAGGAGCATACCCCACGAACATCAGGCGATCTTCGATGCGCTCACGAACCTCCGCCTTAGCTTCGGGACCTTCCACAAGATCCCACTTGTTAAGCAGAATGACCATCGCGCACCCGCGATCTGCAGCCATGCCCGCCACACGCTGATCCTGGTCGGTCAACCCAAGCGTCGCGTCAATGACCAGCAGCACCACCTGCGCGCGATCGATGGCGCGCATGGCGCGCACGAAACCGTAGTATTCCACGTCTTCATCAATGACGCTCTTCTTGCGCAAGCCAGCCGTATCGACGATGGTGTAATACTGTCCTTCACGCTCGACCGTCGTATCAATGGCGTCACGCGTAGTGCCGGCAACATCGGAAACGATGGAGCGATCTCCATCGGTGAGCTTATTGGTGAGCGATGATTTACCCGCATTCGGACGACCGATAATGGCCACATTGATGGAATCGAGCTCATCCTCTTCAACTTCTTCGGGGAAGTGAGATACCACTTCATCAAGCAGATCGCCCGTACCGTTGCCATGCAGCGCGGACACCGGACGTGGTTCACCTAAACCCAGCTGCATGAATTCCCAGATCAGGTGATCGTCTTTCACGTTGTCCAGTTTATTCACAGTAAGCAAGACCGGCTTCTTAGATCTACGCAGAATATGGGCGACCGCTTCGTCGTCGGCGTTCACACCCGTTTTTCCATCAACGAGGAAAATAATGACATCCGCCTCATCCGCTGCAGCCAGCGCCTGGGCGGTAATAGAACCCTGGAACGCATCATCGCTACCCATTTCGATACCACCGGTATCGATCAAGGTGAAAGCACGGCCGTTCCAGTCGGCCGTATGATACGAACGATCGCGCGTTACACCGCGCATTTCATGCACAATTGCTTCGTTGTTTTCCGCAAGGCGGTTGACCATAGTGGATTTACCCACGTTCGGACGGCCAACAATAGCCACGATCGGCAATGACATATCCGCTCCTTGAATAGCGTACTTACTCATATCCTAAGCTTTTAGGATACCACGTGCGGCAACCCATGAGTACGCGCCTAGACGTTCAGCTCCGATAAGAACGAAACTACCCTATCGATCTGATCATCGGGCGTGGAAGCGCCCGCACTCACACCAACGCTGCGACAACCAGCGAACCACTGGGGGTCGATCTCTTCGGGTCCTTCAATATGGTACGAACGTTCACAATAGTGAGAGCAGATCTCGAACAGACGAGTAGTGTTGGATGAGTTCCGTCCTCCGATGACCACCATAGCATCCATGCGTTGCGCCAGTTCGATGGCAGACGCCTGGCGCTGAGTGGTCGCGAAGCAGATGGTGTTCTTGACCTCAACCTCAAGATCATATTGTCCGAGTGCTTCCAGAACCTCGTCCAGTTTCTCTTGCGACTGGGTCGTTTGCACCACTACGCCAACGCGACCCGTCAGATCAGCCGGGATATCGGCTGCGCCCCCAACGACCGTACACGTTCCCCCCGCAACGCGCGCGTGAGCGGAAATGCCCTCCACTTCGGGATGACCCTCTTCGCCCACCACGATCACATGATATCCCTCACTTGCAAGCTTCGCTGCTGCCCGCTGAGCGCGCATAACGTGCGGACATGTTGCATCAACGATGCTGAAACCCCGCTCATCAATGGCCTCAAGGACCTGCGGGACCACCCCATGCGATCGAATGACCACCTTTTCAGCATCAATACCGTCAATGCTCTCAGCAACGTCAATGCTCTCAGCAACGCCAATGCCCTGATCATCCAACTCCGCAACGACTCGGGGATTATGAATAAGGGGGCCGAGCGTACACACCGATCCCCCTTCGGCTGCCGCCTTGAGCGTCATATCGAGTGCTCGCTGCACGCCATAGCACGCACCAGCATATTTAGCACGGATCACCTCAAGCGTAGCCATGATGCTCACGATTCCTTTCGATAATCAGGCAAGGTCGCCGGATCGAACGGTTCTATAGGATGTTCAGCGAACACCGCCGAATAATCCTTCGATTCAGGGAAGAGCGCCGCCATATCGACCTCTTCAGCTTTAACGTTGTTCGACAACGCATAGGCTTCTCGCATGGTATACCACGCGAACGCATCGAGGCGTTCTTCCTTAGGTAGGAAATCGAACGAATCGAGCGAGACCGGCTCTCCGAATCGCGCGGTTATCTTCTTAAAGCGAACGCGCTCGCCCTTGCGTTTCACTTCCGATAAGTTCTCTAAGCCAAGCGGAATGATAGGTGCCTTGCCCATGCGCGCGATCACCGCCGCACCTGCATGCAGCGATGGCTCTTCGCTTCCCTTACTGCGGCGAGTACCCTCTGGGAAAATACCTACCCATTCACCGTTCTTAAGCATGCGCGAAGCACGCTTTAAAGCCGTACGATCGGCAGTATTACGCTTGATTGGGAACGCTCCCGCACGAGAGATGATCTCGCCAAGCAGGCCATTACCCGCATAGAACAGGGATTCACGCGCCATGAGACGGACCCACCCACGAGAGCGCACCGACAAGAACATGACGACCACATCAAGATACGAATGGTGCGGGGCGACTAGGATAGCTCCCGTGGTCTTGCCCTTGAACTTATCCACGATCTCCTGGTTCTCTATCCTCATGCGGAAAAGAACGCGGCACAGAAAACCAAGCACTGCCACCACCATCGTGATGAGCACGCGAGGGACATGATCGCTTTGATCATTGCCTAGACATGGGCGATCCCAAAACTCTTCATGGACATTAAAAGCCATTCCTACATCCTTGCTCGCGCCTGATCGCAGATCATCTCGATTATCTCTTCGATATAGGCATTGGTGGAATCGACCAGAACAGCATCATCTGCCGCGCGAAGAGGCGCAGTATCACGCTGCGAATCCAGTTCATCGCGACGGATGATGTCGGCGAGCACCTCGTCGTAATCAATGGAGCCCACGCCGCGATCGACGTTCTGACGTACGCGCCTATGAGCGCGCTCTTCAGCGGACGCCGTTAAGAACACCTTATATTCAGCCTGAGGGAACACCTCGGTGCCAATATCACGCCCTTCAACAACATAGTTACCTTCGGACCCGATACGACGCTGCTGTTCTACCAATGCCTGGCGAACGGCAGGCACAGCCGAAACCGGCGATACGCTTCGATCGATCTGGGCGGTACGGATCTCGTCTGTTATCTCTTTGCCATCAAGGAACACGCAACGCGGAACAGGATCGCCTTCGACATGACCGAAGTCGATCACGTGATCGCGCGCGATACGCCCCAAGGTTTCCGCATCATCGAGCGCTACCCCATCTTGGAGCGCCTTCCAAGCCACCGCGCGATACATCGCTCCCGTATCAAGACAGGAGAACCCGAGTTCCTTCGCAACTGCTTTCGAAACCGTTGACTTTCCTGCTCCGGAAGGTCCATCTATCGCAATGATCATCGAGCAAGCCCCCTTATCGCCTCAAGGAAGCGCGGGAAGCTTACCTTAACGCAGTCAAAATCAATAATGTCGACAGGAGTCTGAGAGCATAGACCAGTAAGCGCCCATGTCATAGCCAGACGATGGTCTTTTCGCGAATCGAACACAAGCCCATCGGGAACCACCAGGTCGGGCTGACCCTCAATGAAGAGGTTCTCGTTCTCGGTCCATGCGTTAACGCCCAGAAGGCCCAGGCCTTCAAGAATAGCATCCAGGCGATTGGATTCCTTTTTAGTCAATTCGCTTACTCCACGGAACACAGTAATGCCGCTTGCATGAGCAGCAACGAGCGCCAACACGGGGATCTCATCGATCTCTGAAGCGATGTGCTGCGAAGGGATCTCGCATCCACGCAGGTCTGGCGTATATGCAGCTTCAATGACACCGATGGGCTCTTTGCCCTCGGCGGTCAAATAACGTACCTCAATAGAAGCACCCATGCGCTCGAGCGTGCGGATGAAGCCCACGCGACCCGGATTCAAGCTCACGTTCTCGATCTGGATCGAGCTGCCCGACTTCAGCAGAGCAGCGCAGATCAAAAACGCCGCCGACGAAGGATCACCCGGCACATCAACTTCAGCAGCGCGAAGCCTGACGGGGCCCTCTACCGAAGCGCGACGGAACGCCATGCCCGCCTTCACGCCAAATTCAGGCAGCATCAGTTCTGTATGGTTACGCGAAACAGCAGGCTCATTGATAACGGTTTCGCCCTGAGCACCCAAGCCAGCCAAGAGCACCGATGTCTTAAGCTGAGCCGATGCCATGGGCGAATCATATTCGATGGCCTTGAGAGCCGATGTTCCGATTTCAGTTACGGGAAGGGTCTCACATGCTTCAGGTTCGAAGCGCACGCCCATTTTCATCAGAGGAGCGATAATACGGCGCATCGGACGCTTCTTCAACGAATCATCACCCGTGATCTCCACGCGAATGTTCCAGGGGGCCAAGATCCCCATCAGAAGACGCGCCGTCGTACCGGAATTACCGCAATCGATCGCATGATCGGGCTGCGATGGTCCCGCCGCCCCCCAGCCGGTCACCCCACCGGCGAGCGTACCGTCGATCTGGCGCTCTAAGGCAACCTGAGCACCCAGTGACGACATAGCGCCGATCGTCGAACGAACATCAGCCGAATCGAGCACGCCCGTCAAACGTGACGTACCTTCGGCCATAGCAGCGAACATAATGGCACGGTGCGAAATGGACTTGTCTCCCGGCACGCGAACGGCACCATCAAGGGGACGATCAAGCGGCTCTATGCGAGTAGTTTGCAAGGTGTTCACGACATCACTGCTCCTTAAACAGAGGGTTGAACGAAACACTGAACCCCGCTCGGATCAACTGAGTGGACAGTTTTCCTATGTCACCCTCGTCAGTCAAAATAAGATCAAGTACCGCACTTGACGACGTAATATGATCGATATCTATAGACTGTATGTTACAACCCACTTGACTTGCAATAGTGGTGATTTCAGCAACAATTCCCGGACGATTAGTTAAAGGAATGCGAACTTCCAGCAGATCTTCCGTTGCCGGCATCCACTTAGCCGGGATAGCACGCCTCGCTTGCGCAGCGCGATCGAGTAACGCCGTGAACGTTTCCTTGTTCTCATCGCGCAGGGTATCGGCGTAATCCTTCAGAATGAAACGGATCTCGTCCAGGCCCTCAACAATGGCCTGGCGATTATCGAATGCGATACCGGTCCAAAGCGCGGGAGAGCCCGCTGCAATACGAGTGGAATCTTTGAACCCGCCAGCCGCTAAGCGGAACAGCGCTTCTTGATCGCCCGCATGACGGACCGCCAGCTCTACCAAAGCCGATGCCACAAAATGGGGCACATGACTCACGATGGCCACTGCTTCATCATGCGCATCACGCGGAAGCGCTACGACACGAGCACCGAGTCCCGTAAGCGCTTCATGCAGATCGGCATAATCTTCTGCCGATGTCATTTCGTCAGGGCACAATACCCAATGAGCTCCTTGGAACAGATCCTCACGCGCCCCTTCGATACCGCTTTTTTCCGAACCGGCCATTGGGTGACCGGGAATGTATTTTTCGGGATGAGGCAGAACATCCTTTGCCTGCTGGCTCACGAGCGCCTTGGTGGAACAGGTGTCCGTTACCACCCCGGAGTAATCGCTCTCTGCAATGAGCTGAAAATAATCCGACGCGACGGATACCGGCGTTGCGATCATGACCAGATCGCTTGTCGCAAGCACATCGGCGGTCAACGAATCCGCCAAGCATCCTTCATTGATCCAACCACGCTGATGCGCTTCATCGAGAGTGCTCTGGGATACATCTACTCCCACAATATGAGACTCAGGATAAGCGCCACGATACGCCATCGCGAACGATGAGCCGATCATGCCTAAACCGATAACGACAACTGAAGTAAAACGCGTATTCATACTCAAAACGTCATTCTTTCATTTCTCGAAAACAAATCTGGTCAATTCTACCATTGCTCACTTCGCGCACGCTTGAAGCGCCGCGACTTCCGCATCGCTTAACAATCGATACGACCCCTGCGACAAGTCACCCAACGCCAACGGGCCGAACCTTTCGCGGTGCAGGGAAACGACCGGGTGGCCCACCGCTTCGCACATGCGCTTTACCTGGCGCTTTCTGCCTTCATGGATAACGATCCGCAGTAGCGTTTCCCGCTGATGCTCGTCGATAACTTTTACTTGAGCAGGAGCGGTCATGCCATCTTCAAGGCGAACCCCCTTGCACAGCCTATCGAGAGCCCGCTTTTCAGGGCGTCCCTTCACCCATGCATGGTACGTTTTATCAACATGTCGCGAAGGATGCAGCAACGCATTTCCTAATTCGCCATCAGTGGAGAACAACAGCAGTCCCGTAGTATCAAGGTCAAGTCGCCCGATAGGGAACAACCCGCGATACTCGTCGCACGGAACCAGCTCCGATACGCACTTTCTTCCCCGATCATCCTTCATTGATGTCAAATACCCTGCCGGCTTATGCAGCATGAGCGTAACGGCGCGCACTTCAGGCGCCACCACCGCGTCATCCAACCGCACCTCATCATGTACGGGATGAACCTTGCGACCCAATTCAGTGACCACTTGCCCGTTAACCTTCACACGCCCCTGCTCGATGAGCGCTTCACTTGCACGCCTACTGGCAACACCCGCTCGCGCAAGATACTTCTGGAGACGGATCATGTCTTCAGGCGAACGCTCTTGCTGGTCTTGCTGCTTATCACTTGTCATAGCGTAGGATCCTAGTCGTCTTCTTCAAAGACGAGTTCATCGAAATTAATCTTCTCGACCGCACCCACCCCAGAAGCCAGCGCGTCTGAGAGCATTGCCTGCATAGCCTCTTGCATCGATTCGGCACGCGCAAGATCTTCAGCAGCCGCACTGCTTTCATCTTCCAAGTAATACGATTCATCTTCAGGACGAACAACATTCAAGCGCTCGGCAATGAACGCACGCGTTTCTTCATCGGGAGCGAACGATTCAAGCGGCGGCAGATCGGCAACGGAGCGCAACCCGAACTTCTCCAGGAACGTGCGCGTCGTAGCGTACAGCACAGGATTGCCCGGTGCATCTTGCACACCCGCTTCACGCAGAAGACCCTTTTCCACCAGCGAATTGATGGAGCTATCAGAACTTACGCCACGCACCGACGCAACACCATTGCGGGTAATGGGCTGACAATACGCCACCACGGCAAGCGTTTCGAGCGCTGCCTGGGAAAGTCTACGCGTATCCCATGACACCACATAACGTTCGATCAGTTCATGGTAGCGCGGGTGAGAATACAAGCGCCAGCCACCCGCCACTTCACGCAGCTGGATACCGCGCTCAGAATCTTCCAGTTCCTTCTGCAGAGCAACGAGCGCCTCTTGAACATCTGCCGGCTCTACCTGAAGCATATCGGCGAAGGTCAGAACAGTGACCGGTTCGTCAGTTACGAACAGCATTGCCTCAACAGCACCGCTCAGCCATGCCTTTTCGCTCTGTTCCATGATTCATCCCTTCGCTTCCTCGTAACACGCGCGCTATCGCACGTTCAATATCCGCAGCCACCAGCGTGGCCCCTGCGCGGTCACTCGCGCCTTATCGTCCGTCCATTATCGAATCAAATTCACCCTCATCGATCAGATGGCGATCCCCGCCCTCGACAGAAGTGATCTCTATGTCTCCGAATAATTCATCTTGACGCAAATTCACCATATTGCGTTTGAACAGTTCCAATACCGCCAAGAACGTTACCACGATGACGTGGGAATCATCGCTTGCCGTTACGAAATCGGAAAAATGCGCTTTTCCCTGCGCGCACACCGTATCGAATACCGTACGGACCTGCGTTTCGAGCGGAATAACACGCGCGGCAATGTGCTCGGATTCAAGCAAGAACACATCTCGACGCGCGATGCAAGCAGCGCAGAGTTCTCCTAGCTGTTCGATGCGCACGTTCTTAAGGTAATCGGGAACGAGCGTCAAAAACGAGCGGTCGGGGCCGAAGGGCCGCGCATGCATACGTTCTTCTGCGTCAAAGCGGCTCTGCAATGCCAGAGCGGCGTTCTTGAATTTCTTGTATTCCAGCAGATGATCAACGAGCGCATCACGCATCTCAACAGGTGACAGATCGTCATATTCTTCATCAAGAGCACTGGGCTCTTCGTGCGGAATGAGGCTCGCGGCTTTGATTTCCAGAAGCGTTGACGCCACCAACAAGAAATCGCTTGCCACGTCCAGGTCGACATTGCGCATCCGTTGCACTTCGGCCAGATACTGATCAGTGATCTCTGCCAACGATATGGATCCGATAGCGACCTTCTGCCTGCTCACCAAATAGAGCAGCAGATCGAAAGGACCCTCGAAGCTTTCAATGCGCACACGATACGACATGCCTATGCATTCCCTTCAAGAGCGCGTTCGCCTTCAAGTCCCGCGAAGTCGTTCTGGCGCAACGCCTCGTATATGCCAAGCGCCGCCGCGTTGGAAAGATTCAATGAACGAAGCCCCGGCATCATGGGAATACGAACGCATTCGTCTGCGTGCGCTTCAAGTATTTCATCATCAATGCCGCGGCTCTCTCGCCCGAAAACAAGATACACTTCGCCTTCATAGCGGCGCTCGCAATACGATGCAGCCGCTTTACCCGTAAAGAACGCAAGGTTCTTGCCCTTACATTCTTCAAGAAACTGAGCCGTGCTCGCATGGCGAACGATACGAACCTTGTCCCAATAATCAAGGCCTGCACGAGTCAGATTGCGCTGTGTAGCACGGAACCCCATTGGCTCGACCAGATGCAACGTCGCACCCGTGCATGCGCACGTACGCGCAATGTTCCCCGTGTTCTGAGGAATCTCCGGTTCGAATAACACCACGTGCAGATCAAGGCTCACTGGAGCGCCTCCTTGCTCTTGCGCATTTCCTCTTCGATCTCTTCAGACAGCATGATCCATTCTTCTTCATGAGCCGCAAGAGATGCTTTGAGCTGCGCATGCTCTGCGATAACATCGCTCGAAGCATCCTCGTTCACGTAAAAATCCGGATCAGCCAACAGTTGCAATATCTCTTCCATACGGGCGCTCTCGCGCTCGATCACAACATCGAGCTCCTTGATGCGCTTTCGCTGGTTCTTCAATACTGAATAAGCACGATTGCGCGCTTCGGCTTCAAGGCGCTTTTGCTCCTTGGTCTTAGGCGCTGAGCCTTTTGGCGTAGTGAGCGCAGCGTTAGCCGCACTTGTCTGCTGCGCATCGGTGCGTGCGAACGATGCCGAGGAAGCCTGCGTCGGCGCCGCCTTCGCCGCCCTTGTCGGGTTCGACGAATCAACCTGCACCTGAGCAGGATCATCCTGACTCTGCCCAGTCTTCGATAGGTAGTAGTCATAATCGCCATCATATGAGGTGATCTTTCCCGGCTTCACTTCAATGATGCGATTCGCGACCGAGCGAATGAGGTGACGGTCGTGCGTGATGAGCAAGATCGTACCCTCGAACTGACGAAGCGCCTGCTCAAGAATATCAGCGCTCGCGATATCCAAATGATTGGTCGGTTCGTCCAAACATAATAGAGGCTTAGGTGCCACGAGCATCTTCGCAAGGGCCAGACGACACTTTTCGCCACCGGAGAGCACCGATACTTTTTTGTCGACCGCATCAGATTCGAACAGGAACGAACCCAACAGGGTACGGACCTGAGAGATGCTCCATCCCGGCGCGGCACCATCGAGTTCTTCGAATACGGTGTTACCCGGATGAAGTTCCTCCAACTGATGCTGTGCAAAATAGGTCTTGCTTACGTGAGTGCCGTATTTGATGGTTCCCGAATCGGGCTCCAGCGCACCCGCGATCATTTTCAGAAGCGTCGACTTACCGGCGCCGTTAGGGCCGACCAGCGCTACCTTGTCGCCACGATAAAGCGATACATCCAGCCCGTCGTACACGACTTTGGTGCCGAAGGTCTTGCGGATATCCTTGACCTCAACGACCATGTCACCTGTTCGGGGTGGCTGCTGAAAATTAAAATGGACGCTCTTTCGCTCAGGCGGCACCTGAACGCGCTCCATCTTCTCCAGCTTACGAACGCGGTCCTGCACCTGCTTGGCCTTGGTCGCCTTATAGCGGAAGCGCTCAATGAACGCCTCCATATGGGCGATCTCTTCAGCCTGCTTTGCGGCTTGTTCGCGCAAAAGCTGAATGCGCTCTTCACGCTGACGTAAATACGCCGAATAGTTCCCCTTATAAAGCTGAATATGGCCCAGATCGATTTCCGCAACGCGGCTGACCATGTTATCAAGGAACGCACGGTCGTGACTAACCACGATAACGCTACCTGCGTAACCACGCAGGAACCCTTCCAACCAACGAACGCTCTCCAGATCAAGATGGTTTGTTGGTTCGTCCAATAGCAGCACTTCGGGATTGCGCGTCAACAACTTCGCAAGCGCGATGCGCATCTGCCAACCGCCGGAGAAATCAGTGGTGAGGCGATCCATGTCCTCTTCGCCGAACCCCAGACCGAACAGCACCGAACGGACACGCGATTCGAGCGCGTATCCACCCATCGATTCGTACAGATCGCACGCACGTCCATATTGCGCCAGTTGGGTCTCACTAGGATCATCACCAAGTGTTGCCTCAAGGCTCCGTACGCGCTTTTCCTGATTCAGGATCTCATGCTGAGCAGAAAGCACCTCTTCAAAAATGGTGTTCTCCCCCATTTCGATAGCTTCCTGCTCAAGATAGCCGATCTTGGCATCTTTAGCCGTGATAATGCGCCCCTCATCAGCTGATTCTTCACCGGTGATGATATTGAGAAGCGTTGTTTTCCCCGCCCCGTTCGGCCCAACGAGCGCAAGCCTGTCGTGCTCTTCCAAACGGAACGAGACATCACTGAATAACGTTCGAGAACCGAACGATTTTGAAATATGTTCTAGCTGCAAAATCATAACGTCTCATTATAACAATGAGACCAGTGTTGACCTAGTCGATGTAGATATGAGATGTCGACGATGGATCAAGCTGATGCTCACGTACGAAATCGATGAAATGGTCCACGCAGTAGGGACGATAGTTCTTGTCGCTGAACACCAAATACACCATGTGCGCAAAGCGGCGCTGATCTTGCGCATTATCATACAGTGGCTTAATGACAATATCGTCTATGGTGTGCGGGAAGAACGTATCGAGCATGACCGCATACGAACCTGTTGCGGCAAATCCCGCCAGAATAGATTCGTCTTCGTACGAATAACGCACGTCTTCAATGCCGTACCCATCAAGCAGACGTTTGACTGATGCACCCAGAGGCACTTCTTTGCGATAGGAAATGAGCGGCTGACCGACAAGATCTTCCGGCGTCAAGAACGGCTTCGACGCCAAAGGAGAAGAAGGGCTCATACTGACCACAAGAAGCTGCTCTGCCACAGGGATCTTCTCGATGCCCTTTTCTGTTTCCCCGCAAGCGCAGAACGCCACGTCATGCTTTCCCTCAGCGACCCCCGTGATCAGCTCCTGAGAGGGTTTCTGATTGATATCGAATGCAGTTTCCCTATCGTTGATGGAGGCATATTCCTTCAAAAGGCGCGGCAAATAATCCGACTGCAACGTAATGATGCAGCCCAAATCGATAGAACCCCCATCACCTTCACCCGAATACCCCTTCATGATGGCAATGCCCTTATCAAGTTGTTCGAGAGCGGCATTGACATAGTCCAGGAACTCAGAGCCGTACTTCGTCAGTTCAACATTGCGGCCTGCTTTTTGGAACAAAGACACCCCTAGCTCCTGCTCAAGCGAGGAGATAGAACCCGAAAGCGTTGGCTGGGTGATGAACAGCTCTTTGGCCGCACGCGTATAATGTTGCAGCTCTGCGAGCTTACGAAAATAATACAGCTGGGATAAATTCATTACTGCTACACCTTTAAAACGGATTATTACAGTTAAATTATAGCGTAATTCCGATAGATTATTCCTGATTCATAAGAGGAACCGGTACTTTTGCCGCTGAACCTCTTTTTAGGAGCGCTCAAGACGACCCAATGGTCGCGAACAGAAGCTCGGGTAAAAGAAGGCGACACGAAAGAAGGCCGCACATAAAGTGCGACCTTCTAAATCGGTATAAATAACCGTGATGCTTATTCAGCAGCAGGAGCCTCAGGCTTGGGCTCGGGTTCTGCAACCTCGATTTCGATGCCCAGCTCTTCAGCAGCAGCCTTCATGGACAGGGAAATGCGACGGCGCTCTACGTTCACGTCCATAACCTTGACCTTGACGCTGTCGCCCACATGAACGACCTGAGAAGGCGAATCGATGTGACGCATTGCCATTTCGGAAATATGCACCAGACCCTCTACGTTAGCGCCCAATTCGATGAATGCACCGAAGGGAACGATCTTGGTGACCTTGCCGTCAACGACCGTGCCGACAGGATAGGTCTCAACAAGCTTGGTCCAAGGATCTTCCGTGGTCTGCTTGAGACCCAGGGAGATGCGCTCGCGCTGAAGATCAACATCGAGAACCTCGACCTCGACCTCTTCGCCGACCTTAACGACCTCAGAAGGATGGTTGACGTGGCTCCAAGAGAGCTCGGAGATGTGGATCAGACCGTCGATGCCACCCAGGTCAACGAATGCACCGAAGTCAACGATGGAGGAAACGGTGCCCTTCAGGCGCATGCCCTTAGACAGCTTCTCCAGAATTTCAGCGCGCTCGTTCTTGCGGCCTTCTTCAAGAAGAACACGACGGGAAAGAACAACGTTGTTGCGATTGCGATCCATCTCGATAACACGAGCTTCGATTTCGGTGCCGAGATATGCAGAAAGATCCTTAACGCGACGAAGGTCGACCAAAGAAGCAGGGAGGAAGCCACGCAGACCGATGTCGAGGATCAAGCCGCCCTTAACGACTTCGATAACTTCACCGGTAACGACTTCGCCAGCCTTGAACTTCTCTTCAACCTGAATCCAAGCACGCTCGTACTCTGCGCGCTTCTTGGAAAGGATAAGACGACCATCCTTGTCCTCTTTCTGGAGAACGAGAGCCTCGAGCTTGTCGCCCAGGCTAACAACCTCGGAAGGATCGGCATCCTTGCGGATGGAAAGCTCGCGAGCAGGAATAACGCCCTCGCTCTTGAATCCGATGTCAACGAGAACTTCATCATGCTCGATCTTAACAACGGTACCGTCGATGAGATCGCCCTCGTCAAAATCAGTCAAGGTGCCATCGATCATCTGGTTCATTTCCTCATCGGAAATATCCTCAAAATCAATGACGGAGGTGTTCTTGATTTCGGTCAAAACGGACCCCTTTCAAAAAAGTATCGGGGACCCTTCGTACGTGTTTGCGGTTTCAAACATTCGCCATGCATGCTGCGCTCATACTCAAGCGCGAACAACAAACATGTCTCGGGGGCCTATAGTTTCATGCCTGCCCTCTTGACAGACCAGAAAAGTATATCATACGGCCGGCTCATAAGAAGAACTACTTGTACCTTTTTATGGTAACGCTTTCATAATTTACACGGGTTTACATTCGAATGACGCCTCGCGAACAGCTTTCTCCCCCGTGATACCATCAGTGATATCACAACGCCCTGCTCACAAGGAGAACGACGTGAATATCTTGGACTACGCCGAACATGAGTTCCATAGCTTTGAGGACAAGCCATTCAACCCGCTTGATTCGGCGCTGCTCTCACAATTCTGCATGATACGTTGCGGTGGAATGGTGCCGCTCCTTGAAGAGCAGCGCCCTGGACGGTTACGCAAAATGATGCGAACGATCCTTCCCGGCCCGTCAAAAGAGGCGCACTTCACCGACCTACTTCGAGCAGAGCGCTATCACGATATGTTCACCGGGCTCGTTCCGGAGCGCATCAAAGAAGCGCTCCTGGCCCTTGCCGCAAGTCCCCGATTTCGCGCAATGGGACTTCGCGACTACAAGAGCATCTTCGACGAACAGCAGCTGAACCAGTTCGCTGCCGTTACATTCGTGCACGACCAAGAGTTCGCTTATATCGGGTTTCGCGGGACGGACACATCGCTTACGGGATGGCGTGAGAACTTCAATATGGCGACCTCTTTTCCCGTTCCCGCACAGACCCAAGCACTTGAATATCTGGAAACGATCGCAGCGCATCTCCCGAGAAAGATCTACCTTGGCGGTCATTCGAAAGGCGCCAACCTGGCGCTCTATGCAGCTCTAAAGACATCGCCCGAGATCCAACAGCGCATTGAGCGCATATATGTACATGATGGGCCCGGCTTCAAGCAGGGAGCCATCGCTCCCGAAGAATGGCTTTGCCTTGAAGGGCGCATCCATCGCAGTGTTCCCAAAGAATCCATCGTGGGAATGCTAATGAACTGCCCCGTGCCAGTCCATATCGCACATGCCCAGGATCATGGGCTGAATCAGCACAGCGTGTTCACTTGGGATATCAACGATGAAATGAATGACTTTTCCTACACCGATGAACTTGCCGACAGCGCAGAGTTCTTTGATAGCGTATTCAGCGAATGGCTCTCCCGTTATTCAGACGAAGAGGCGGCCACCATAGTCGATGCCCTGTTCAAAGCGATCGAAGCCTCCGGCGTTACTAACGCATCCGAGCTGTTCTTCAGCGGTATGAAGATAGTACCGCTCATCACAAAAGCCGCCCAAGAACTGGATAGCGAATCAGGCGCAGTATTGCGATCGGCCCTCGGATCATTAGCTGCCATCGCAGCCAATCGTGCAGGCCGCAACGTCAGTCAAAGCGTACAGGGCTTCTTCACCAGTAAATTAGCGCGCACATCTGACGAAGGGGATGACTAACCCCGCCGCGCAACCCGGTCCGCAGGTCATCACGCGCGAACTCTTCACTTGATCCATAAATCATCATGCGATAATCCTTCGCGCAATCCATGAAGACGAAGGCCGCACCCCCTTATGCGAGGTACGGCCTTTATGCATGCCAGTAAAACAGGGTCCTTCAGGATCTCTTCATCGATCGGCGGTTCCCCTACGCCTTCTTCGCCTCAATGTACTTCAGCACTGCAGGTGCACCGGGAACCACTTCCACGTTGCCGGCTTCATCCACATCAAGCATCGTAGGTGCCTGCATCAGGCGATAACGCTCCACGATATCGGGGTGATCTTCCGAATACATAAGCGTATATGCGATACCCGCCTTATCCAACTGTTGCTGCGCGAAATGACAATTAGGGCATGTGTGGGTGGCTACCAAATACAGTCCGGGAGCGAGCATGGGATCGATAAGGGGAATCTCACATTCGACCTGGGCCGAAGAAGCCACAACGCCGCGCACATTGCTCTGAGCCGAGCTCGTTGCCTGATCGGCGGATCCAGTGCGCACATCCGCCGAAGTCTGCGCGGCATCACACGCATTAGCCTTTAGTGCCTGCACGCTTTGCTGAGCGCCCGCCTGGAAAGCCAAATACCCCTGATACACCTTGCGGTCCTTGAATTCCTGAGCCTTGCCGTCGTTCCAGTTCTGAACCGGACGGTAGTAACCCGTGATGCGGCTATACACTTCCGTACGCTCATGGCAATGCGGACATTCGTACACTTCGCCGGTTATATAGCCATGGTTCTTGCATACCGAATACGTGGGGGACATGGTGTAGTACGGCAGCTTGTAGTTCTCGGCGATCTTGCGCACCAGCGCGGCGGCCGCTTTCCAATCGGGCAGTTTTTCACCTAAGAAGGCATGGAACACCGTGCCCGAGGTGTAGCGCGTTTGCAGGTCGTCCTGAATATCGAGCGCACTGAACACGTCATCGCTGAAGCCTACGGGCAAATGCGACGAATTAGTGTAGTACGGAGCGCCGTTCTCGTTCGCCGTGATGATATTCGGGAAGGCTTCCTTGTCATGCTTCGCAAAACGATACGTGGTCGATTCCGCAGGCGTGGCTTCCAGGTTGTACAGGTCGCCATAGCGCTCCTGGTAATCGCTCAGCTTTTCGCGCATATGGTCCAGCACTTCCTTGGTGAAGTGCTGAGCAGATTCGTCCGTCAGATCGCAGGCGAGCCACGAAGCGTTCAGGCACGCTTCGTTCATGCCCACCAGACCAATGGTGCTGAAGTGGTTCTCGAACGTGCCCAGGTAGCGCTTGGTATAGGGATACAGACCCGCATCCAGGAGCTTGGTGATAACGCTGCGCTTCGTCTTCAGCGAACGTGCTGCCAAGTCCATCAGGTGATCCAAACGCACATAGAAATCGGCTTCGTCTTGAGCCAGATAGGCAATGCGGGGCATATTGATGGTGACTACACCCACGGACCCCGTAGATTCGCCGCTACCGAAGAAGCCGCCCGATTTCTTACGCAGTTCGCGCAGGTCAAGGCGAAGACGGCAGCACATGGAGCGCACGTCCGAGGGCTCCATATCGGAATTGATGTAGTTGCTGAAATAGGGCGTGCCGTATTTGGAGGTCATTTCGAACAGGAGCTTGTTGTTCTCCGTTTCCGACCAGTCGAAATCGCTCGTGATGGAATAGGTGGGAATGGGATATTGGAAACCGCGTCCGTTCGCATCGCCTTCGATCATGATCTCGATGAAGGCCTTGTTCACCATATCCATTTCACGCTGGCATTCACCGTACGTGAAATCGAGTTCCTTGCCCCCGACGATGGCCTTTTGCTGCGCTAGGTCGGCCGGGCATACCCAGTCGAGCGTGATGTTGGAGAACGGTGCCTGCGTACCCCAACGGCTTGGCGTGTTCACGCCGAAAATAAACGATTCAACGCACTGTTTGACCTCGTTGTAGCTCAGGTTATCTACACGCACGAACGGCGCCAAATACGTATCAAAGCTCGAGAACGCCTGCGCGCCCGCCCATTCGTTCTGCATGATGCCCAGGAAGTTCACCATCTGATTGCACAGGCTTGAAAGATGGCTTGCCGGTTTGGAAGTGACCTTGCCCACTACCCCGCCTAAGCCTTCCTGGATGAGCTGCTTCAGTGACCAACCCGCGCAATACCCGGTAAGCATAGACAGGTCATGGATGTGCATTTCGGCATTGCGGTGCGCATTGGCAACTTCCTGGTCATACACTTCCGAGAGCCAGTAGTTCGCGGTGATGGCACCGGAATTCGAAAGGATGAGCCCACCCACTGAATAGGTGACGGTGGAGTTTTCCTTCACGCGCCAGTCTTCGACCTTCAGGTAGCTATCCACCAGCGACTTATAGTCCAACAGGGTGGCTTTCGCGTTGCGTACGTTCTCACGCTGCTTGCGATACAGGATATAGGCCTTCGCAACATCGGCGTATCCCGCTGTCGAAAGAACTTCTTCGACGCTGTCCTGGATGTCCTCAACATAGATGATGCCACTTTTGACCTTCGGCTCGAAATGCGCCGTGACATTCAACCCCAACAGGTCAATAGTCGAAGGATGATACTGTTTTTCCAATGCATCAAAGGCCTTTGAGATGGCCTTAGTGATCTTGGTTACGTCAAATTCAGCGATCTTCCCATCTCGCTTTTGAACTTGGTACATGCGCGCTCCTTCCGTGAGATCCGATGTAATCGATAGCTAGAACCCTAGCCCTTTATCAGAAGGATATACATGGACAAAGTTCAACATATAGGTATTTATATATATTCAAATACTATATATGGTATATACGAACTGAAAAGCTCATGAAAACACAAGAGCACGAGCGCGAGCGAATCTCAGCGGTCGCTTTCAGCACGCCAACGGTTCAAGCGTCGACTATACGTTACACAATACCGAAATCAACCGAACCATCTGTCCAAAGAACGGGTCAAAGGAAAACGTCATGATCATCGCAGGCCTGCAAAAACTCACTCTGCTGGACTACCCCGGAAAAACAGCTGCCACCATATTCACTCAAGGGTGTAATTTCCGCTGCCCGTTCTGCCACAACGCAGATCTACTGAAAAGCGTGCAGGCATTTTCTTCTGTACCCCGAAGCGAAAACGACCCCGCACTGCCGACGATCACAGAAGATGACCTTATGCGCTTTCTTGAAAAACGCAAGGGCATCCTCGATGGCGTCTGCATCACCGGAGGCGAACCTACGCTTCAGCGCGGGCTACCCTCGTTCTGCCAACGAATCAAACAAGAAGGGTTCCTCGTAAAGCTCGACACGAACGGTTCGAACCCTGATGTTCTTTCCGATCTTCTAGACAAGGACCTTCTCGATTATGTTGCGCTCGACATAAAGAACTCGCCCGAACTCTACGCGAAGACCGCTGGTGTTCGTTCCGTTCCAACCGAAACAATAGAGACGACCGTACGCATGCTCATCGCCAACTCTATCCCCTTCGAGTTACGCACCACCATCACGCAAGAGCTGCATAGCGAAGAAGCGCTCGTCGAAATCGCTTCCTGGATCGAGCGGATCGTCTGCTCATCCCCGACCAAGAACACCAACAATGGTGTTTCATGGTACATCCAGAATTACAAGGATTCAGATAACGTTCTTGCTGGCGAAGGAGCATTTGCGCCTTGGGATGAAGACGCACTCCAAAAGCTGCTGCCCCTCCTGAAAGCAAAAGTGCCACAGACCTATTTGCGCGGGATCTAAATTCCTACCACAGGTCGTTTTATCCCTTTTAACCTGCTTATTTATGGTATGTTTCGAGCAGCGATCGAGGGGTTGTTCGCTGCTGCCTAACCTACCGCACTACAACACGAAGTGAGGGTACTATGAGAAGCGAACAGCCCTTGTTCTTTGACATTTTGGAAGACAAGAACTTTCGAGGATTGCTCCGCGAATCACAAAGAAGAGCTCTTTCGTGGAACGAGTTCCTCGATCACCCCCTCCCCGTAAATCTCAGCCCTCTTCAAACCAACAAGGCACTCGAATCACTTGGACGCTGCCTTGGGGTTCACCTATTCGAAAGCTTCGAAGGCGAGCTTTTGTGGTACCGAAAGACCTATGAACTCACCGAGCTCCTGAACAAGATCGAAGGATACCTCCACAACGATTCGGCAGCAATGCAAGGATCGTTCTCACATCAAGCGCAGGTCCAGAGGAGTTCTTTTTTGGAACGGGAAATACATGCCTGCCTGACGCTTTCACAAACAGGTCGGGGGAAGCTTCGCAAGACCCTTCTTGAAAAGCGAAACGAATCTTGGGTTTCAGATCTGACCAACACATACAAGAGCATCGAAGCAAAGCTATCTTCCGATCCTCAGCCTTTCAGTATCGAATTGGTCGAACAGATCGCACAGGAGCTGCTTGCTGCGGCAGGGCCGGACCACATGTCGAACGCACTTTATTTTCAGGCACCGCTCCAGATGAAAGCTGCCTATCGCAACGCCTTTCAAAGCATTACCGAATACCTGCACAACCCCCACAACCACGATGAGCCCGACTACTTGAAGGGCGTGCTCATCGGATCGATCATCAGATCGCAGGGGCTATTCGCGAGCGCCACCACGCTCGTGGCTTCTCTTGTCACCAAGCTCATTTACCAGGAACTGAACATTCCCCTTCTTGCCGTACTGCCCCTGACTGAACCTATTGCCAAATGGAAATCGAATGATTATGCCCCGTTCTGCGTATGCGATTATGAAAGCTACCAACAAACGCTCAGAAGAACACCGGCCGACTACACTCTGCATCAGACCATATTGGCACAGTGCGTGATCTTCACCCTAGATGATCTAGTGCGCCGCATTACCGACATCAGAAAGCAGGAACATACCCTGCAAAGAGCCCTCAGTGAAGACACCAGCCTCAACAAGAGACAACGCACCGTTCTGCTCGATCTGCTGCAATCTCGTCCCTCGGAGATCAGTATCAGAGATTACCAAGCGGAGAACGGCATTTCCTACGCAACTGCACGTCGAGATCTGCTGGCTCTCGAAAAAGAGCATTACCTTTCGAGCCACATCACTGGCAAAACACTTGTTTTCACGGCCGAGGAATCCCATTTGAGTCAGAAATAGACCCTCCGATTCACCAGACGGTACACGCAACGCACCTGCACCCCTCCGACCACTCCGGCAAGAGGGGTGTTTTCATGAATGAAAACAAAGGAATTGATAGCCTACGCATTAAAGAATGAACCAATTCATGACGCTCTTAGGCTCCATTTACCGACAAGAAGACACCAATTTACATCACCGATCGTGCATCAGATGAAATCAGCACCCGCAGTGATCCTGTCTTATCGTTTCAAAAAGAAACACATCAATTCGTTTTCATAACCACTTGTCGTCGTCCGATAACTTCCAATGATGCCTTTCTGATTATCTTTTCATTTTGAACACTTCAACAGCGCCGTACTGCAATTTTTTGCAAAAATGCCTGTTCATCTGTTCATTTTTCAAGAAAAGCACTTTTATCTATTCTCCGTTTGTCTAAAAACTGTTCGCCCACGATCAAATGGCCCCGCCCAAGAACTATCCAAGGAGAAACGGAGGAGTGAAATGAAAGAGCAGATGCTTTTCAATCAGTTCGCTTGGCTGCTGTTCATCATGCCTTTTATAGGCTTACTCGCATCAGGGTTGGTCAAACGACAGAACCCTAAGATCATCGGGAACAAGATCCTCAGACATGATGCCCCCGCCCGGTTCTCGCACTGGAGCCATGCATTGGGAACGGTGGTCTGTCTGATTTCGGGCATTATCATAGGAACCCGCTTCACCCCCGCCTTCATGGAGGGTGGAACCCCTTCCCTTACTATGTATAACACCCACTTCATCTTCGCCGTCTTCTTTCTGTTCGGCACGTTCTTCTGGTTGGGCAACACCATCGTTTCGCCCTATCGCCTGCGCGAACATCTTCCAAAGAAGGGCTTCATCAAGTCCATCCTTAATCACTACGGTTCGGCTCTCCATATCAAAGGCTGCGTCTACCCGCACGAAGAAAAGTACTTCGAATCTGAGCGCACCGCATTCATCATGGCCGTCGGTGTCTCCATGTTCGTCGTAATAACCGGCATTATTAAAGCTCTCGCACACGTAATCGATCTACCCGCCGAGCTGATGGGTCCCGTTTCCTGGGTCCACGACATTGGCGCAGCGCTCATGCTTCTCTTCCTGCTTGCTCACGTCTTCTTCGGAGTGCTCATTCCCATCGCCTGGAAAGCAGCCCCTTCGATGATCCATGGCTACATCAACCTCGAAGATGCTCGCCACGAGTACCCCGCTTGGGTAGAAGACCTCGAGAAAAAACAACAGGACGAATCGAACGCCGATTCGCGTACTAAATAGAAGGGAAATCCCATGCTCCCCGATAACAAGAACAACACTCCTAACGCCGCCAACGACACTGGAGAGGTGCGGGAACCTGAATCAAAAAGTCCTCTCGCAAACATCGATTCTGCACGGTCGTCCGAAAAAACCTTTACTCGCCGTAACTTCCTGAAATCTCTCGGTGTTGTTGGCATTGGCGGCATCCTCGCAGGTAGTGGAATTTCCGCGTTCCTGCTCTCGAACGACGTCTATGCGTTCGAGACTTCGGAAGGCTTCCTCCTGGTTGACACTAAAAAATGCGCAGGCTGCGAAACCTGCATGCTGGTATGCTCGCTTGCCCATAACGGAAGCGCGAACAAGAGCCTCTCCAACATCCAGATCAAGAAGAACCCCCTGGGGTGCTATCCCAACGAGATCGGACAGAACCAGTGCCGCCAATGCGAAGACCCCGGCTGCGTGAAGGCGTGTCCAACTGGCGCAATGCATGTTGATAAAGAAACCAATATCCGCTGCGTTGATGCGGAAAAATGCATCGGGTGCGAAAGCTGCGTCGAGGGATGCAACTACACTCCTTCGCGCGTCCAGTGGAACTTCGAAGAGAAGCATACCCAGAAATGCGACCTGTGCACCAACACCCCTTACTGGAACGAAGAAGGCGGACCAAATGGTAAGCAGGCCTGCGTATCCATGTGCCCCGTTGCTGCCATTTCGTTCACCAAAGAACTACCTACGCAAGACGATTCGGGCTACATCGTAAATCTGCGCAACGAACATTGGGCGAAGATCGGCTTCCCCATGGATGACGAAGGAATGGAACTCCCCAACGTTTCCTATCCTCCCACCCCCGATGTAATGGAGTAGTTTTTCATTCGTTCACACGTTAGGAGCAAACCATGGCACAAGCTACTGGTGGATATATGGGAAAGATCCTCGTTCTGGATCTGACCAATAAGTCATACGAGATCATCGACTCTGCACCCTACCAAGAATGGGTCGGCGGCCACGGAATGGGGTCGAAGCTGTTCTGGGATTACTGCAAGGACAAAACGGTCGGTCCCTTCGACGAAGGCAACGTAGTCACCATTTCTTCAAGCCCCTTTTCAGGCACCCCCATCCCGGCAGGTGCTGGCCGCGTTGAGATCCAGGGCATCGGCTCATTCGGCGACCCTGAATGGTTCACCCGTTCCAGCATGGGCGGCCGCATCTCAAGCATGATGAAAGCTGCCGGCTACGATGCAACGGTCATTACGGGTAAGGCAGAGAACCATACCTGGGTCAGCGTCGTGCATGACAAGATTGAATTTAGGGACGCCGATGCCGATGGCCTGTGGGGCATGGACACCGCCGCAACACAGACAACGGTCTGGGAAATGATGACCAAAGGCGCCGCTGACGGCGAATGGGTCGAACTGAGCGACACGCGCGACGGCGGCCGAACCACCCAGAAGCCTGCGGTCATCTGTATTGGCCCCGCTTCCGAGAACCTTGCCCGCAGCGGCACCATCACAACTGACGGCGCGCATCAAGCAGGCCAGAGCGGTTTGGGCGCGGTTTGGGGATCGAAGAACTTGAAAGCGATCTGCTTCTTCGGCTCCAAGAGCGTTCCCGTTGCCGATCCTGCCGCGCTGCTGCAGATCCGCATGGAATACCAGGAGCGTTTCGTCTACAAAGTGGATAACCCCTCCCTCGAAATACCCTTCCCTGACGCGACCAAGTTCGACGCGCGCATTTGGGGTACCATCACCCGTAACCCCGGATCTTCTGGCGCGTACTTCTCGTCGCGCGACATGCTCACACGCCCCTACGGCTGCCCTGGTTGCACCCGTAACTGCCGCCACAACTTCGACGACGGCTTTGCGAATGGCACCATGTGCGCCGCTTCGATGTACTACTTAACGGCGGACAAGAAAGAGGATATGCTCTACGCCGCAGGAATGCTCAACAAGCTGGGCATCAACGGTTTCGACCGTGGCTTCTTGGATTATCTCCGCAGCCTGTACAAGATGGGCATTTTGGGACCAGGTAAGGAAATCGATACCGATCTGCCGTTCGACAAGTACGGTTCGCGCGAATTCATCGAAGAGTTCCTGTTCTCCATTGCGTATCGAAAGGGTATTGGCGACGTTATGGCGGAAGGTCCTGCTCGTGCAGTCAAGGCATGGGGTCGCTGGGAAGAAGATTCGAAATCCGGATTGTTCCCCTATCCGCAGTGGAACTACTACCAGCACTACGACCCGCGCCTCGAAGTGGAATGGAGCTATGGCTCGATCTTCGGCGAGCGCGACATCAACACGCATGGTATTAACGCCCACGTACACTGGATGCCCTACATTTGCGACATGGCCAAGCAAGACTACATCCTTTCCGCCGAACAGGTAGTCAAGCAGCTCGCCGCTTCCACTCACCTGCCCGAAATGGGCTTCGATTACAGCGAAGAGGGTATCTACAGCGACGAAAAGGTGCAGACCGTTGCATGGCAGCGCCACTACAGTCGCTTCTGGCTTGATTCCATGAACCTGTGCGATTCGGTATGGCCAACGCTCATCAATTACAACGATCCCAACATGGATACCACCGGCGCAACGCCCGAATTCGAACCCCGCATGTTCACCGCAGTCACCGGTGTTCCCATGACGTACGAAGAAAGCCTCGAACAGGGAAAGCGTATGTACCTGCTCGATCGCGCTATCTGGTATCTGCAGGGACGCAACCGCGAAATGGAGACCTTCGCCGATTATGTCTTCGAGGTTCCCACTTCGTCTTCTTACCCCCTGACGGTCTACAAAGACGGACAGTGGGTCTTCGATGACTGCAAGGGCCGCGTCCTTGATCGCGAAAAATTCGAAAGCGTAAAGGATCGCTACTATGAAATCGAAGGTCTGGATAACGCAACGGGTTGCCCCACGCGCGAGACCCTCGAAGCATACGGCTTGGGCTTTGCAGCCGACGCTCTAGAGGCAGCAGGCGTAGGAGCATAGCCATGCAGAACGAAGAACTGTTAGAGCTTGCAAGCCCTGAAGAGCTTGCCGAAATAGGGGGCTTCGATGCCCCCACTCCCCAAGAGGCGAACCACCTACTTCGCGAATTGGACTGGGACGGACGTTTCACTGGCATGGACGTGAATGCTGCTGCAGGAGAAAGCACGGTCCACCTCTACAGCCTGAAGGAACTGGCGAAGTTCTTTCGATTCGGCACGGCGGGCCTGGGCTTTTCCGTAGGCGGAAGCGGATCGGTCAGCGTTGCCGACACTGATTACGTCATCAACTGGATCAACGATCAAGTAGGCGACACGGTTCTGGCAGGTCTCCTAAAGAAAGAGATCGACCCCGAAGAGTCCTACCACGACTGCGCCCGCATCATGTCCCGCTTGGTGAACATGAGAGCGGTTCAGCTGCAGGGAATCGCAGCCCGCGCGTAACGATGTAAGCAAGTGACGCCTCACATGCAAAGACATGAGGCGTCACTCGTGCGTAAAAGCCCCAAGGAGTCACCCCTTATTACCACATACTGAAAGGATGGATGATATGACCATCGACGCAGCCATTGAACAAAGCGCCCTGTCCTTTCAACACGATTTTCCCGTTTTCCAGCGTGAAGAAGAGGGGGTTCGAAGCGGCCTTGCGTTCCATTACCTGGACAACGCCGCCACAACAGAGCGCCCTCAATGCGTCATCGATGCCCTTACCGAACACTATCTGAACACGAACGCGAACCCTTATCGCGGTATGTACCGCGACAGCCTTATGGCAACCGCAGAATACGAACAAGCCCGCATAGAGACCGCCACCTTCGTTGGCGTAGACCCTGACGAGCTGATCTTCACACGCAATACCACCGAATCCATCAACCTCGTTGCCACGAGTTACGCCCTTGCTCATATAAAAGAAGGTGACGAAATAGTTCTGCCTATATCGGAACATCACAGCAATCTTGTTCCCTGGCAGCGCGTTTGCGAAAGAACCGGTGCGCGCCTGGTGTTCATGAAGATAGATGATCAGGGAATGATCCCTGAAGAAGAGTTCGAAAAGATCGGCCCGCGCACCAAGCTGGTCGCTTGCACTCACATTTCCAATGTCCTGGGAACCATCTTCCCTATTGAGCGCATTGCCGCAATAGCGCATAGCAAAGGAGCGCGTGTTCTTGTTGATTGCGCACAAAGCGCAGGTCATCTGCCGCTGCGCTTCCATGAGTGGGACGTTGATTTCGCTGCGTTTTCGGGGCATAAGATGTATGGCCCCATGGGCATTGGCGCGCTGTTCATCAAGCGAGAACTGCAAGAACAGATGGAGCCCTTTATGCTGGGCGGCGAAATGGTAGACACCGTCTGGGAACAGAAGACCGCCTTCCAAACAGGACCGCGCAAATTCGAAGCCGGCACCCCTAACGTAGATGGCGCCATTGGGCTAAGGGAAGCTATCCGCTACGTGCAGAGCGTCGGATTCGATGAAATACAACGCCGCGAACAGGAGCTGATCGGATACCTCCTAGATCGGCTTCGAGCGCTGCCGCAAGTTACCATCTATGGATCAGTCGAACCCAATCAGGCGCGGGCAGGGATCGTTTCATTCAACGTGGCGGGCGTTGACCCCCAGGATGTGGGTCTCATGTTAGATGCCCATAACGTATGCATCCGAACCGGATCCCATTGCGCGCAGCCTCTTCATCGGCGCCTTGGCGTGGAACGGTCGTGTCGTGCTTCGCTGGGTATCTACAACACCAAGGACGACATCGACGCCCTTGTGGACCCACTCAATTCACTGCGCGATGTGGTAACGAAGCGCATTCTGGGAATGTTCCCGTAAGGCGCATGCTCGACCCGCACCAAAAAGGCGCCACCCGAACCTTGCTCGGATGGCGCCTTCGCGTACAAGTAAGGCGATGCCTTTATGACCGCTTACGCGTGTGCCTTCTCGAATTCCTTCATGTAGTCAACGAGAGCCTGAACGCCTTCGGTAGGCATAGCGTTGTAGATGCTTGCGCGCATACCGCCAACGCTGCGGTGGCCCTTGATGTTCTCAATGCCTGCCTTCTTAGCGCCCGCTACGAATTCGGCATCCAGATCGGCGCTGCCCGTAACGAAGGGTACGTTCATGATGGAACGATCTTCCTTGCGAGCCGTTGCGGTGTAGAAATCAGTAGAATCAAGATAGTCGTACAGGATCGCTGCCTTTTCTTCGTTGCGCTTCTTCATAGCTTCCAGGCCACCCTGGCCTTTCAGCCACTTGAACACCTTGCCGCAGATGTAGATGCCATAGCAAGGAGGCGTGTTGTACATGCTGTCGTTGTCGACGGCGGTCTTGTACTTCAGCATGGTGGGCGTATTGGCAAGCCATTCGTCCTTCACCAGGTCTTCGCGCACGATAACGATGACAACGCCTGCCGGGCCAACGTTCTTCTGCACGCCGCCATAGACAAGACCGTACTTGGAGACGTCGATCGGCTCAGACAGGAAGCAAGAGGAAACGTCAGACACCAGAGGCACGTTGCCCGTTTTAGGCAGCTTGTGATAATGCGTGCCGTAGATAGTTTCGTTTTCGCAGATGTATACGTAATCTGCTTCGGGGTCCAGCTCCAATTCATCCACGTTGGGGATATAGGAGAAGTTACCGTCTTCAGAAGATGCTACGCAGCGCGCATCGCCGAACATAGCAGCTTCCTTGTAGGCCTTCTTGGACCAAGAACCGGAAACGATGTAGTCAGCCTTGCCACCCAACATAAGGTTCATGGGAATAGCGGCGAACTGCTGGGAAGCGCCGCCCTGAAGGAAGAGGACCTTGTAGTTGTCGGGGATGTTCATCAATTCGCGAAGATCCGCTTCAGCATCTTCGATAATGCCCTTGAAAGCCGCTGAACGATGGCTCATTTCCATAACTGACATACCAGTACCCTGGTAGTCGAGCATTTCTTCGGCTGCTTCACGGAGCACCTCTTCAGGAAGCACCGCCGGACCTGCGGAAAAGTTATACACCCTAGCCATACTGTTCAAATCCTTTCGATAATGCGCACTTCGTATACACATACAGATAGTGCACCTACTTTATCACGATAAAGCCGCCATATCCTGCAGAGTTATTAACCTATTACGCAGACGTAATGTCCTACCGGGCCAAAGGGTACGGATGAACGCCACTTCGTCCCTCCTTAAAGGAAAAGGGATCCCGTCTGGATTCGGAAGTTAGGCTCGGGACACCGAGCTTAAAGTTCAGGTACGAGGCCCGCAACCCTATCACGCACCAGCGCTCACCGCTACATGACGCCTGAAGATCGGGTGCGGGGCCCGCGCAACCCTATCATCCCAAAGCCCCAACTTACACGAGCGATTTGTGAGCGCGCAGCTTCATGCGGCCGTCCTGTTCTACCAAGGTAAGGCCGGCAACACCGGTGGTCTTCTGATAGGCCGCCGAAAAACCGCCGTCAATACACACGACTTTGCCCTGAGCCTTGACCGGGCTTTCACCATCTTTCATCTTCACCGGAACGTGACCGCAGATAATGTGGGCGCAGCTAGCATCAAGGCCAAAATCCTCGAAGATGGCGTTGTACGTCTCGGGCGAATCGAACAGCTTATAGAAGGCGTTCTTTTCTTCCTTGCGGGCGGGCTTTTCCGCGATGAGGTACAGCTCGAACGTGGCCATCTTGCTTTTCGCGAACAGCGGAGAGCCAGGGCCCAACCACAGGTACCACATCATATCCATGGCGATCTTTTTCTTTGCCGGATCAGTTTCCGAAAACGCCTGGTACACGTACTCCTGCATGGTTTCGTACAGTTCGCGGCCTTTGCACTTTTTGCCCAGCACGTCCACTTCCATCAAAGTGCCGTCTGCGCTCAAGGGCACGCAAGCATGCAGTACCAAATTGCCGTTCACGACCTTATACAAACTGCCCGCTTCGAAGAAGAAGCGCATGTGACGCTGGAGCTTCTGGCTTCCCCGGAAAGCGCGCACCAGATGGTCCAGCACCTCAGCTTCATCCGGAGTGAGTGCATACGGATCTTCGGGGTCGACCGTCGGGAACACGGTATCGGTAAGGGCGTATTCAACGCCATCGACCACAACGGTACCCTTTTCGTAGTTAATCAAGTGAAGCAAATTGCGGTCATCCAAGCCGAAGCTAGGATATTCGGCAATGAGAGCCGCTTCCACCTTGAACTGCAGCACGCTCATGGCCTTCTGAATCTTGGTAGTGATTTCCAGCTGATCAGGCGAAAGCCCTGCACTGGACTTCAAGGCAAACCCCGCACATGGATCCTGTGCATACGCTTTGGCTGCGAACGATTCTAGAGGACCAAGATCGATACCGTATGCGTCGGACAAGATATCCAAATTGCCATAACGCGCACAAATGCGCACGATATTGGTAAGACAGCCTGGCTGGCCAAGGGCAGCACCCATCCATACCATGTCGTGGTTGCCCCACTGGATGTCAATGCTGGGGTGATGTATCAGCGTTTCGGTGATCAGATCCGGATTAGGACCGCGGTCGTAAATGTCACCCACAAAGTGCAAGCGATGCTCGGGTAGCTGTGCCAACAGCGGAACAAGGGCGTCCATGCAATCCTGCGTGCGGCCTTCGCGCAGCAAGTCTTCAAGCGCCGCGGCATCCTGATCGGACAGCAGATCTTTGAACATATGGATAAGCGCCTGGTATTCGCCATGAATGTCAGAAGCGTAGTAGTCTATGCCTTCTTCTTGTTGGGCAGAGGGCAAACAAGCAACTTTGAGTACCGTTTCCGAGCCTTCGGCAAAGCTTCCCAGCATCGAAGCCACATCGCCCTGCTGTACGTTTTCCATAGCGCGCTCCTAGCGTTTGTTTCAACAGTGGCATAATTATAAAGCCCCGCGCGCGCAAGAACCAATACGGCTGCTCTTTGCAATATAAAGGGTATCCCAAGAAGAATCAGCCCAAAGAAGACAAAGAAGTATCAGCGTCTGTTGACAAGCAGCAGACCCTATCTCAACTTCCGAAGGCGGCGCATTGCCACAGCCACCGCACCGGCAGCAACTACCGCCACTGCACCCAAACCTGCAAACAAAACACCCAGAGCGTCACCCGTCTTGGAGCTCTTTACGGGAGTAGGAGTAGCCTCGTCGGGAGCGATTGGCGCATCCGCCACAGTCACAATGGCTATTCCATCAACCTCAGAAACAGCAAACGTGCCTACGCCGCCCACACCCTGCTTACCAGGCTGGGAAGAGTCCACCGCGAAAGTGCCATCAGGCTTGACGGTCAATATCATGCTACCTGCAAGCTCGTATCCTTCAGGTGCTTTGGTCTCAGTGACCCTGTACTGCTTGCCGACCGTGAATTGCGCTGCGCTTACACCAACTGCACCATCCGCCCCAACGACAAACGTCTTTACGGCAGAAGCATCACCCTCATCCAAGGGGCCTTCAATAGTGAATTCTGCGCCGGACAAAGGCTTGCCCTGCAAGTCGGTCTTTACGATCTTGGCCTCAAGGGCGGTATTCGAAACCGTGACAGAAGGCGTATCGGATTCCGTGCGCAGGCCCTCAACGGCAAAGCCTGCAGGAATCTCGCCTACTACTTCGATGGAACCATCGGCGCCAACAGCGAACGTCAGTGAATCCAGCGCGTTCTGATATCCCGCAGGAGCAACCAATTCAGTAAGCCTATACGACGCCCCGACAGCCAGTTGTCCCTGAAGTGAATCAGCGGTACCGTCCACTCCATCAACAACCAGCTTACCATCTTCGTTAGACGTAAGTATCAATGCGCTTTCGCCACCAGCAAAAGTTGCACCATCCAATGCCTGAAGAGAAAACTCCGCTCCAGCAAGCGGCTCGGCGCCCTTTTCGGAAACCTTTACGATATCCAAAAGCGTGGGTTCATCGCTAACCGAGACGATGGGCGTTTTGCCTATGACGTTGTCCTTCACCACATAGCCATCAACCGACGAAGCAGCAGGCGCAATGGTACCGTCAGCGTTAACCGTGAATTTAAATGTCGACGTATTAAGAACATGACCCGCAGGAGGAACGGTCTCTTTCAAAATATAGGCGTTATTCGCCATCAACAACCCGGCAGGAACGGAAACGACCCCACCAGAGTCTGTGGTGAGTTCAACCGAGGCTTTTTGGGTGTCCGTGAACGCGCTGCCCGTGTCGGGAGCCAGCTCGAATTGAGCGTTTTCAACCGTTCCATCAAATGCAGAAGTCTTGTTCACCTGAAGCGCATACCCTGTATTCTTGAGAGCTACAGATAGACTGCCATCGGCCGCCGGCTTAGACACGCCGGCAGTGCAACGCCAGCCATCAACAGAATCCTCGACCTTGTAAATGTATGGAGTTCCTTTGGAATTCGCCTTCGGCAAATCTGAATATTCGAACGTCCAAACACCCCGATCTGCACCGCTTTGGGTCCACGCGAACTTCCCGCGCTGGCCTTCGGGCACAACCTCGAACGACCCCTGCTCGCTCGTCGAACGCTTCAGCACTACATCAACCGAATCAGGTGCAGGAAGAACGGATGCATCTCCACCGATCCACTCCTTCGTTCCGGAAAGCGTCACCGTCTCAAGCGCGTTAGTCCATTGGCTATGGAATCCAGCGCCATCAATCACGCCATCTTGAACAGAAGAAGCGTAGTTCTTCCCCAGTCCATTGGAATCCTCTTTTGCGCGATAGGAGTATGCCGCCCCGCTTGCGTCGTACGCGGGCAAACCGTCCACTTGTATTGCATTCAGGGTCTTGTCACTCACAACCAGCGTATCGGTCGGCTTCAGCACGAAGGTAAGCGCTTCCTGAGAGTCCTTACCGTCGGCGTTTTTCTTCTTCACGTCGGAATAGCTGGCACCATCAGTGGAACGCTGAATCGTGAACGTCAGATCAGGATGATTCATCGTGTTCGATTTGTCATCCCATGTTTTCGAAATGACGAGACTGGTTTGTGCCTCTACCCCAAGCGTGTTGGTAAGCATGGTCTTATCGTTCCCGGTACCATACGCACCAAACTCGACGCTACCGCCTGGCGTGTACTGGTGGCTATTCAAATCGCTATAAACAATGGTGCGACCATCCCCGTACTCATTGACGGAAGCAAAAGAAAGGTCTCCGATCTTCGTTTCGACAAAGCGATAATGCAGTTCTTCGATGCTAGCAGTGCCTGATGTGCTGTAGTTTTTGGCCGAAGGAAGATTCGACAGATGAATGCTGCCTTTGGAAATATTCCATTTGCCTTTCAGGTTTTCATACGTGCCAGCTGGGAAAAAGTCCTTTGCGTCAACCCATGCATGTTCGCTTCCCACACTAGATCGATCGAGGACCTGCAACTTCACTATTGCAGCAGGACGCAAAGACGAAATATCCCCAGACCAAGACTTGGTTGCACTTGCCCTTTTGCCAAAACCGTTAACAAGCTGTCTGTCCGCCGAAAGAGTCAACCCCACCTGAGCATCGCCGGCGGCATCCTTCGCGTTCGCGGAAGCGGTGGTCTTTGTAGCAACGTACCAACCAAGCGAATCGGTATCTTCCTTCACCTGATACTTCCACGGCATACCATTAGGGGCATACTGGTCCAACCCAGAGATGGAGTACGTCCACGTGTCGTCGGTTGCGCTCTTAGTCCACGTCAGGTTTCCGCCAGCGCCTTCAGTAAGAGCCACTTCCTGAGGCTGGGTAATGGCGTTGTTCGCCCCTGGCTGCGAATCAGCCGTGCGCGTCAACGTGATGGTGATACCCTCAGGCCGCACACCCATGGCATTGCCGTAGTCTTCCCACTTCTTTTCTCCAGTTAAAGTAAGGGTGGGCGAAGAATAGGTATTCACATAACTACCTACCTCGATTGCATGACCAGAGGCCCTATCCAAGGCAACGCGCGTTTCAAAAGAAGTGCCGTCAGCGTTTGTCGGAAGGGTCGCTGTAAATCCATCCGCCGCGACTTCCTCAACCCAGTACTTGTACAGAGAACCATTCGGCGCATAGGCGGGCAAGCCGTCGAAGGTCGCACTGGAGCTCGCGTTTGCCTCGGTAGGCTTCGTGGTCGTCTTCTGACCAACGAATTCCTTGGTACTTTCCGTCGAAGACGCAGCGCCGCCGTTTACCCCAACAGGGTCGTACGCACGATAAAGCTTGAAGGTCGCAACCGCATAATTCAAGCCATCGCCCGTTGGCTGACTCTTCCATTCTTTCATAACCGTAAGCGAGCCATCCGCATTCAGTGTATTGATTATTTTATGGCCAGCGGAAGAGGGAGTGTACACGAGCTCGAACTTTGCGCCCGTGGGGTCATTTTTGAAATTCACATTTTGGGGAGCGTCTGCGTTCAGGGATTCCTCCAGCTCATAGACGCACAAGTGCCCCATGGCATCATATTTTGGCAGCTTTTCCGTGCCCAACTCGCCCACTTCTGGGTTGTTTTCTCCTTTGACCGAAATATCGAACGATGCTTCAAACGTGTTATCAGAAGCAAGCTTGCTGTATGTTGCAACCGATGACGCGGCTGCCTCCTGGTTCGCCCGCTCATCATCGCTCAACGCGCCATCGCCATCAGTATCCACATACTGTTTCACGGAAATATCCAACACGGGCAGCTGGTCCGCCGGAACCTTTTCAGATATGCCGTTCCAAACCTTAGCGCCCGTAAACACCGCATTCCCCTGAAGCGCATTGACGAACGTTCCTCCCTGCTTCAGAATCTCAGCGCCACCGAAAGCGATAACGTCGTCCCCTTCAGTGGCCTCCGTGACCACAGTGCCGTTCATCTTGAAGAACACGGGTTGATAATCGAACTCAGAAGCATCGTCGTGCATCTGCTCTTGCGCGTAATACACGATTTCTGCGCCGCGGGCATCGTACTTGGGAAGACCCTCGAACAGAGCCTTCCAGCTATAGTTGTCAATGACCCCGACCTGTCCGCCTTCACCCGGATCGCTTGCCTCATTCCAATGGTAAGTTGGATTACCCTCCACCTTTGACACGGTCTGCTCAGTCGCATCTGCGCTTGCGTACTTCTTTTCATAGAGAGTCAGGTAGATGTCGGGGCGGTTCCCGTTCATGAACGCATGCGCGTCGTTCCATTCTTTAGCGAATTCGACGGTGGTAGACCCTACGCGCGCATTGGCGAAGGCATACTGGATATCATCGCGGAAACCATACTCGCAATCCTTGTCTTCTTTATCGACTTGGTAGTTTTCGGAAGCGATGGAAGAAGCATATTCACCCATGTTTTCCGAAGATTCCTTAACCGAATAATTGATCATGCGACCTTGCGTATCGTACTTGGGAAGGCCATACCACGTATAAGCATACGTCGGATCCTGATTTACATCGATCGCTTGGCTGCTACCCACTGCAGCACCTTGCGCATTCACTAGAGCATGGGTTTCTTTTCCATCAACCGTATATTCGGTCCCCTTGAAAACGACGTCGCCCTGCGTCACGTACAGCTCGAAGAAAGCCTTGGGGCGTTCAGCGGAGGTGGCACCCAAGTCGGCCCAAGACTTTGTGGCCGTCACCGCCGTGAGGCCAACGCGCAGGTTTTCGGAAACATACACGCCGTCGTCGTCTCTGTAATTGGAAACCTTGTACGCATTGGCGCTCTTGATGCTGCCAGCGATGTTCCCCACCGTCGTATTTCCGACGGCATCCTCAAAGCCCTGACCGTCATACGACACCGCCCTCGAAGACAACGACGAATCCACCATGGAAAGCTCCTTGGTGTAAATCTGGCTTTTCCAGTCTTCGCCCGTTACTCCCTCGGGAGCAGAAATACCAACACGAGTGCGCCAGGAAGTTTCCTGGGACACCGTGACAACGGTAAGCTCTTTATCGTCTTCGGCGATGGTGCTTGTGCCACTGTTCCAGTAAACACCAATTTTTACAGGCGCACGACGATCGACGTCGTCGTCATCGAGCCAGGCCTTCCTGACATCAATGGAAAACCCGGCACCTTGGTTAGTGTTATATAGACTAACGGCCCTATCGGACGAATACACAACATCGCTCAACGTCCAACCCTCGGGAAGGTTGACTGCTCCCTCTCTTGCCTCATAGGAGATTTCGTAACCTTGCTCATTGAACTTAGGCAAGCCGCTGAACGTATAGGCCCAGTTTTCGGGATCGGTCTTTTTCATGGTGTGCGACTTTTCCGCCTGAAGTTCGCTGTTGGCGTACAGGTTAATCGTCACCTCCGCACCTTCAGGGGCACCCGTAAGCTCGCCGTTCCAGTATTTTTTCACCAGGTAATCCACTTCGCCCTCAAGGGTGTTGGTGATTTTGGTGCCCTTGAAGCCCTCTTCGTCAACCTGCTCACTGACGCTGCGGAACCATTCTTTATCCACGCGATCTTCGGTTTTGTCATTGTTCGTGCAAGCGAGGTCGAACGTGCCGTCGCTATTCAGGGTAACGGGCTGACCATTTTCCAATACCTCGGCTTCGCGCCATTGGTATTCAAGCTCTCTACCCTGACTGTCGTACCTTGGGGCCGATGCGCTCGTGGACTGCGTAAGCCATTCAGCGGTAAAACCAGAGAGTTCGCGCGTGATACCGGACGATTCCCATTGCGAGCCATCGGAATTCGCAGGGCGCTTGAGCAATTCAAGGACAACCGTCACGTTGCCAAGATCGCGCTGATGGGCGGCCGCATGCCATGTCTTCTCTGCAGGCACGGTAACGGTGCCCGTGATACGATTGCCCAACGTACCACCGTTGTAGATAGACTCGTCGCCGTCTTCGCGTTCATCGCCGTAGCCTGTGGGAAGCGTGTCTTGCGCCCCTTCCTGCTCAAACACCTTTTCATACGAACCGGTGCCCTCGCCGCCCTGCAGGGTTTCGCGAGCCAAATAGACATACTCATAGCCCTCTGGATCGTATTTATCCAGGCCGGAATACGAATAGGCCTTGGACACGCCGCTTTCAACCGTGCCATCAACGCTTATGGTAATGGGAATCCCCGAGTTATCTCGTACAGGGGAAGCTTGAGTGAAATCGGTAACCAATTTATCGCCATCGTATTTCGCAGTGAAGCGCCATAATTCCAAAGAAGCAAATGGACGCTGGTCTGGGCTGCTGCCATAATCGAGCCACACCTTGTTCGCCGAAAACGCCGTGCTGCCCGTGCGAGCCAGACTAAGCGTGCCCCCGTTGTACGCGGCCGTGGTAACGGCAGAATAGTTAGGTACGCCAGCATTATCGTATAGCGCCTTGTAGCCGTCAGCGCCTTCTTGCTGCGGCCCTTCAGCGGTTAGGGAGTAGACGATTCCCGCACCGTTGGCATCGTAGGCAGGAAGGCCTTTAACCGTGATCGTATAGGAGCCGCTGTCATCAGGGCCAGTGCACTCCAGATTGCCGCGATCGACTTCTACGCCGTTTACTTTATAGGTGATCCCCTCATCATCCAACGGCCCTGTGCCAGCCTGACCTACGAGCATGTGAACCTTGATTTTAAAGTCCAACATTTCGATATTGGTCACGTCCGACGACGTTGCGCCTTCTTGCTTGATATAGCCTTGCGCCAGCGCCTCCCCCGCATCTTCAACGATCCGGTACGTAACATCTTTTTCTGCTGAGGTGCCATTTTCGGCAGTTTCCACGATCTTGCTGGGAAGACCCGCGCATTCATACTTTGTGAGGTCGTCAGCGTGGTTGGCTACCGTAATGGCAGGGACTTCGGCAAGTCCCAGATTATCCTTGGTTTCTGCACTAAGCCTCGTAAAGCTATCAGCACCGTCTAAGCTGTACTCGACGAATAGCGCTTCCATCATTTTGCTGGCCACATCGGATGCAACAGGACCGCTGCTGATCCAATGCTTGTTCAGAGCAACCGTGGTGCTTCCCGACGGCTCAACGGATCGTGCCGCTGGAGCAGCCACCAAGGCAGAGGTATCCATCTTCGAGTTTGCAGCAATGCCCCATGATTCCATCAACTCACTCTGCGATGGAAGGGCAATGGATGCGACCTGATCAGCTCCACCATTGGTTGCAACTTGCATAGTCCAGTCAAGATACCCACCTTCATCTTGGCGCAAAAGCGAAGATGCCACCTGTACACCCAGCGACACCTTGGCGCATAACCCGCTTTCAAGCACAACAGTACCTGCATCCAGCGCACCTGATTCGACAAGAGCAGCGTTATCGGTGGCGCGCATGGTAAACAAAAGCTGCTCATCGGCAACAGAGGCTTCGGCGATTACCGCGTCACCATCTTTTTGCTTAACCTCAATGGGTTGCTGTCCATCTACAAAAGAAACCCCTTCGGGCAAAAGCAGCCTGAATGTGTCGCCCGGACGCACGTATTCGCCTTCTTCAGGAGCAAGCGCCCATTCAAACGTGAGCGTTGCAGGCAAAGAGTCCGGCAGAACCGAAGCATCGGCGGCAATTGTCGCAGGTTTCTCGTTATCGAACGCAAGCGCATTGGACTGCGCCGTAAACGTGAGGGTCGTAGCTGCGCCCGTCAGATCCCTTGGCTCACGCGCAGATTCCGCCGAGACATACGTCATAGCATCCTGCTGGCTACTTGCCGGATCAGAGGGCTCGTCTTGACTCATCTTGGCAGCGCCTTCGGTCGTCGTAGGTTCACCATTCAAGACAGACTCGCTAGAAGATTCAACAGTAGTGCCTTCGCCCTGCATTACAGAAGAACCAGTGCCACCACCCTGCTCAGACTCATCGGACTGGACACCCTGGCTCTGAGCGGACTCAGCCACAGATGAGCCTCGCTCTCCATCCCCCACCGAAGCGAACGCCTGCACGTTCACCATCGAAAAGGCCAGAACGAACGTAAGAAAAACGGCTATCGCATTAGAAACAACCGAACCCTTTTCAAGAGAAGACTGCATTTTGGCACGCGCCATGACGGGCTCCTTTAACAAGCGGTGCGCCACAAATACGATGTCACCGAACTACCTGGTAACCAACCGAAAGCGCTCGCATCAAAAAACAATATACGTTCTAAATATACGCTTAAAATGCATCTAGAGGTGCGACTTAGCGGTGTTGCTGGACCCGCTTCAGCAAATAGTTTAGTGAATCCTCGTGTCGACAAAAACACTCTTCAGAACAACTGTGCCAATAGTATTCAATTTTTAATTGCCAGCATTAGACCAGTCACTTGGCCTTGTACTTCTTGACCAGCTGACGGCCGGCAATGTATTCCATGATCTCCGTGGTGCCGCCTGCCATTTCCTGACCGCGAAGGTCTGCCCAGATCTGACCGATCCGAATATCTTTCGTATAACCGATCGCGGCATAGATCGCCATTGCGAGATCTGCAACACGCGTCAGAGAACGGCATGCATACCCCTTGAGCAAGGCCGACTCAAGACGAGTGGATTCCCCATTATCGATCATGGTCACGACCTGATACAGGCGCATGCGAACGTTCTGCACGATGTTCTCCATTTCGCATAAATGGGACTGGATCGCGCTGAAGTGCGCAATGGGCTTCTTGAAGGCAATGCGCTCAGAAGCATATGCGCCCGCATCGTTCAACGCTGCCTGAGCAAGACCCAACGACTGCGCAACAACCAGGCAGCGCTCGAATTCGAGCTTCTTCATCAGAAGCTTCCAGCCCATGCCGGGCTCGCCAAGACGCATGTCTTCAGTGAGGACCACATTGTCGAAGAACTGATCGACAAAAGGAATCACTTGCTGTCCGACCTTATCCAAATTCGCATACGTGAACCCTTCCGCACCATTAGGAATAAGCCACAACGAGTACTTATCGTTCTCATAAGAGGGATCCTCGTCTTTCGCCACGACCATCGTATAAGTAGCCAAACCGCCCAAGGTCACCCATGTCTTCTGTCCATTAAGAAGATAGGTGCCATCAGGCTGCTTCTTCGCAACGCACGTCATTGCATTATTGTCTGAGCCAGCAGCGGGTTCAGAGATGGACGAGCACGCTACGCATGTACTCTCGATGTTCTCGATGGCATCCATGATCAGCTGCTGCTGTTCCTTGGTGCCGAATTCAATGACGTCAGTAATGGTATTGAAGTCGGTCATGAATGGAAGGCTTACCCCCGTGAATTCGTGGAGCTTCTCAATGAACAACACCTGGGTCAGTTTATCAACGGGTACGCCGCCTACTTCTTCGGGCAGGCCTAAATACATGAAGCCCGCTTCACGATACGCCATCGCTGCTTCAAGGCTGATATGGTGATCGACCTCGTATGCCTGCCTTACCGCTTCGTCGGTGAAATAACGGCTGGCATATTCGTGAGCACTTTCGATCAACAGTTCCTGTTCGTCGGTCAATTTAAAATCCATAATGCAACTCATCCCTTCTGGCTCTTTTTGCCTGAACTCCCTGTATTACCCCTTCAAGCAGGTCACGCGCGAATGGCCTGCTTATCCCTTAGGGCGTCAATACGATCTTCGTCATAACCCAGCTCCATAAGCACTGATCTGGTATCTTGCCCCAGCGTCGGAGGACGCTTGAAGTCCTGAATGATAGGGCGAACATCCTCGATAGCATGAGGGAGGTTCGTTTGCAGCGTAGGTCCCAAACCTGGGAAATCCACATACGCCATCATGTGCGGCTCGCGCTCAATGATCTGCTCAATAGCGGTGGTCTTATCCGCCACGACCGCCATGCAAAGATCTTTGTCCTTCAGCCATTCATCCCATTCATCAAGGGTCTTCGAAGCAACGATCTCTTTCACCACTTCGAATACTCCCGGTTGCGTTCGGTCCTTGATTGCCGGATGGTCAGTCAGATCGCAGAACGTGTTCCAGAACTTTTCTTCGATAAGGCCGATGGACAGCTTTCCGCCATCCTTCGTTTCGTAGATGTTGTAGAAAGGACAATCATCAGGATACGCGATGGTCCGCTCGGATATTTCGCGCCCCAAATACGACCAGCGGCTATCGATCATCGAATTCCACCAAACGAAGCAATCGAACATAGAGATATCAATGTATCTTCCGGTGCCGCTGCGTTCACGCTCATGGAGCGCGACTAGCAAGCTCTGCGAAGCGACCATCCCAGTCGCCAGATCACATAAGTGCAAAGGAGCTTTCACGCCACCATTCAAAGAAAGGTATCCGCTTTGGGCCTGCATATTAATATCGTGCAAGGGCTTCATACTACGCGGATCATCTTGGCCGTACCCTGACAGCGAACAATAGATCAACTTCGGATTGATACCTTGCAGGGTCTCGTGATCTATTTTGAGTTTTGCCGTGGCTCCTGGCCTAAAACTCTCGATCAGGATGTCGGATTCTTTCACCAGACGATAGAACACCTGCAGAGCGTCTTCGTCTTTCAAGTTAAACGAAACGCTGCGTTTATTCCGACCTAATGCGGAAAAATAGTAGCTCACGCCGTCTTTCACAGGCTTTTCGTGGCGACAGAAATCGCCCATGCCGGTATCTTCGACCTTGATAACATCTGCCCCAAAATCAGCTAGAACCTGCGTCGCATAACCACCCGGTAAATACCGCGACAGATCGAGCACCTTAATACCGTCGAAGACCCCCATACGCTTTCCCCTTCAAATGTATGGAACACTTTTCGTTCATACTCTTAAGTTTAGAAAGCGCGTTCTGCGGAAGGAAGCGACACTCTATACACTCTGTCCACTTTGTGACTAATGACATGAATTGTCCACGTATAGACAATTTGGCCGATTTGTCCAATGGGGTTCTCGGGTCATTTGGTCAGAGGCAATATGGACTCGCTTGCGTTTCCGTGGCGCTCGAAGCCGATCCATAACGCCCGAATCCAACGATGCGCGAGTCCCATTCGCTCCATTTGCATCAAGCCTTGTCTATATCTGGACACTCTCAAGCGCACCAATGCGATTTCACATCCTCATCCCTCAGGTACACCTCGCCCGTTGTGCCCTTCGGATGCAGCTCGTTCCTTCCGGCCGATCGCTCTCGTCGCTCTTGATTCAACCATTCCGCTTTCGCATCTTCGTTCGCGCTTACTATATAATGCAACCACACAGCGCAGCTGAACCGGAGGTTGCCGAAAGGAGCGCGCTATGGCAATAAACGTAAAGCGAATACTTGCTGAGGCGCTTCTAGAATTATCGGAAGAAAAGCCCCTGAAGAAGATAACCGTGACCGACATTATCGCCCGCGCAGGAACCGGCAGGCAAACGTTCTACAACCACTTCAAAGACAAGAACGACCTGTTGTACTGGATATACAAGAGAACGCTCGTCGGCGAAAAAGGAATAATCGAAGAGGATGGTTTCTACGCGTATCTATGTAACGTGTATATCCAAGCCCAGAAGAAATACAGCCGTTTCCTGAAGGAAGCTTGCGAGCTGACCGGCCAGAATTCTTTATCCGATGCGATCGTGCATCAGACATATACCTATTACAGCAACTACATCAAGACCCACTATGGTGAAGAAGTGTTCGATGATCGCCTTCGATTCGCTCTTCATTACCAGGCATACGGCGCGGCGTATCGCTATATACAATGGGCCCTCGAAGGAATGCCCGGATCCGCAGAGGATGAGGTTCGCTATGTTGTCCACTGCATGCCCGCATGCATCAAACAATACTTGCCCTTCACTGAAGAAGAGCTGCGATTCTAGGGACTCGTGAAGGCGGAAACCCCGCCGGTTCAACCTGCAAAGCCATCATTGCCCCAATGATGGCTTTCAAACTTGCCGCAAAAGCAAAAAATGCAGAATTTGGAGGGTGCTTGGTCAAACAAAACAGGCACCCCGAAGGGTGCCTGCGTGCCGTGCTTTGCAAACAGCTAAGCTTATGCCTTGATCCAAGAGAACATGGAGCGGATCTTCTCACCCGTAACTTCGATCTCGTGCGTGTTGATAGCCTCGCGCTGCTCGAGGAGCCACTTGTGGTCGTTGTTGCAGTCAGCAACGAATTCCTTAGCGAACTCACCGTTCTGGATGCGCTTCAGGATCTCGCGCATAGCCTCGCGGGACTGCTCGTTAATAACCTTAGGACCTGCATAGTACTCGCCATATTCCGCGGTGTTGGAAATGGAGTAGTTCATGAAGTGGATGCCCTTTTCGTACATAAGGTCAACGATCATCTTCATCTCGTGATAGCACTCGAAGTATGCGAGCTCAGCAGGATAGCCTGCCTCGGTCAGGGTCTCGAAGCCAGCCTTAACCAGCTCAACCAAACCGCCGCACAGAACAGCCTGCTCGCCGAACAGGTCTTCTTCGGTCTCTTCAGCGAAGGTTGCCTTGATGATGCCGGAACGAGCACCGCCAACACCCCAGCAGTAGGACAGAGCGATATCCCAAGCATTGCCGGTCGCATCCTGTGCAACGCAAGCCAGATCAGGTACGCCAGAGCCTTCGGTGTACTGACGACGAACGATATGACCAGGACCCTTAGGTGCGCACATGATAACGTTCACATCTTCAGGAGCTTTGATGTAGCCGTAGTGAATGTTGAAGCCGTGAGCAAAAGCGAGGGTCTTGCCTGCCGTCAAATGAGGAGCGATGTGCTTTTCGTATACCTCAGCCTGCTTCTCGTCGGGAACGAGAATCATGATAAGGTCAGCTTCTTCGGCAGCGGCATCCATGCTCATTACCTTGAGGCCCGCTTCTTCTGCCTGAGCAGCAGAGGAAGAACCCTCACGCAGACCAACACGAACATCAACGCCAGAATCCTTAAGGTTCAGTGCATGAGCATGACCCTGAGAACCGTAGCCAATGACCGCTACCTTCATTCCTTGGATCACTGAAGGATCGACGTCCTGTTCATAATAAATAGTTACAGCCATGATTCATCCCTTCTTCTTATGAATGACTGATTGCTTATATGGTGCATTACCGTATTGCGCTAAAGGAAGCTGCCAATGTAGTTTAGCTTACCTTTGGGCCGCGCGACATGGCAATAATACCCGTGCGAATGATCTCTTTGATGCCGTAAGCGCGCAACAGATCCTCGATACCGGCGATCTTAGATTCGGTGCCCGTTACCTCGACCGTCAAAGACGTCTTGCCAACATCGACGATGTTGGCGCGGAACACGTTAGCGATTTCAATGATCTCGCTGCGGCGCTCGGGGTTAGCGTGAACCTTGAACAGAACCAGCTCGCGCTCGATCGCCTTTTCCTGAGTAAGGTCGGTGATCTTATGAACGCTGATGAGCTTATGCAACTGCTTGGTGATCTGCTCGTACGCTACTTCGTCGGCCATCATAATGATGGTCAAACGTGACATGGTCGGATCTTCCGTTGGGCCGACTGAAAGCGATTCGATATTGAATCCACGGCGCGAGATCAAACCCGTAACGCGCGACAGCACGCCTGATTTGTTCTCGACCAGAACGGAAAGAATATGCCTCTGCGATGGTGCTTGCATGTTATTGGCCTCCCTCTTCATTTGAATTGGCGGCGCTGCGAGCAGCGGCGTTAGCTTCTGCAGCATTTGCAAATGGAAGGCTTTCGAATCCTTCGAGCATGTTAGAGATCGGACCAACATTAGTGGCACCGATGATCTCGTCGAGCGGAGCACCAGGCGCTACCATGGGGAACACGTTCTCCGAACGGTCGAAGCGCATATCCAAAAGCGCAGGACCATCATGATCGAGCAGCCACTTCAGGGCCTCCTCGTAATCGCCTGGCTCGCTTACGCGCTTTCCACCCCAACCGTACGCATCGCACAGTTTCACGAAATCGGGGATCTCGGGAAGGATAGTCTCACTGTAGCGGCCATCATAGAACAGACCCTGCCATTGGTGAACCATGCCCAATGCCGAATTGTTCATCAGCAGTACTTTAACGTTGATGCCTTCCGCTGCTGCGGTTGCCATTTCCTGCAAGTTCATCTGGAACGAACCATCGCCGGCAACGCAGACCACCTGCTTTTCGGGGTAAGCGACCTTCGCGCCGATAGCCGCGGGGAACCCGAAGCCCATCGTACCCAACCCGCCACTCGTCAAGAACGTACGGGGTACTTCACGATCGACGTGCTGAGCGGCCCACATCTGATGCTGACCGACTTCGGTGGTCACGATCGAGTTCTCCGGATCGAGCATATCGCTCAGCATATCGAGTGCGCCTTCAGGAGAGATAGAACCGTTAAGAGCCGTAAGACCCGGGCTATAGAACGGATGACATGCGCGCCATTCCCCGATCTGGTCGAGCCATTCTTTGGTGATAGGATCGCAGCCGCCCTTTTCGAGCTGTTCCTTGATGCCCGCCAGAACGACCTTCGCGTCGCCCACGATAGGAATCTGGGGAATGCGGTTCTTGCCGATTTCCGCCGGGTCAACATCAACATGAATGACCTTTGCGTCGGGCGCAAAATCAACGAGCTTGCCCGTAACGCGGTCGGAGAAACGCGCACCTACTGCTACCAACAGATCAGCATTAGTGACTGCGTAGTTCGCGTACTTCGAACCATGCATGCCAACGTGGCCAAGGTTCAAAGGATGCGAAGACGGGAACGCCGCCTTGCCCATGAGCGTCGTGACGACGGGGATCTGAAGAGCTTCCGCAACAGCGAGCAGTTCTTCTTCAGAATGCGAAGCGATGATGCCGCCACCAATGTAGAGGATGGGGCGCTTAGCGCTCTTCATCATCTCGACCGCCTGGCGGATCTGACGCACGTTGCCCTTCACCGTTGGCTTATAAGAAGGAATCTGGACATCATCGGGGTACTCGAACAACATTTCCGCGCCAGCCAAGTCGGACGGAATGTCGATGAGCACCGGTCCCGGGCGGCCGGAGTTCGCAATATAGAACGCCTCACGGAACGTGCGGGTCATATCTTCGCAGCTCTGCAGCAGGTAGCTGTGCTTAACGATGGGCATCGTGATGCCTACGATATCGGACTCCTGGAACGCATCCGTTCCGATAACGTTGCGCGGCACCTGGCCGGTAATGACGACCATCGGAACGCTGTCCATATAGGCAGTGGCGATACCCGTTACGGTATTGGTCGCACCGGGACCGCTGGTCACAATGACAACACCCGTCTTGCCCGTAGCACGCGCATATCCATCGGCCTCGTGAGTCGCCGCCTGTTCGTGGCGCGACAGCACGTGCCTGATCTTCTTGGAATCGTACAGAGCATCGTAGATCTTGATGGCCTGACCACCCGGATAACCGAAAACGGTATCGACCCCTTCGGCTTCCAGCGAAGCGATGATAGCTTCTGAGCCGAGCATGGTCTTGCCCTGCTTTTCCGTATGAGGACCAAGACCCATCTTGGCTTCATACTCCTTATCTATGCTCATCCGAAATACGCCCCCTTATCAGCACTCGAAACTAATTTCGCGTAACGAGCGAGCACGCCCACCTTGTACTTAGGTTCGGGCTTGACCCACGCATCACGACGTGCTGCCAGTTCTTCGTCAGATACTTCCAGCGTAAGCGAGCCCTTATCGATATCGATATCGATAATGTCGCCTTCCTGGATCAATGCAATAGGACCGCCAGCAGCTGCTTCAGGGCTTACATGACCAATAGCGGGGCCCTTCGTAGCGCCGGAGAAACGACCGTCGGTGATGAGCGCGACATCATGGTCGAGGCCCATGCCGCAAATAGCCGAAGTGGGCGTGAGCATTTCGCGCATACCAGGACCGCCAGCAGGGCCTTCGTAGCGAATGACCACTACATCACCAGGGTTGATCTGGCCGCCGAAGATGGCCTCACATGCCGCATCTTCCGATTCGAACACGCGTGCCGGACCACGATGCTGGCGCATATCGTCGGACACTGCCGACTGCTTGACTACGCCGCAATCGGGAGCCAAGTTGCCGCTCATAACGCGCAGGCCACCGACCTGGCTATAGGCGTTCTCGACCGTGCGTACCACTTCGCCATCAACAGGCGGGCAGGCGTCGATCCATTCCTGCATGGTGCCGTGGCACGTAAGCGCCGAACCATCCAGCAGACCATGACGACCCAATTCGCCGATAATAGCCGCAATGCCGCCAACGTTGTTCAGGTCCTCAATGTGAAGAGGACCCGCTGGCGCGATGCGGGTGATGTTAGGAATACGCTGGCAGACCTTGTCCCAGTCCTCCATCGTGACGGGGCAGCCAGCAGCATGGGCGATCGCCGTCAAGTGAAGCATGGTGTTCGTCGAACCACCGAAGGCCATATCAAGCGCCATGCCGTTGTGAATAGCGGCAGGGGTGATGATATCGAGCGCCGTGATGTTCTTTTCCACCAGTTCCATGACCTTCATGCCGGCCTGCTTAGCCAGACGAATGCGCTCGGAATACACCGCGGGAACCGTGCCATTACCAGGCAATGCAATGCCCAGGCCTTCGGACAGGCAGCAGATGGAGTTCGCGGTGAACATACCTGAGCAGCTACCGCAGGTAGGACAAGCGGTGTTCTCGAACCACTTGCATTCTTCTTCGGTCATAGTGCCGGCAGTTACCTGGCCGACTGCATCGAAGAGAGTGTTCAGGTCGGTCTGGTTACCCTGCTTGTCATGACCCGCCAACATGGGGCCACCCGACACGAGCACGGTCGGGATGTTCAAGCGGCATGCCGCCAACAGCATGCCGGGAACGACCTTGTCGCACGAAGGAATAAGAACCACACCGTCGAACGCATGGCCCTGAACCACGCACTCGACCGAGTCAGCGATGACCTCGCGGCTCGTAAGCGAATAGCGCATACCTTCGTGGTTCATAGCAATGCCGTCGCATACGCCGATCGTGGTCGCCTGCAGCGGCGTACCACCCGCCATGCGAATACCCGCCTTTACGGCGTCAGCTATCTTGTCGAGATGCGTATGACCCGGAATGACTTCGTTCTGGGAAGAAATGACCGCAATCAGCGGACGTTCGAGCTCTTCATCGGTTAGACCATCAGCCTTTAAAAGACTGCGGTGCGGTGCACGCGCGAGACCTTTTTTGATCGCGTCGCTTCGCATTCAATCACGCCCTTTCTTTTCCTGTGTCCAGGAATTCGATCCCCTGCAACCTCAATATAAAAAAATCCTGTGCAGCAGACTGCATCAGGACCTCAAAAGAAAGGAAAAGGTATGCCATTTCCAGACCGATCACGGAGTCACCGATTCAGCCTACTGACCTTCCACCTTATCGAAGATCGTTCGACTTGAATGAAAGATGTTCAGACAGAATAGCTCAAAGGCGCCTTTCAGACCGTCCCACCGTTGGCTTCCAGCAACCGCCAACTCTCTGGAGATAGGATTCGTCCCTACTTTTCCTTATCAACGCTTTTTATGTTGTTCAATAATAGCACCGCTTGAACTATTTGAAAGCACTTTTTCACTCTCGCGGTCTTCGGCGCACATTATGGGAGCAGTGGCGAATAGGCGCACGTCGACAGGGGCAGCCACCTACCAGCGCAGCTTATCGTTGCGCGAGCGCCAATCGGGCATGATGCGGTCGAGCAGTTCTTTAAAATCGGATCCATGATTACCTACGAGCAGATGACAGAGCTCATGTACAACAACATACTCCAGGCATTCAGGCGGATACAACGCTAAGCGCGTATTAATGCAAATCTTACCCGTAGAAGGCTGGCAACTACCCCATCGCGATTTCATGTTGCGATAGACGACCTTCTTCGCGCGAACACCCAAAATAGGCTCCCACGCGGCGATCAACTGAGGAACGCATGCCTCCACTACGGACCGCCACGCTTTCTGCTCTTCTGCGCTTGCCGCTTCCGCCTGTGCTTGAGGCGAATCTTTGAACGCACGGCGTTGCTTTTCTATCCAGCTCTTACGAGATTCGACCATCGAGGTGATTTCGGCATCGCTCACCCACAAAGGCGCCGAGACCTTCACTTCGCCTTGCGGAGTCACTTTTAAATGGATCGATTTGATGTTCTTGCGAGTGACCGTTACCTGGAATCCACCCGCACGGAGCACGGTTTCCCGTGTGTTCGTTGTTGCAGTATGCGCGGTAGCTTTTCTCATAGAGGAGAACTTATCACGAGTGAGCGCCCAGAACAAACGAAGGCCCGTTGCAGCTACCCTCTCACAGCTGCAACGGGCCTTTCATATATCCGAGGCCATCGCCTCGAGATTACCCCTCCCGCTTTCGCGGTAACTCACTCCTTTTACGGAACATCGTTCACATAAGCACCCCGATAACTCCCCCAGCGTCGGAAGTGCAGATGTGAACGCGTTCCAAATGAACTGTATCTATTAAAGCACGTAAAGCGGTATTTTGTGTTCAGAATCTTCAAATATTTTGAATAATGTTCGATTTTTTCGAATAACCCGTTATAAATATGGGACAAACTCAACAGTTTGTCCCATAAATCGAATATTTGAGAGCATTTACATCGGCCACACGCCCGATGCGAACGAGCGCGAAAAGCCTTGTCCAATAACGAAACGCAGCTAAATGCATCCCAGGCCGACCCCGATACAAGCGGGAGGCTTAGTTGGTGCAGCAGAGAACCGCACCCATCCAACCGCACGGTCAAAACGAGCGAGTACGCAGATCCGCCGTGCAGCTATTCCCCTAGCGATTCCACGATCCGTTCGACTAATGCTACGAAATCGGACTCGCGCGTTTTCGCAACATCAAGCACTTCGTCATCATTAGGAGAAGCGCCGTCGATGCCGCATGCCATATTGGAAACAAGCGAAATACCCAGAACGCGCATTCCCACGTGCCGAGCCGCTATTACTTCTTCGACGACCGACATAGCAACTGTGTCGGCACCCAAGGTGCGAAACGCGCGTATCTCCGCCGGAGTTTCGAAGCTCGGCCCCAGCAGCCCCAAATACACCCCTTCTTGCACGCGGACGGAAAGTTCTTCGGCGCATTGAAGAGCAAGCGCACTTAATTGCGGATCATAGGCGTCCTTCATAGGAACGAAACGCGGCGCGATGCCATCGGGATCAACCCCCACCAACGGGTTCCTTCCCGTCAGGTTGATGTGGTCTTGCATTACGCAAAAATCGCCCACCTGATATGTTTCATTGATCGCTCCCGCGGCATTGGTGGTGATCAGGGTGTCAACTCCCAAGCGCTGCATAAGCCATATTGGATAGGCGACCTCTTGCGGGGTGTTTCCCTCGTATCCATGCAAACGCCCCTGCATGGCGATCACGCAAGCACCCGCGAACGTTCCGCACACGAACTGCCCCACGTGGCTACTGGCGGTGCTGGTCTTCATATAAGGAATGGCTGCAAAGGGGATCTTCACTGGCTGTTCGATCTGGTTCGCAAGCGGACCGAGCCCCGAGCCAAGAACGATACCCACCTTCGGGGCACGCTGGCCAATATAGCTGCGCAGCACTTCAAGTGACTCTTGTAAGTGCATATCAAGAACATTGGTTTGATTATCACAGGCTTCGCCAGAACAGGCCGAAGCAAAGGATGACGAACGATCGAGCATCAATTCCTCCTTGGTCGTATTGATGCTCTGGATTATACCGACTTACCGAACAGGTCGCGCGGATGAGAGAAGTTACGAACGCGGGCTATGCGCGATCAGGATGCGCGGACGCCCAGCAAGATCGTGCGCGATACGAACCGATTCGAAGCCCGCCTCCTGCGCAAGACGCGCCGCTTCGTCAAGATGATCTTCGAACAATTCGACCGCAAGCACACCGTCTGGCTTAAGACAAGAACGTGCTTCGTCAATGAACCTTCGGAAAAGATCGAGCCCATCATCGCCGCCATCGAGGGCAAGGCGAGGCTCGAATTCTGTCACTTCGCGATCGAGCGTTTCCAGCACCGCAACGGGAATGTAGGGAGGATTCGAAATAAGCAGATCGATGCCGCCCTGCTCTTCGGGTGCAATAGCGCTAAGCAGGTCGCTTTCGCGAACTTCCACACGATCCTGCAAGCCAAGATCATCCACATTGCGCTGAGCGAGCGCCAAAGCCTCGGGTGCGATATCGAGCGCCACGACCTGCGCGGCAGGATATTCAGATGCGATCGAACACGCAATGCAACCCGATCCGGTGCAAAGATCAACTACCTTCAGCACGGGAAGCTGCGCAGAGACCACCTCTTCGCCTTCTTCACTCGCTTGCACACGATCGGCAACTCGGGGCAGATCCAGTTCAGCCAGCGCTTCGCTGACCAGAACCTCTGTTTCGGGACGGGGAATGAGCACGCCAGGAGCAACCTTGAGGGTCAAATAGCGAAACGGTGCCGTGCCGCTTATCAACTGAAGCGGTTCGCCCGCGCCACGACGTGCCACGTATTCGCGCAGCACCGCCCGTTCGTCGAGCGTCAAGGGTCGGTCGAAATTCATATACAGCTCGATACGCGACAACCCCGTAGCTTCAGCCATGAGCCATTCTGCGGAAACGCGCGGATTAGGGTCGCCCTTGCGTTCAAGGAAGCCGACCGTCCAATCAAGCGTTGCTTTTACCGTCCACGTATCAGCGGACGTTGTCGTAGTACCCATGTACAGGTGCGGATTCGCGCCGAACTACAGCGTAGCTTCTTCGAGCTTCTGAGCGCGGTCGGCCGCCTGGAGCGCCGTGATGATATCGCCCAGCAAGTCGCCCATCAGCACGCCACTGTACGTGGAGTTAAAGCCGATGCGGTGATCGGTCACGCGATCCTGAGGGCCATTGTACGTACGGATCTTTTCCGCACGATCGCCCGAACCGATCTGAGCCAAGCGCTTCGCACCTTCAGCTGCCTGCTGTTCTGCAAGCATCTTCTCGTACAAGCGCGCACGCAGAACCGCCATTGCAGCGATCTTGTTCTGCAGCTGGCTCTTCTGGTCCTGGGACTGAACGACTAGGCCCGTGGGAAGATGCGTGATACGCACCGCAGAGTCGGTCGTGTTAACGCACTGACCGCCGGGACCACCCGCACGGAACACGTCGATGCGAAGATCGTTCTCGTTGATTTCGACGTCGATTTCGTCAGCTTCAGGAAGCACGGCAACGGTAGCGGTGGATGTATGGATACGTCCCTGGCTTTCCGTCTTGGGCACGCGCTGAACGCGATGAACGCCCGATTCGAACTTCATGACCGAATAGACCTTGTCGCCCTTGACCTTGAACTGGATCTCTTTATATCCACCCACTTCGGATGGCGACACGTCCATGGTCTCGCACTTCCAGCCCTGATGCTCAGCGAAGCGAAGGTACATCTTGTACAGATCGCCCGCGAAAATAGCAGCTTCGTCGCCACCGGCAGCAGCGCGAATTTCCACGATAATGTTCTTTTCGTCGGCGGGATCGGAAGGGATCAGCATGAACTTGATGTCTTCTTCAAGACCAGGGAGCTTTTCTTCGATGGAAGAGATCTCTTCTTGAGCGAACTCTTTCATGTCAGCATCGGAAAGCATTTCCTTTGCTTCCTCCAGGTCGTCAAGGCACTGCACGTATTCGCGTGCTTTCGCCGCAAGCGGGCCCTGATCGGAATAGCTTTTCGCAAGCTTATTGTATTCGTGCTGGTTAGCGACTACCGCCGGATCACCCAGCTTGCTTTCCAGTTCTTTATACGCCTCGATGATCTTTTCAAGCTTTTCGCGCATTTCGTCCTCTTCACAATCCAAAAACCCTGCAAGGTATGCTCACGCACAAAGGTGCGCCCCCTAAGAGGCGCGCCTTTGGAAAATTTCAGCCTATTATTTTACCACGAAGCAAGATATTTGGCAGCAGCTTCTGCCGCAAGTGCCCCATCAGACACCGCAGTCACCACCTGACGCAGAGGCGTTGTGCGCGTATCGCCCGCCGCGAAGATGCCGGGACGGGAGGTTTCGCCTTCACCGTGAGTGATCACGTAGCCGGATTCGTTCAGGTCGACCACACCTTCAAGCCATGCCGTATCGGGCGAAGTGCCCACCGCGATGAACGCACCGCTCACTTCGAGTTGCTGCGTTTCCTTAGTAACTACGTCCTCGAGCGCGACCGAAGCGAGCACACCATCTGCTTGCTCTACCCCGGTGAGCACCGTGTTCCAGTGCATCTCAACGTTATCGAGCGATTCGAGACGCTGCGCATACCAAGGGCTCGCGCGCAGCTCGTCGCGACGATGAGCCAAATGCACCTTCGGGCAAATGCGCGACAGGTATATGGCATCAGCGCATGCCGTATCGCCACCGCCGACCACGATCACTTCCTTGCCGCGGAAAAAGTTACCGTCGCACGTTGCGCAGTACGACACCCCTCGACCCGTCAGTTCCTCCAAGCCCGGAACGGGAAGCTGTCTGGGTTTTGCGCCCATTGTCAGAATAACCGCACGAGCCTGGTATTCCCCCGATGCGGTTCTAAGAGTGAATAGAGGCATTGCTCCTTCTTCGGAGGTTTCCGATATCGCCTCGACCCGTTCCGAAACGAACGTAGAGCCGAAACGCTCGGCCTGTTCGCGCATGGCGAAGGCGATCTCGAACCCGCCGACGCCTTCAGGAAAGCCCGGGTAGTTCTCCAGCTTATCGATCGACGTCAACTGGCCGCCAACGACCATTCCCTCGAATAAGGTGGTCGAAAAACCCGCACGGGTCGCATATACTCCCGCAGCCAATCCTGCAGGGCCCGCACCAACGATAGCAACATCTATCATGATCATCCTATCTTCGCGTTTTGAGTCGTCTTACCTGCGCAAAAGGGGCATCCTGCGGACACCCCTTCACGTCATTTTGCATTACCCGCTATGTTACGCTCGAACGCGTTACTATGCCAGAGCATTCGCGAGAGCCTGCTTCGGCTGGACCCCCACAAGCTGCTGAGCGATCTGGCCGTTCTTGAATACGATGAGGGTGGGTACGCTCATAACGTTGAACTGCTGGGCGAGCGCCGTTTCCTGGTCGATATCGACCTTGTATACTGCCGCCGATCCCGCCAAGTCGCCATCGAGTTCATCGAGAACGGGAGCCATCATCTTGCAGGGCCCGCACCACGTTGCGAAAAAATCCACCAACACCGGCGTCTGGGCGTCCAATACCTTGCTTTGGAATTCACTTGCTGTGATCTGAGTAGCCATTATGTTCTCCTCTCAGAGTTAAAAACTCCGCTGATGCAAGGTTCCTATGCGGGCTGCGTTTCGTAGCGCATCCTGCTCGATTCAGACTGCACGTCGTAGCGCACATCCCGATCGATTCGTCTTGCATCCCCCTACACGTTAATTGTTAGTAACACAGTAACATTTTACCCCTACAACGTAAACCCTCACCACAAATGCGTCACGCAGCCGTTACATACAGGGTGACCGCTAAGAGAGCACTGCGCGAAAGGTCGCACCCACCTGTGCGATTCGCCACGTGCCGCACGATCTGGCTCGAACGCACTTGCCTACTGTACGATCCACCTCCTTCTATTCTCTGCCCTGGACCTTCGGCTCTTCGATATGCTGGAATATATCGGGGTCGCCCTTTTCGCCGATCTCGGTCGGTTCACCATGTTCGGTGAATCCCGCATAATCGGTCGGTTCGCTTGGTTCTTCGATCTCATCAAGCGATATCGAACTGGTGTCATCGTTCTTGAACACCGCCACATCAAGCAAGCCCAACAACTTCGCCATGATGGTGGTCACCACCGCATCGCCCGTGATGTTAATGGCCGTACGTCCCATATCCAGAATGCGATCGATGCCCATGATCATCGCCACGCCTTCGGCAGGCAGACCGATTGATTCGAACACCATCGCCAACATGATCGTACCCACACCCGGCACGCCCGCCGTACCGATCGATGCAGCGACCGCCGTGATCACGACCGTGACGAGCGCCGCAGGAGAAAGCGCAATGCCGAATGCCTGCGCGATAAAAATGACCGCCGCACCCTGCATGATGGCCGTGCCGTCCATATTGATGGTCGCACCTAGCGGAATGGTGAACGATGCCACCTTCTGGTCGACGCCGACTTTTCGCTCGAGTGTTTGCATATTCAGAGGAATCGTTGCGTTTGATGAGCTGGTCGAGAACGCGAACAGCATAACGGGAAACATCTTGCGCAAAAAATGGAAGGGATTCAGGCGCGTGAACAAGAACAATAGCAGCATATACACGACCAAGAGCTGAACCGCCAAGCCCAGATACACCGTGCCGATGAACTTGATCATGGGCATGATGCCTTCGATGCCCAGGTTGGCGAAGGTGCGCGCGATCAGACAGAAGATACCTACGGGGGCGACCTTCAGTACCAGGCCGATCATTCGCATCATAACGGCGTTGAACTGCACGAAGAAGCGATTGACCGTTGCGACCTTCTGTCCCAAATGACCCAGCACGAACCCGAGAACCAACGCGAAGAAGATGATCTGCAGCATCGTGCCGTTGTTCATTGCCGCAATAACATTGGAAGGAACAATGGCGATGAGCATATCGGCCATGGTCTGGTCGGTCGCCGTGGTCTTCGGCTCCACCTGAACGACTGACGCTAAGTCAAGACCAATGCCCGGTTGGAGCAGCGCCGCCAAACCCAGTGCGATCATGACCGCGAGTGCCGTAGTCAGAATATACATCGCAATGGTGCCCACGCCCACTTTGCCCAGCAGTTTAGGATCGCTCATCGAAGCGGCCCCGCACACGATGGAGCAGAATACGAGCGGAACGACCAGCATCTGCATCAAGCGGATGAACCACTGGCCCAACACATAGAAAACGCCCTCGATCATTACTTCGTCGACCGCGGATCCGTCGGGCACTATAACGCTGCAGGCGATGCCTACAACGATGCCGCACACCAAAGAAAGCAAGATGACCGTGGTCAGACCAAGCTTCTTCCTTTTCTGAACAGGAGCCGCCTGTGCTTCTTCACCCATAGTCCCTCTTTCCCCTTGGCGCATTTCAGCGCGGCAATGAACCGTGCGGAGGCAATGACTCGCTCCGATGCAATTTAAGTATTTGAGATATACCATTTATTTGGGCATCTTTTACAAGTGTGCCCAAATTGTGACCATTCTGAAAGCAACGCTTTTCTAGCATTTGCTGGACACCCTTGGTCAAGAATCAAAGTTTCGATGGTCATATACCATTTTCTGGGCACCCTTGGTCAAAAACGAACGTATTGGAGGTACCACCTACCACCAACGGTCGAAGCGTTCGTCTTTGACCACAGCACCCCGAAAAATGGGAAAAGGGGGCGCCGACGTGCGTCAGCGCCTAAAACAAGACACATATATTGTTCTCTAAGCCCTTATCTCAACTTACGATAAGCGAAAACCAAAGAACCCGATGCTATAAGAGCGACAATACCAAGTCCAGCCAGAAGCATCCAAGTAGAATCCCCCGTCTTAGCAAGACCTGTCCCATCCGCACTCGCAGGACCCTCGGTACCAGGCGCAACAGGATCAGTTGCAGGAGGCGCAGTGGGATCAACTTCACTCCACTTTGCATAAAGAATAATATTGGAAGTAACCGCAGCATTGAAGTCGTATTCCTGCGTCAGGGCAGTATCGGAGAACCAACCTTCGAATTTCCATCCATCCAGAACAGGATCAGCTGGCTTGGAAACCTTATCGCCGTAAGAAACAGTTTCCACCTTATTGCTAGTTGATTTAATGCAGTCATCAAAAGTAACAGTGCGGCTCTGAGCATCCCACTTAGCGGTTAACGTAACGGGTTCGGTCACCTTGGTACCATTCGCACCAAAAACCCATTCGGTTCCACCATTAAACCAACCCTTGAAGTCATACCCTTCACGAGTGGGAGCAGCTGGTGCGGTAATAGTTTCATTTTCATTGGCGAACACGAACGAATCCGTAATACCGTCACCAGTAAAAGTAACTTTGTAAGAGTCAGGGAGAGCCTGTCCTGGACTATCCGCTTCAGCGGCCGCCTTAGAAGGGTAATAAACTACCTTGCCGTCCCTGTCTACAGACGCATTAGCTTTCGCCAACACATCTACGGCAGGCTCGATGGTATATTCACCAACGGTAGCAGAGTACTGCAAAGCATCGACTGCCAAGTACTTTGCATCAATAGGTTTATTCAATATCGCGCCTTCATTCACCACTAAGTCAAAAGTCGCAGATTGGTCATCACAGAAAATCGAATTCTCACCCTCCATAGTAATGCTGGTACCCGCTTTTACGGATATAGAAGAGTCTTGGCGGATATTAAATGCTGACTGCGCTGCCCCGCTGCTGGATTTAACAACAATATCAGAATCACTCACATCGAACGAAATATCGGAGTCCGCGAAAACAACAGTGCCGAAGTCATCGCTTGATCCGGATTGAAGACCATTGTTTGAAAGCGTTGATCTTGAAACGCTTACGGCAGTGCCAGCCGATCCAGCAGAACTATCAGGTGATTTAAAGAACATCGCAGCATAACCAGTCAGACTACTACCCTCAACAATAATGTTAACAGGATTGTAGGTAACAACCGCATAGCCATTTGGATTTGCCGTAAGGGTGGAATTAGTGATTGTGAGGTTATTCTTAAAAGCATGAGTACCGCCCACGCAAACCAGCTGGTTATTACCACTACCGCCAGCGTTGGCAGTTACACCATCGAGAATAAGATCGACGTATCCACCACGCGTTGCAATAGCTTGATCACCGCTCTTGTTTATAACAACGTCCTTGAACTTAACGGTCTTGCGATCAGATGCGGTATCGCCACCATAAATATAGATCCCTCTGGCATGATCCGAGGAAATAGAGTACTGAGCGCCGCCATCAATGGTGATAGATTTATTCTTAATACCCAAGCAATAACGAACATCCTGGGCGCAGGCTGTATCGAGTAAAACGTCAGCAATAAGTTCGATCGTGTCTCCATCAACAGCATTATCGATAGCATCTTGCAAGGTTGCATACTCAACGGTACCGATTTTCGCCTCATTACCACCGGCCCATGCTTGACTAGGCGACATGAAGAAAAACGCAAACGCACAAAGCAATGCTGCAATTGCAGCGAATGCCAAACGAGCGACCCTCCCGAAGGTTTTCGTCTTACCCATTTTCCACTCCATCCCCGTGAACTTTTAGCGTATTTACATGGTTCCCCAATCCAGTAAAGAATCATTTTATCAGTCTGAACCTTCGAAAAACTCGAACACGAAATAAAAAAAACTTCAACGAAAAGATACAGAAAAACGATGGATTACCACCCAATCAGCAAAATCCCAGTTGAATGCCATTTTTGCTAAATCACGAAAATGAAGAAACTCTTAGCAGTTACGAACCCCATAGAACAACGAGCCCTCCAGGCATTGACTACAGGTCAACCTAGAAGGCTCGAACAAACTTTTTAATGGTGGGCCCACCCGGATTCGAACCGAGAACCAAAGGATTATGAGTCCCCTGCTCCACCGTTGAGCTATGGGCCCGTATACAAAACGCAGAACGGTTCTGCCGCGTTGGCTATTCTACCTTATTCTCTAGCCAATGCGAAAAGAATTCATGCGGCCACATGCGGCATTCGCATTCGCCTCACACGAGGCACTTCGCTAGAACCAGTGGGGCGTGATATGTCAGTTACATACAGTATCCGTACTCGCCCCACACAAAGCCGAGCGGCACGAATAGCGCCCATGCTGTGCGCCGAGCAATACGCTTGATACACGATGCTGCGCACCATGCCGCGCCTAGTACACCATGTGCATTGCTTCGCGGACCTCGTCAAGCGTTGCATTAGCGATCTCGTTCGCGCGGCGATTGCCTTCGTGAATCACTTCCAGAACGTAATCCTTCTTGTCTTCCAGTTCATGACGACGTTCGCGAATCGGAGCAAGATAATCGTTAACGCTTTCGGTCACGTACTTCTTCAATGCGCCTGAGCCCGCTTCGCCGATCTCGGCAGCGATATCCACTTCACTACGACCCGTACACAACGCCGCCGTGGTAAGCAGCGCCGAAACACCAGGGCGACCTTCCTTGTCGTACGTAATGGTGCGTTCGGAATCGGTCTTGGATTTCTTGATGAGCTTAGCGGTCTCCTCCGCAGTGAAGCACAGGCTGATCGCGTTGCCGTAGCTCTTCGACATCTTGCGACCATCAAGGCCGGGGATCTCGGGGGTGTCGTCATTCAACAGGCCTTCGGGCTCGGGAAACACCGGCGCATAGCGCTCGTTGAAACGACGGGCGATCTGACGGGTCACCTCAATATGAGGGAGCTGATCCTTGCCCACCGGAACAATGTTGCCCTTGCAGAACAGAATGTCGCACGCCTGATGCACCGGATAAGTAAGCAACAGACCCGTGAGCGCATGACCGGAAGCTTCCATTTCGGCCTTAACTGTAGGGTTGCGCAATAATTCAGCTTCGGTCACCAGCGAAAGAAACGGCAGCATGAGCTGGTTCAAAGCAGGCACTGCCGAATGAGTGAAGATCATCGTCTTTTCAGGATCAATGCCGCATGCCAAATAGTCGATGACCATGTTGTAAACGTTGTCCTGAATATGCTCGGTAGTATCGCGGTCGGTGATTACCTGGTAGTCCGCGATGATGATATTAGTCGCAATGCCCTTGTTCTGAAGAGCGACACGTTCTTTGATGGTGCCGAAGTAGTGACCCAGGTGCAAGCGGCCCGTAGGACGGTCGCCCGTGAGCATAAGATATTTTCCGGGGTTCTGTTCTAAGTCAGCACGAATCTCGTCGCTTCGCTTGCGACTTGCCTCAAAGCTATCAGTACTCATTGCGCAGATGGCCTCTCTGTTGTTGGAGAATTGTATGCATATAACGATAACGCTTGAACGAACGTCGCACGTATCAGCTTCGTTAACATTGTGCAGTATACCATCGAGCGCCGAGCAAGCACTCGGGCAAATGCGTATTCCGGTAAGGCCACTAGGTCAACTCCGATGGCGTAAGCATTCCGCTCTTTGGGAAATCGTTGGGAAGGTTCGCCTTCTCGAAAGCACGCACCGAAGCACACGATGCGTGCACGAGTTCGGATCCATTTTCGTCGGGCTGTTCGTGCGCCGTCAGTTCAGGCTAGACGAACCCCTCCTGCGCCTTGAGGTTTTGAAGAGCCGTCGTTATCGCACCGCAAGCCTTACGATCTTCTTCCTGCAGGCCACCCTCATCGGGCTCAACGTGCTCATGCCGCTCTAGGAAGTAAGTGAAGGCTCGTGGCGCGGTGCGCGGCTGAGAGCAACGCAGAAACCAACCGAATGACCTCCTATTGATTAAATCCATCTTTTTCAGCCCCGCTTCGGCGGGGCTTCTGCAATCGGTCAATTTTTATGGCATAATATTGCACATAATAATGCACAATAAGGGAGTGTACCATGTCCACGTGTGTTCCAATAAAAGACCTGCGCGACACCGCGGCCTTCGATGAAATGGTCGCGAACAGCTCTTCCCCGGTCATCGTAACAAAAAATGGTTACGACCGCTTTGTGTGCGTGAAGAGCTCTGATTTCAGCAAATGGGAGCAAGCCGATGCGCGCGCTAGACTCCTCGAACGTATCATGATTTCAGAACGTGAGCGCGCAGAAGGCCTAAACAGCGATGCTTTCGAGGCGACCGCATCACTGAGGGAAAAATATGGCCTATAGGATAAAGATCCAACCAACCGCATTACGCGAATTGGAAAGAACCATAGAATACCTATCCGCCTTCGGCTCCAACACCGCGCGATCTTTTCTTGACGAATGGGAGAAGATGCTCGAAGAACTCCGCGACGGCATCATAGAGCACCGCTTATCCCGATTCGACGTCCTCGCCCGCCTTGGTTACCACACCGTCCTCGTAAAAGGCTACGTTGTCTTGTATTTCAAAGAAAACGACAGCATTGTGATTGCGCACCTGTTCCACCAAAACCAAGATTACTCTCGCATTGTCTTAGGTGGAGCTTAGACAAAAATCAGGCCTGCAAAAATCAGGCAAAGATTTTCAAAACTACCCCTTGTAAAGTGCAGTGGTTTGCGTATAATTTTTAGTCGCGTCAGAAATGATGCTTCGAATTCCTCGGTAGCTCAATGGCAGAGCATCCGGCTGTTAACCGGAGGGTTGTAGGTTCGAGTCCTACCCGGGGAGCCATAAAATTTTCATCGGCGGTTCCATTGGAGCCGCCGATTTTGTTTTTCGGCTTATGCTTCGTTCTTGGCTTCGCGAAGACTCGGCAAGCATTGCGGCTTAGCGGATAAAACGTGTGTCCCATTTCGGGATCCAGAGGCCACACCCCCACCGATGCGTATCAGCGCTCGCCTTCAACACCACCGAACTGACCCAGGTCCTTAAGAGTGCGCGAGGAAAGATACTCGATCATCACGTTCTGCAGCCCGCTCCACGCCTGAACCGATCGGCAATTGCTGAACCGATCACACACGCTCGGATCATCTATACATGCCAGCAGCCCAAGACCATCTTCGGTAACTTTCATCACGTCTGCCATGGTAATTAGCTCAGGCGCCCGGGAAAGTTCATACCCGCCCGCATGACCGCGCGAAACAACGATCAGGCCATTGGAAGCCAACGGCGCAACGATCTGCTCAAGGTACTTTTTCGAAACCCCCTGACGATCGGCGATCTCACGCATGGACTGCGGCCCTTCGCCCCATCGTTCTGCCAGATCTATCATGAAGCGCAGCGCATAACGCGACTTTGTAGAAATTTTCATTCGGACCTCCTCTCGTGAACACAGTACACCTCTTTTCACCATTGTCTATATATACGCTCGACAATGGCTGAAGATATTCGATATTATTGTCTAGAAAAGTACTTGACATTGAAAAAGTAAGGCCTATATTAATGTGCAGTAAATCGCTAGACATTGAAAGGAGGCACGTCATGACAAGCTGTTTCAACATGAGCATGAACATGAACTGTTGGCGAATGCCATCGCTCTCGGATCCGATCCTGCAGAGAAAGGCTGGTCGTGACCTCTGTCTTCGATAGAGCGGTCTTTCCTTGTTGAGGTTGGGTTCGGGAGCGGACAATCGGCTACTGAATTTCTTACTACACCAACTCTCAACAAAGGAGACTCCCCCATGTCTAAGTTCAAGTTCGAAACCCTTCAGCTCCACATCGGCCAAGAAGAAGCCGATTCCGCCACCGGTTCTCGTGCGGTTCCCATCTACCAAACCGCTTCTTACGTGTTCAACGATTCCGCCCACGCAGCCGCACGCTTCAACCTGACCGATGCGGGCAACATCTACGGACGCCTTACCAATTCGACCCAGGATGCATTGGAAAAGCGTGTTGCCGCACTCGAAGGCGGCGTAGCAGCACTCGCGCTATCTTCGGGCGCAGCCGCCATCACTTACACCATCGAAGCGCTTGCCCAGGCGGGCGACCACATCGTGGCACAGAAGACCATCTACGGCGGCAGCTACAACCTGCTGAGTCACACCCTGCCCCAGTTCGGCGTGGGCGCGACCTTCGTGAACATTCATGAGCATGCCGAAGTGGAAGCCGCCATCCAGGAGAACACCACCGCCATCTACATCGAGACTCTTGGCAACCCGAACAGCGATATTCCCGACATCGAAGCGCTGGCCACCATCGCCCACAAGCACGGCCTGCCGCTTGTGGTGGACAACACCTTCGGCACGCCTTACCTCATTCGACCCATCGAATACGGCGCCGATATCGTCGTTCATTCCGCGACCAAGTTCTTGGGCGGACACGGAACCACCCTGGGCGGGATCATCGTGGATTCCGGCGCGTTCGACTGGAAAGCCAGCGGCAAGTACGGCGAAATCGCCGATCCCAATCCCAGCTACCACGGCGTATCGTTCGTGGATGCAGCAGGCGCCGCCGCGTTCGTGACCTACATCCGCGCCATCCTGCTGCGCGACACCGGCGCCTGCCTGTCGCCCTTCAACGCGTTTTTGCTCCTGCAGGGCATCGAGACCCTTTCCCTGCGTCTTGAGCGCCACGCCGAAAACACCAAGAACGTAGTTGATTACTTGAGCAGCCACCCGAAGGTGCTGAAAGTGAATCATCCGAGCCTACCCGATCATCCGAACCACGAGCTTTACGAGAAATACTTCCCGAAGGGCGGCGCGAGCATCTTCACCTTCGAAATCGAGGGCGGACAAGAAGAGGCGTGGAAGTTCATCGACCAGCTGGAGATCTTCTCGCTGCTGGCGAACGTAGCCGACGTGAAGAGCCTGGTCATCCACCCCGCAACGACCACCCATTCACAGCTGTCCGCCGAGGAGCTGGCCGACCAGGGAATCACGCCGGGAACCATTCGCCTTTCGGTGGGCACCGAGCACATCGACGACATTATCGCCGATCTTGATCAGGCGTTCCGATCCATCGCATAGAACCACGTGAGCCAAAAGGAGAGAACCATGGCACAGCCACAGATCCTAAATACGAACATTGCAAAGAGCGTTGTCGAGCTGATTGGCAACACCCCGCTTTTAGAGGTCGGCCGATTCGCCGAAAAACGCGAACTTGCCGGCACCATTTTGGCGAAGCTGGAGTACCGCAATCCCGCCGGGTCCATAAAGGACCGCATCGGTTACGCGCTGATCGCACAGGCAGAGCGCGACGGCCTGCTCCAGCCAGGCGGCACCATAATCGAGCCCACCTCGGGCAACACCGGCATTGCACTTGCGGCCTACGGCGCCGCGCTGGGCTACAAGGTAGTCATCGTGCTGCCCGAATCCATGTCCGTTGAACGCCGAGCTCTGATCCGCCAGTACGGAGCGGAACTGGTTCTGACGCCGGCGGCAGATGGCATTAAGGGATCCATTGCGAAGGCGGAAGAGATCCACGCGAACACGCCGAATTCCTTCATTCCCCAGCAGTTCGAGAACCCCGCCAATCCAGCCATTCACGCCGCAACCACAGCCGAAGAGATCTGGCGCGACACGGCCGGCCAAGTAGATATCGTAGTGGGCGGAGTCGGAACCGGCGGGACCGTATCCGGAATTGCGCGAGCGCTGAAGCCACGCAAGAAGGAGCTGCAGATCGTAGCCGTACAGCCCGCCGAGTCCCCCATTCTTGATGGCGGAGAGCCGGGCCCGCATGGCATACAGGGCATCATCCCCGGTTTCGTAGCGAAGAACTACGATGCGCAGGTTGTTGACGAAGTTATTTCGGTATCCACCGCCGATGCCATTTCCACGGCACAGGAACTTGCGCGCACCGAAGGTGTGAATGCAGGCATTTCTTCAGGTGCCGCACTAGAAGCCGCCGCCGTGCTGGCCTCCCGCCCTGAGAACGCAGGCAAGAACATCGTCGTGATCCTGCCCGATACCGGCGAGCGTTACCTGTCCACAGCGCTTTATCCGAGCGTTGATTAGAGGTCGCGACTCAGCCCGCGCACCGGTTGACGCCCGGGTGCTGGCTCGAGTCCCCATGCTGATTCGGGTTCGCGACTTTGCTTGAGCCACCAAAGCAAGAAGCCCGACACAAATGTCGGGCTTCGTTTTGTTGAGGGCGTAGTTCTGCGCACCCAGGATGCCACTTCCGCACCCGCTTTTTCCCATTTTCGGGGGTGCCGGGGTCAAAGATCAAAGTTTCGACCGTCCCGATGATCGCATCATGGCATTTTAGGGGAAAGTTACTCTACATATTGATGGATTCTGTTGCGTAACTTACCGAAGAATAGGGGCTTCGAAGCGCTGTCCACCGTCGAAACGTTCGTTTGTGACCACGACACCCCGAAAAACTGCAAAATCCAATGAAGCACGCGTGTTTCTGCCGAAATACGGTTGGGCTCGCCCCTGGGGTGTCCGCATTACCCGCCAGGCCGTTGGGGACACTGCTTCCCCGATCATTTTATTGTCGTTTTAGTTCTTTTTGTAATGACAGCAAAACGATAAGTGCGCTGCTCCTGCCAGGGTTCAGCAGAACAAATCAGATCCGAAGATCAATACATCAACTCTCAAATAGGCTTAACATCTACCGCATATCACCAAGCACGTCACGCACCTGATCGATGATTCTCCTTGCTCGGGCCCAAGCTAGGCCGGCATTCCGAGCAACGGCGAGCATATCGTTGTCTGTTATACCGCGGCCTTTTCCGTTAACAGTAGTGGCGTGTTCGCCATTAACCCCCGAATTGACCGTAAGATCATACGCTGGAGAAAGGCTCCATCCTTCCTTTTCCCGATAGAGAAAAGAGAAGTTCTTGGCGCGGTCGTCTCGATTTCCGCAAAGCACATTAAATACCATTAGCCTGAACATGCGCTCTACTTCGCCCACGCTACCCGTCAACTTAAGAACAAGTCGCATAAGCAGATCGTAGTCAAGGTTGAACATACGATGCGATGTTTCAAGAAGCGCTGCCGCAGATGCCATGTGTATCTTGCGAACTCCCTCTCCTTCACGCACCCGATCGAAACGCTTTACCGCAAAATACCCGCTACATTGTGCAGACGGAAGTAAACGCACTTCCGGCATTTCTATACCGCACTCTTTAGCAGCACAAGCAAGTCGATACTCACTTTCACCAATATCGATAGGGTCAACAGAAGAAGGGAACTTTACGATCCACTCTTCTCCGTCGATCAAGTAGAAAACCTTTGGCCTTGCACCACCCGAAGAACCACCCATTACGAACAGGGCATCTAGGTCTTGCGCGTCTCGCATCGCAAGAACTTCAGCGCACGATGACGCGATCTCATCGAGGTCGGTTAATGTACGCTCCGTTAACGAATCATAGGCTGGTCTATACTCAAGAGCTCCCGCACCACTGGAACCAACCACAGCAAGACGCGAAAGAAAACCTACCTCAAAAGGATCCAAGCCGTGCTCTCTAAGCATCCTATCCACGAGGAGTCTGCCCCACCCATCCGGCAAACTGTCATCAAATATGCCGAACAGTCCATCAAGAGGATGTGAGTCAGCAATGAACACACGATTATCCAAAGGAAGGCTGAACGGACTAATAGAATACCCATCACGCAGCCAATCGGGCGAATACTGAAACGCCGCCAGCCCATCAGAACTAGCAGCTAGTGTACCCACCTCCTTTTCATCGATGAGAACCGTAAGCTTGTTCACTTCAAAAATCGACTCATTGAACTTCATATTGAGCTACTTTCGCGAATTAGACAGCGCAACGACTTCATCGATCGAACGATAGTTCCGTTTTGAAAACAAGCTATCAAAATCAGATTCGCAGGAAAGCGCGATGGCAATCGCCGCTAATGATTGGAACGAAATAAGACCCTTCTGCTCGAACCGCTTATACGAAGCAAGCGACATCCCTGCCTTTTCTGCAAGCTGAACCTGCGTTAGCCCTTGTTCCTTACGGCGTTGCCGAACACGAATCGCCACATCCTGTATTATCTCCGACGATGTTTTTTGGTCAAAAGAAATCATGGCTAAATAATTATCCTTTTAACTGAATACTTCACTATTTAGCTAATATATTAACCTATTTGTAGACGCACCTTCGAGCAAGGCATATTTAACAGAACATCCCCATTACGGCACGTGGGTCTACATGCACCGCCATGCGCCCGTAGGCCATATCCACGAAAGCGCTTTTGCGTGCCCCGTGACGGCAGCTTCCATGGCGCCACTTCCGTGCAGCTAGAACATCATCGCTGTTTAGGCCGCTGCCGACCCCGAATCAGCTTCCAGTTGCTCGAACAGGTCCGCGTATGCGACATCTGGCTCGTAGCGCTTTGCGTCCGCGTAGCCGTCGGCGACCAAAACAGCGTTGAGCATCTTTGCCCGGGCTTCCTCTTCACTGTTCGCGTCGGTCGGCGCTTCGAGCCACACATAGCGCAGAAGCCTATCGTACTGATCGACATCCGAAACGTCCTTTTGCAGCCAGACGGTGTCCCCCGGCGAAAGGATCGACTTCACGTGATCCGATGCCGTAGCACCTTCCTGAGTGTTCTTCGTTTTATCGGGATGCACCGATTCAGGCGCATTAACGCCAATCAAACGCACGCGCTCTTGCGATCCGTTGAGGTCCACCTTCAACGTATCGCCATCGACCACTCGCTCGACAGTGGCAACTTCAAGATCGCCCGCAGGAGTCGGCTGCTGAATAGCGGCGCCGCCCGCGCCAAGCACAACGACCACCGCGCATACCGCAGCAACCACTTTCGCAATCAGTCTTTTCGTACGTTTCGCTTTCTTCATGACCTCATGATTCCTGAGATTCGGAATTTACCCTGAAAGCTCTTCTATAGCGAGTGGCTCTCGCTGCGCCGACTTTTTCTATATACCCCTCAGACTGGAACTTCTGAAGCAGTCTTTCCAGTGTCCAGCGAAAGCCACATCAAAACACAAACAAAGGTCGTGGTGCAACTACAGAACTCACACCATTCAAATCTTCGCCATATTGCATGTATCTTAGCCAAATTCACCATATTGGCTAAGATACACACGAAGTGGCTTAATCCCATACCACCCACACAAACAACGGTTTCGCTTTAGGGGTGATGTTCGCCGCTGATTCGCGATCCCCGTAATTCAACATTCGAGAAAAGAACGGTTAGTAGCTATTGGCCACACGCGTACTGCATCACCTTGCGCGCAGTGGCGCGGCTGACTTTTGAAACATCGCCCTTATGAAGGTATGCGTATATATTTCCTAGATTTAAATTTAGATTCTTGCAGACGGCATACGCAGTTAGACCATGGCGATCCATGGCGTCGAGCGTCTTTGTGCGCATGAGCGATATCACGCGTCTATCTGCCTGTATGGCATCTCTCTTGGCGCGGAAAGCGTCCCATACTTTCCTGTAGCGGCTAGGAGCTTTGGCGGAGCAAAGGTATTCTTCAACGCTCTCGAAAAGTCCTAGGCCATCGAAAAACTCTTGGTATTGATCAGCCATCCAGGTGCCGCGGCTTAAACCTAGAAGATAACCTGCCTTGTTTTGCAGCGCAGCGAACACCATCACCGCCTCGGCTGCCGCAGGAGCATCAGAATTCACAGCGTGACAGAGCTTTTTCAGATTGTCGGTATTGAGGCCCGTTAGCTCGCGACAATACCCGCGCATAAACCCCTTGAAGGTAAGATTCATTTGAGCCACTTCTCCTTGAGTCGCTTATAGGCATCCACCATCTCCCTATAACGACGCTCGATATTCGTCGCAGCCTTCGCCTCGTCTTCATCGAAAACAAGATGCTCCAGTAGTTCCCAATCAAGCGCATTATCAGCAACAACGCTTTCGATATCTTGAAGATCATTCGGACGACCCGCATACAGTTTCATTACAACAAGGTCTTCCGTAGATGGCGTTACAAACTTTACCGCCGAAGCGCCAATATCCAATTCGACAAGCCTATCTTCAAAGTTATAGGGAATACTATCCTGGTACGCCACGACAGCACCGTTTACTTGCGGGTAATTTGCCAAAATGTCTCTAACCGACGCATCCATCTGCAGAACATCAATATCGTGAGTTGCTACGCGGTGAGTGAGGTCTCTCAATATAAACGCTGCTCCGCCGACAACTACAACACACGGCTTCACATCCGCTTCACCCAAATCGAGCGAGACTTCTTCATCGATACCAAGCAGGGTATCTATCAGATCTACTTTTTCCATCACGTGTCCCAACTCTACTATTGTTATTCATCTGAATTAATAATAGTAATACAAAACAAGCAGCAGGCCAACAGAGCTCCGTTTCTTTAAACGAAGATCCCCTTCAAAATGGTTGAGATATGAATTCGTGGACTCCGCACGAGGCGGAAACCAGGAAAGTCGCAGGGCTAGCGCCCTGCGACTTTCCTGGTTTTAGAAGCAGTATGCCAAAAGGACCTAGATGGTGCCGCCGTAGATTGCGTAGCCCACATACTCCGAAGTCACGTACACGCTGTAGGTTCCCAGCGCCGCTTTAATGTCGTCGATGAGCTTTGAGACCTCAGCCTCTTCCGCGTGGATGCCTTCGTACACCAGCGTCTTATTTTCCACCAGCTTGCCGGCATCATCCAGATAGCCACCGTCAACAACGGTAAGCGTATAGCCGCCACCGACAGCCGTGACCAACGGCGTTGCAATAGCAGCCGCTTCGTCCGCGGTGAGTACCTGCGTGTCGTTTTCATCGGCCAACCCCACGTATAGCGTGTACTGCAAGCCTTCCTGTGTGGTGACCGAATTGGTGAGCTTCGAAGGCTCTTGCTCATTGGAAGCAGCGCAGCCCGAAAGCCCAACTAACAATAAAGCCGAAACCAGGGCGATTCCGAACAACGCGCGCATAGATGTTTTTGTCGTAGTCATGACGGGCTCCTTCTTTAAGGTCTATCTACTCAGGCGAATTACCAATCTGATTAGCGAAAATACTACCATTCATTTGGACAGAGAAGATGGGCTTATCCGCGAAGCCCCAAAAGAAGGTCAGTCTGTAAATTCAGGCCTAAAAAGATAGTCTCTCTTAAACAGACCCCCGTATGCACCTTATCCGCCGCGGATTCCAACTCGGGGTCCAGCGGTTAGCCAAAATCAAATCGCACTCGCAAAGCGGTTAAAACGACCCAAAATCAGTAGCCTCTTTTTAACTCTCCTCCACCTTTATAGCTTCAAACAGACCGCCAATTACCCCCCCAAGTCAAGCTACCAAATGTCGTACATTCCCTGACGCGCGAACTCATCCTTGAGTACCGTGACGTCATTTGGGCTTAACTTTTCCAAATCGATCGCCTTTACCGCATTTTTGGCCGACTTCTTGTAATGGAAGTGTTTTTCGCAATGCACTAAGGAGGCAATGCATTTTGCTTTCTGAGGCTCAGTGAGGTTCTCTTCCGAGGCTATCTCGCCCCAGGTTTCTTTAGAAACAAACACATTGCCCGATTCGACAGAAAGCGCGCCATCAGCCATCGTTTCAATCAATCCCGCACGCAAGACAGGATGATCCCGCAACCATCTCGCGTAGAACTCCACGACAGTATCGGCCAGGCTAGACCCATCTCCAGCATACTGGCTTTGCAGAAAAGAGATACTTTCCCCTAGCCATTCATCCCAAATCTTAAGCTTCTGCACGTCTTCCGCCTGCTTAAGCCAGCTTCCCAGCTGAAACAAGGACGCCCTACATGACTCGAGGGACGCCGAAGCGCATTGACAGATCATACGCCTGCTCTCCTCGCCAGAGTGAAGCGCCATCGCAAGAGAAACGTATGACTTCGCAAGGGCGTTTAGGCAGTCCTTGCCCAAATCAACACGCCCCAAAAACAGTCCAGGCCAGTAAGGCTCAGTCGCACGCCAGCAAGCGAAACTCTTATCCCTACTGCATGCCATTCCTTCCCATGCAGGCAAAGCAGTCCAGCTCACACTGTCAAGTAGAGGAAGAATCTGTTGGGTCGCTTTTTCGGGCATCATCTCGAACATTATCCCGATATGCGCGAATAGACCCGCAATGGCACATTTCGCAACGTCCGTCTCCTTCCGGATAAGAGGGATAAGGGCGTTTATCAGTAGTTCGTATTTTTCCCTACAGATACGCGCCTCGACGTCAGTCTCCGAGACGGACCCTAGCCCCGCAACAAAACTTATCGCCCCTCCAATTGGGTGATTCAGGGAAATAGACGCCCACGTAGACGAGCCAAACCCACTCATATCTTGCTCCCCCTCCAGAACAAGCAGCAAGCCCTCCAATACGCCGTCGACAAGCTTGGCGTAGACAGGGAAAGTCCATTCGACCTTCCTTTCTCCCCAGAAAGTCACCGAGCATAATGCCTGAAGAACTGATTCGAACAAATCCTTATGCCGGAGGCACTCTGAAAGCATATTGCCGCGCTCTGCAACGCTGTCGAAAACCTTTGTCCAGGGCAAGAAGCGAATCAGGTAGTTCGTGAGCTGACTCTCCAATGGTGTCCGTTCGCAGTCCAAAAGCGCTTCCAGGATAGACAGCGCCCGCTCAGGGTAGTCTGAAGCTGCAACCGAAACGTAGTCTGACGACGTCGCGAACTTATCGGGCTGAGGAGGCGCTTCCATGATTGCAAGAAGATTCTCCTTCGTTAGATTCTCAGGGTCCAGATGGCACTCAGCTTCAATATCGACTCCGCCCGATGTCATGTAATGAGAGAAATCGGGATGTTCTCTTTCTTTAAAAGATGGATTGTCGGCCAAAATATCATCACGCAGTTTTGCGAGCCGCTCATCGTCTTCATAGGATCTCAACACCCAACTACATATGTTGAAGCACTGGTAATCGTAAAGACTATCTTCATCCACTGCTCTTTTCGAACGAAGATATTTTTCGAAGGCGTTCTTCTCATTTTCGTCGGCCAAACCATACCCAGCCTTCAAGAGAGAGAATGCTTCATGACGAAGATCGACCTCGAACAGGTAGTCGTTCTCACGCAGCAAAGCCAGCGACTGGTCGAGTGCACCACTCTCTTCTGCAAGCCATAGCCCCAACCTAACAATAAGCGAGCACTTCGAATCGAGACATTCCTTGGCTTTTGCTTTGATATCGATATAGTCCTTGCATTCCCGCGCCATCGTAAGAAGGATGCTGCCCGCTCCACTTGAATAACAATCTTGCTCGTGCTCCGCAACCGATGACCTCATGTATGAGATACTATCGAACGAATCCATCGTCCAACAACTACTCTGTATGGAATACGCAATTTCAATCTGCCTCAGGCAATAGTCGAAAAGCCTACCCCCTATCTCATCAGCGTTAGCCCGAACGGCCTTTAGAAGCCTTTCGCCATCATACGAAGCATCTACAGCTACAACTGCCGTTGGAGCAGGACACCCGCCGACCAGGGTTTCCTTAAAAGACAGCCCAACTCTCAGAAGCAACCTTGCAATCGCAAGAGTAATCTCAGCATGATTGACCCGCAAGGCAATATCCGACAGAAAGTCACCGATTTGAGATAGATTGACATGTGATGCAGCCTCGATCCAGGCAACCCATGGACCAACATTGTCCGCCCGCGCATCGGATGAAGCCAGGTGCCAAACAAGCTGATCGAAAAAGCGTGAGGATAGTAAACTGTACTTCTTTGAGCAAAATGTCTGGAACTCCTCGGTCTCACCAACGGAAAAACACCTAATAGCCCATCGAAGCAGCTGATACTCCGAATCATCGAGATTCTGCTTGGTGAGGAAACCCGTCAGCCCCCAAGACTCCAAGTTTTTCAAGTGCATAATGGAATCAGACCCATTGCAAAAAGCCCTGGTAAAGACAACCCTATCCTTGGGATCATTCCAAGTAAGAGCCTGTCTTACGAATTCCTCATTCGATCCCTTAAGCGACTCGTTCGTTCTACAAATAGCTTCAACTCTTTTCGCCCTATCAGCTACGCCCAAGGCAAAATTATCGGCAACATCTTTCATAATCGCCGGTAAATCATCATGAGATTTATATCGAATAACCTCGACTCCTCGCGCACTCCACTCATCAGCGCTCTCGTTCTCCCACAGCAGAGCAAACGCATTACCATCTATATCAGACGAAATCGATCGTGTCAGATAGTCCACTAATGCATCATTGCAGCTATACCCAATAAAAAGCGCCGTATAGGATTTGAAGAGCGACACGAGAAACCTAGATGCCCATCCATCAGAAACATAAGCACTTCCATAGTCTTTGGCGGTCAACACCATCGTTCCAGGATCATCAACGGACCCGTGAAGATAAACAACACCGGTAAAAGATTTTCCCAGCGGAAGAGCAGGAGCACAGAATACCTTTGGAGCATCCTCTGGATCGAAAACATTTTCAAAGCACTTATCAAAATTTGTCGTGACGATTTTTACCGAGGCAACATCCTTGAATAACCTAGAAAGTTCCCAATGAAGAGAGGTGCTTTCACCGTGAACTTCGAGCACCTCACAGCACGCCGAACGAATATCGCAATGCTGCTCCTCGAGGTAATCGAGATATTTCTCTGCCGCTTCTCCATCTCCCCGAGGGCGCAAACAGTCTGCAAGATCAACCTTTTCCTTGATGGCGCTCACTAGCTCGTCAAACAAAGGTAGCTCAAGGGGCTTCTGTTTTGATACCCCGGCCCCCGCAAACACAACTAGATTGCCATTTTTCGCAGCTTCAACTAGCTTTTCAGGAATATCCACACCAGCAAATTGCACCTGATCAACCTCCCGCCACAGCCTCTTCGTTCAAGAGAGTCAACATGCACTATTCATTAGATTATCGATGCCCATTTTCCCACATTAACCGAGCATCCGAAAAAGCACTGCAGGATCGACCGCGACGAATGAAGTCCTCCCGCAACCAATCACTACGCCCCACCCCAGGCAACCCAAAGACATTCCTGCAATCAATCGCGCTTAAACCGGCATAGGTCGCCTTCGATACTTAGTGCAAACCGACAACAGCAAGGCCGCAGCCACGCTCAAAGAAATCAATAAACATGTTACTTATGACATCATTTACTGCTTATCTGCATGGCTTATTGAAGCTGGTCATGGCAAAAAATACAGTACTGCTTGAATTTGTGTCGCTATCAGCATCATTCTGGGGTGAAACCATGGCAAGATTCTTGCTTGAAAAAATTGCAACTGCAGTATATGACAATCGAAAAAAGAACAATCTCACTCAGGCGCAACTAGCAGAAAAAACCGGCATAAACCGAGCAATGATCGGACGCATCGAAAAATGCGACTACGCCCCCACCTTAGACCAACTGAATGAACTAATCAGAGTTCTCGACCTGAACCCTCTTGATTTTTACGGCGAGGAAAAGCCCGAGAAAGCCGAAGACGTACTTGCGCCTAGAAAAATAACCGTCGCGGGCACTGGCTACGTGGGTCTTTCCCTGGCCGTCCTGCTGGCCCAACACAACCACGTAACCGCGGTGGACATCGCGCCTGAAAAGGTAGACCTGATCAACCAGCACAAAAGCCCCATCCAGGACGACTACATTGAAAAGTACCTGGCTGAAGAAGACCTGGACCTTACGGCCACCCTGGACGCCCAGACCGCCTACGCGAACGCCGACTACGTGGTAATTGCAGCACCCACAAACTACGACTCCAAGACCAACCACTTTGACACGTCTGCCGTAGAGGCAGTCATCGAACTGGTCATGGAGGCGAACCCTCAAGCCATCATGGTAATCAAATCCACTATCCCGGTTGGCTACACCGACTACGCCCGCAAAAAATTCGGGACAGATAAAATCATTTTCAGTCCTGAATTCCTGCGTGAAAGCAAAGCCCTCTTTGACAACCTGTACCCTAGCCGCATCATTGCCTCCTGCGACGAAAGCACAGAAGAAGCTGCGCACGAGTTCGCCGCCCTGCTGCAGCAAGGTGCCATAAAGGAAGACATCGACACGCTATTCATGGGCTTCACCGAGGCTGAAGCCGTAAAGCTGTTCGCAAACACCTACCTGGCGCTACGCGTAAGCTACTTCAACGAGCTTGACACTTACGCCGAAACCAAGGGGCTGAACACCCGTCAGATCATCGAGGGCGTGTGCCTGGACCCCCGCATAGGCACCCACTATAATAACCCCAGCTTCGGCTATGGCGGCTACTGCCTACCAAAAGACACCAAACAGCTCCTTGCGAACTTCGACGACGTGCCGCAGAACATGATTACGGCCATTGTAGAGTCAAATCGCACCCGCAAAGACTTCATCGCAGACCGCGTGCTAGAGCTCGCCGGCGCGTACGAAGCAAACAGCCAATGGGACGCCGAACGCGAAGGCGAAGTGACCGTGGGGGTATACCGCCTGACCATGAAGAGCAATTCAGACAACTTCCGTGCAAGCTCAATCCAAGGTGTCATGAAACGCATCAAGGCAAAGGGCGCTACGGTCGTTATTTATGAGCCTACGCTTCCCGCAGACTCTACTTTCTTCGGCAGCCGTGTCATCGGCGATTTTAACGAATTCAAAGCCGCTAGCCAAGCGATTATCGCGAACCGCTATGACCCTTGTCTTGATACCGTCGAGGGCAAGGTGTATACCCGCGATTTATTCCGCCGCGACTAAAAAACGTAATGTTGATTTCTCGTGCAGTTGAGAGGCCGCCTTACGCATGGGCTCTATTTCAAGCTTTCTTCTATACCCCGTAGTACGCCTTATACCACTTGGCGAAAGCGCGAAGGCCGTTTTCCAGCGTAGTACTGGGTTTGAAGCCAGTGTCACGCTCAAGGGCGGAGGTCTCCGCATAAGTTACAGGCACGTCGCCAGGTTGCATCGGGACCAATTGCTTGTGGGCCTCAAAGTTGAAGTTCTCGGGTAGCACGCCCTCTTCCACCAGCACGCGCTGCAGCGTGTCGACGAAGTCCAACAGATTCTCCGGGTTAGAGTTGCCGATATTGTACACGCGATGCGCAGCCATGGGGAGACCATCCTCGCCCATTTCAACTTTCGGCGGAATAGCCATGACGCGATGCACGCCCTCTACGATGTCGTCGACGTAGGTGAAGTCGCGCTTGCATTCACCCATGTTAAAGACCTTGATGGTCTCACCCTTGATCAATTTGCTAGTGAAGCCGAAGTACGCCATATCAGGGCGACCCATCGGGCCGTATACAGTGAAGAAGCGGAGGCCGGTGACCGGAATACCATACAACTTGCTGTAAGCGTTAGCCATGAGTTCGTTGGACTTCTTGGATGCGGCATACAGGGAGACGGGGCCGTCAACACGGTCATCCTCGCTGAACGGAACCTTCTCGTTGCCGCCGTAAACACTGGAAGAGGATGCATAGACCAAGTGTTCGATCGGCCAATTTCGGCAGGCTTCCAGGATATTGAAGAAGCCGATGATGTTGCTATCAATGTACGCGCGGGGGTTCTCGATGGAGTAACGTACGCCCGCCTGAGCTGCCAAGTTAACTACGATTGACGGCTTGAAGCGCTCGAACACGCTCTTTACGATGGCCTCATCGGCTAGGTCGCCGCGGATGAATTCAAAGCGACCACAGGTGAAGCCGTCAAGCCCGTTTGCCGCACTTTGTTCACCGGCGATTGCTGCCAACATTCTCAAACGATCGGCCTTGATGTCGGGGTCGTAGTAATTGTTACAATTATCGAAGCCGACGATAGCGTAATCGGTGGTTTCCAGTAGTCGTTTGCAGAGGAACGCGCCGATGAAGCCCGCGGCACCGGTAACAAGTACTTTTTTCATACAGTACCTTTCAAATCTGGTTGCAAGTTATTTAGCCGGTAGCTCCAAAAGGGAGCCAACCAGATAGTCGTATTCAGGGGGCTCAAACGACATGAAACCACCGCAAGGATAAAATGTCATTTCGGAAAAACGAGGGATTTCTTGATACTCGAAAAAATCAACTCTCACAAACGGAATGCCAAACGAAAGCTCTTTCGCAAGACGAAGCATCTCTTCATAAGTGGAAGGTTTCTCGGGAAGGACGTCAAAACCTCGATAATCACTGCGTTTAAATGGAGCAAATTTCCAATCTAGTTCAATGAAACTGATCTGAGCGGTAGCATGATTCTCTAAGCCGCTAGATACATATAAAAACCGCGGTTCCCCATTAAAGCAGTAGAATTTATAGTCTGTTGTACCGGTAAAAGACATTCCTGCGGGAGGAGTTATATATTCTTCGGCAAATATACAAGGGTGAACTTCTCTGTAAGGCCATTCTCTGCAATGCCAATAATAATTTCGAGACAAATGCTTTGTCAGGTTTTTTTTGCCCCACCAATATCGAAAGCTCGTTTATCACGGCAGATAACCACTCCTCCAGAATCATGATTTGTTTTCAATACAAATTGATTAGGTAAATCGTCAAAATCAATTTGGTCGAAATCTTCCCACACCCCTAAAGTGGCTGTTACATATTGAGACCCAATCCGCGATGCAACCCATTCTTTTACTGCACACTTATCAACCAAAGTGACATACAGCGGATTTCTGTCGTGCATTTTCAACCATTGTAATTTTTCATTAAAAGAAACAGGATGATCCAAAGGCAGCTTCTTATTCATTAGAGCCCAGTACATCAGAGAGAGATGCGTCTTATCTGGAACCCACTTCGTCAAACCCCTATACGAAAGAGCGGAATATAGTCTTGCGGGATTCTGTATATATGAAGTCAAGAAATCCATCATCTCCTCCATCCTTCATTAATGTAGCGAGAAAAATCGTCGACGTAAGAGTCGATCAAAAACAAAGATTCAGCAGTACTTCGAGCGTTTAGGCTCGTCTCGGAAATTGCATGCAAAGGCATAGACGCCAACTCCAGTAAAGCAGACGCAATCGCTTGCTCGCTTGAATCATCCAATACCACACCATCGTAACCGTTACTTATCACGGCATCTGCGCCACCAACTCGATTGCAAATCATGGGAACACCCATGGACATGCATTCGCTAAATTTTGTTGAGAATCCTGCTTTTGCATATCTGGCGTCTTCTCTAAACAAAACTCCAAAATCAGCCGATCGAAGCATGGACAGCACGCAGGAATGCTCGATAATTCCATGAATTCGAATTCTCTCGTCATTCAAGTAAGCACCCCAGCCATTCGACCTGCATTCGTCTTTTGTAACACCAGCAATATCAATCGATACGCATCTGCTCAATGATTTAGGTTGGCTTACGATATATGAAAGCACCGATTCTAAATGATCCTTGCCACAGCCTAAGCTGCCCGCATATATCAACCTCAACTCCGTTGCGGAGTGCTCTTTGTTTTCCACCACATCAAACGATGGCATTTCGGCAACCACGGAAGGAAGGAAGAAAGCCCTAGTTCCTAAGTTTGAAAAATGCTCCTCCAAATACTTTGAAATTGCTATCACACCATCGAACAAAGGATCCATTTTCAAAAATCTTTTTTCCTTTGAGAGTCCGATAATATACGATGCAAGATCACCGGAAAAAGAAAGGTCAAACCAATCAGTATCATCAGCGTAAACCGCAATACTCCGCTTTTTGCAGTACGCAGCCAAACGTTTAGCTATTTCAAACGAAACGCCGTACACAACAACGATATCAGGACAGCTGCGATCAAGAACGCCTTTGCAAAGGTCCCATGATTTATTCGAGAACAGACGTTCGAAGTACTTTGAAACAAGATTCCATTTCCCGAGACTTAAATCCCGAGACCAATACAGAGTTCTACCAAAGAAATCTCCTGGCACGCCCTTCTCTTTTGGGATTACACCAGTACACGCAACTTCAACGTCAAATCCGCATTTTTCCAGCAACGTTACAACAGCCAAAGAGCGGCGAGTCATCGCATCGTCAGACGGAGTGAACGAATTAATGCATAACGCCTTAGGCATTAGCTTCCCCTTTGCTTCTCCTGACTCGAACTTCAGAAACGATAATTGAAAGACCTTCTGATTTGACCACCTTTGAAACCACGAGGTAAATCAAGAGGCCGGTCAAAGCTTGAACGACAAGTGTCAACAACGAGGGAAGCTCGAGATAAAGCGGAATCATTCCAAAAGCCATAGCGATGCCGGTCGAAACAAACGGTTTTACCATATCTTTTAACTGCTCAGCAATCGCATATCCAATGATTTTTTTGTTTGGAGCCATATTAATCAGCATCGATAATGCACCGAATACAGCACTTGCAGCCGCAATCCAAAACACGCCAAAAGGAACCGACGCAAACAGCAAGCCGAAGCCTACTGACTTTTTCAGAACTTCTAATTTAAAGCACAAGTCACCGCGACCCACGGCTTTAAGCACTTGCCAATTCATGGTTTGAAGTGGCTGAAACAAATAGAAGACGCATGCAACTTGAAGATAAACCACGCATCCTAGCCATTGTTGTCCAAGCAAGAAATCAACAAGTGGACCCGCAGCTACAATCAAATAACCCATAAGAGGAAAAATGAAAAACGCGGCGAGCTGAATTGCTTTTTTTACAACGTTTCTAAGCTTCGCACCGTCATCTTTCACTTCAGACATGACTGGGAGCAAGACATTGCTAATTGGAGTATTAATATTGTTAACAATCAATGACGGAAACTGATTTCCCCTGTTAAACAAAGCGAGCTGGGCGGGAGAATAATATTTGCCTATCAACAACGACCTCCCTTCGCTGTAAAGCGCATTAATCAAATTCGCACCAGCGAATTGGAGTCCTAAAGGAAAGAGTTCGCCGCAAGACTTCCCGGAGAAACGAAAACCCGGTACCCACTTACTAGAAGCAAGAAGAAATATACTACACAACACAACGGTTAATAGTTGCTGCGCAATCAGCGCAAACACACCGTAGCCTAACAAAGCAAGAACGATTGCTGCACCGCCAGAAAGGAAAGACCCAAAGAAAGAAGATAAGAACTGCTTTCTAAACAAAAAATTTTTCGCAACATAAGCCTTCTGTATTGCATTAAACGAGGCAAGAGGCATACGGAGCGCCAAAATTCGAAGCAACAATGTCATAGAAGGATCGTCGTAGAAGGAGCCGATAAATGGAGCAGCAATAAAAATCAAAATATACAAAAAGAGAGAAAGAACAGAACCGCATAGCAGAATCGTTGAATAGTCGACTTGTTCAATTGACTTTTTTTGAATAAGCGCTTCACCAAGTCCATTAGTGACAAGAACATCAGCGAGATTTACAAACACAAGAAGCATCGCAATCGTGCCATACTCCGTCGGCGACAATAAACGCGCCAAAACAACAGAAACCACAAACAATGTTCCCTGCGTTAAAAATCTCTCCGCAACACTCCAGGCAAAGCCCCTAGATGCTTTTGCTTTAAGATCCTCGGTCATTAGCAACCTCTCTCGACGGCCGCATTACCGAAATCATCATCCGAGAGAGATGGAGACCACAGCCCAGTAGCAGCGATCACAACAAGAGACACTATGAAATAATTCATTTCATAGGAGAAATACGTCGACAATCCGACCACAGCTGCAAGCCAAGCTGCGGCAATAAACCTCAGCCCAGGCTTAAATCCACTATTTCGGACACCTAAAAGTGATCTCAAAATGACATACAGGAAGCAAATCACCGGAATTGCCCCATAGTGAAATGCAACAAAAATCAATTGATTGTCAAAATATTTATAGCTTGCATAAGAGCCATACGAATATGACGCCTCTGAGCCCAATCCTAAAATCAGTGACGCTGGATCGACCTGGTCAAAGAAAACATCGTATTGGCCCGATCTAGTGTCATCGCCAAGTCTTGCTCCGAAAGTGTCAAACGCCGAGGGAAATGCAAGCGCTAAGACTGCGACAAAGGTCACAAGCAAAACCATTGCCTTTATAGACCTAGTTGCAACCGCTTTTCCACGAGCTTGCAAAACATATACAAATAGAAAAGCAACGGCACATTGGAGAACCCAACTGCGTACATTCAGGAACAAACCAAACAGAAGACCAAGCGCACAAAGAAGAAGCATTAGTTTTCTTTGCGAGTTATTCTTCGCGGAACGGGCAAAACAAGCTACCCACATAGCACATATCGCATAGCCATAAAAAGCGCGGCCGGGGAAATCCCCAAACTCCATTGTCCATCCCCATGAAAGACGAAACCAAAGAGTTATCAAGCCGGAAGCAAAAAAGCACACAAAGGCCAGCGGTATCGACCATTTGGCAATCATGCTTGCAAGCCGAACATCTTGCCCAACAAACACAAAAAGAGGGACAAGAAATACCGAAAGAGGAATCGAGCCGAACACAACTTCTAGAGGATTTGCCCCGCCAGCAATCTCTACAACAAGATACAAAACAAAGCCGGTTAACGAAAGGATGATAAGTATCGGATCGCTTGCCCCATTTTTGACAATAACAGACAGCAAAACAACAATTAAACAGAGTTGGGAAGAGTATTTTAACAGGGTTACATATTGACCAAATGAAGTAGAGTAGGAAAAATAAGTCAACGTCCATTCAGAAATCGGAGAAAACGATCCACCCAAAAGGCTTACGACTTGAGATAGCAAACAAAAGACAACCGATAAAAGAAGAAACAACTCAACAAGTCTAATATCAGAGACAGACAAGCGAGGCTTGTTGCAAAGCGTATATTTGTTGAAAAATCCGACCATCACAGTAGCATTTCCCATTGCCTCCCGATTGCATCTAAGCAAAGTTCTTTCTTGAGCTTAATTGCATTCTCCGAGATGCGAGTTGCAACCTGAGGATTGCCTGCTAAAAAGCCCATTCTATCAGCCAAAGCATCAACGTCACCGCGATTAACGAGGAGGCCATTCTTGCCATCAATTATTACAGCTTCCGCTCCACCGCCTAGACATCTAGTACATATCGTAGGAACGCCCATCGCCAATGCTTCAATCATGGAATTTGAGAGCCCTTCGTAATCGGAAGACATGACAAAAATAGAAGCTGTACGGACAAGCTCGAGAGCGTCCGAGCGGAAGCCATGAAACATAACTCTACTCTGAATACCAAGCTCCTCAACGAGCCTCGCAAGTGATTCGCGCTCTGACCCTTCACCAAGTATTTCCAACGAATAATCTGGATGACTGCTCAGAAATTTTGCAAATGCATGAATTGTCATGGCATGATTTTTTTGGTTCTCCAAGCGACCAGATGTCACAATTACCTTTCTCCGAACGCCGGCATAAGGAGACGGGAGGCAGGAAGATAACGGGTTGGGAATAATCGAACACTTTTTACTGTCTATCTCGGAAAAGCAATCCCTTTGATATGCGGTCTGAAACACTACATGATTTGCCATCTTGTAAAGAATATCTCGTACACGATGAAAAAGCGATCCAGCAGCAAAGTCATAAGTCGGTTCGTTTCTAACAGAAACAATCACCCTATTTCGAAGAAAGGCACTAGCGAGAATTGTGTACATATTTTGATGGGGAAGAAAGGAAACGAACACGGCATTTGAATGCCGCTTCATCGTACGCCGTATCAAAGCAATCTGGCATAAAGGCGAAATGGACTCAGAGGCATTTTCGTCTTGGAGAACAACACCCTCCGGAAGATCATAATGAGAGCCTTTCATTTTGGTCAGCAAAAATGAAAACGAAAAACCCCGTGAAACAAAGTACTCGGACAGGGCAATGGCAACCCGCTCAGCGCCTCCACCCCAAAGAGAAGGCGCTACAAACACTATTTCGCCGTTATCCAAACGGTGCGAACTGTCAACGTTGATTGCAGATGCCAAAATATAGATTCCTTACTAGTTTCTTCTGGTTTTCCATACTATAGTCTTCAACAATGGTATTTCTGGCCAACCGTCCAAGCCTCTTACGTAATTCCGAATCGTTCAATAAGCTATCAAGGCACGCAGACAGGCCATCAACATCACCCACATCGATCAAACAACCATTAACTCCATCCTTAATGACGCTCGGAACGCCTCCGACTCGTGTTGAAATCGGCACAAGGCCCCTAGACATAGCCTCCAGCAAGCTCATCGGCATACCCTCATTTTTAGAGGGTAGACAAAAAATCGAACAGTCGAGAACTATCTTTTCGAGATCCTTTCCTTTCTTCCAACCGTGAAAACAACACCTATCACTGACACCGATTTCCGCGGCCAACGCCTCATACTTAGCAATATCTCCATTGCCAACAAAATGAACCACCAAATCGTTTATTGGAAAGCGGACTTGAGAAATAGCTTTTAAAAGTACATCTGGACTCTTTCTGTCACAAAGCTTACCTAAAAACAGAATATTACGAGCCTCGTAGTCCCTGATTGCACCAACTCCGGTCGGAACCGCATTTGGAATAACAACGACGTTGTCTTTAATTCCAAAAAAGTTCTCAAAACACTCCGCCCACTCCGAAGAAAGAACGACTACTCTATCGGACAAAGCAAGCGCTTTTCTAATCCTTTTTTTCTCTGTCTCCGAAGATTTGTCAAATACTTCTTTGAACTCTCCTTCATGGATATGGAGGACCACCTTCTTGCGAAGTAACTTCGAGAGCAAAAACAAGGGATATTTTCGAACGAAGCTCCCCCTTAAAGCCGAATGGATATGAACAATGTCCGCCGTCACTGCAAGCATCGGAAAACGCAAATACGCCCCGATAGCACAAATGAGCTTGTCCACTCTTGAGCCACCCCTGGTGGTGACAAGACAGCTTAGTTTCAAATCTTTATCTAGGCCACATTCGAAATGCTGCCTAATTACAGTCGCTATACCACCCTGGGCATCCATAGAAGGACCCACGACCAAAACTCTAAGAGAACGGCTTGACATACCTAGTTGCACCTTTCAGATCGTAAAAAAGGCAAAACTTTAACGCCCATTTCCTTTAGCTTTTTCTCCATACCATTTTATTGACAACACCCACATAAGACTGAACAATCTTGACAACCTTGTCCGAAACGTTCTCGTCTACATAGTTGGGCACGGGCAGTCCATGATTGCCATCAGCCTCCATACTCACGGCAACGTCGACAGCCTGCAGCAAACCCTTCTCATCGATACCAGAAAGAATAAAGCAGGCCTTATCCAAAGCCTCGGGCCTCTCCGTCGAAGTGCGAATGCATACCGCGGGGAAAGGCCGACCAACACTGGAGAAGAATGAAGCTTCTTCCGGCAGAGTGCCAGAGTCGCTCACCACACAGAACGCATTGCACTGCAGGCAGTTGTAGTCATGGAAGCCCATGGGCTCATGCATACGCACAAGCGGATGCAACTTGAAGCCCGTCGACTCCAAGCGCTTGCGGCTGCGCGGGTGGCAGCTGTACAGAATCGGCATGCCGTGCTCCTCGGCCAGGCCATTGATCGCCGAGAACAAACTCTCGAAGTTCGCCTGCGTGTCGATGTTCTCCTCGCGGTGAGCGGAAAGCAGCATGTAGCCCTTCGGCTCGAGCCCGAGTCTCTCCAAGATGTCGCTTCCCTCGATATAGGCAAGATTGGCATGCAGCACCTCGGCCATGGGGCTACCCGTGACGTAGGTGCGCTCCTTCGGACACCCGCACTCCGCCAGGTAGCGGCGCGCGTGCTCGGAGTAAGCCAGGTTCACGTCGGAGATGATGTCAACGATGCGGCGGTTCGTCTCCTCGGGCAGACACTCGTCCTTGCAGCGGTTGCCGGCCTCCATGTGGAAGATGGGGATATGCAGACGCTTCGCGGGGATTGCCGACAAGCAGCTATTAGTGTCGCCCAGAATGAGTAGCGCATCGGGCTGAATCTGCGCCATAAGCGCGTAGCTCTCGGCGATGATATTGCCAATTGTCTCACCCAGGTCGCTACCCACGGCGTCCATGTACACCTCGGGGTCGCTGAGCTTGAGGTCCCTGAAGAACACGCCATTAAGGTTGTAGTCGTAGTTCTGACCCGTGTGCGCAAGAATACAATCGAAATACCTGCGGCACTTCTTGATGACCTCTGATAGGCGAATAACCTCGGGGCGAGTGCCCACGATGATCAGAAGCTTCAAGCGATCGTCACCCCTGAAGGTAACGCCAGAGTAATCTTTGCCCATCGCCTATACCTCCTCATAGAACGTATCGGGGCTCTCAGGGTCGAAACGCTCATTGCACCACATAACAGTGACCAAATCCTTCGAGTCCGAAAGGTTGATAATATTGTGCGTGTAGCCGGGAATCATCTCAACCACAGTCATGTCTTCTCCGCTGACGCGGTAGTCCACTGTGGGGTACCGCCCTCCCGCCTCGTCAACACCCACGCGACGAAGCCGAATTAGGCCTTCGCCAGACACCACAAGGAACTTTTCCCATTTGGTATGGTGCCAATGCTGGCCCTTCGTAATACCCGGTTTGCTCACATTGACGCTCACCTGGCCGCGATCGGCGGTACGCAGAATCTCGGTAAAGCTGCCTCTGCCATCCTTGCTCATCTTGAGCCTGTACGATAGATCAGACGGATCAAGGTAGCTCAGATAGGTCGAATAGAGCTTCTTCGAGAAACTTCCCTCCATCACATCGGGCACATCCAGCGTTGAACGCGCTTCCTTATAAGAGTGAAGCAACTCGACAATCTCACCCAACGCAACACGGTCGGTCGTTGGCACATAACAAAAGGGACCTCCCTCCCGCGGAACAACCGTCAGCCCGTCGTAATCACAGCGATGCTCCTCACCCAAGAGCGCATTGAGCATCTCCTCAACCAAGTCATCAATGTAAAGCAGCTCAAGCTCCACTGCAGGGTCGTTCACGGTGATAGGAAGATTGTTAGCCACATTGTTGCAGAAGGTCGCAACCGCCGAGTTGTAATTAGGGCGGCACCACTTTCCGTAGAGATTCGGGAATCGATAGATCAACACGCGAGAACCCGTTTCTTCGGAATAGCCCTGAAACAGTCTCTCCCCAGCGAGTTTTGACCTGCCGTATTCGCTGCCAGCAAAACGCCCCTCCAGGCTCGCCTGGGTAGAAGACGAAAGCATTACCGGGCAGGTGTTTCCATGTGCCTTCAAAAGCTCCAGCAAATCACTCGCAAAACCAAAGTTGCCTTCCATGAACTGTTCGGGGTCTTTCGGACGGTTCACGCCAGCCAAGTTGAACACAAAATCAGCCTTAGAGCACCATGTATCAAGATCCTGTTTCGTGCTCTCTCGATCGTATTCATAGATGGTCAAGGGCAGTAACGAAGCGTATTTCTCTCGACGGTCCTTGCCGTCCCGAATAGCCTTAAGACTCTCGCAGAGATTCCTGCCTACGAAGCCTTTTGCACCAGTAACCAGGATGCGCATACTACTGCACCGCCTCGTGCTCGCGACCCTCTAGGGCCAACTGTACATATTCGGCTGTCTTGATTTTTTCAACCGTCCCCGCCACGTCCAAACGATGCGTATTATGACTCGTGTAAGTCTCATCAGCTTGAGTCTCAACACTACCATTCACAACGAATTTGTCATAGTTTAGATCGCGTGTATCAGCCGCTACTCGGAAGTAGTCGCCCATGTCTTCTGCCCTCAAGCGCTCTTCGCACGTCATCAGAGTCTCGTAGAGCTTTTCTCCGTGACGTGTGCCTATAACCCTTGTCTCAGTACGGCCAAATACCTGCTGCACCGCTTCGGCCAAATCGCCAATGGTTGATGCCGGAGCCTTCTGGATGAATAAATCACCCGGGTTAGCGTGCTCGAATGCGAACTTTACCAAATCAACTGCCTCGTCGAGGTTCATAAGGAAGCGCGTCATGCCAGGGTCGGTCACGGTGATGGGGCTGCCTTCGCGGATCTGCTTAATAAACAGAGGAATCACGGATCCTCGGCTACACATAACATTGCCATAACGCGTGCAGCAGATAGTAGTACGGCCCGCACCATTGCGTGCGTTTGCATAGATAATGGACTCCATCATCGCCTTGCTTTTGCCCATGGCGTTGATGGGATACGCCGCTTTATCGGTAGACAAGCACACTACACGGTCTACACCTTCGTCAATGGCAGCATGAAGCACGTTGTCCGTACCTAAAACATTGGTGCGTACCGCTTCCATGGGAAAAAACTCGCAACTGGGAACCTGCTTTAAAGCTGCCGCATGGAAGATATAATCCACGCCGTGCATTGCATCACGTACACTCCGAACGTCTCGCACATCTCCAATAAAGAAGCGGACCTTCGAAGCAGTTTCCGGGTTCAGCAATTGCAGCCTGTGTCGCATATCATCTTGTTTCTTTTCGTCACGGCTAAAGATGCGAATCTCTCCCACTTCCGTATCTAGAAAGTGCTTAAGCACGGTATTGCCAAAACTACCTGTGCCACCAGTAATCATGAGAGTCTTGCCATCGAATGAGCTCATTCGTCACCCCTTCTGCGTTTTACGCCAGCAAATTGATATATGAGGAACTTAGTGTTGGTAATCAGATAACGCTTAAACAAACGTCTGGGCTCTTGCATCAAGCGGTACAACCATTCAAGACTTATGTTCTGCATCCATGGAGGTGCTTCCGGGACTGCGCCAGCAAGAATGTTGAACGCACCCCCAACGCCAATCATCACAGAAGAAGTTCTTCCCTTAAGCTCATGACAAAGCACCTCTTGGCGAGGCGCTCCTAGACCAACCCAAAGAAAATCCGCTCCCGAGGAATTAACCCGCTCAGCAAGTTCTTCTTTTTCGTCTTTAGACAGAGGACGAAAAACGGATGGCTCCATCCCGGCGATTGTTAGTTCCGGATACGTCTTCTCAAGAGAAACGCGGAGCAAGCCGAGGTTTCCCTGTTCGTTTCCATAGAAATAATGACTCCAGCCCTTCTCGCTTGATAAAGCAAAGATTTCGCGCATCAAATCAGGGCCCGTCACTCTGTCCATGGAAGGAACTTCCCTTTTCCCTACAATTGATAAAGGTTTCCCATCAGGAACGGACATCAAAGAATCTGCCTGAACCTTCCAATAAGCAGGGTCGTCATGGGCCATTACGCACGTATGTGCGTTAGATACACATATGTACTCGCCCCTTGCCTGCTCTATGTTCTCTTTCAAATAAGCCAGGCACTCAGTCATATTCGTCGCAGTAATAGGAACTCCTATCACTGAAACACGTTTAAGGCCTTGGTTTTGATTGCTGCCTGAAGGGGTCACTAGCTAGCCTCCCCTTCGAACATCACAGCCACCGTCTTTACCACAAGCTTCAGGTCATACAAGGGTCCGCTGTTCTTGATGTAAGTCAGATCCAGTTCCACCATGTCGTCGAATCCAACGTTGTTACGCTCCGTCACTTGCCAAAGGCCCGTAACACCAGGCTTCACCGCAAGGCGCTGAAGGTCATGTTCGGTATATTGAGCAACCTCCCTAGGCAGCGGAGGCCTTGGCCCCACCACAGTCATATCGCCCAGGAACACATTTATGAACTGCGGGAATTCATCGATGGAGTGCTTACGAATGAACTTGCCTACACGCGTAATACGAGGGTCGTTCTTCATCTTGAACATGGCGCCCTGGACCTCGTTTTTATCCAGCAGGCCATCCAGCTTTTTGTCCGCATCCTTAACCATGCTACGGAACTTGAACATTTTGAATTCGTGCATGCTGCCGTCTCGATGGGTGCGGCCCACGCGCGTTTGAACGTAAATTGGGTTACCAGGGCTTTCGGCGCAAATAATCGCGCAAAGCACCAGTGCGGGAATCAGGCCCACAACAATAACGCAGCCGGAAAACACAATGTCGAACGCGCGCTTTACGCAACGATACCCAAGCCTACTGCGGTCCCATTCCTTAAGGAGCTGCATGGGAATGAAGCGCTCTTTCGTTCCTTCGGGAACTACCTGAGCCACATTCGCAGAAAGAGTTTCGTCCTCAGCAAGAGCCTCTTCCACCGCGCTATTCAATTGTTCAGCTTTTTCTAACAATCTCTAATCCAGCTTTTACGCTTACGGTTCGCCCGCAGATGGGCACTTCCAAATAGGCCAGGCGCTTGTGTCGGTCTATCTTTTTAACCAGGAACTCCTGGTTCATAAGGGGGCCTTTCATAACCACCACGTTCTGCCCTTCGATAATTCCTTCGGACATCTTCATTACGTGGTCTTCATTGCCCGTGAATGCACTGATCAGCGTTTTTTCTTCGTCAGTTAGCGGAATGAAATTACTATTGCCTGCATCATCTTCGCCGCTGCTTAGCAAGCGCACCATTTCCGGCACACGCTGAAGCTGCGCTGCGAACTTTTCTGGGGTTTTGGTTTCTACGAACGCATAGCCCGGAAACAGCACCTCACGGTGCAGCTTCCATTCGCCGCTATAGCGTTTTTTCAGCTCATAGCTGGGGGTGAAGCACTTTACGTAAGCGTCTTCGTCCACCAGTTTTTCTACCTGACGGAGGACCTTATGTTCCTTGCCGCCAACAACTTGCATGACGTACCACATAGCGCCCTCCTTTCTGCCCCTTTTGGCAAAGAAGCGCGCCGTTGTATGCCGGCCCTTTGCGCAGTACCATATTCAGGCAACAGCCGCGACCGTTGCAGCGCGCAGGGATGCAAAGGCATGGCTTCGCCCTTGCAATGTGCAATTGCATGCAATAACTTCATTCAACTTCACGCTGCCACCAAACGCGCACCCAGCGACGATTCAGCACATTCGTAAATATGTAAGCCATTCACGTAAAACGGCTTGAAGGAGGAAGCCGCGCCTGTTCTGCTTGCCTAAGAACGGCTTCCTCTTTCAAGGCGTTTGCCTTGTGGCTTTTGGCCTTTCACCAGGGCAGGCATTGCGCCCCTTCCTGGCTTATAGCCCTGTGCCCGCCTACGTTATGCGAGCATGACCACCGCGTGGCCGATATTCCTTGCGCACCCGCGCCAGCGTTTCGTACCCGCTGGGGCCATGGGCGTCGCTGGCGATATAATTCACCAGACCTTCTTCGATCAGCGCCTTAGCTGTTTTCTTCACAGCGCTGAACCTGCCCTCATCGTAAAAATCCGCCGAAAGCTGGATCTTGCAGCCCGCCCGAATAAATCCGCGCGCCACATCCAAGCTTTCCTGGACGGCTTTGTAGCGTTCCGGGTGGGCAATGATCACCGTGTGACCCATGCCCTGAATTTCAAACACCATACGTTCCCAATCGCTTGGCAACGTACGCGTAGGCAACTCCAACAAGAACTCACCCGTTTCGAACGCCAAGCGCGGTACCCAGTCCACACCAAGCTCCATGAGCTTTTTGTAGTTCACTTCAAAACCCATACTCAAACGAGGCGCCATGCTCTGCTTTTCAACTTCGGCCTTAAGCGCATGAAAAGCGTTCCACATAGCTTCGTAATCGAACCATGGATCGCGACAATGAGGGGTGCACACCATGCTGGTAACACCCGCACGCTTTGCCGCTTCGACCATGGCGAGAGATTCCTCCATGCAGCGCGCACCGTCATCAACCCCAGGAAGTATGTGGCAATGCACATCGCGCATGGCTAGCGGCCCCTCCTGTCTACGCGTACCGGATTAACACCGGAAGCTGGCGCACCCTGCGAAGATGCAGACTGACCAGCCCGAGCCTGAGACCCAGCCGATGCGGGAGACGGAGCCGCATGACGCATAGGACGCGAACGGGCGATCCGCTGTTCGGGTAAGGTGCTGAATTCGGCAGGATGCCCATCTTCCTGCAAGGCATCCATATCCAAACGGTTGCCACCCTTGTCGTAATAGGCGTAGTAGTATTCGCTGCCGGTGCCTTCGCAGAAGGTGGCGCACACACCCAGAATATGGGCATCCGCCTTTACCAGCTGGTCATAGGCGTTAAGCAGTTCGTCACGCTTGGGGCCGCCCATCTTGGCAACCAGCACAACGCCGTCTACCAAGCGACCCGCAATAGCGGCATCAACGAACGTGCCAACGGGAGGCGTATCAAGAACCACGTAGTCATAAACCCCTTGCGCTTCTTCAATCAAGCGTGCGAACGCACGGGAAGAAAGCAGGTCCGCAGGGTTCGGGATGTTGGGTTCCGTGTCCAGGAAGAACACGCCTTTCGTTGCGGTTTTAGCAACGGCCTGTTCCAGCGCGCAATCGCCAGACATTACCGCGTACGACCCCTTTGCGGGGCGCACATCAAGCCTGGTAGCCAGATCGCGGCGGCGCATGTCACATTCAATAAGCAGCACCGTATTGCCCGCACCGGCGATGGCCTTCGCCAGTTCGCACGTTGTAGTGGTCTTACCCTCGTTGGGCACCGAACTGGTAACCACAATGCTCTTAACAGGATGGTCCACAGACGCAAAGCGGATATTCGCGTACAGCGTTTTTACTGCGTTGGCAATTTCTAGCGTATTGCCCTTACGACGATTGTTCCTAGCCATTCTGTGCACCTCCTTATTTGATGATTGGGATACGGCCGATAACAGGCAATCCCAGCAGTTCTTCGATTTCTTCAGGCTTGCGAATGCGAGTGTTGACCATATCCATCACCACAACAATGGCAATGGCAACGAACAAGCCCGCAAGGAACGCCACTGCGGCATACATGGGGCGATTAGGCCCAGAAGGGCTTCCCGGCGTAACGGCCTGGTCGATCACGTTCACCGCTTCAACGGCCATGATCTCTTTTGCCGTAGTGTTGGTTGCGCTGGCAATGCCATTAGCGACCGACGCCGTAGTGGAAGGGCTCTTACCCGTAACATCGATGGTTACAAGACGCGTGGTAGTAGAACTGGTCACGTTCACCTTGTACTTAGCCAGCTCAGAAGTGGTCATACCAAGGGCGCTTGCGGTTTCAGCTGTAATGCGCTCGCTCATAATGAGCTGTGCAACGTCATTAGTAAGCATCTGACTTGCGGAAAGATCGCTTTGCATGGTGGTCTTGGATGCAGAATCTTCCGAAGATGCCAGCACGTACATGGAAACCGAAGCCGTGTACGTATTGGGCATAAATAGCCACGCATACGCCGCCACGGCAACTGCGCAGACAATGGGCAGGGCGATAACTAATTTCAGGTGCTTTTTAAGCAGCTGTAAAAGCTCTAGTAACGTCATTCTTTTCCTTCTTGCGCACCAGGTGCGCGGTTTACAGATGTGCAGAACATAACGCGGGCTCCCTGCGCAAAAAACCGCCTGTTCAGGCGGCTTCCTTGCGCATGGTTCGCACCCGTAGGCACACCCACGCCTTAGACGTTGCATATAATAAAAATTGAATGCATTCTATTTAAGGTGCTTTGTATCAAGCGATGCTTTTGAAGTAACAAGTAATTGACAGTTTTGACGGCACGATAAAATCTACATTTCTCAAGCGTTTTACCCAATGGGGAATGTAAAAAAATCGTTCGAAAAAAACCGCGTTACGATGCCTCGCTAAATCCCAGATCAAGCCACCTGAAATTCCCTCGGAGCCGCTAGGACGACGAGTCCTCTCCCGCTTTTCGCGTGGACCCCCCAACCACTCTTTGACGCAAGAAAGACTTCAGCGCTTCCTGCATTTCTTTGCGCCGCTTTTGGCTTACGGGAACAACGGTGCCATCGCGCAACAAGATGTCGTCCTTGCGCAGTTCAGCCACGTACGCCAGGTTCACCAAGAAGCTCTTGTGGCATTGCGCGAACGTACCCGGCAATACATCCAGCAACGACCCGATAGATGCATACGTTTCAAGTTCTTTGCCATCTACATGAAGTACGACTTTGCGGCGATTGGATTCCACGTAAGAAATTTGAGCAGGCATCACGGTAACAAGGTTGCCATTCACGCGCACACCCATGGGTCTATTGGCTTCAGCGAAGTACTTAGCCAGCGCCCTGCTAAATGCGCCTTCGAATTCCAATCGATTAAGCGGTTTCAAACAAGTGCATACGTGGTCCGTTGAATACACCGCACTCATACCCTCAAGGCTGTTTGTGGTGTATATCACCTGCATGCTGGGCTTGCGTGCTTGGACCATTTTCACCAATCCAGTGCCCAGCAAATGCTTGCCATCAAAGTTGGCATCCACGATGGCCACATCAGGCGCGGCGTCTTCGGGCATATAGGAATCCTCGAAAAGGCGCTGCAAGTCTTCAGTGGACGACAAGACCTTCACTTCAAGGATCGAACCCAGCGGATGGTTCTTGATGACATCTTCAATTACCTTGACCGTTTTTTCATCGGTATCAACAATTGAAATGCGGTACACGCGCACTGCCCCGTTCTACCCTTCGCATGCCGCACATTTTTGGACGGCGTCCGAACGCAAGGACTCAAAAGAGCCGCGCGGACGCAAGAGCTCAAGCAGACCGTACGAAGGCGAAAGTCCAAGCAGATTGCGCGGGGGCAACGGATGCAAAGACCCGAACCAAGCCGCACGAGCCCTTGGCGCATCGATCCAAAATATGTGGCAAGCAAAACCTAAGAACAGGCTGTACGCACCATTTGAAGTACCGAACAACGATAATTCAGATACGTAGTTCGACTAATAATAAGGCAAAGAGATGACTCTCGCCCACCATTCGTGCGAAGAATTAGCTAAGTCAATCGATTATTGCAACGAACCCTTACTTAAGATGAAAATGAACTGCTTGCCGCGGAGGCAGCCCGAGGGCCAGCGGCATCAGCGCGTGATTTCCGGGCGAATCGAAGCGCCCCACCTCAAGCGTCTCCGCCTCAGACGCCCGCTACTTCATTACACGAATCCCACCCCTCATAGCACCATGTCCATCACTGGTTTCAAAGCACTTCAAGACCAAGTGCTCAGCTGGTATTATTCCCTGAAATTACACTTCAAGATCACAATGCATGAACTGTATAAAAGGATGGTATTCATGAAGAAGAAATTGTTCACCGTAGTACTCGCAGCAGTCATGGTACTGGCATTGCCCGCAATGGCCTTCGCCGCACCAAGCCCCAGCGTTATTAACGGTTCCAGCGCCGCATCTAATGGCACGACCCTTACCGTGACCGCCAACGGCACCGGCGATCTTACCGTAGTCGAAACCCCGAAGAAAGCTTCCAATGTTGTGCTTTCCGGCAGCGAAGTTGTTGTTGCATCCTTCGAGGTAACCAACACCACAGGCGATGCGACCGACATCACCCTGACCTTCAATGTTGGCACCAAGTACGCTGGCGCTAACGCTAAGGTATTCATCGAACACAACGATGGCACCACCGAAGTTAAGGAAGCTACCGTTTCCGCTGACGGCTACATCATCATCAAGACCGACGGCCTTTCCATCTTCACCGTTGTAGTTGATCCCACCACCGCAACCGGCACCACCGCAGCTGACACCAGCAGCGTTTCCCCTCAGACCGGCGTTGATATGACCCTGGTTGCTGCCGCTTCCGGTATTTGCTTCGTTGGCGCAGGCGCTGTCGCCTTCGCGCTTCGCAAGCGCATGACCAAATAAGGCGCGCTAACTGCACCTATGGCTGAACCAAAACACATAAGCCAAAACCAGAACAAGGGCACGAATAAGAACCGTGCCCTTGTTCTTTTGCTTGTCGTGCTCCTCTGCTGCGGACTGGCTGGTTGCGCATATTTAGTATGGCAGCAAACAGAAATGGACCGCGCGGCCCAAGAACAGCAAGGAAACCCCATCCCTAGCAGCGAACCGATGCTGGAAGAGAACCCTATAGACTTCATTACCGAAAAGCAGAAGAACCCCGATATCTATGCTTGGATCTATATCCCCGGCACCAATATCAACCTTCCCGTAATGCAGCGGGCAGGCGACGATTCATTCTATTTGGACCATAACTCCTCTGGCGAATATGCCGTAGAGGGCTCCATCTATTCTCAGAGCATGAACAGTACCGATTTCTCTGACCCCGTGACCGTGCTGTACGGTCACAATATGAAGAACGGCAGCATGTTCACGCAGCTCCATGAATTTGAAGACCCGGAGTTCTTCGCCAACAATACGGAGATCTACATCTATACGCCTGGCCACATTCTTACCTACCAAATTGTGGCTGCGTACCAATACGACAACAGGCATATTCTTAACTCATTCGATTTTTCTGACACAGAAGTGCGCGAATCGTATTTTGTGAGCGTACTTAACCCCAGTTCGATGCTGGTGAACGTGCGCGAAGGCGCTACCCTGGAAAGCTCGGACAAGATCGTACAACTGAGCACCTGCATGGGCGATGCCTCCCGCACAACGACCCGCTACCTGGTAACCGGAGTTCTAACCAATGACCAAGCAACCAAATAACGAAGAATCCCCGCTGGACGAATCACCGTTAAATGCAAGCAGCAACACCAAGGACACAGATAGCCCTGTTGCTGACGCGAACAACACCACCAATGATGCAGATAACCTTGCTGACAACACGAACAGTGCTGCAAACGAAACTGCAAAATTCGCCCCTCAGCCCAAACATGCCGAAGGCGTAATACGCAAGCGCCACAAAACAAGCCAGGCCAAAAAGCGCAAGCGCAACATCGCGATCGCGCTATGCGTTGCAGTGCTTCTTATTGCGGGTATCACCCTGGGTGCGTTCGCTTTCATAAAAGCGGGCGAAGGCGCCTTGAAGAGCCCCATGGCGAACGCCAACCCCGAAACCAGCGAAGAAGCTGCCACATACGACGAGGGCAAGACCGTAACGTACGAGGGCAAGAAATACATCCTGAACGAGAACATGGTTTCCGTTCTTATGATCGGCTTTGACCGTAAGACTATCGCTCAAGAAGGCGAGAACGCCGGCCAGGCCGATGCTGTTTTCGTAATGGCCATAGATACCGAAAAGGGCACGGTTCAGCCCATCATCCTGCCCCGCGATTCCATGGTTGATGTAGATCTTTATGCAGGCGACCGCTACGTAGGCCAGGAAAAGATGCAGCTTTGCCTGGCCTATGGCTACGGCGATGGGCGCGAGTCGAGCTGCGAGAACACCGCACGTGCCGCATCGCGCCTGCTGTACAACATTCCCATTGAATACTATTTCTCGCTAGATATGAACAGTATCGGTCCGCTGGCGGACGCCATTGGCGGCGTTAGCCTGACCCCCTTGCAGACCGTCACCAAAGCGAATGCATACGAAGGTGAACCCACGGTGCTGTTCGGGAAGAACGCACTGTACTACGTGCAGTATCGCGATACTTCCGTAAGCACCTCTTCGCTCGACCGCCAAGCGCGCCAAAAGCAGTTCCTGGAAGCCTACTTCAGCCAAGCACTACAAGCCGCCAAGGGTGATGTGAGCATCCTGGTGAACTTATACAACTTGGCGGGCGAATACGCCATTACGAATCTGGGAGCAAATGAATTCAGCTACCTGGCTTCCGTGGTCCAGCAAAACGGCATGACCGCACTCAACGCCACCGCGCTAACGGGCGAAATGAGCCAGCCCGGCAAGAACTCGGAATACACCATCGACCAAAATGCTGCCTACGAAATCGTGCTGAACACCTATTACACACCCGTTGAAGAAGAGCAGTAGCACCGCCCCTACACACGGTTTCTCTATTGAGAAATAGTAGTAGCGAACGGCGCCCCTACGCAAATACTCCGTTGAGGACGCGCCCCTACGCGGATTCCCCGTTGAGTTCGGCACGTATTTCGTCGATGGGGATCTCGACACCGAAGCGGATCTTATCGGCCGCTACCGCCTGTTCGTCAAGCATCCCGAGCCCGTTGAACGTGCGGCAACCTGCAGCTTGCGCGTCTTTAAGAAGCTGCGTCTCGGGCGGCGTATAGATCACGTCGGCGACCGCCACCTTCGAGTGCAGGAACTCTGCCGGTACGGGCGTGTCGGCGTTATCCTTCCCCATGCCAACATTGGTGCAGTTCGCCAAAATATCTGCCTGCGCAATAGAGGCGCGCAGTTGATCAGCATCTTCAAGGGCATACACATTCACCGTGCAGCTCGTTGCCTCTTGCACGCGCTGCGCCAGTTCCAGCGCATGAGCGTACGACTTGCCTCCTTCGCGTGCGAATACATCTAGTTGCGCCACACCATCGAGGGCCGCCTGAACCAGAATAGCCGATCCTGCACCGCCGGGGCCCACCAGCACCATTGTGGCGCCTTCTACCTGAACCCCCTGCTTAATAAGGTTGTTCATGAAGCCTTCGCCATCGGAGTTATAGCCCTTGATGGTCCCATCAGCTTCTTTCCTCACCACGTTCACGGTACCCATCAGACGTGCCGCTTCGCTCATATCATCAAGGTAAGGAATGACCGCCTGCTTGCAGGGCATTGTGACGGTCGTACTGTCCCAACCGCCCATCTTGCGGAAGGCTTCCATGACCGCAGGCAGACCTTCTTCATCAACATCGAACACCAGGAAAACCGCATCGATACCCACCTTCTGATACGCCAGCGTATGCGTTGCCGGCGATGCCGAATGAGCTACCGGACTTCCGATCATCGAAACAAGATGCGTGTGCCCCGTGATCGCAGGAAAGGGAACGTGACTGTTCATAATTACCCCTTAAAACAAGACAGCGCGCCGAAGCGCGCTTTGCCTATTGAAAGTCATAAAGATCTTTTGTTGCTACCTGGAAAGCCCGGTATACCTCTTGTGCGATGGCATCGTCGAGGACCAACTCAAAACCGGCAGGTTGACCGTCTTCATCAAGTTCGGTCACTTCCAGAACCGTGACCTCGCCCGATCCGCCTACTTCACTACCTTCCCCAATGTTGTAGAAGAAGCCATAGCGACGGTCCTGATGGATGATCAGGCCCAGAAATTCCAGATCGACCGTATCACCCGATTCGTCCTGGAACGTAAATACGATGCCTTCCTCCACGGGTGGAGCAAAATTTGGCGCGCTACCCTCTCTCATCGTTTCTTCCTCCCTTTATGGTTCTTGTAGGCGCTCTTGCCTACTTTTTCACTTGAATTTCCCGAAGCATCCGTTGCACCAGCAAAACCCGCTGCAGTAGCGTCAACCGCTGCGGCGCTACCCTCGCCCGCGGCCTGCAAAGCCGGAACGGGATACGGCGTAGATGCGAACGTGAACAGCTGCACTTCGGGTCCGTACTTCTTAATGAGCTTGGCGTTCTTCGCCTCGCGCGACTTCCACATAGCATACAGCGGCGTTGCAACCGCAATGGAAGAATACGAACCGGCGATCAAGCCAATGGCCATTGCGAACGCGAAGTCCTTCAGCGTTTCACCGCCGAACAACAGCATTCCGAATACCGGTACGAACGACGTCAAGGTCGTGTTGATGGTACGGACGAACACCTGATTGATGGAATGGTTCGCCATGGACATGAAGGTGCACTTAATGCCGGATTCCTTCATATTGTCGTTAATGCGATGGAACACGACCACCGTGTCGTAGAGCGAATAACCCAGAATGGTTAGCAATGCAGCCACCATGTTCGGGGTGATCTCGCGTCCGACCAGCGCGTAAATACCCACCACGATGACCAGGTCGTGCAGCAAGGCGACTACGGCCATGATGCCCATCTTATATTCGAAGCGAACCGCAATGTAGGCAATGATCAGCAGAAGCGATACCACGAATGCGATGACCGATGCCTGGATAACGCCAGCGCCCCAGTCAGGACCGACCGTGTTAACTTCGAAGCTATCGGTCGAAATACCCAGATCGGATGCCACCTGGTTAGCCATCGCAGCAGCAGCCTCAGGCGAAGTATTAGTGGTACGGATCAGGAAGCCCGCCGAACCATCAGTGTTCGTGGTCTGCACGACCGCTTCGGGTTCACCCGCATCGGTGCATGCTGCACGCATATCTTCGATCGTAATATCGCCCGTATCATGGAACGCAACCGACGTGCCACCTACGAATTCAATACCAAAGTCAACGCCCTTAATGCCCACAACGGCAACGGAAAGCACGATAAGCGCCGCGGAAACCGACAGTAGGATCTTACGCGCACCCATGAAGTTGATATCGTGACGAAGAAAGCGTCCTTTCAACTGATCGAGCGTCTTGAACGTGACCGAACGTGGTTCGTCGGCCTTTGCATCGTCCGAAGCCGAAGCGTCCGAACGCGCGGCCAACTCCGCAGCTTCTTCAGGAGCCAGCGTGGTGTCGGCCAGTTCGGCATATACATAGGCCGCTTCCTGGCTATCCTTGACACCCCAGAAGCCGGGATGCTTCGCAATAACGCGCGGAGCCAACAGGCGAATGAGCGGTGCCTTAAGCAGAAGCATCATGACAATGTCGCACACAATACCCAGCGCAAGGGTCATACCGAAGCCCTTGACCGAAGCCGAAGCCAAGAAGAACAACGTCAGCGCCGAAACAAGCGTTACCAAGTCGGCGTCGATGGAGGTCTGAATGCCGTGCCACACGCCCGTCTTAGATGCCGCACGAACACTGCGTCCCATGCGAATCTCTTCACGGAAGCGCTCCAATACCAGAATGGACGAGTCCGCCGCCATACCAATGGTCAGAACGATACCCGCGATACCTGCAAGCGACAGCGAGAACAGGCCGAACGCAGAAAGCGTTGCCAGCAAGCCCAGGTAGAAGATGGCGAACACCACCATGGCGCATGCAGTCAAGAAGCCAAGGCCACGGTAGAACACCAGCAAGTACAGGATGACCAGCGTCAGACCGAGGACCGCAACGAGCAAGCCGCTCATCAGCGCATCCTGGCCGAGGGTCGGGCCTACAACCTGGCTCTGCTCGTAATGGAAGCTCACCGGCAAGGAGCCCGATTCCAGAACGGTCTGGAGCATCTGCGCTTCTTCAAGCGTGTAGTTACCCGTGATGGACACGTTGCCATCAGTGATTTCGGACTGTACCGCAGGAGCCGACTGGATCTCACCATCTAAGACGATGACGATCTGCCCGTTCGTGGAAACAAGATCGCGCGTTGCCTGAGCGAACGCCTGAGCGCCTTCGCTATCGAGTGTGATGTTGACCGCATAGTATGAGCTGGTCTCACTTGCTTTATCGACCGTTACGCGCGTGATGTTCTCACCCGTGATCAAAGGCGTATACGTGCCGTCCTCTACGCTGCGATATACCATTTCGCCCGTGGGGAAGCTGTTGCCATAATTATCCGTAATGGTCCGCTGCTGCATGTAGGTGCCGCTTTGGATAGCACTCTGATCTTCGGAATTAGTGAATGTATCGGCACGGGCGAATTCCAACTTACCCGTCTTGCCGATGGTCTCAAGCGCCGTTTCCGTGTCGGACAGACCGGGGATCTGAACCAGGATCTGGTCGGTTCCCTGTACCTGGACCGTTGCCTCCGAAGCACCCAATGCGTTAACACGCGATTCGATGATCGCGCGCGATTTTTCCATGTCTTCAGCGCTGATCTCTTCGCCATCGGTGCTTTGCGCCGACAGGACCACCGAAAGACCACCCTGGATATCAAGACCCTGATTGATCTTTTCCTGGGGCGGCATGAACATGAAGATAGAAGCGATAACGATAAGGGTCGTTACCACCAGAAGCCACATATTGCGGCGCCTATCGTTGCCGCTGCCCGATCGCTTGCTGCGCTTTTCGCGTTCTTTCTTACGCTTGCTCGCCGCACTGCGATTGGCTCGCTCGGCACGAAGGCGGTCCTTTTCCTTCTTCTTTTCTTGCTTCTTATCGCTTTTCGATGTGTCGGCCATACTGTTCCTTCTAGCGAATGGCACGCGCGAAGACGCACCTTATGAGCACCATCCGAGCCTTTCATGGCTCTGGAAAGAAGACGGTGCATTCTACTAAATTACCTAACGTTTAATAATAGCTGCTCAAACGTTAATCCATTGTTACTTATCAAAAAAATCAGTAATCCTGTGCTGCAGGCGAATTCATCCACTCCTGGTAGAACTCTTCGTAGGCGCCCCGTAGAATCGCTTCGCGCGCACGCTCCATCAGATGAATGAGGAAATGCAAGTTATGAATGCTCAAGAGCACGCTACCTAGCATTTCGTTCTGCTTCACCAAATGACGAATGTATGAGCGGCTATGCGTCTGGCATGTGGGGCACGTGCAGGTCGGATCGATCGGGTTGAAATCGTGAATGAAACGCGCGTTGCGCATGTTCATGCGGCCCTGCGAAGAGAACGCGGTTCCCATACGCGCCGTTCGCGTAGGAAGCACACAGTCGAACATATCGACGCCTTCGTGCACCGCACGCACTAACGTCGTGGGGTTACCCACACCCATCACGTAGCGGGGCTTATCTTCCGGGCACGCACGCGCGACATCGCCGAGCGTTTCGAACATGACCTCGTGGTCTTCGCCAACCGAATATCCGCCAATGCCAAAGCCCTTGAAATCCTTATGACCCGAACGCACGCTTTCATCGCTGATCTCTTTCAAACGGCGGATGGATTCAAGGCGCATATCAAGGTTCATGCCGCCCTGGCAAATAGCGAACAGTGCCTGATCTTCACGCGTATGCGCCGCCAAGCAACGCTTTGCCCATACGCTCGACAGATCCACCGCGCGCTGAACGAATTCGCGCGTTGCCGGATAGGGCGGACACTGGTCCAACTGCATGATAATGTCGGCCCCGAGCTTCTGCTGAATATCCATGTTGGTCTCGGGCGTCCAGCGGATCTTGCTTCCGTCGTAGATAGACGAGAACGTCACGCCATCGTCATCAAGCTTCAGCGTGTCAGCCAATGAAAAGATCTGGAACCCGCCCGAATCGGTCAGGATCGGGCCATCGTAGGCCATGAATTTATGCAGGCCGCCCGCCTCGGCGATAAGATCGGCCCCTGGGCGTAGCGACAAATGATACGTATTGGAAAGGATGATCTGCGAACCGATTTCATGCAGCGTTTGCGGACGAATGCCCTTAACGGTCGCACTGGTTCCCACCGGCATGAACAAAGGAGTACGCACGGTGCCATGTGCGGTCTCGAACGACCCCGCACGCGCATGTCCCGATTGCGCTTCGATCGTGAAATCGAACAAACTCATTAGCGATCACCCGCGCTTTCGCACACAGGCAGCCCTTGCGCGAATGCCAGGAAATCAGCGATCGAACCATGCTTCACGCTTTCAATATCAAAGTTATTCGGGTTCAAGAGCCAATCGGTCACCAGATACCCATCAAGACCCAGCTCTAAAGCCGCCAGATCTTCACGCGTATTGTTGCCCACCATCAACAGCTCTTGCGGAGACAGGCCAATGGCTTCGATATTCTCGCGATAGTACGCCAAATTAGGCTTGGTGCTCGTGGAATTATCGAACGTGGTAATGCGCTCGAATGATTCCGGCGAACAACCCGCCCACAAAAGGCGCTTCTCCACCGCAATGCGAGGGAACAGCGGCATTGTGGTCAGATAGAGGCGATATCCCTTCTTCACCAGCAGATCTACCGCTTCGCCCGCTTCGGGAGCCGGCGTAATCAAAGCACCCAGTTCATCGAAGGGGCCCTGATAGAACTCATCCATAATGGCATCGTGGTCGGCCTGGGTCCCGCCCATGACAGAGCAGAACGTATTCCAAAAGCGCTCGTCGTTGCGACCGCCCGTAGAATCCATCATGGCGCGCACACCGCCGTTAAGTGCTTCAATGAACAATTCAGGGTCATATCCCTTCATTGCAACGAATTGACCGAAGCTTTTGAAATAAGCCCTTAAGAACGCATCCATATCTATGGGAAGCAACGTCCCGTCTAAATCGAAGAAAATTCCCTTGTAAGCTCGTTGGGGCATTGTGGGCATTCCTTCCTATACGACTCGAATCGATTATCAGATGCTAGTATAGAGTACGGTGGAAGGAGCAAAGACGAACCTATGAAAATACTACTTCACGCATGCTGCGGTCCGTGTTCGCTCGAACCTGTACGAATACTCGCCGAAGCAGGGCACGATATAACCATCGCGTATCTGAATTCGAATATTGCGCCTGAATCCGAATACCACCACCGCCTTGAAACGCTTTTGAACTGGGCAGACGAACAGGGCATCCCCGCTATCGAAGGTCCCTACGAACCCGCGCGCTGGCAAAAGGCCATCGCTCAGATGTGGGACGGCACGCCTGAACATCGCGAACAGCGTTGCCGCGCCTGCTATCGCCTCCGCATTGAAGAACTCGCGCGTTACGCTCACGAGAACGGATTCGAAGGCATTGGCACCACGCTTTCGGTGAGCCCCTACCAGTACACTTCGATCATCGAAGAAGAACTGGTCCGTGCGGCAGCTTGCTATGATGATATCGTCGCTGTTTTCGAAGACTACCGCCCCTATTATCCGCAGGCCACTCAGCGAAGCCGCAATCTGGGCATGTACCGTCAGAACTATTGCGGATGCGCCTATTCCGACAAGGAAGCGGCCCAGGAACGGGCAGAACGCAA
>JAXKBI010000019.1:0-149222 GCA_036553105.1 Eggerthellaceae bacterium
ATCGAGGTCTTCGAGGCGCCCAGCGCATGCAAGGCGATTCGTTCTTCGAATTGGACGAAGAGGGAATAGCTCAGAGCGCTACCCGTTTGCTGGGCGCTTCGATATCCGTTGCGCAGGTTCGCTCAGGAATAGCGGTATTCGAAGAACTGGGGCTCCTTGAGACCAGGTGCGCACATGCTGGATCGACCGAAAAAGTAGACTGCGGTATCGTGCAAGCTCATGCTGTTCAGAGCGTATATGTCGTAGACTATAAGGGGAAAGTCGAATTGAGCGATAGCGTACGGTATCGTGAGGGGTTAGACGAATTCGATTCATTCATGACATTTAAGGATTGGGTGCTTTCGAGCTCTGCAGATCAGCTGCAGGATCGCATCAGGCATCCTTTGCTTCCACATACTGATCATAGGGAAGGGAGGTAGAACCATGGCGAATACTTCACAAGACCATCCAATGGGACTTGTCGTTCCGTCGGTCGATCCCACCATTGAATCATCCACTTCCGCGCCAGTCGGCTCTGACCTTCTTGAACGGTTCAATGCGCTCGAAGAACTAACTTCGGGATATCTTGACGATGGCGATAAAGAACTGCTCGAGCGAGCGTTTCGGTTCGCGGAAAAAATGCACGCGGGTCAGAAGCGCAAATCGGGCGAGGCGTTCGTGATCCATCCGGTAGAGGTGGCCATCATCTTGGCTGACCTCCATATGGATGCGGAAACGCTGTGCGCGGCGTTGCTGCATGATACCGTCGAAGATACATCGGCAACTAAAGAACAGGTAACGGACCTGTTCGGCGAATCGGTCGCCGATCTGGTCGATGGGGTGACGAAGATCACCAAGATCGAAGTCGAAACGCTTTCCGATGAACAGGCGGAAACGTTCCGCAAGATGCTCATCGCCATGAACAAGGATATTCGTGTTGTGGTCATCAAGCTCGCCGACCGCTTGCACAATATGCGTACGCTTTCTGCACTGCGTGAGGATAGGCGTATCTTTAAAGCGCGCGAAACACTCGAGATCTATGCCCCTATTGCTCATCGTTTGGGAATCAGTTCCATCAAATGGGAATTGGAAGATCTTGCGTTCTTCTATCTTGAACCTACTAAATTCAAGCAAGTTTCCCGCATGGTCGCCGAAACGCGACGTGAGCGCGAAGAATACCTGGAGACCATCATTTCCATTCTGCATGGGGAAATGGACAAGATCGGGGTCTCGGCGCAGATCATGGGTCGGCCCAAGCACTTGTATTCCATTTATCAGAAAATGGCCAAGCGCAGAAAAGGTTTCTCGGAGATCTACGATCTTAGTGCGGTACGCATTATCGTCGATACGGTAAAGGACTGCTATTCGGTACTTGGCGCAGTGCATAGTTTATGGCACCCCATGCCAGGGCGCTTCAAAGACTACATCGCCATGCCTAAATTCAATATGTACCAAAGCCTTCATACGACGGTCATTGGTCCAACGGGTCGTCCTCTTGAAGTGCAGATCCGCACTGAAGAGATGCACCGCATGAGCGAATATGGCGTTGCGGCTCATTGGCGCTACAAGGAAAAGGGCGGCAAGGGTTCCGATTCCTTCGATAAGCAGATCGCATGGTTGCGCGAAATGGTCGACTGGCAGGACGAAACGAAGGACTCTCGCGAGTTCCTGAAGTCGCTCAAGACCGATCTCGATCCCAAGGAAGTGTTCGTCTTCACGCCTAAGGGCAAGGCGATGAGCTTGCGTTCTGGATCGACGCCGGTCGATTTTGCCTATGCCATCCATACTGAAGTAGGCCATCACTGCGTTGGTGCGAAGGTCCATGGGTCTATCGTGCCGCTTAATTATCAGCTCCAGATGGGCGATCGCGTTGAGATCCTGACTCAAAAGAGCGCGACTCCTTCCCGCGACTGGCTGAACATCGTCAAGACCCCGTCTGCTCGTTCGAAGATTCGTTCGTACTTCTCGAAGATGAGTCGTTCAGACGATCTGCAAATGGGCCGCGATAAGCTTCAGCGTGAGATGCGCAAGCATGGTTTGGGAATCTCTTCAGCGCAAAGCATGCGTGCCATGAAGCAGGTGGCTGATGCCCTGGGCTTTAAGAGCGCTGATGATATGTTGGTCAACATCGGCTCAGGCAAAGAGAACCCCATGCATGTGGCGAATCGCATGCTGAAGGTCTTGGTCGACACGGGTACCGAAGATGCCAATAAGCCCCTCGTGGGCATGTCTGCATCTTCGACGGGGAAGATGCCTCCCATGCTCACCAGTGTGAAGCGTCCTAAGAAGCATGAGACCCATGCCTCCAATGGTGTTGTCGTGCGCGGTATCGATGATGTGCTCGTTCGTCTTTCGCGTTGCTGCAACCCCGTGCCGGGGGATAAGATCATCGGATTCGTTACGCGTGGTCGTGGCGTATCGGTTCATCGTGAGAACTGCCCCAATGCGGTCGAGCTGAAACAGCATCCAGAGCGCATCATTGAAGTGTTCTGGGAAGATAGCGTCCCTGATGCCGTATTCAATGTGGAGATCATGATCGAAGCGCTCGATCGCTTGAACTTGCTGATCGATGTTGCATCGGTCTTGTCGGAATATGGTGCGAACGTTCTGTCTGTTTCGTCCATGACCCACCGTGATGGCATGGCGGAGATGCGGTTCTTGTTCCAAGTCTCTGATATCAACACTATCGACCGAATTCTGAATAAATTACGTTCTGTTGAAGGAGTATTCGATGCGCATCGTATGATGCCAGGAACATCATCGAAGAAATAGCGAGCGAAGGGGAGCTCATGAAGATCCAAGTAAAACGTAATGGACGCACGTATGTGGTGACGGGTGCCTGTGTTGATATTGAATATCAGGTGCTCGGTCCTGTCGCGAATAATACTTTCGTCGTGTCCGATGGGACAACGACGTTCGTGGTGGACCCGTCTCATGATGCTGATGCCATCATTGGCATGCTTGGCGGTCGAAAACTCGATGCTATCGTGGTCACCCACCATCATGCCGATCATACGAGCGCACTGAAGGCTCTCAAAGACAAAACGGGAGTGCCCGTATACGCTTCGGCTATCGATACGCCTACTATTGAGAATCAACCCAATGTTGATTTCCCGCCTGCGGAATCTTGCAAGGTCGACTTCATGGTAAAGGATAAGGATACGGTCAAGTTGGGGTCGATGGCCTGGAAGGTCATTGCAACACCCGGCCATACGCCTGGCGGTATCTGTCTGTTCCTTGAATCCGATAAGGGCAAGTACCTTGATGGTGCTAACGTGCTTATTTCAGGTGACACCTTGTTCTGCGGCTCGATCGGCCGTACCGATTTCGAAGGGGGTAGCGAACGACAGATGCGCGCATCGCTCAAGCGTCTTTCTCAGCTACCTGATGATACCTTGGTATTGCCAGGTCATAATTCCTTAACTACCATTGCTGATGAGCAGCGCCGCGTTTTCCGTTATTTCTGCTAGGGGAACGGAGCTGTTCATATAGCCATATGAACCAGGTATACGTTGTTGAAATAAGAATGGGCTAAGGCTAGCTTGGCTCCGATCGCATCAGGGGGACCGTAATGGCGAAACTAACCAAAAAAGATAAGAAAAAGAAGAAATTCGATTACTACGATGCGTTCGAAACGCAGGCTTCCATCGCGGTGAAAGAAGCGCGTCTTTTGAATCAGATCGTCAGCGATTTTGATTCGGTGGATGATGTGGAGGCATGTCTCGAGCGGGCTCATGCGCTTGAACGCGAAGCCGACGAAGTATGCCATAGCATTTCCGACGTTCTTATTTCTGATTTCGTTACCCCGATCGACCGAGAAGACATTATATCCATCGCTCAAAGCCTTGACGAAGTCATCGATCGTACGGAAGAGATCATTCAGCGCTTCTACATGTACGATATTCATTTCATGCATGAAGACGCATGCACGTTCGTAAAGCTCATCGTGCGTTCGTGCGAGGCATTGTCCGAGGCCATGGAGGATTTCCGCAACTGTAAGAAGTCCGATAAGTTCAAAGCGTTGGTGTACCGAGTCAATGAACTCGAGGATGAGGCGGATGAACTATACATCAAGATCATCCGTGACTTGTACACTAAAGAGCGTGAGCATCCGATGCGCGTTATGGTATGGACGCGTCTGTTCGACATCATGGAGGACTGCGTCGACCAATGCGAACTGGTCGCTACCAAGATGAATACGGTCATGGTCAAGTACGCTTAAAGCCTACCGTAGCGCAAAATGACTCGCTGGAATCGGCGGGCATGTTCAGCAATCAAAAGCCCTCGAATCGCTCAAGTCCCTTGTGCGGTTCGGGGCTTTTCTTGTGTCCTTAGTCCGCTTGCCGCGTCTGAAGCCCTCTTGACCTGACGAGGATGAGGCTTTTTGCTAATATGTATCCGTTGTTCTCACGTAATTACGTAAGAAAGAAGCTCATGTCTTTAATAGTTTCAAAATTCGGCGGCACTTCAGTTGCTTCCCCCGAGCGAATCAAAAATGTAGCAAAACGTCTTATTGCCATGAAACAAGAAGGCAATGATGTCGTAGCGGTCGTATCTGCTATGGGCAAGACCACTGACGAATTAGTCGGTCTGGCGGCGGCCCTGAACGATCATCCTTCCAAGCGCGAAATGGATATGCTCTTGTCCACCGGTGAACAGGTGAGCATGTCTCTTTTGGCAATGGCCATTCAGGCGCTTGGCTACAATGCGGTCAGCTTCACTGGTTGGCAGGCAGGCATTACGACCGATAGCGTGTTCTCGAGCGCGAAGATCGAAGATATCGATGCTGAACGTATTCGCGGAGCGCTTGCAACGGGCGCTATCGTAGTGGTCGCTGGTTTTCAGGGTCTTTCGGGCGAAGGTGACATTACCACTCTCGGTCGTGGTGGTTCCGATACGACCGCTGTTGCGCTGGCTTGCGGCATTGGCGCTGATGTGTGCGAGATCTATTCGGATGTGGAGGGTATCTACACCGCTGATCCACGTGTTGCTCCTCGTGCACGTAAGCTCGGCTGTATTTCGTACGATGATATGCTCGAACTTTCCAGTGGTGGTGCGGGTGTTCTTCAGTCGCGTGCGGTGGAATTCGCTCGCAAGTATAACGTGGTAATTCATTCTCGTTCTGCCTTCTCTGATGCGGAAGGCACGCTTATCAAGGAGGTTGTTCCTTCCATGGAGCAGGCAGTAATTTCCGGTATCGCACACGACACATCCGAAATGAAGATCACGCTGCGTGGTCTGCCTGATGAATTGGGCATGGCAGCGCAGGTATTCTCCATTCTGGCTGGCAACAACGTATCGGTCGATATGATCATCCAGAACGTGACTACGGATGGTAAGGCGAACATTTCCTTTACCTTCCCTGGTTCCCAGAAAGAGCAGGCTCTTGCCGCGGTAGACCGCATCGTTCAGAAGTACGATGCTCAGGTTTTGGAAGACGAGAACATCGCTAAGGTGTCTTTGGTCGGCACGGGTATGAAGTCGAGCCCCGGTGTTGCAGCTAAGGCATTCGGCGCTCTGGCGGAGAATCACATTAACATCCTGATGATCTCTACCAGCCCTATTCGTATTTCGGTCGTTGTTGAAGCGAGCCAGGTTCAGGCGGCAGTGCGTTGCTTGCATACGGTATTCGGCTTGGATTCCGATAGCGTATTCGAGGAAACCCAGCTTTCTCCTGAAGAGATCGCCGCGAAAATGGCGAAGGGCCGCTAGTGCTATTGCCTCAATGCTACGCTCAAATGCATAGCGCTATGGTCTAGTTAGATAATTCAAAGGATCCCTTGTTCGTCAGGGGATCTTTTTTTACTAGGGGATGATGACTCGAGGCGTTCTTCAGGTATTTTTCCCTGCGAGCGGCAGTTTATGCCAGTGGGGGAATTTAACGAGCGGGAGACTTGCATCGTAGTATGATGATGTCCAATATCCCCAATCAAAGGAGCTCTTATGGCCTGGACGAAAGAAATACCTGCTAATCCTGTTGTTGCAGTAGCTGGCGCAACGGGTGCGGTCGGTCATGAATTTCTTGAGGTACTGCATGACCTCGATTTCCCTGCATGCGAAGTGCGTGCTCTCGCATCGAAGCGTTCAGCGGGTAAGAAGCTTCCGTTCAAGGGATGCGGTCAGGTTCCAGCTGGTGAATTGACCGTTCAGGAAATGACCCCTGAATCGTTCCAGGGCGTTGATATCGCTTTGTTCAGCGCTGGTGCTAGCGTATCGAAGGAGATGCGCCAGGCAGTAGTCGATGCAGGCGCTGTCATGGTCGACAATTCCAGTGCGTTCCGTATGGATGAAGATGTTCCCCTGATCGTTCCTGAGGTCAATCCGCAGGATGTTTCGTGGCACAACGGCGTGATCGCCAACCCCAACTGCTCTACTATTCAGATGGTCGCTGCATTGAAACCCCTGTATGATCTGTCGCGCATCACACGTGTCGTAGTATCCACCTACCAGGCGGCATCTGGCGCAGGCGCTAAGGCTATGGATGAGTTGTATTCTCAGACACGTCAGTTCCTCGATGGCGAAGAACTGACCGTTGATGCGTTCGCTCATCAGATCGCCTTCAACTGCATTCCTCATATCGATGTCTTTTTGGATGATGCTTCCACGAAGGAAGAGTGGAAGATGGTAGTCGAAACCAAGAAGATCATGGGAGATGAGAACATCCAGGTAGCAGCAACCTGCGTCCGTGTTCCGGTGCTTCGCTGCCATGGCGAATCCATCAATGTTGAATTCGAAGGACCTGTGAGTGTCGAAGACGCACGCGCTGCGCTTGAGGCTGCACCGGGCATCACGGTCATGGATGATACGGAAAACAAGGTATACCCCATGCCTGGTTTGCTTGCGGGCACCAATGGTGCTTACGTTGGTCGTTTGCGCAAGGATCCTTCGGTTGAGAACGGCATTGCGTTCTGGAACGTTGCTGACCAGATCCGCAAGGGTGCTGCCCTGAATGCTGTTCAGGTCGCACAGCTTTTACTGCCTCAGGAATAAACGAACACGCATACATCAATAACGCCAACGAGCCCCGCAGGAATGTGGGGGCTTTAGGTAGTAGATCAAAACGAAGGCCTCGGTATCGTACCGGGGCCTTCGTTGTGTGTCGTCTGGGAGCTTTATTCGGCCGTGCGCGCTCGTTCGATCAGTTAATGCTCTTGCGTGTTCGTGATTGTCGGAACGCACAAGGGCGGAGTCTTGAAATCAAAGGAAGGGCTCGATGTCAGCAAGGGGTGCGACCGTGATGGTTCCGCAGTATTCGCGCGATCCTGGAACACAGAGTCCCGTTTTGAGGCAGATCATGGTCACGGTGCTATCTGCCTTTACGCAAGGATCCGCCACATTGCCGGTCTGAGCATTGAATCCGCTGGGAACATCGGCGGCAACAATATTTGCACCGAGACGTTTTCTATGGTTCGCGCTTCTGATCCATGAAGCGAAGGGTTCACGAACGGTATCGCCTGAGAACCCAGTTCCCAGGAGCGCATCAACAATAACATCGGCGCGTTGAAGGCATTCATCGACCTCTTTCTGGTTGGGGTCAACCAGAAGGGATACAGATGGATCATCCAGGAGCACCTCTTCGAGCTCGCAGGCTGTTGTGTGAGCGGGTTCTGCGGTCAGCTCGTGGGCTGAGCGTGGGGTGATAAGGTCGATCTGATAGCCGGCTTTTCGCAAGTAGTCGGCTGCCACCCAGCCATCACCACCATTGTTGCCGTAGCCGCATAGAACAACGATACGTGAATCGCTTGGTGCGATAGTTCCTTCTTCGAGGATCTGCTGGACCTCGCGTCCGAGGAAGCACCCTGCTCTATGCATGAGTTCGTATAGGGAAGTGCCTGAAGCGGCGATGCGCTGTTCAAGGGCAACCACTTCGGTGACATCAAGAACGGGCGCGTCAATGGAGCCGACCTCTGAAACGATGGTGCGATCGTGAGAAGTGATGGGTGATGGGATCATGACTTGCCCTCCTTGCTTGCAGCGTGCAAATGCTCGGTTACGAAATGGCCTGCTTCATGGTGCGAACGTATTCTTCTACGTAAGGAACGCAGTCTTTGCCATGTTCGGCGCAGAGCTTTACGATCGCGCTTCCTACGATAACACCATCGCTCACTTGTGCCATCGTGTGTGCTTGTTCGGGAGTGGAAATGCCGAAGCCGATAGCGCAGGGGATATCCTTTGTCTGCTTGACCAGAGAGACCATAGCGCCGATATCGGTGGTAATGGTCTTACGCACGCCGGTCACTCCGAGCGATGATACGCAATAGACGAATCCGTGAGACGCCTGCGCGATCGTGGAAATGCGCTCATGGGAGGTGGGCGCGATCATGGAGATGCGATCGATGCCGACGTTGGCGAAGGGGCCGTCGAATTCTTCGGACTCTTCGAAGGGGACGTCGGGTAGGATGATAGCGTCGATGCCGAGTTCGGCTGCGGTTCGGGCGAACCGTTCTATACCATAAGAGAACACCACATTGGCGTAGGTCATGAAGGCGAGAGGGATCGAAGTGTTCTTGCGTACGCGCTCCACCATGGCGAACACTTTGTCGGTGGTGCAACCGGCGGCAAGTGCGCGGTCGTTCGCTGCCTGGATGACGGGTCCTTCAGCGGTCGGATCGGAAAAGGGGATGCCAAGTTCGATCAGGTCTGCGCCGGCTCGTTCCATAGCGTAGATGAGTGCCTCGGACGTTTCGAGGTCGGGGTCTCCGCAAGTGATGAAGGGGATGAAGGCTTTTCCGTGTGCAAAGGCGTGGGCGATATTACTCATTGATGTTCTCTCCTCGATAACGGGCGATGGCGGCGCAGTCTTTGTCGCCGCGACCAGACAGGGTGATGACAATGCTTTGGTCGGGGTTCATGGTGGGTGCCAACTTGCGTGCGTAAGCTACTGCATGAGCGCTTTCGATGGCGGGGATAATGCCTTCTAGGCGCGAGAGATATTCGAAGGCATCGACTGCTTCCTCGTCGGTTACGGGAACGTATTCCGCGCGCTTGCTGTCGAATAGGGCGGCGTGTTCAGGACCAATACCTGGATAGTCAAGACCGGCGGAAATGGAATACACGGGGGCTATCTGACCTTGATCATCCTGACAGAAATAGCTCTTCATGCCATGGAAAATGCCGAGCTTGCCCGTTGCAATGGTGGCTGCGGTTTCCGCGGTGTCGATGCCCCTGCCTGCTGCCTCGCATCCGATAAGACGGACCTCGGGATCTTCGATGAAGTTATAGAACGAACCGATGGCGTTCGAGCCGCCACCCACGCATGCCATTACGACATCGGGGAGCTTCCCTTCGATATCAAGCATCTGCTCTTTTATCTCAGCTGAAATGACTGCCTGAAAATCGCGTACCATCATAGGGAAGGGGTGCGGTCCCATGCAGGAACCCAGGCAGTAGTGGGTGTCGTCAATACGATTGGTCCATTCGCGGAACGTCTCGCTCACGGCATCCTTAAGCGTGGCGGTGCCGCTGTCTACGGCGCGGACCTCTGCTCCCAAAAGGCGCATCTTGTATACATTGAGAGCCTGTCGTTCGGTGTCTTCGCGACCCATGAATACCACACATTCCATGGCGAGCAGCGCTGCGGCGGTGGCAGTGGCCACTCCATGCTGTCCTGCTCCGGTTTCGGCAATGAGGCGGGTCTTACCCATCTTCTTCGCCAGAAGTGCCTGGCCAAGCACGTTGTTGATCTTATGCGCACCGGTGTGATTCAGATCCTCGCGTTTGAGGTATATCTTCGCGCCACCCAGGTCGTTGGTCATGCGTTCAGCGAAATATAAACGCGAAGGTCGGTTGGCATACGAATTGAGCAGCTGCGACAATTCGTGCTTGAAATCGGGGTCATCCTTGAAGCGATCGTATGCTTCTTCGAGTTCCAATACGGCGTTCATGAGGGTTTCGGGGATGTATTGGCCACCGTGGATGCCAAATCGTCCTTGTGTCATCAGTTGCTCCTAACTGCATGTATAGCTGCGTGTATCTTTTGTTCGTCTTTGTGCCCGTCTGCTTCGAGCCCGCTACTCAGATCGACGCCCCATGGGTGGATCTGCGCTATGGCCTGGGCGATGTTGTCCGGGGTGAGACCTCCTGCGAGGAAGAACGGTCGCGTGCCCTGCGGGATGGATTCCCAGTCAAAGGTCTTGCCGCTGCCACTTCCGCTATCAAGGAGGATCATGTCGGCCATGCTGCTGCTCAATCGTGCCCGATCGAAGGCATCGTTCATCTGGAAGGCCTGAATGAGCGGAACACTACTGTGACGTTTGAGCTCTTTGAGATAGGCCGCATCTTCGTGACCGTGAAGCTGCAGGGCATCGAAGTGCCCCGATTCGGCAAGGGCGATGGCGCTCGACAGTGGTTCGTCGACTAGGACCCCTACCGCGAAGATGTTCGGATCTAGCAGCGATACCAATTCGGCTTGCTGCTGCGGGGTTATCGTGCGCTTGCTCTTGGCAACGTTGATGATGAAGCCGCAGAACTCGCTTTGCGCTTGGTTGGTCATTTCGATATCGATCGCGCGCGTCATTCCGCATAGTTTGATACGCGGAGCGGCGCCTTCGGTTTCGAACAGCTGCTGAAGCGCATTGCGACGAGAGGGGGCGTTGCGCTTCATTCGTCATCACCATTTGGACTGGTGCGCGGATCGCTGGTGAGCAGGGCGCTTTTCAAATGGTCGAGCATCTCTTTCTTGTCGGGACTGCGCATGAGGGTCTCACCAATAAGGACCGCGTCGACCCCTATGCGTGCGAGGTCCGCGATATCTTGCGGGGTCTTGATGCCGCTTTCCGAAACGAAGAGCACGCTTTCATCAACCAACGAGCGCAAAGCAAGGGCGTTTTCGGTGTTCACTTCGAACGTGGAAAGGTCACGGTTGTTCACGCCGATGATGCGCGCACCCGCTGCTTGCGCTCGCGCTATTTCATTGGGGTCGTGTGCCTCTACCAAAGCAGACAATCCCAATTCATGAGCAAGGGCAAGGTATTCGGCCAGCTCATCGTCATTCAAGATAGAACAGATGAGCAGTACGGCCGAAGCATCCAGTATTTTCGCTTCGTAGATCATGCGCGCATCAACGACGAAATCTTTTCGCAGGATGGGTATTGATACTTCTTGGGCGATGGCTTTCAGATAGGCGTTCGACCCTTGGAAGTAATAGGGTTCGGTCAGGCACGAAATGGCCTGCGCACCCGCACGTTCATAATCGCGTGCGATGTTCAGGTAGTCGAATGCGGGATCGATGACGCCCTTAGAAGGGGAGGCCTTCTTCACTTCGCAGATGAACGAAGGCTCTTCCTATGAGAGCGCGCGTTCGAAGGGAAAGGCGAAGGATCCTTCTGCAAGTTCGGCTGTCGCACGAGCACGCGCTTCTTTGATGATGGCTTCATCGGGAGTGACGGCGCGCTCTTGCGCAATGCGTTCGCGGGTTCGTTCGGCGATGGTATCAAGAATGCTCATCGGTTGCTCTCCTTGATGAATTCTTCGAGCTTTGCGGCGGCCTTTCCTTCATCGATCAGACGCTCTGCCAGGCGTACGCCCTCAGCCATGGTGTCCACGGCTCCAGTGATGTAGAGGGCGGCGCCGGCGTTCAGGCAAACGGCATTGCGCTTCGGGCCGCGATCGGTGCCATTGATGATGGCACGCGTGATGGCGGCGTTGTCTTCGGGGTCTCCACCTACTAAGTCCTCTTTAGCGCAGCGGGCATAACCGAAGTCTTCTGGAGTGATCTCATAGGACTGGAACCATCCGTCTTTGATCTCGCAAATGCTGGTAGGTGCGGAAAGTGATATCTCGTCTAGGCTGTCCTGGCCGTATACCACCATGCCACGGCGAACGCCCAGTTTCATCATGACCTGGGCGAGGGGTTCTACGAGTTCTTTGTCGTAGACACCCATGAGCTCCATGTTCGCTCCGGCGGGATTGCTCAAGGGGCCGAGGATGTTGAACACGGTGCGAATACTCAGTTCCTTGCGCACGGGTGCGACGTATTTCATGGCGATGTGGTAGTTCTGGGCGAACAGGAAGCAGATGTCGATCTTTTTGAGGAGCTCGGCGCTTCGCTCGGGTGTTAGATCGATGTTGACGCCAAGCGCCTCCAGTACGTCGGCGGCGCCGCACTTCGACGACGCAGCACGGTTGCCGTGCTTTGCCACGGGCACTCCGGCAGCGGCGATGACCAGTGACGCGGTAGTGGAGATATTGAATGAATTCGATCCATCGCCACCGGTTCCCACGATCTCAAGCACATCCATATCATGGAGAAGCTTGACGCAGTGGGCGCGCATACCCGCAGCAGAAGCGGTGATCTCATCGATGGTCTCACCCTTCATGGCGAGTGCGGTCAGATAGGCCGCCATTTGAACAGGGGTCGCGTCACCGCTCATGATCTCGTCCATAACGGTCTCGGCGGTTTCGTAAGAAAGATCCTGCTTGTTCGCGACGGTTTGTATTGCTTCTTTTATCATGGGGTGCTCCTTATTCATTGGTGTGGCTTGCGGTGATGAAGTTCTTCAGAAGGGTCTTCCCTTCGGGAGTCATGATCGATTCAGGGTGGAACTGCACGCCATAGGTGGGGTGAGTGCAGTGCTCGACGGCCATGATCTCACCTGTGCAGTGGGCGGTTACGCGCAGATCGGAAGGCAACGTTTGCGCCTCTGCGGTAAGGGAGTGATAGCGCGCGACTGATAGATGTGGAGAAAGGTCCTTGAACAGAGTGGAATCAGTGTCCGCTTCGATCTGCGATGCTTTGCCGTGCACCAGTTCGCGGGCATGGACAATGCGACCGCCAAATGCCTCGCATATTGCTTGGTGGCCAAGGCAAACTCCCAGCAGGGGGATCTTGCCCGAGAACGCACGGACCACGTCAAGGCATATGCCGGCATCGCTGGGGCGTCCCGGTCCAGGAGAAAGGACGATGGCATCGGGTGCCATAGTGGCGATCTCGTCGATCGTGATGGCATCATTGCGCTTTACTACCACGTTCTTTTCAATGGTTCCGATCAGCTGGTAGAGGTTGAAAACGAAGCTGTCGTAGTTGTCTATGAGGAGTATCATCGCAGGCCTTTCTGTGCTTTGCGAAGAGCATCGATGACTGCTCCTGCTTTGTTCTGACATTCTTGGAATTCAGATGCAGGGTCGCTATCGGCCACGATGCCCACTCCTGATTGCACGCAAACGGTGTCGTTCTTTTTGTAGGCCAGACGAATAGCGATGCAGATATCCATATTGCCGGCAAGGTCGAGGTAACCCAATGCTCCACCGTATATGCCGCGCGGGGTGTTCTCGAGTTCATGAATGATCTCGCATGCACGGACCTTGGGCGCGCCGGAAAGCGTACCGGCAGGAAGAACGGAATCTACGGCATCGATGGCGTCATAAGGGGAAGCAAGGGCTCCCGTGACGGTGGATCCGATGTGCATGACGCGGGAAAAGCGCAGCACGTCCATGTAGTTCTCCACGTGAACCGACCCCGGAGTGCAGATGCGTCCAAGGTCGTTTCGTCCCAGGTCGACGAGCATGTTGTGTTCGGCGAGCTCTTTTTCATCATGGATCAGCTCGGCTTCGAGACGAGCGTCTTCTTCGGGGTTCGCTCCGCGGGGGCGCGTCCCGGCAAGAGGGAAGGTGTAGAGCTGGTCTTTCTCTAGTCGGGTAAGGGTCTCAGGTGATGCGCCGGCGATCTCGATATCATCGCTGGTGAAGTAGAACATATAGGGCGAAGGGTTCTCGCAGCGAAGCACACGATACGCATCGAACAGGCTTCCGCTCGCTGAGACGAACAGGGGGTTGGAAAGCACGACCTGGAAGATGTCGCCTTCGTAGATGTGATCCTTCGCGCGTTGCACCATGGTGCTGAATTCTTTCTGGGAGAAGTGCGGCGTGGGGTCGGTATGCAACTGAAGCGGTTCGAAGGACTTGCGTGCGCCGTTGAGCAGAACATCTTCGATGCGGTCGAGCTCATCTTGAGCGTGCTGATACGACTCATCAATGTTCTGTGTATTTACGCCGGTGATCAGGATGATCTTCTGGCGATACGAATCGAAGGCGATGATCGTATTGAATAGCATCAGATCGACGTCGGGCCCCGACTGCTCGCAGTCGTTCTGCTTCAGCGTTGGTTCGTTGTAGGCGTAATAATCGAACGAGAAATAGCCGACCAAGCCGCCGGAGAACGGGGGGAACTCAGGCAGGCGGGGACTTTTGTAATCATTCAGAATGCGTCTGATGGCTTCACGAGGATGCGCGATCTCGAACTGTTCACTGCGCTCCTGTGCGGATTCAACATCGTAGCGGATCTGCGCTTGGGTGCCACTGCAGGTCAGCTCCAGGGTCGGCTGCAATCCCAGGAAGGTGTAGCGCCCCCAGCGCTCATCGGCTTCGGCGCTTTCGAGCAAGAAGCAATGTTCGCTCGCTGCTCGCAGTGCGCGCATAGCTTCGATGGGGGTTATGACATCGGCGTACAATTCGCGTTTGACTGGTATGCGGCGATAGGATGCCTCGGCAGCTATCGCATGTACGCGATCAAGTGTCGGTTCCATGAGTCCTCCTTGCAACGATCGAATCGGTTCGAAGGCGGTTCAGAAACGAAAAACCCGTCCCTGACGTCTTCACGTTCAAGGACGGGTAAACATGCATATACACCCGCGGTGCCACCTTGTTTTACAGCAGTGCTGTACTCTCAAGCGAGATGCCATCACATCTCCGACAACTAACGTATGCCTTCACGTCGCATCCTACTTAACTGACGTTTTTCGGTGCGCCCTCGGAGGTCCATTTGGTGATTCGCTTTCTACCGGGATCCCAGCATCCCCGGCTCTCTGTAAGTGCGCTTCCACCGTTACTTCCTCGTCAACGGTTTGAACGGTCTCTATTTTTGCGTTCGGTTCTCTAAAAGTCAAGGCGTTATATTGTTACGATTTAGTTAAAGGACATTGGTGCTTCTGGCCTATATTGCCTTGTCGTCGGGGTGATGTTAGATATGGGCTGCGATCACCTGAGCCAGGAACTTTGTGGCGTCGGGTCCCGCTGCGCTGTCGTAGTAGTGAACGAAACGCTCGTCGGTTACGTACATGTTGGCAAGATTGCGATGCGCTTCGGGGCTATAGCTTTCTCCCCAGTGAATGCGGATCCAGCGCTGGTGCATGGCGGCCAGTTCGCGGGCGGTTTTGCTTTCGATATTACCTTCGGCAAGTGCGATATGCAGTTGCTTTTTGATGGCTTCTTCGAGCAGTTCTTTGTCGTTCCATTCATCGCGCGTGAGCGCCATCATCCGCTCGTTCGTCTCGTCGATGGCATCATCGCCGTAGCGTTCGCGGGCTTCGGCTCCGTAGGTTTCCTCGAAGTGCTTCAAACCCTGTGCTTTCATTTCGTTGAACGAATCCTGTGCGTTCATATGCTTCATCCCTTCAATTGTTGCGATCGCCTGTTCGGTTCGTCCGATCGCGTCGTCTAATGATCGTGCCTGCGTACGAAGGTTGTAAAGGTGCGCGGTAAGCGCAGAATGAAGATCGACTTCTGGCTCATTGAGGATCTGGCGAATCGTCGTGAGCGATAATCCACATGATCGCATTGCCATGATATGAGCGAGCTGCTTCGCATCGTGGGTATCGAACATTCGATACCCTGCCAGGGTCCGCTTTGGGTTGAGTAGCCCTAGTTCTTCGTAGTATCGCAGCGTGCGCGTACTCACTCCTGCGAGCTCTGCCAGTTGGCCGATAGTATACCGTTCGCTGTTCTGCGTTGTCATATTCGCACCTCCTGGATCGCATTATGAACTTTGACGCACCGTGAAGGTCAAGGGGTGTATTTTTCGAGTGTGCACGATGGCGGAACCCGTTGGAAAAATAGTACTATCTATTCATCTTCTGACCACGAATGAAGATATGCGAATGTGCGTGAATGCGGGTCGTTCTCTGTGGTGGCGGTCTGCGACTAATGGATAGAAGTGGTGGTGAGTGATGGGGAGCAGGAAAGGCTCGGCGAAAGCGAAGCGAGTTGCCGAATTCAAGGCGCAGCTTGGTGGCATGGATGATGTTTTCGCAAAAGAGAACCAGCGTAATACCAAGCGGGCGCAGGAAAAGGAAGCGGCTTTACGCAGGAAAGCGTGTGAATCGAAGAACCGCTATTCGTGTCGTAGCGACGCTGAGGCAGCTATCGTCGCTTGCGCCGATTATGGAACAACGGGGCTTCATTGCTACAAATGCTCTTATTGCAATGGATGGCACTTAACTTCGAAGACGTATTAAATTCGGTCGAACCTTGTAACTTCTGGTTCTCATAGGATGAATCTATTTATTTATTAAAACAATCCTATGCAAAATAAGTTTCATTAATAAAAGGAGAGTTAGGACGAGACCTGTTCGCTAGGGCGGGTTAAGGAGTAAGGATGGATGCACGAATTTCTGCACGCACTGAAGTGTATTGTGTTTTTGGGGATCCGGTAAAACATAGTTTTTCCCCGAAGCTTCACAATAAGGCATTCGCAAAAGCAGGCATCGACGGGGTATATGTCGCGTTCACGGCGAACGAGCAGACCATTGGCGACGCTATTGCTGCGGTTAAGACATTGGAGATCAGGGGCTGTAGCTTGACGATGCCCAACAAGCTCGCTTGCATTCCTTATCTCGATCATATCGATCCTACCGCTCAGATGATCGGATCCATCAATACGCTCGTGAATAACGATGGCGTGATAACGGGTTATAACACTGACGGATTCGGCTTTTTGCGCTCTTTTGAAGAAATGGGTGCGAGCGTCGAGGGTAATAAGATGGTACTGCTAGGTTTGGGTGGTGCCGGAAGTGCTGTTGCGCTTACCGCTGCTCTTGATTATGGTCTGGCGGAGCTTTCAGTATTCAATCGTGCTAATGGTAAATCATGGGGTCATGCTCAGGAGATCGTCGATCTGATCAACGAAAAATCATCCTGCAAGGCTAAATTGTGCGACCTGAACGACAAGGATCTTCTCCGTGAAGAAATGGCAACGGCTCATATGCTGGGCAATACCACCAATGTTGGTATGGCTGATCTGGCGGGTCAGTCCGTTGTTCCTGATGCTTCGTATTTCCCGAAGGGAATGGTAGTGCAGGACGCTATTTACAGTCCTGCGAAAACAAAGCTGTTGGAATATGCGGAAGAAGCAGGTTGTCAATATACGAACGGTTTGTCGATGCTGTTCTATCAGGGTGCAAAGCAGTTCGAGCTTTGGACGGGCCAGGATATGCCGCTTACTGTTGCGGATCTGGAGATGTAACGAACGATTCGCAGAGTTATCGTTCGACTGCGGTTGACGAACAGAACGGTTTTTTGCAAAGAGGCGTTGGGATGATCAACGCCTCTTTGTGTTTCTGAGTTAGAAATGAGATGGTAACGTGCGCTCTACCTTGCCTCTATGACGCTAATCGGTGCGTTTCTTAAGAGCCTTGATGCGCTTAATGTGCCGCACGACGTTCGAAATATCGAAGCCCACCGCGCAGGCGAAAAAGACGAGCGCGAAGATACCTATGGTCGTGTTGCTGTTGGGCACGAAGATGATGGCCAGCATGACGAAGGGAACGACGAAAAGCAGCGATAGGAAACTGAAGCGTTTCCAGATGCCCTGTCCGATTGAGATGATGGTGTAGAGGTACATGCCGGTCGCAGGTGCGGAGAGCACGAACGACAACGCCAGGATAGCGGCTTTGGTCGCGATGAGCTTGAAATCGAAAGCCAGATCATCCTTCGCCTCCGCGAGCTGTTCTTGCGCGGTGGGTGTTCGGAAGAAATCGGAGGCAAAGAATCCCGTTCCGAAAGGACCCGCCCCTCGGAAGGGGTTACCACCTCCCTGTACGTTGCTATCGAATGGGTTCTGCGTGCGATAAGGATCGAACCCTTCGAAGGGGTTTCCTGCCTGCGTTGTTCCCGCGCGATAGGTATGCTGCTTTCCCGATGCATCCCATGTGGTCCAGACGAACGATTCAGCGAAGGGCCAATCTGCAAAGGGATTGCCAGAATATCCCGCATTTCCCGAAGTAGGTGAAGCGCCACTTCGAGTTCCTCTTGCAGCGGCGAAGGGATCATATGAGTAGGGAGCGCCATAAGCGGTGCCTGACGAAGCATATTCTGGATCCCAGGAGCGATTGAGAAGCACGTCGCGCGCTTCGTTTATGAGCTTTGTCTTTTCTTCGGCCTGAGCGCGTGCAGTGGCATCTTGCCCGAACTTGTCGGGGTGGTTCTCAATGATGAGCTTACGATGCGCTTTTTTGACTTCGTCATCGCTTGCGCCTTCGGAAAGGCCGAGCGTTTTAAGAGCGGTCGATTTCTTCATCGGTTCTTACTGCGTTTCTTCTAGAACAGAACGTCTTCAAGGCGACGTTTGGGTACGAAATGCACCTGGTTCTCATTGCGGTAATACGTGGTGTCGTCGCCTTCTGCGTCAACGAGACGAACATCTTCGATAGGGCGGCCGAGCGCGAGCACGAGCACCGGTTCGAGACCTTCGGGCATGTCGAGTATTTCTTTGATCTGCTTGCGTTTGAACGACAAGATCATGCAGCCGCCGAACCCCTCTTCGGTAGAGGCGAGCATGATGGTCTGTGCGGCGATGCCGGCATCGAAGCGCCAGAGCTCACCTTCGAACGTTTGCGAATCAACTGCCATGACGATGTATCCCGTAGGGCGTTCGCCCTCTTTGGGGCCATCCCAGTCGGGAAGAGCGGCTGCCCAGGAAAGGGTGTCGAAAACGCGTGCGCACTGATCGCTCTCAGTTACGATGCGATACCTGAGGGGTTGCTTGTTCGCAGCGCTGGCGGTAACGCGGGCATTGTTGACCCACTGGGTCATAAGGGTCTCGGTCACAGGATAGCTCTCGCGGAAACGGCGGAAGCTGCGGGTGGTGCGGGAAAGGTGTTCGATAAAACTAGGCACGGGGAGATCCTTTCAGAAAAGAATTCATATTCGCATTATTAGCGGAATTATACGCATGAGACGGACAGAACCTGTAGGGGTAGAGCGGTTTGCGCGGTATTAACAGAATCTGACCGAAGTTCGGTGAACTGACCGAAGCCTAGCGAACGGATTCAGGTTCGGTATCTTCGGATGAGGCATGCGAGTCGTGAGAACTATTTTCCGAAGCCGCTTCCGAGTGATCAGGATGAGGGGTGAATGGCTCTGTGCTGAAGTGGGGCTGGCGGGCCTTTTCAGCTTCATGGTGTTGCTTGGCCTCTTCGGCGATCTTGGCTTTGCGGCGCTCGTAATTGAAGTTGCCCTTCTTGGAGGTGTCGCGCTTTTCCTTCTTCTTTTCGGGGCGGAAGGTCTTGGTGGTTTGGATGAGGATCGCACCGATAAGAAACGGCATCCAGAACACGATGCCGCGGTACACGAGACCGATGGCCATGCCTGCGGTGGCGGATGCGCCGAACGCCGTGAAGGCGACGGTGACTGCCGCTTCGACCACGCCAACGCCCTGTGGGGTGATGGAAACCATGGCGAACAGGGTAGCGACGACGTAACCGCATACGAGCGATTCAGGGATGCTCACTCCGAACGAGAAGCCGACTAGGCAGAACGCGGACAATTCACAGCAGCTTGCCACAATGGAGCAGCCGAACGCCTTGGCGGTCGACTTGGGGTTTTCGATGATCAGTTTGGCAGCGCCCGAGAACGACATGATGGTCTTTTCGACCCAGGGAGCCAAAGGATCCTTTTTGAAACGGACCAGAACCTTATTGATCTTTTCTGCAATGGGGTTCAGGATGCGAATGACTAAGGCTGGGTTCTTATGCCCCAATACCATGATGCCGATCATAGCTCCCACCAGTAGGATCACGACCAATCCAAGGAGGAGCCAGATAGGGGAGAGCCCTACGGTCAGTGCCAGGATGGTAAATGCAATGATCATTATAGTGGCAAAGGCCGAATCAACGGTGATCTGCATTAGTAACGCTGCTGATGTTGCTTTGCCGGGAGCGATGCCTCGACGGCGCGCGTCATCAACGACGAGGGTCGTACCTGCCAGGTTAAGGCTGGGGAACACGGTATTTAAGAAGAAGGTGCCGAATACCAAGGGAAGGGTATTGCGGGCGCTAATGTGCTCACCGACCGCCTCGAAAGAGAACTTGTAGGCGAAGCTCTGGGAAAGGTACTTGCACAATTGCGTCAAAACAGCGATGACCAGGGGAATCATGGCCCCCTGTGCCATGGTTTCGGCCAACTCATTGATTTGGTCACCGCGCAGAAATACGAAGGCCAGAACAATGATAATGACCAAACCGGCCATGAGATTTCGGATGTTGAATTTCACCGTTGGGGTAGCCTCTGTCCGTGGGACCTGCATATAACCTATTAAGTATATCAGAGCGTATTATATAAAAGGTGCTTGGGCTCAAGGAGCAATGCCTTAAAAGGTATAGAACATCGGTAAGAAAAGCATGGATCGAGCGAAATGAAGAAGTATAAATGAAAGCCTTCGACAAGCGGGGCTTCGTTGAAAACGCGGTGTTATAATAATCAGGCTTTACCCAAAATATATGAAGGAGAGAACATGGCACGTCCGATGACTATGGCCGAAAAGATCCTTGCCGCTCACGCAGGGCTCGACGAAGTAGTGCCTGGCCAGCTAATCGAGTGTGATCTTGATCTCGTCTTGTCAAATGACGTTACCGCGCCTATCGCTATCAAAGAATTTAAAAAGGTCGGCGTTGATAAGGTATTTGATCCTACGAAGATCGCGCTTGTTCCCGATCACTATGTTCCTAACAAGGACATTCAAAGTGCGGAACAGGCTAAGATGACGCGTGATTTTGCTCGCGAACAGGGCATTACGCATTATTACGAAGTCGGCTGCATGGGCGTTGAGCATGCGCTTCTACCCGAGCAGGGCGTTGTGGGTGCTGGTGATCTCATCATTGGTGCTGATAGCCATACGTGTACATACGGTGCTTTGGGCGCTTTCGCAACGGGTGTTGGCTCCACTGATGCTGCTATTGGATATGCTACGGGCAAAGCATGGTTCAAGGTGCCCGAGTCCATCCTCTTTAATGTTGAAGGCGATCTTCGCCCCGGCGTTACCGGTAAGGACATCATTCTGCATATCATCGGCATGATCGGCGTTGATGGCGCGCTGTATCAGGCGATGGAGTTCCGTGGTAGTGCTATCGCAAGCCTTTCCATGGACGAGCGTCTCTCTATTTCCAATATGGCCATCGAAGCAGGCGGCAAAGCCGGCCTCATTGCGGTCGATGAAGTAACGCGCGCTTACATGGATGGTCGCACCGAACGTCCCTATACCGAATATCACTCCGATGCAGATGCTGAATACGCTCAGGTGTACAACATCAATGCTGCCGACATTGTTCCGACGGTAGCGTTCCCGCATCTTCCTTCCAATACGCGCCCCGCAGCAGAGGCGCGCGATATTACCATTCAGCAGTCCGTCATCGGTTCGTGCACCAATGGTCGTATCGAAGACATGCGTCAGGCGGCAGCGGTATTGAAGGGCCACACGGTCCATCGCGATGTTCGCTGCATCATCATCCCCGCTACGCAGCAGGTCTATCGTCAGTGCATCGAAGAGGGCCTGATGGAGATCTTCCTGGATGCGAATTGCGCGGTGTCCACGCCGACCTGTGGTCCTTGCCTGGGTGGCTACATGGGCATTCTTGCCGCGGGTGAGCGTTCTATTGCCACTACCAATCGTAATTTTGTCGGCCGCATGGGTGATCCCACCAGCGAGGTATATCTTTCTTCGCCAGCTGTAGCAGCAGCAAGTGCTGTTCTTGGTCACATCGGCCTTCCTGAAGATCTAGACTAGGAGACGCGCATGCAATTCAAGGGAACTGTTCATCGCTATGGTCGCGATATTGATACTGATGTAATTATTCCAGCTCGCTATTTGACCACCTCCGATCCAGCTGAGTTGGCAAAGCACTGCCTGGAAGACCTGGATACCGAATTCGTAAATAGCGTTAAAGCCGGTGACATCATCGTGGCCGATGAGAACTTCGGCTGTGGTTCTTCACGCGAGCATGCGCCCATCGCCATCAAGGCGGCAGGCGTAGATGTCGTTATCGCCAAGAGCTTCGCTCGTATCTTCTATCGCAATTCCATCAACACGGGTCTTGCGATCCTCGAATGCCCCGAAGCCGTGGATGCGATTTCTAACGGCGATGCGGTATCGGTCGACACCGATACTGGCACGATCACCGACGAGACCACGGGCGCGGTATTCACCGCGCAGCCTTTCCCGCCGTTCATCGCTGACATTATCGAGCAGGGCGGTCTGCTCAATCGTACTCGTCACGTATTGGGCTTGGACTAAGCGGCGGACCCGTAAAAAGATCGCAGGTTGCTGAATTCGAAAACAAAAGGAGAGCGTATGACTCGAACATATAAGATCTGCACGTTGCCGGGCGATGGTATTGGCCCTGAGATCATCGCTGAAGGCGTTAAGGTACTCAATGCGATCGGCGCGAAGTATGACGTGTCCTTCGAATGCAGCGATGCACTGATCGGCGGCTGCGCAATTGATGCGTGCGGCACAGCGCTTCCCGATGAGACCCTCGAAGCTGCACAGGCATCCGATGCGGTTCTGTTGGCGGCTGTAGGTGGCCCGAAATGGGATACGACCGATCCGTCTAAGCCGCGCCCTGAACAGGGTCTTTTGGGCATTCGCAAGGCCCTCGGCCTGTACACCAATCTGCGTCCCGTTCAGATCTTCGCTGCTCTTGCGGGCGCTTCAACGTTGAAGCCCGAAGTCATTGATGGCGTAGACATGATGATCGTACGCGAATTGACTGGTGGTTTGTATTTCGGCAAGCGCGAGCGCTTCTATGATGAAGAGGGCGCTGGCACGAACGGCACAAAGGGGCAACGTGCATATGATACGCTTGAGTACCGCGAATACGAGATCGAACGCATCGCGCGTCAGGCATTCGAAGCCGCTCGTAAGCGCCGCAACAAGGTGACCAGTGTCGATAAGGCAAACGTGCTGGAAACGAGCCGTATGTGGCGCGAGATCGTGCATCGCATTGGTACGGAAGAATATCCTGATGTCGAACTGGAAGACCTGCTGGTGGATAACACGGCCATGCAGCTCATCAATAAGCCGGCGGATTTCGATGTCGTAGTGACGGAGAACATGTTCGGCGATATTCTGTCTGATGAAGCGGCTCAGATCACCGGTTCGCTCGGTATGCTGGCAAGCGCTTCTTTGGGTGATGGCGTCGCGTTGTACGAGCCCAGCCATGGTAGTGCTCCTGATATTGCAGGTAAGGGCATTGCAAATCCGCTCGCTCAGATCCTGTCGGTGGGTATGATGTTGCGCTATAGCTTCAATATGGGCGATGCGGCCGACGATATCGAACGCGCGATCACCGAAGTACTTGATGAGGGATGGCGTACCGTTGATATCGCCGACGATGCGACACCCCAGGACAGAATCGCTTCTACGAGCGCAATGGGCGAAAAGGTTATCGCTCATCTGTAATAATCATATCTGGCGAGCGCGGGGTGCTCAATGGGGTGCATCGTCTCGTGGGATAGAAGGACTCGAAACGCTTCATAGCTCTATGGAGCGTTTCGTGCATACGATGTAGGTAAGATAGGAACGGAAAAGCGGAGGAACTCTACTCATGGCAATTCGAACCCCCGAAGGTACTTTTGACCTGCTTTCACGTGATGCGTTGTTCTGGGATCATTTCCGCAACACCGCGTTCTCTATTTTCGGGCGTTATGGGTATAAGCCCATCGAGACGCCCATGTTCGAGCAGACAGAGCTGTTCGTACGTGGTATTGGTGAGGCGACCGATGTCGTATCGAAGGAAATGTTCACCGTTATTTCGGGCGGCAATCTGACGAAGCTGCTCGAAGGTGGTTCGATCAAATCCAAGAGCAAGCTCTCCTTGCGTCCTGAAGGTACGGCCGGGGTAGTGCGTGCGGTAGTTGAGCATGATCTGGTTCCTCAGGGTGGCGCTCCTGCAAAATTGATGTATGCAGGACCAATGTTCCGAGCCGAACGTCCACAGAAGGGTCGTTTGCGTCAGTTCCGCCAAGTTGGCGTTGAGTGCTTGGGCGCCGATGATGCGAGCGTTGATGCTGAGGCCATCATCATGTTGATGCGCTTTTATGAAGAGATCGGCATTCCCGTGGCTGACATGCGTCTGTTGGTCAACTCCATGGGCTGCGAATCGTGCCGTCCCGCGTATCGCGAACTGGTGCGCGAATATATTCGTCAGCATGAAGCTGATATGTGCGAAGAGTGCATCCATCGTGCCGATATCAACCCGCTTCGCGCATTCGATTGTAAGAACCCGCAGTGCGCAGAGATCATGCAGGGTGCTCCGCGCATCACCGATCACCTGTGCGATGATTGTCGCGAGCACTATGAAACGGTAAAGCGTCATTTGACGGCAGCGAATATTTCGTTCGAAGAGGATACGCGCTTGGTTCGCGGTCTTGACTATTACACCCGTACGGTGTTCGAGGTCCAGGTGGATAATGGCATGGGTTCTCAGAACGCTATCGGCGGTGGCGGTCGTTATGACAAGCTGGCAAAAGAGGTGGGCGGCCGTGATGTTCCAGGCTTGGGCTTTGCTTTGGGCTTTGAGCGCTGCGTGCTGGCACTTGAGGCGGCAGGTGCGGCGTTCCCTGAGGCGAATGCACTCGATCTGTTCGTCGCTTGCGTGGATGATACCGTGCGCGATCGCGCTTTCTCGCTGGTGCAGGAGTGCCGTGATGCGGGTATCGCCACCGAAATGGATCATCAGCATCGAAGTCTGAAGAGCCAGTTCAAGTTGGCTGACAAGCTGAGTGCTTCCAAGGTCGCTGTTTTGGGTCCCGATGAACTGGCTGCGGAGTCCGTCAAGCTGCGCGATATGGATACCCACGAAGAGCGTCTGGTTCGTTTCGATGAGCTTGTTGCGGAACTTTCATAGGTAGAGCATTTTGATGCTGTGGTCCGATCGTTGTGGGGCCACAGCATTGTTCTTTGATTGGAAGCTTTCGGGAATTCCCTGTATTTTCGGGCGAAGGCGCCTTCGTTTTCGCTATAGTATTACGGTTGACACAATGCAGGGGCATTGCAGGTAAAAGATGCTCTTGTTTGGACGAGATAAGAAACGACGAGGAGAAAGTGAAATCATGACAGATTTCCTTAACGACTACAGCATGCATTCCCACACATGCGGCCAGTTGAGGCGCGAAGATGTGGGTACGGAGGTTACTCTGACTGGATGGGTGTGGCACAATCGTGACCACGGTGGCCTGATCTTCATTGACCTGCGTGACCGCGATGGTTACACGCAGTGCGTCGTTGACCCTGACTGCGTTAGCGCTGAGGATTTTGAGGTTTCCGAGCATCTTGGTCGTGAATACGTGATCGAGGTCGCCGGTACCGTGCGCGCTCGTATGGACGAAGCCGTGAACCCCAATATGGCAACGGGTGAGATCGAAGTGCTCGCTAATTCCGTTGCGGTTCTGAACTCTTCGGTAACGCCTCCGTTCTCCATTGAAGACGGCATCGAAACGGATGAGACCACTCGTATGAAGTGGCGCTACCTTGACTTGCGTCGTCCGGAAATGTATTCGAATCTAAAGTTGCGCCATCAGGTGGCTCAGTCCATGCGCACTGCATTGAACGAGCGTGGCTTCCTGGAGGTCGAAACGCCCATTCTGGCTAACTCCACTCCCGAAGGTGCTCGCGACTACATTGTTCCTTCTCGTCCGAACCCTGGTAAGTTCTATGCGCTGCCGCAGAGCCCTCAGCAGTTCAAGCAGATGCTGATGGTGGGTGGCATCGAGCGCTATTACCAGATCGCCCGCTGCTTCCGCGACGAGGACCTGCGTGCTGATCGTCAGCCCGAATTCACCCAGGTCGATATCGAGATGAGCTTCGTCAAGGGCGAAGATGTCATGGTCATGATGGAAGATGTTATGGCTGAGACCTTGAAGGCGGTAGGCGTCGAGCATGCCTTCCCTCTGCAGCGTATGCAGTACTCCGAGGCGATGGATCGTTTCGGTTGCGATCGCCCCGACGTGCGTTTTGGCATGGAACTGGTCGATCTGACCGAGGTCGTTAAGGATTGCGGTTTTAAGGTGTTCTCGAGCGTTGCTCAGTCGGGCGGCTTGGTCAAGTGCATTAATGCGAAGGGTGCGGGCGACTGGAGCCGTGGCGAAATCGAAAAGCTCGCTGATATCGCTGCCGAGAACGGCGCGAAGGGCATGGCTTGGATCGCCTTTACGTCTGACGGTAAGGAAAAGAGCCCCATCATCAAGTTCTTCGATGATGAAACGTATGCCAAGATCAAGGAAGCTGCCGGTGCAGAGCCGGGCGACCTGCTCCTGTTCGCAGCGGACACTTTTGATGTTGCTAATGCAGTATTGGCGGCATTGCGTTTGCATATGGCCGATGCTCTGGGTGTTGACCGTTCGGGTCATGCGCTTTTGTGGGTCGTTAACTTCCCCATGTTCCGTTACGACGAAGATGAGAAGAAGTATGCTGCTGAGCACCATCCCTTCACTCATGTTCTCGAGGAAGATCTGGATAAGATCGAATCTGCTCCGCTCGAGTGCGGCAGCTATTCGTACGACTTGGTCATGGACGGCTTCGAAGTGGGTGGCGGTACTATTCGTATCCACAACGCTGAAGAACAGAAACGTATCTTGCGCGTATGCGGTTTGAGTGACGAGCAGATCGAAGAGAAGTTCGGTCACTTGATCCACGCACTTGAACTGGGCGCACCTCCTCATGGTGGTATTGCTCTTGGTTTGGACCGTCTGGTCATGCTTCTGGCAGGCAAGCAGTCCATTCGTGACGTCATTGCGTTCCCGAAGACGAGCAGCGCATCCGACCCGATGACGGGCGCTCCTAATCAGGTAACTGCACGTCAGCTGAAAGAGGTCGCTCTGCGCACCCTGTAGCGCTGATCTCATACTGAAAAAAGAACAGCCTGCAATGTATTTGTTGCAGGCTGTTTTGTTTGAAAATGGCGGAGACGTATGCGAATCGAACACACCCGAGACGTTCTGCGCGCCTCACAACGGCTTTGAAGGCCGCGGAGCCCACCAGGACTCATCCGTCTCCATTATTTTGCACCGAGTTGATATCTTAGCGAATAGCGATAGATAAGCAAGAGGAAATTGCAGGTCCTCCGTTCGATTTTTAGGTAATTGGCTGCTTGTTCGGCGCAATATTCGAAGAGCGCTTTTCGACTTTCTTTGGTTAAGACGACCGGTTGGTGAGAACGCGCATGTCTCCCTGTCGGAGGGTGAGTTTCTTTTCATCGAAATACTCCAGAAGGGGAATTGCGAACTTTCTGCTGGTTTTCATGGCCTCTTTCAATTGGGCTGCAGTGGCACTTCCGTGCTCTTCCAGGTAATCATGAGCAGCGTTCCAGAACGATTCTAGTGCCTTGTCGGATAAACACAGGGTTTTGTTTACTCGTTGCGCGCGGCCTTGTTCTTCAAGAAGCAAGATGGCCTTAGCGCCTCGGGCTTGATCGAGCCCTGCTTCTTCGAACAGTTCGGGAAGCGAGGGTGGGGTAGCACCATGTGAGCGAAGAAGGCCTAATAGTGTGTTCGCCGTCTGTTCTTCAAGTGCCCGCGCACCAGCGCCGGCGCTCGGGTGCGAGATCTCGCCTTTGATGACCACTAACTTCTTGTCTTTGATGGCTTCAGTAAGCAATGCGTCAAAGCAGGTCTCATCAAGGTGATGGGGATAGCGCTGCCGCAAGGCGTTCTTCGAAATGCCGGTAGCGGATGGATTCTCACCATGAAAGATGAGCATGGTGTTCTCGAGGGACATAACGCAGTTCTGGATGGTGGAGCGCTTGGCGAAATAGAGATGCGATCCCTGTCCAAGAGGGATATAAATCGGTTTTCCTTTGCCAGTGGTCAGCTGTGTGAGCACATCCGAAATATGTTCGGGATTCATGGCGCTTACACGGGCGAGTTCAGCGATGCTGGTAGGGAGCGGATTGGTATCGATGATGGCGGCGCAAAGAGCGGCATCATCGTCGCGTGTAAGTGCGCCGAGGAGTGCTTCCTCTTCAGCTTTGAGCGTAGTGCGTCGTCTCGGATAGCTATTAAGTACGGTTCCTCCGCCTATAACGCGAGCAGGTGAGAGCGAACGTATAATGAAGCGATCGCCGCGCATGACAGGTAGTGGTTCATCTAAGCGTATTTGCGCATAGGTGGTCTCGTGGGCGTTGATGGTTTCTTTTCCATCCATGTATAGCAGACGTCCGGTCACCTCACGTGTGCCGTGTGCCACATGGACGCGCGTGCCACTTACGAGGGACTTCTCTTCTGTGAGTACAGGAAGTGAGGTGAAGCGTGCATCGAATCTATCGCTTGTCTGTTGGGTGGAGGGGGTCGTAAGGAAATCGCCTGGTTTTAGGTCGCTCTTGCTTAGGCTGGCAAGATTAAGGGCGGTTCGTACGCCTGCGTTACTTGAGGCAGCGTTCGATCCGTGGACCTGAATGGCGCGTACGCGTGCGATGCGATTTTGGGGCAGGATCTCCAGCTCGTCATCGGGACGTATCGTTCCTTGCCAGAGGGTTCCCGTGACGACGGTGCCGGATCCTTTGATTGTGAACACTCGGTCGATAGGCATACGAACCGGGCCTTCTTTTGACGTTCGTTCAAGAGTTCGAACGCTTTCGGTGAGGGTTTCTTTTAATTCGTCGAGTCCAGTATTATTGCGTGCTGAAACAGCAACGATGGGAGCATTTGCGTAAGGAGTGCGTGCCAGTTCGGCTTGCACTTCTTCTTGTATTAATGATCGCCAATCGTCGTCTACCAGATCGCATTTGGTGAGGGCTACGATGCAGGTGTTAATTCCAAGTAATTGCAGTACGGCAAGGTGCTCGCGCGTTTGGGGCATGATCCCGTCGTCGGCTGCAATGCAGAGAAGCGCTATGTCTATCCCGCTGGCGCCGGCGATCATCTGCCGTACGAAACGCTCATGTCCGGGTACATCCACAAGGCCAAGTACGGTGTTGTCAGGCAAGGTAAGATGCGCGAATCCCAGTTCTATAGTGATGCCACGGCGTTTTTCTTCAGCGAGGCGATCAGGGTCAGTGCCGGTGAGTGCGCGTACTAATGCTGATTTACCGTGATCGATGTGACCTGCGGTTCCTACGATAATGGGGCGAAGGGTGGACGTGCTCATGAGTAGGCCTTTTCCGAAGCGGTAGTAACGTAGGAAGTTATTGCATCGACCACTTCATCAAGTTCATCGTTGCTCGTAAGAGTGCGCGCATCGAAGATGAGCGCATCATGTGCGATACGTCCGACGATGGGAACGGGGCGCTCTTGTACGAGGTAATTCATGCATTCCTGCGCGCTGCCTTCGGTGAAGCTCGCTTTCACACCGTAGGAGGGAATATCGAGCATCGGAAGCGAACCGCCACCTGCGCGGGCGATTTCTTCGGTTACGGTGAAGGTGCACGCCTGGGGGAATATTGCTGCGTTAAGACGAGCACACAGTTCTTCGGCACGTGATCGGATGTGATCCGGGGAGGCGTCGAGCATGTGGAGCGTCGGTATGCTGGTTCGCGCTTTTTCGGGATCGAGGTAGAGGCGCAGGGTCGCTTCGAGGGCGGCGATGGTCATCTTGTCGAGCCTGAGGGCGCGTGCGAGAGGGTTCTTCTTGAGCCGATCGATCGCCTCTTTCGAACCAACGATGATGCCTGCTTGGGGGCCGCCAAGGAGCTTATCGCCAGAGAACGACACGATATCGCAGCCTTGAGCGAGTGCTTCGGCCACGGTGGGCTCTGAACAGCCAGCTACGCTTTCAGGTTTCAGTAAAAGACCCGACCCCAGATCTTCGTACACCATGAGAGGTCGGTCGTTTCCGGTTCTGCTGCGTGCTTCGTTCACTTGGTCGGCGAGCTTTTTCAGATCCTTTGCCTCAACCGATTCAGTGAATCCGATCAGGCGGTAATTCGAGGTGTGCACTTTAAGCAACATCGAGGTATTGTCGGTAATGGCGCGTTCGAAATCCGACAGATGGGTTTTGTTAGTGGTTCCCACTTCGACCATGTGGGCGTGCGAGAAGTTCATGATGTCGGGAATGCGGAACGATCCACCGATCTCAATGAGCTCTCCACGCGAAATGACTACTTCCTGGTCGCGGGCGAATTCATGCAGCACCATCATGACTGCAGCGGCATTGTTGTTCACCGCAATGGCCGCTTCTGCTCCAGTGAGGGTGCAGATGAGCTGTTCGTAATGATCGTGACGACTGCCGCGTTCCATGGCCTGGGCATCGTATTCCAAGGTGGAATATCCCTTGGCCGCATCTATTACGGCATCGATCGCTTGAGGTGCGAGAACGCTGCGCCCCAGGTTCGTATGGATGATGACTCCTGTTGTGTTGATGACGCGGCGCAGCGAAGGATGCGTTTGGGAGCGCAGGGTCTTCCGCAGCGCTTCGGTGATGGATGCAAGCAAAGGACAGGTCTCTTCTCCGGCGAGAATGCTCTGTCGGCGCTGTTCGATCTCTTGGCGAACAAGATCTGCCTGGAGGGCATGAGGGATGTCTGTCACGGTGCCATCTGCCTGAAGGCATTTGAGAACTTCTTCTACCGAAGGAAGCGCGCGAAGTGTTTCTTGCAAGGAACCCATAGAGAAATATCCTTTCCTGATCGTTGCATCAGCATATCGTTCCTGAGCCCAGATAGGCGATGGTATTCGACGGGGGGCATGCCGGCACTGAAGCGGTGGTCAATTATTGTGAAAAAAGATGAACTATTGAGGAAGAACCGCTGAGCGGACGAACCATCACATCTTTAAAAGAATCTCACTTGTGCCTGGTGATATGGCTATAATAGCTGCCGGCAACACGAATGTAATGCTCATTTCTGCAAACAGGCATTTCAATTCGTTAGTCGCTCATGTGTTTCAAAGGGAAACAAGGAACGGGCACTTCTGCTTCGCTTGTTCTGTTCTGCACCGTAAGCACACAAAGTGTGTGTCTTTTCTTGTGTAAAAAAGCGTGTATGAGGGTATATGGCGTTTCCCTGGCAGTTCTTCGGGTGCGCTTTGCCCTGAAGGAGTGCGTGATGAATTCTTTGACTAAAGAACGTATTGTGCTCGTGGTATGCGGTGTTCTAGCCGCTGCTGTAGCTATCGTCCTGGCTTCCAATGGAAATCCGGGCAATATGGCAATCTGTATCGCCTGCTTCATTCGCGATAGTGCGGGTGCGTTGAAACTTCAAACTAACGAAACGTTGCAATACTTGCGTCCCGAGATCATCGGGATCATCGTGGGTGCCTGCATCATGGCATTTGTAGGTAAGGAGTTCAAGGCTTCCGCAGGGTCATCGCCGTTCACTCGATTCGTTCTAGGTTTCGTTATGATGATCGGTTGTCTGATCTTCCTTGGCTGCCCTTTGCGTATGGTGCTGCGTATGGCAGCGGGCGACCTGAACGCATGGGTCGCTTTGCCTGGCTTTGCTCTGGGTATCCTGACGGGCGTCTTCTTCCTTAAGCGTGGTTTCTCGCTTGGTCGTGCTGAAAGCGTGAAAGCAGGCGAGGGCCTGGCGCTTCCCGCTATCGTCGCAGTACTGTTCGTCTTGAGCGTTACCACTACGCTGTTCGCAGTATCTCAGTCCGGCCCTGGTAGCATGCATGCGCCTGTTGTTCTGTCCATCATCGCGGCATTCTGTTCGGCGCGTTGGCTCAGCGTTCGCGTTTGTGCTTTGCGGGCGGTTTGCGCGATACCTTCCTGGTACGCGATGGCTGGGGTCTGGTCATCATCGGCATCCTGTTCGCAGGCGTATTGGTCTACAACTTGGTGGACGGATCGTTCAACTTGAGCTTCGCGGACCAGCCCATCGCTCATAGCGAAGTGCTGTGGAACGTTCTGGGTATGTATGTGGTCGGATTCGCTGCTACGCTTCTTGGTGGTTGCCCCTTGCGTCAGTTGGTGCTGGCGGGCTCTGGCTCTGGAGATGCTGCGGTAACGTTCATGGGACTGCTGGTCGGTGCGGCGTCCGCTCACAATTTCGGCCTGGCATCAAGTGCTAAGGGTACTACCGAGGCGGGTCAGATCGCTACCATCGTGTGCATCGTGGTGCTGTTCATCATTGCGGCGATCAACCTCAAGCGTGCTCGTGGGTAGTAAGGCGACTATAGGAAAGAAGGTTTACCATGGTTACGGTAGATGCAAAAGGATTGTTCTGTCCTGAGCCTTTGATGATGGCCCAGGAAGCACTTAAGGCGAATCCAGGTGAAACGGTCGTTGTGGAAGTGGATAGCGCTTCGCCGCGCGATAACATTTTGCGGTTAGTTCGCAGAAAAAAGCTCTCGGCAACTGTTGAAGAAGTCGATGGGGTGTTTACTATTACCATTACTCAGTAAAGGGTCATGGAAAGCTCATCCGGCTTGAAGGGATGCTCGAGCGTGTACTGTTAGCCAGTTGGGAACAGCTGTTGTTCGGGCGTGAATGGAAGGCCGGATCTTTAAAGGGTGAGAATGGATAAGATCGTTGTTTCATTTCATACATCGGCCGATGCGTTCGCTTTCGAAAAGGCATGCAATCAGACATCGGTCGCAGGGCGGCTCACAACGATCCCGCGCGTTATTTCTGCTGGATGTGGGCTGGCATGGACGGCCCCTCTGGCAGAACGTGCGCGTATAGAGGCGCTCATCGGCGAACGGGCCTTGCTCTATGAGGGCCTTCATGAAATGCTGCGATGAGCAAGCAAGATCTGCTGATGGTCTTAGCGTAGTGCGGGGCAGAAGAGCACAATGCGATTCGAATATAGGGGAGGGAAGCAGTGATCTATTTCGATAATGCGGCGACCACTATGGCGAAGCCGCCTGTGGTAGCGCGGGCCATGGCTGCTGCGCTTTCTTCCTTTGGTGGAGCAGGGCGAGGGGTGCATCCCGCGTCTCTTGCTGCGGGGCGTGCAGTGTACGACGCACGTAGTCGAATTGCTAGCCTGCTCGGTGCGTCTTCTTCAGCGTGCGTGTCTTTTACCATCAATGCTACGATGGCTCTCAATATCGCAATACAAGGACTCGCGGCGCCTGGCATGCGGATCGTTACAACGGCTGCATCGCATAATTCGGTGCTTCGCCCTCTGTTCCGCCTGCACGATGAAGCAGGTTGCGTGGTTGATATCGCGCCGATCAGGGCCGATGGTTCCCTTGATTTCGAATCGTATGAAGCCATGCTCGCTTCCGGCGATGTGACTTTGGTCGTTGCTACTCATGCCTCGAACGTAACGGGCGATGTGTACGATGTGGCGCGTATGGCATCGTGCGCACATGATGCAGGTGCGCTCTTCGTACTGGATGCTGCGCAAACAGCGGGTGCTCTGCCGCTTTCAATGATGGACCTAGGGGTCGATGTTCTCTGTTTTACGGGGCACAAGAGTTTGCTTGGACCCCAGGGAACCGGCGGGTTGTGCATAGCGCCCGATATTGAAATACCACCATTGTTGGAAGGCGGATCGGGTGTCCATTCCTTTGATGAGCGTCATCCGCGTTTCATGCCTGAAGCGCTTGAGGCAGGTACGCTTAATGCGCATGGGCTGGCAGGTCTTGCTGCTGCAGTTTCCTATATAGAAGAAAAAGGAATCGACGTTATCGCCAGTGAGGTCGCTCAGCTTACGAGTGCTTTTGAAAAGGGCGCTCGATCGGTGCCGGGTGTCCAGATAATAGGGGGCAATGGCGGTGCGGGTCGCTGCGGTATTGTTGCGGTGAGCGTTGAGGGGACGGATTCGTCGGTCATCGCCGATATGCTTGCTTATACGCATGACATCTGCACTCGTGCGGGTGCTCATTGTGCACCGCTCATGCATAAGAGCATAGGAAGCGAACAAAGCGGGGTCGTTCGATTCAGTTTTTCGCATCTTAATACTATGGATGAGGTCGAAGCCGGGCTTGAGGCGCTCGAAGATTGCGTGAAAGCCTTAAGGTAACTCAACCGTGCTGTTCGGTGAGGGATGTTCAGGCTATTTATTCGTTCGGCTGTTAAACAGTTAAGAGAAACCAGGAAAGAAGGTTCTTGGATATGAAGACGCTTGATGCACGAGGGCTGCAGTGTCCTCAGCCACTTATGATGGCTAAGAAAGAGCTAGACGCGAGTGAAGATGCGCTCGAAGTAATGGTGACCAACGAGGCAGCGGTGGCGAATCTTTCCCACTTGGCTAAACGAATGGGCCGTAGCGTCGAAGTCGCTCAGGGCGATGGTGAATGGACGCTTACGTTCTCGGAGGCATCTGTAGATAGTGCTGTGTGTGAATCGTGCGGCTGTTTGGAATCCTATGCCGTGTTCGTGAGCAAGGACCATCTTGGGGAAGGCGACGAAACGCTTGGTGCGAGCCTTATCAAGATGGCTCTGTATACGCTCGCTGAATCCGGTAATGCGCCTCAGTATTTGCTGTTCATGAATAACGGAGTGAAGCTCGTTGCGGGAGGCGAACAGCAGATCGTTGATAGTGTCAGCTCGCTTGTAGCGCAGGGTACGACCGTGTTGGTATGCGGCACCTGCCTTGACTACTATCAGCTGACCGATCAGCTTGCTGTAGGCGAGGTATCCAATATGTACGATATCCTGAATGCCATGCAGGTGGCATCGAAGGTCATTACGCTGTAATTGTCATGGAACTGTATTTGGTCACTTTTTCTTCCACTCATGCCGCCCTCGCTTTCGAAGCAGCATTCGGTGCTGAAGGACGTTTGGTCCCAGTGCTGCCCGATGTTCGCGCAGGGTGCGGAATGGCATTGCGCTTTACGGCCGTATCTGATGAATGGGCAGTAGATCGTGTTTTCGAAGTAGCTCGATCATGTCAGGTGGAAGACCATATAGAAGGCCTTTACGGAATGAGCGAGCCGTTCTATGAGGTATCGCTCGCTCATTGATTACTAGTCGATCGCTCGTTCTCGTTCACGAAGGCCAATGTGACTTCTCGAGAACGAGAACGTCAAATCACTTGAATGCTATAGTGCCGGGACGGTCGGGGGTCACGTGCCCGATGCAGGCGGGCATACGACCAGCTTCTTCCTTAAAGGTTCGTTCAAAAACATTGGCCTCGTCAGGGTCCAGTGCAACGAGCAATCCCCCCGATGTTTGAGGGTCGCACACGATCCCTAAATAATTGTCGAACGTTTCATCGTCCAACGACCCCTGCTCGAAATGCTCTTCCAAGTCGTCGATAATGGCGAAGGTCTTGCCGGGACGGCAATAAGCGCACGAAAGATCCCAGGCTCCTTCGAACAGAGGCAGGGCATCGAAATCGAGTTCGGCCGAACAAGCACTCGCTTTGAGCATTTCATGCAAATGTCCTGCTAGTCCAAATCCGGTAACGTCGGTGGCGGCATGGGCGTGCGCGGCGCGCATGGCAATACTGCCTGCCTTGTTAAGTTCCTTCATGGAAGTGATAGCAGGCTCCATTTGATCTTGGGTGATGCGGTCGATGTTGAGCGCAGCGCTCATTATGCCGGTTCCCAAAGGCTTGGTAAGGTAGAGCACGTCGCCAGGCTGAGCACCGACATTACGCATGATACGGTTCGGATCGACTGTGCCGAATACCGATAGGCCGTATTTCGGTTCGTTGTCGTCAATGGTGTGGCCGCCCGACACGAAAGCCCCCGCTTCTCGTACCGCGTCGGCACCTCCTCGCAAGATCGCGCTAGCGACTTCGGTGCCTAATCCACAATCAAGAGCGAGCAGGTTCAACGCTACATGTGGTTGAGCTCCCATGGCGAACACATCAGACAGCGCATTGGCTGCAGCGATGCGCCCGAAGTCATACGGGTCGTCCACGATGGGCGTGAAGAAATCCACCGTCAATACTGCGGCAATCGAATCGTTGATGAGCCATATGGCAGCATCGTCGCTCGTTTCAAAGCCTAAGAGCATGCGGCTCTTGTCGGGCACAGGCATGATGCTATCGCCTGAATCTAAGGAGGAAAGTATGTCCTTGAGGTCTCCCGGACCCCATTTAGCTGCTCAACCGCCCTTCGATGTGAGCTGTGTTAAACGAATACGTTCTTTGTCTGACATGATTCCTCCTTTCGGTATTGGTTCGATCGTACCTAAATTTCTCAACCGCCAATTATAGTGCCAGCAATCGGATCCACGTCCCTTGAGGCATGTCTGTGAAAGCGGGGTGCCTATATTGACATCTGAACGGTATCGGTTCTTTAGGTCTTGGGGGATAAACCTAAAACGACCTGGTAAAACACAAAGCTTGATTTGATGCTGCAGACATGGTGATTATTCTTCGTAAAGAATAATTGCTGAAAAGGTGCCGCTTGTCGATTGGTATACAGATTGGAGAGGTAAGTGCAAAGGGCTTAGTCTGGGAAGTGGATACACTTTGCTTGCGGAAGTGCGCCCTCGAAAGAGGGTGAAGACACAAGACGAAAGGAAGGAGAGTGGAAATGGAACTGTCACGTCGTAGCTTCTTCAAAGCTGCTGGTGCAGCTTTTGCTACCTGTATGGCCTACGAGTTCATGGCGCCCTCGCCGGCTTTGGCAGTCGATTCCTCTTCCGATTGGAAGCTTGTTAATACGGAGGAATACACCAACATTTGCTGCTACTGCGCTGGTGGTTGCGGTTCGTTGTTGTCCGTCCGTGATGGCGAGCTTATCAATTTGGAGGGCGATCCCGATCACCCCATCAACCAGGGTGGTTTGTGCCCCAAGGGTGCAACAATGTTCCAGCTTCGCAACATTGTTGATCCCGAAACGTTCGAGGTCGTTAAGAACCCGAAACGTCAGTCCACCCCGCTCGTGCGTCGCCCAGGCGCAACTGATTGGGAGCCCATCAGCTGGGAAGATGCGGTCAAGGAGATCGCTCGCAAGGTGAAGGATACGCGCGATGCGTCCTTCGTGGAAAAGAACGCTGATGGCCTTACGGTGAACTACACGCCTGCTATTGCCAGCTTGGGTGGTTCACAGCAGAACTCTGAAGAAGAGTATCTGATCTTAAAGGCAATGAGATCGCTTGGTATCGTTGGTATCGATAACCAAGCCCGTGTCTGACACGGTCCTACCGTCGCCGGTCTGGCGGCTTCATTCGGTCGCGGCTCTATGACGAGCCATTGGTGCGACTTCCAAAATTCCGATGTCATCATGAACATCGGTTCTAACAGTGTAGAGAACCACCCGGTTAGCTCTCGTTGGCTTCATAAGGCTCACGACAATGGAGCTAAGTGGATCGTGGTCGATCCTCGCTATACCCGTACGGCTGAACAGGCAGATATTTACTGTCCTATTCGTAGCGGCACGGACATTGCGTTCTTCGGTGGTCTGTACAACTACATCATCGAAAATGATCTGTGGCAGCATGACTACGTGCTGAACTACACCAATGCGAGCTACTTGCTCGATCCTAACTACAGCTTCGATGCTGAAACCGGCTTCTTCAGTGGCTGGGATGAAGAATCGAAGAAGTACTCGAGTGATACCTGGCATTATCAGGTTGAAAGCGAAACGACTTGGGATACCTCCGCTAATGGCGATTACGCATGGGCGGTTGCTGACGGTGTTCCTGAGTTCACGCCTCCTGCGGTGGAGCATCCTAAGAAGGACCCCACGTTACAGGATCCGCAGTGCGTGTTCCAGAAGTTCAAAGAGCATTATTCGCGTTATGACATGGACACCGTCTGCAAGATCTGCGGCATGGACAAGGAAACGCTTGAACTGGTGTATTCGACCTATGCTTCTACCGGCCAGCCCGGTAAGGCGGGTTCTGTTCTGTACGCTCTCGGTCAGACCCAGCATACCTATGGCGCTCAGAACACGCGTGCTATGTCGGTATTGCAGCTTCTGCTTGGCAACATCGGCGTACCTGGCGGCGGCTTGAACGCGCTTCGCGGTGAGCCTAACGTACAGGGCGCAACCGACATGGGCATGCTGGTCAATGAGCATCCTGCTTATCTGAAGTGGCCTAACGATACGGCACGTTCTTCGCTGCGTAAGTGGCTTGAAGGCGAGACCTATTCCGATGGCTATTACACCAACAAGCCCAAGTTCCTCATCTCGAGCTTGAAGGAATGGTTCGGCGATGCGGCGACCGTAGAGAACGACTATGGTTATGATTGGTGGCCTAAGGTTCCTACGAGCCCTGATTTCACCATCATGTCCACGTTCGAATTGATGGACCAGGAAGTGATCAAGGGTTACTTCAACTGGGGTATGAATCCTTGTCATTCGGCACCGAATGCCGGCTTTGTGCGCCGTAGTATGGCGAAGCTGGATTGGCTCGTCGTAGCGGATCAGGTCCTGACGGAATCGGCAACGTTCTGGAAGGCTCCCGATATGGATCCCGCCAGCATTAATACCTCCGTGTACTTCCTTCCTTGCGCGCTTATTTACGAAAAGCCCGGCACGATCGCCAATTCCGGTCGTTGGCTGCAGTGGCGCTACCAGGCAGTCGAGCCTTGGGAAGATTCAAAGCCCGACTACGAAATGGTCGACCTGCTTTGGCGTGAGATCTGCCGCCTGTATCGTGAAGAAGACGGCGTATGCCCCGATCCTATCTTGAACACCAAGTGGGACTACTATGTAGATGGCAAGATCGACCCTCGTCCCGTTGCGTGGGCATTGAATGGCTATACCATTGATGGCACCAACTGCGATACGACGTCCGCCGATCCGCAGGCCAAGCTGTTGGCTGGATATGCTGATCTTAAGGCAGACGGTTCTACCGCATGTGCGATGTGGATCTACGGTGGCTTCTGGAGCAACAATGACGCACCGCTCGATCCTGCTGAGCAGCCCATCGGTCGTCGTGATAACTCCGACAAGACGGGCATCGGCCTTAATTCCACCTGGGCGTATGCATGGCCTAACAACCGTCGTATTCTGTACAATCGCGCTTCGGCTGACCTTGACGGTAAGCCATGGAACCCCGATAAGGTCCTGTGCGAGTGGACGGGCGAGAAGTGGATCCTGAACGACGCGGCTGACTTCGTGGCTGCGAAGAACAAGGTGCCGGTTCCTCCGAATAACAAAGCGTTCTTCATGTTGTGGGAACAGAACGGTCGTCTGGAAAGCTACGGCATGGTGGACGGTCCTCTGCCAGAACATTTCGAGCCTTTCGAAACGCCTGTTGAAACCAACTTGCTGAATGGTTCTTTGAGCAGCCCGTGCATGAAGTTCGCCAACAACGAATCCACCAAGCACGGTGCAGTGAGCGACTATCCTATCGTAGCTACCACTTACTCGGTAACCGAGCATTGGCAGACGGGCGGTCAGACCCGTGCATGCCCCGCATTGGTTGAATCCATGCCCACGCAGTTTATCGAAATCAGTGAAGAACTGGCTGGTGAAAAGGGTATTGCTGGGGGCGATAAGGTACGCGTATGGAACAACCGTGGCTCCGTTGTAGTTGATGCTGTGGTAACCAAGCGCATCAAGCCTCTGACGGTTCATGGCAACACGCAGCACCTGATCGGTTTGACTCATCACTTCGGTTGGTCCGACCTGTTCGGCACGGGTGATGTGGTGAACGATCTGACGCCTAACGTAGGCGATCCGAATTCGCAAACGCCAGAATATAAGGCGTTCTTGGTCAACATCGAGAAGGCATAAGGAGGGGGTAACGTATGAGCAATAAAGCGATCTATTACGATTCCTCCAAATGTACGGCGTGTAAAGGATGCCAGGTTGCCTGCAAGTGCTGGAACGACCTGCCTTCGCCTACGGGAACCAACGCCAATACGTTCAGCGGTACGTATCAGAATCCGCCTGAGCTGAATGGCGATACCCGCCTTATCATGACGTTCGATGAGCAGGAGGGCGGCCAAAAAGGCATTAAATGGGCTTTTGGTCGTCGTGCCTGCCAGCACTGCACGAATGCGGGATGCGTGTCGGTATGTCCTTCGGGTGCCTTGTATAAGGACGCGGAAACCGGCATGACCGCAGTGGACGAGTCGAAGTGCATCGGTTGTCGCCGTTGTGCGATGGCGTGCCCCTACGACGTACCGCAGTTCCATGGTCCTAAGGGAACCGTGAACAAGTGCACGAGCTGCTTGGACCGTGTGGAGAACGGATTGGCTCCGGCCTGCGTTACCACGTGCCAGTCGGGTGCGCTGCTGTTCGGCGAGCGCGATGAGCTTCTCGCGAAAGCGAAGGAGCGCGTCGAGTGGCTGCATGAACGCGGTTACGAAGATGCGTGCATCTATGGTGAAGTCGAACTTGATGGGCTGAATGTGATCCACGTGTTGAAGTATGGCAAGGAAGCACATGGTGCGATCGAGAACCCGACCATTAGCCCCGTTGCTGAACTTTCGGAACTCATGAAGCCCATTACGGGTGTAGCGACGGGTGTTACCGTAGCTGGTTTGGCTGCCATGTTCGCGCTGGGTATTGGTTACAAGCGCGACAAGCTGGTATACAACGCAGAAACGGAAGACACCATCAGCCTTGATACCGGCGAAGTAACCAAGCACGGTGACCCAGCCGACGACAAGACGGTTAAGGAGCACATCTTCGAGAACCTTCCTCTTGGGAAAGGGGGTCGTGATGAGTAATGAAGCAGTAAGCGTTTCTCCTGAAGCGGCAAAAGAAAACGAAGCATTTATTGCGAGCCGCAAACGCAAGGGGACGGAGCGCTACATTAAGCGCCATTCTCTTCAGGCACGTATTACTCACGGCGTCACTGTAAGTTGTTGCATTTGGCTGTGCATCAGCGGTTTGTTCGTATTCGTTCCGCCGCTGACTCAAATGGCCGGACAAGATGTGGTATGGGTATTCCGTATGTCGCATCGTGTCCTGGGCGTTGTGTTCGTTGCGATGCCTATTATCAGTGCGATCAAGTCTCCTAAGGGCGTGAAACATACCTTTGGGAATCTGTTCGCCAAGTGGAATTCTGATGACAAGAAATGGATGATCCTGTTCTTGCCATATCTCTTCCTTGCGAAGTGGATCCACATGCCTGATCAGGATGAGACCAAGAGCGGTCAGCGCTTCGCTGATGGTATGCTGTGGTTCTCGGGTGCCTTGATGGCTATTACGGGTGTGGCTCTGCTGCTGGGCAGTACCGTGTTCTCTATGCCAGGTGGGCCTTATGCGGTATTCATGTTCCTGCATGATATCGGGTTCGTTCTGATCGCAGTGTTCGGTCTGGCCCACATCTTCCTGGGCGCTGGTCTGTTCCAGCCATATCGTCGAACCTGGAAGCTCATGTGGGGCGACGGTTACGTGTCAGAATCTGACGCGCTCTACCATTGGGGCCATTGGGCACGTAAGGAAATCGAAAAAGGCGACAACGTCATCGAGAAATAGTCGTTAATCGGTAACAATATAGGCCATCCTGTTCGCATGACGGGATGGCCTTGTTTTTTTTGCGATGAGCATAGGAGTTTTCCTGATATGAATATGAAACTAATAGAACGCGTTATCGCGTCATATAATGCAACGCTCGATGAAGGCGATCAGGCACGATTGACGTTCTTTAAGGGGCTTTGGGAAACAATGGATACGTGGTCGGGCGGTCCGGTCGCAGCAGGAGCGAAGTACGAATGCCCGGAACCCGATCGCATTGTCGAAGCGTGGCATGGTGACGAAGCGGTGTTCTCGTTCGCGCCCGTGCAGCTGAATAAAGACAGGCTGGTGGCGATTTGCGATGCCCTGCGTCGGTACTGGGTGTCGAGCGATGTTCTTCCCGAAGATGATGCTCAGGCGCTGGAGTCGGTGGTGTTCTCGCAGGTGCTTGATGCTGATATTTTGGATCGAGCCGCAAAGCAACCTGAGGCGGTTCTGGATGAGATCGCGCAACGCATTGTGACAGCGGGCTGCGAAGAGAGCGCTGCTCGCATGGGTGCCATGTTGGTCGTGCTTGCTCTGCGTGTAGAGTTCGAGCCAGTGGCCGCTCGTATTGCCGAGAGCTTCCCGAAGGGCGACGATGTCCATCATCACCCCTTACAGTGCCCAGTGTGCGGCGGTGCTCCCGCGATAGCGAAAGTAGGAGGAGAAAGCCCTACGGACGGAAGAGGCCGTTCGTTGTATTGCCAGCAGTGCGGTACCGAATGGGATTTCGAACGTGTGCGTTGTGCGCGCTGCGGTACGCGTAATCAGCAGCATCTGCATTATTTCAACATTGAAGGCGACGATGGCCACCGCATTGCCACCTGTGATGAATGTGGCAGCTATATTCGCACGGTGTTCTTAGAGGAATCGTTGATGCCCCTTTCGTATGAGGTCGAAGAGGTCATAATGGCCCGACTCGATGCCATAGCGCACGATCCTCGCTTTCACAAGGCAGCCGAAGTGAGCTCCGTAGATCAGTCATAGGCTTTGTTGATTTCGAGCACCCTGAGACACTTCAGGGTGCTCGAAAATAATCGGGGCTATATGTGTAGGCATTATTGGATGTAAGTGGCACAAGGGGAGAGTGATTGAACGATGATCGATCTAGCGGAAGAATGGCGTAAAACGGATCTTGTTCGCCGCGCTCCTGATTCAGCTGAGCATTGGAACATGCGCTCTGCTACCTATGCGAAGGGGGCGCATTCGGATTACGTCGCTGAGTTCTTGAATCACTTGTCACTTAGCGAGCGTTGCATGGTCTTGGATATGGGATGCGGCACGGGATCTCTTGCTCTTCCTTTGGCCCAGCAGGGGCATGGCGTGATTGCTGCTGATTTCAGTGAGGGAATGCTCGAGCGCCTATGTGCTTCAGCGCACGCTAAGGGTGTTCCTTTGATCCGCGATGGGTTCGATACGGGTATTGGGCATATGGATCTTCCTGAAACGGGCGGTTACATCATTCCCGTTCATATGAGCTGGCAAGATGATTGGGCGTCTTTCGGTTTGGGCGAGCGGAGCGTGGATGTGACGCTTGCATCTCGCTCGATCATCACGCACGATCTAGAAGATTCCCTTGCGAAGCTTTCAGCTGTGGCGCGTAAAAAGGTGTGTGTGACGGCGGGTACGGGAATTTCTCCGCGGGTCGACCCTGTTATAGCGCGGGTTATGGGCGTAACGCTGAAAAAACACAATGATGCACTGTTCGTTTTCGGCATTGCTTCTGACCTAGGTTACGAACCAGAGGTGCGATACATCCATTCGCCAAGAACGAGGGTCTATACCTCTATGGATGAGGCGTATCATGCCTTACTAGATACTTTGGAATACGTTGATGACCACGCAGAACAGGTTGACCCTGCGCTTGCGGCTCAGCGCTTACAGCAATGGCTGGAAGAGCATTTGATTCCTGCCAAAGATGGCGATGGATGGTGCCTGGATGAGCCCCATATCGTTCCCTGGGCATTTATTTCGTGGGCTGTGTAAGTCATCGCGCGTAATGAAGGGTCCTTCCGCGAAAAAATGAGTTTTTTGCGTGGATGAATCGAGTATAAGAACGCAGTGACGAGTGAGCTGCGGTTTTTTAAGGAGACGGCGATGGCGATCGATCCAACGAAGATGGTAAGCGTAGAGGAAGCGCTCGAACGGGTTCTCAGTCAAGTGGAACCCCTTGAGTTGGAAACAGTGCCTCTTCTTGAAGCGGTAGGTCGCGTGGCGGCTGCTGACGTGATGAGCGATTGCGATATTGCTCCCTTCGATAACGCGGCCATGGATGGCTTTGCGGTACGCGTTGAGGACCTTGCTCGGGCAAGCGCTGATGATCCAGTGGTATGCACGGTCATCGAAGAGGTGCCAGCGGGCAGCGTATATGCCGGTCCGATCGCTCCAGGTGAAGTGGTCCGCATCATGACGGGCGCCGCGGTTCCTTCGGGGGCTGATGCGGTGGTCAAATACGAAGTGGTTGATTACCTGGATGGTGCCGGACGAAAAGGTTCACGCGTTGCGTTCACCCAAAGCGCAAAGCCAGCAGAGAACATACGCAGCAAGGGGGAGGAGATCTCTTCTGGGGATGTCGCGATCCATGCTGGAGAGGTCGTGAGTGCAGCGGGAGCGGGCTTCTTGGCGAGCTGTGGAGTACTTGAGGTTCCGGTCCATAGGCGTCCACGCGTTGCCGTTCTGCCTATTGGCTCTGAATTGCTGGCAGCGCATGAAGCATTGCGCCCAGGTTGTATTCGTGATAGCAATACCTATGCGCTGGCTGCGTGCGTGCAGCAGGCGGGTGGAGTTCCTACTCGTTTGCCGGTGGTCCCCGACGACGAAGAAAAATTGGCAGAAGCCATTCTCCAGGCAAGCGAAACGCATGATTTCATTGTTACGAGTGGCGGAGCCTCTAACGGCGATTACGACTTCATCAAGTCGGTCGTGCAGCGACTGGGTACGCTGTCTATGACGTTGGTCAATATGCGTCCAGGTAAAGCCCAGACATTCGGTACGGTGAACGGTACTCCGGTATTCGGATTGCCCGGCAATCCTGCGGCGGCCTATTGCGGCTTTGAGGTTCTTATCCGTCAGGCACTGCGCAAAATGCAGGGGTATCGTAGTTTCGCGCGACCTACGGTGAAAGCTCGCCTGATGGGTGATCGCAAGAAACGAGATGTGCGTCGTATGTATTTGCGTGCAACGCTCCAGAACGTAGAGGGCGAATTGCAGGTCGTTCCTGCGAAGAACCAAAGTTCAGGATTGTTCAGTACGCTTCAGCGCTCGAATTGCCTTACTATTCTGCCCGAAAATGTCGTGATGAATCCGGTACCGGATGGCACCATGCTTGATTGTGTGCTGTTGGATGTTGAGGAAGGTACGGTGCTTTAACCATGTTGTCGTTCGCTATCATCACTTGCTCTGACACGCGCAAAGAACAACAGGATACTGCTGGTGCGCTTTTGCGCCAGCGTATTTTGGAGAAAGGTTGGACGTGCGCCTGGTATGAAATAGTAAAAGACGATCGTGAGTGCATTGCGCGGGCGATCGCCGGTGCGGCCGACATGCCTGTGGTCGATATAGTACTTACTTGCGGCGGTACCGGCTTGAGTCCTCGTGATGTGACCCCTGAAGCAACGCGAGATGTATGCGATCGTGAAGTGCCGGGTATTGCCGAAGCCATGCGCGCGTATAGTCTTGCCATTACTCCGCGCGCTATGCTGTCGCGTGCGGTATGCATGCAGCGGGATAATACCCTAGTGATCAATTTGCCAGGGAGCAAAAAAGCGGCTCAAGAGAATTGGGACGGGATAGTGGACGTTCTGACTCATGCTGTGCAAATGATGGCGGGTGCGGGTCATCCAGAGAATGTAGAACTCTGATTCGGATGGTTTTACCGCCAGAGATCGTGCTCTAGAGACACGACGAAAGGGCCGATCATTCGATCGACCCTTTCTGTTCGTCTGGGTAAATGCCTTTGAGTAGGCTGAAGAACATCGGCTCTTCAGTGACCTTATTCGGAAGGCTCTCGGTTCCATTCACCCGATTTGCCGCCTTCTTTATGAAGGAGGCGCACAGCATCTATTTCCATGCCGCGATCGATGGCCTTACACATGTCGTAGATGGTCAGCCCCGCAACGCTCACCGCAGTGAGCGCTTCCATTTCAACGCCTGTTTTTCCTACGAGCGCACAGGTGGCTTCCAGATGTATGCCGCAGCGACCGTCATTGCGCTCTTCTGATGTCTGAGGCGTACAGAGCACTTCTACCTTGGTCAGCATTAGGGGATGGCATAAAGGAATCAGGGAACTGGTTTGCTTTGCGGCCATGATCCCCGCAATGCGGGCGGCAGCCAGGACGTCGCCTTTTTTGATCTTGTCGTCAGTAATGGCGGTAAGTGTTTCGGGCTGCATGCTGACGAAGCCTTCGGCTCGCGCGATGCGTTTGGTGTTGTCCTTGGCTGAAACGTCTACCATGCGGGCATTGCCCTGTTCATCGAGATGGGTGAGTGTTCTATCCATGAAAGAGCCTTTCTTGTCTGGTTCTGAAAAAGCGTTCTTGGGCGATGCTCTGGTATAAGGGCATCTCTATGGGAGTTCGGTTAGCCTCCTACCTGACTCATCATACGCTTGGTGCCTACCCGATGATGGTGTCCGTCGGGTTTATGGTTAAGCGCGGCCTTAAACACCGCTATCACATCTTCATCCGTTCCTTCGCGCAGAGCGCTGCGAATGTCGTATTCCTCGTCGCTGAACAGACAGGGTTTCAGTTTGCCATCAGCGGTAAGGCGCAGGCGATTGCAGCTATTGCAAAAGTGGTTCGACAGAGCGGATATCACTCCGATCGTACCTTGGGCGTTCGGAAGCCGGTGGTATCGAGCGGGCCCCCATCCCTCAGGGGCGTCGTTCTCTGCGGGTGAAAGACCGCCGAGTCCTGCTGCACGTGCTTGAGCATCAAGGCTCGTCAGTATTTCTTCTGCGCTCACTACGTTGTCCATGCCCCAGTCGCACTCGTCGCAAGCACCTATGGGCATGTATTCGATGAATCGTACGTGGAGAGGAGCGTCAAGGGTCATACGGGCGAAAGAAAGCAGGTCCTGTTGCAGGTTACGTATGACAACGGCGTTTATCTTCACGGGATGCAGACCTGCCTCAAAAGCCGCATCAATACCATCGAGGGCATCTTGTAAGGTGCCGCGGCGCGTGATGAAGTGGTACTGGTCCGCATCGAGCGTATCGAGGGAGATGTTAATGCGGGAAAGACCCGCCTCTTTCAGGTCGCGTGCCATGGTGGGTAGAAGCGTTGCGTTAGTGGTAAGGGCAACGCTTTCAATGCCAGGGGTATGCGATGCCTTCCAGATAAGATCTTTTACGCCTTTGCGCACCAGTGGTTCACCGCCCGTCAAGCGGATGTGCTTGATGCCTTGTGGTGCGAGAAGTTCGATGATCCGCGCGAATTCTTCGATGCGTAAGATCGATTCGTGGGGCAGGGATCTTACTCCTTCTTCGGGCATGCAATATCGGCATCGCAGATTGCAACGATCAGTGAGCGATATGCGTAAATAGTCGATGGTGCGTCCCAGTGCGTCTTTCACTGCTGCCGCCTCTCTTGTTCTAGCGAGTTACGAGATATACCTTCTGAGGGGGAATATGGATCCAGAGCTCATCTCCTTTGGCGGGCAGTGTATCGGGTGGCGTGGATAGTTTGTCAACACGCCAGTAGAGACGCTGCTTTAGGTAGTGCATTTCATCACGGGATAGCTCCGCACTTTTTTCGGGTGAGCTCTCGCGATCGAGAAAGGTAAGAATGGCTGTTCGCTCAAAACGCGAATCGCTCACTCTGTCTACCCGCATGCGGAAGCAGTTGCGCCCTGGTCCGTCGCTACGTTTCAGGTAAAAGCCCCTGACTCCCATAAAGCGTATTTCGTAAGGTACGGTAGTCTCTGTTTCTACTTCTACACCCCACTGAGGGAGGAACACCCTGTGGTCGCTTCGATATTCGGCAGGGGTGGCATTTTTGCACCCGGAGAGCTTGATTCCGGCTAGCGATCGAGGGTGGTGCACCAGTTCGTCACCCGTATCTATTTCCATAACACGTCCATTTTCCACAACGGCAATGCGATCGCAAAAGCGTAGCGCCTCATCAATGTCATGGCTGACGTAGAGAATAGTGCCTTTGAAAGCATCGAATAAGCTTACGAGGCTCTGCTCGAGCACTCCTTTCAAATGTGAATCGAGTGCCGAGAACGGTTCGTCGAGCATCAGGATGTCGGGCTGGGCAGCCAACATGCGGGCAAGTGCCACGCGTTGCTGTTGGCCACCGGAGATCTGGGCGGGGTAGTGCTTTTCGAGACCTGTTAATCCGAAGCGGGAAAGTTCCGCATGTACCAAGGCTTTGCGTTCGTCTTTCGGGGTGGTGCGAGGGATGCCTGCTGCAATGTTGTCAGCCACGGTGAGGTTGGGAAACAGCTGGTAGTTCTGGAAGAGCAGAGCTGTTTTGCGTTGCTGGGGCGAAAGATCGATCTTCGAGCGATCGCCCTTCGTGTGTTCAAAGAAGGTCTGGTCGTTTACAACGATTCTTCCTTCATCGGGTGTTTCGACGCCCGCAATACAGCGTAAGGTAAGGCTTTTGCCGCAGCCTGAACCGCCCAGGAAGCCTAGCGTTTCGTTTCCCGCTTCTATGGAAACATCCAATTCGAACCCGGGGAAGGTTTTGTGAATATCGACTGTTAAGCTCATTAGTCAGCCTTCCTGCGATAACGGGTAGTGCGTCGGCTCCATAGATTAATGAACAAGATCACGATGAAGCTGAAGATGATGATGACGACGGTCCAGAACACGGCAACGTCAGTGTTACCGCTCATCCACTCGAAATAGATCGCAATGGGAACCGTACGGGTGATGCCAGCATAATTGCCCGCCAAGAACAAGGTGGCGCCGAATTCGCCAAGTGCACGTGCGAAGGCTAGAACGGTACCGGCGGCGATGGAGCTCCATGATAGGGGAAGCATCAGTTTGAAAAGAATGCGACGGTCGCTCCATCCGAGCGTGCGTGCCGCATCGAGCATATCCGAATCAAGGTTCTCGAAGGCACCACGCGCGCTTCGATACATTAAGGGGAACGCTACGACCACCGCTGCGATGACGGTAGCTTCCCAGCTGAAGGTGAGTTGTATGCCGAGGGAGATGAGCCACTCGCCAAAAGCGGAGCTGCGGCCAAGCGCGAGCAGAAGCAGAAAACCGCATACAGTAGGGGGCAGCACCATGGGGATGGTGAAGATGGTGTCGAAGATGTCCTGTGCGCGCTTGGGGATGCGTAAACAGAAGTAGGCTGCGGCGAGTCCGAGGATGAAAATGAAGGCGATGGCCACGCCGGTGGTCTTTAGGGTCACCCACAGGGGACTGTAGTCAACATTCGTGAGGAACTTACCCAGGGCAGCCAATCCAGTGGCTTCTTGCACAATAGGCACTTCGCTGGGCGTTTTTATACTCAGGAAATCAACGTGAGTAGGCTTGTAGACGCCGCTTGTATCGTTCGACGCGACATCGCTTCCATCGGCACCGAGCACGGTCACGTAGTATTTGCCAGCTGAAGCTTCAACGTTGAAACGATAGGTGATGCCGGAAAGAGTCACTTCGGTTTCGTTCGTGAAGTACCAGGGTACATCGGTGCCTAATGTGACGCCGCCAGAGAGCGCTTTACTGTCGAGTGCGAGGAAATAGCGCTTGAGTAATTCGCGGTCTTCTTCGGTGGAAAGAGCGCAAAGATCGCTTGCTTCGCTCGGTATGTGAACCACGACATAGTTCTTCGTGGCGATGGCCACTGCGTAGTTGGTAGATGAGCCCTGATAGTAGGTGTAACCCACGTATTGATCTTCGATCGATCGGTTAGATCCCTTTTGTGCGCGGCTAAAATCCATTACCGCAAAAGGGGCATCGGAAAGCGCGGCGGCATCTACTTCTGCGGAAAGTTCAATACCATCGATATCGGGAGCGGAGGTGCTTTCGATAAGCGATTCGGAAGTCTGTGCAGCAGAGGTTCCGGCGCCTGTATTAGGCGCGGCGAATGCAGTGCTGGGGAACAATGAAACTATCAGCGTACAGATGATGATAGCCGCTAATCCAAGAGTATGAAGACCAATACGTACGTTCATGGGGGACTCTCTTTGTGATCAGTACTTACGCAAACGGGGGATGGAGGCGCGAACCTCCATCCCCGTAGCGCTAGAACCTGAAGTTCTGTGGTTCGTGGTGGATGCTTAGGAAGCCAGTTCGAAGCCCCACTTCTGCCAGATCTTGACAGCTTCTTCGTTGCTGAATGCCCAATCCAAGAACGCCTTGGATTCATCGGCATGGTTAGAGCCGGAGCAAATAGCAGCAGGATAGATGATGTTCTTGTGGGTATCAGCGGGAACGGTGCTGACGATCTTTACGCCACCATAGCGATATACGTCGGAGGTATATACGAACGCAACGTCAACATCGCCGGAGTTCGCATAGGAGCAAACGCTTCCTACCTTGTCGCCTTCGGTGACCTTACCTTCGAGAGGAGTGCCTTCGAACGTACCGTTCTTGCCGGTGCTTTCGGAGCCTACGGTGCCATCATCGGCGATCCAGCAAGCGGGGGTAGTGGTGGAAAGCGCCTGCTTCGCATAGTTACCTGCGGGAACGTTGTCGTCGCCAACAGCAACGGTGTAGTCGCCGCTTGCAACATCTTCAAGCGTTACTTCGCCTACGTTCGAGTTCTCACCCGTCACGATAACAAGGTCATTAGTGAACATATCGAAGCGAGAGGATTCGTCCACATAACCTTCCTTCACCGCGGTGTCCATGGTGGACTTGGAAGCAGTGATAAGAACGTCAGCGTACGAGCCAGCACCCAGCTTCTCGTTCAGCGTGCCGGATGCTTCATATTGAGTATCCGCGAAGGTGATGTTGGGGTTCTGTTCGGTGTAGAGGGCCTGAACTTCATCCATCGCTTCGCTTAGAGAGTTTGCGGCGAAGATCTGAAGCTGAACTTCTTCCTGCTTCTGTTCTTGCTGTGCGCAGCCGCTCAGGGCGAAAATCAGCGCAATGCAGCAGGAAAGCGCGGCGATGATTGACGCGGCATGCCGCTTTGTTAGACTTTTTGTCATGAATCCTCCTTCGTTCAGGATAATCTTGATTGAGAATAATAACCGCTAATCCATACTTTCAATCCGCTTGCTTAGGGGCATGGCTGGGTTGAGGGTTGAAACTGTGGGGTGAATGGCATGCAACGTAGTGATATTTCGGCTGATGTAAGACTGTTTTTGAAGAAGAACGATACTCAGGGCCATGCTTCCGGTTTGGGGTGCGGTGTTATTGAGCTGTGCGAGAAGGTTGAACAGTGCGGTTCCCTCAATAAGGCAGCGCGGGAAATGGGTATGGCGTACAGTAAGGCATGGCGTATTGTGAAGAACACTGAAGAGACCCTAGGAGTGAGCCTGTTCGTTCGTCAGGGTGCTCACGGATCTTCATTAACTACTGAAGCGCGGGCTCTCATTGATATATTCCGTCGTGTCGAACGCGAGCTGACGGCTCTTTCGGGCAAGGTCCTCGATGACGCGTTCGGGGAATACGCTAAAAAGGGGTTATTTGTTCCGCGCGATACCATAACGATCGAAACGGAAGCATCGCCTGAACTTATCGCTCAGGTAAAGACCATAGAGCGTGAACTGCCCAGGATCACCACTGAGTGACGTTCATAAGCGCGAGTTCATTTTTAGCCGGGGTGTCGAACGGTCGCTTGATTATGTGGGTGAAGGGCGTGTGCACGAACGAGTGCCTGCGGAGGAGTCCTATTTGTCGTAGAGTCGGTAGAGGATCTCTGCTTGGGCCAGTTCTTCTTGAGTATTGATGTTGGCGAAGGGGTCGATGTTCCCGCGACGTTGATCGTGGCTATTGGCAAAAGGACGACAGCTGATGCGCGAGTAGAAGTCTTGGATGCGCTTCGTTCCGCGTTTCAGTTCTTCACGAAGGATGGGCTCGCATGTTGATGCGCGATACACCCCCGCGAACGGCTCCCAGAACCCGTCATTGAAGGGCACGACCGCATCACATTCTTCAGCCTGGATGACAAGCGCTTCATGCATGAGGATACGGGGCGAGAACGCGATCATGTCGCATGCCACGACTCCTACCAGATCGTTCGAACTGCAATGAAGTGCAGTATAAAGTCCTGGAAGCGCTCCTCGTTCAGGATAGAGGTCATGTTCAAGGCGAATGCCGGGATAATGGTCAGGTAAGTAAGCAAGGATATCCGGTTCGTTGGTAGTGATGATTATTTCGTCACCGAAATCCATTACCAGATCGAGCATGTGCTCTATGAGAGGACGTCCCAAGAACGGCATTCGTGCTTTGGAGTGGCCCATTCGTTTCGATTCGCCCCCTGCTTGAATGGCAATGGTGAGCGGCTTGCGCACGAATCTGTTCTGCAGGAACCGAGCGATACTATCAATGTCGTGAAAGCCGAACACGGGAAGATGGACTCGTTTGGCCTCTTCGATCAGACAAGGGATATCGCTTACGATCGCAACGGGCGGGGTGAATGGATCGCCATTGTTCGCGTTCTGCGCCGATCCGTTCTTGAGTGCTTTGATCTTTTCGATGAATGTTGGCAATGCTTCGCGATCACGTGGGTTGTCTTGCCTGAAAAGCTCGACGCAAGGCAAGCCAGCTTTGCGGAACCCTTCAATGATGACAAGATCGTAGCCGGGCATAAGATTGAGTACCTCTTGGCAGGTCATTTCATGCTCGAGGTCCTTTATTAGTGCGAAACGCTCTTGCGAAAGAACCGCGGTCGATCGTGCTCCTGCGCAGCGATGGCGATATGAGTCCTTGCCAGGGATATCGATATCGAAATGGGGATGCCCGTGGTGCTTAATACTTCCGATTGATAGACCCGTTCGGGTAAGACGGGCGATAAGCTGCTCTACCAAGGTGGTCTTTCCGGAGTTCTTGCGACCAATGAATGCCACTGCGGGGCTTGGACGACGGGGTGTTGATTGGGACGAAAAGGTCATAACTGTTCCTTGGTAGGTTTTCTTCGCTAGTGTAACAATACGTGATTTGAAGGTCACTACCAACCACGGGCCCTCCGAAAGGAAGCAACGCTCAACCATTGGAACACCCCAATTGCCCTAATGGTTGGCTTGTGAGGAAATGAAAGGCGATATGATTTTAGCCGTAGGGGCCTTTTGTGTAGGTCAGAACCACGATCGCTAGATGGATAGGAACACGGTGCCTGCACTGATGGATGAACATAACTTGAATGTTTTACCGATAGGGTTCGACGCCCAGAGTGCTCCGGATCATATGGTGTATCTGGATAATGCCGCCACTACGAGTCCTCGTCCCGAGGTCGTAACCGTCATGCAGCAGGCTCTGGAAGAATACGGCAATGCTTCTTCGCTCCACGCGCTTGGCAAGCGTGCGAAATCCATATTGGAAGAAAGCCGCCAGACCATAGCAGGTGCGCTCGGCGTCGACCCTGATGAGGTTTACTTCACCTCAGGTGGAACTGAATCGAATAATCTTGCTATTCGTGGTGCTTGCATGGCGCGCGGACAAGAGGCGGGGCGTATTATTACCTCTGCCCTTGAACACCCTTCCGTTACTCGCACGGTACGCGGATTGAAACGTGAAGGATGGCGAGTATCGTATGTTGAGGCAGTGGCGGGCAATTATGACTTAGAGGCGTATGAACGATTCATATGCGAACCGACGGTATTGGTGACTACGATGGCGGTCCAGAACGAACTGGGCTATCGTATGCCCATTCGCGAGATCTGTCGTTTGCGCAATGAGTATGCACCACAGGCGTTGATCCACACTGATGCGGTGCAGGCCTTCGGTAAGATCGAACTTCCGCTTTGCCAATGGGGCGTTGATCTGGCAAGCCTCTCGGCTCATAAGATCGGTGGACCAAAAGGCATCGGCGCTTTGTATGTGAAGCAAGGCACATCCATGTTCACGACGGCTTTTGGGGGAGGCCAAGAACGAGGGCTTCGCTCTGGTACTGAACCGGTGTTCCTGATAGCCGGCTTCGCCCAGGCAGTGCGCTGCGCTATGGACGACCGCGCTGCAGAAGAAGAGCGTATTCGCGGTCTGTGGCTTCACTTAGCGCATCGTTTGAGCGCAGAGGTCCCTGATGCGATCATTAATTCACGAGAAGATGGATCTCCGTATCTGTTCAACTTCAGTGTTCCGGGTATGGGTAATCAAGCGGCACTTGATTACTTGAGCGATCAGGGAATATATGTTTCAAAGGCTTCGGCTTGCGAATCTAATCACATGACAGTGGAACCGGGCACGTGGCGTCCAAAGCACCCTCTTTCATTGCAGGCGGCGGGAATCCCTCTTTCGTTGGGGCGGCGCACACTGCGTATCAGTTTTGGGTATGATAATTCACGCGAAGATGTCGATGTGTTCGTCGATGCTCTTAAGCGTTACCTGGCGCGCTCATCAAAGTAGATCGACTCCACTGTTTTAATGGGGTCGAATTGCGTTCTGTTCTTGAACGTTGTGGTTGCGCGAATATATTATGCGTATATAAATAGGTACTATGGCATGAGTAAGACGTGCCATGGTCACGTGCGCGTGCGAGAGCGGTTCGTGGCGTGCATTCTGAAGTTCGAAAGAAAGGGCACCGTGCAGCGAAAGTACTTCTTCTTTGACTACGATGGCACTTTGGCGGTGCCACGTACGCGTGAAATTCCCGCCTCGACCCAAGAAACGCTCAGGCGTTTGCGTGAAAAAGGGCACTTTGTCGCTTTGGCAACGGGGCGCTTGCAGATAAACGCTGTCGATTTCATATCTTCGATCGGAATGGAGAACGTGGTCGCCGATGGTGGCTATTCGGTAACGATCGATGGCGAATTGAAGTGGATGGATTCATTGCCGCTGGAACCGGTGAAGGAATGTCTTCGTATTTTGGACGAGCACCGTATTCCTTGGGCGGTAACTACGGCTAATGAATTGGTACGTTATTCGCCTTACGAGGATTTTGCGGTGATCGCAGGGGACTACTATGTCCCGACTGAATATGCGCCGTCCCTTTCCATTGATGGGCTTACATGTGTGTACAAGATCTATATTCCCTGCAAGGCCGAAGATGAAGAGCGGATACGGGCAACGGGTGCTCTCGATGGGGTCCCGCATGTGCGTTATAACTCGGATACCATCTTCATTGAGCCAATGGATAAGCAGCGAGGCATCATGTATATGATGGATGTGCTTGGGGCGCCCTATAGTGAAGTGGTGGTATTTGGTGATGGATACAACGACGTGTCCATGTTCCGTCCTGAATGGACCTCTATTGCGATGGGCAACGCGCGTGACGTACTGAAGGAGCGCGCCGATTATATTACGACGGATTGCGATGACGACGGCATCATGAATGCCTGCAAGCATTTTGGGTGGATCTGAGGTGCACTGAAGCTATGGGAACACTTTCGAATAGCTGGCATCACTTCTGTACGATCACCCATCATAAGGTGCTGGTGATGCGCCATTGTTTTCGGGTCGGCCTGTATTGGCAGGGCATCGTTCATGACCTCTCTAAATACTCTCCAACCGAATTCAAGGTGGGGGCTCATTATTATCAGGGTGATCGGAGCCCTAATACTGCCGAGCGTGCCGAACTGGGATATTCGACTGCCTGGATACACCACAAGGGCCGCAATAAGCATCACTATGAATACTGGATCGATATGAAAGGCAACCGCAACGCGGAATTCGAAGGCAAGCCTATCCCGACGCGTTATGTAGTCGAGATGTTCTGCGACCGCGTTGCTGCAAGCAAGGTGTATCAGGGGGATGCTTATAGCGACGACAGTGCGCTTGTGTATTTTGGACTCGAACGAAGCGCTCAAGGAGAACTGTTGTTCCATCCAGAATCGATGGACCTTCTTGAAACCATGCTCACCTGGCTCGCTGAAGAGGGGGAGCAGAAGGCGTTCGAGCGCATTCGCACCGAAATAGTGAAAGCGCGATACCGCACGCCTTCTACGAAGCTGTTCTAATTCGCCGAGACAGGTAACGGCTCAGGGACGGAGTCCCTACGACGCGTACACTTCAGTTTCGTTCACGGCTTCGTTCTTGATGTAGCCGACCAGCTTGTTGAGCGCGTCGATCGCATGGGGGCGAATGTCGGCGCCAATGAGCACGTACATGAGCGATCCGCCGACGGGCACCCTGCCTTCGTTGAGCCATGCGCGTACGTAATAGACGCCTTCCCAGGAACGTGCTTCTTCAACGATCGTATCGAGCTTCTGCTTGTCATAGGAGAAGTCCACGGCAATTACTTCGGGCAATGGGGCAGAGGTTGCTTCAGGTGCATCGGCGCTTGCAGGGAACTGTTCTGGGCGCACCACTCGTTTGGGGGTAGCGCGGACGATGCCATTGTGAGTCAGGTACATGCCCACATAGGGCGCGCGGGGATCTTGCTTGGCTTCGGCGAGCCATTGGACCATATCGGGTTCTGCGTTCTTGCAAGAAGAAAGAGGAGCGGACGAATCGGTGGTGTTCATGTTGTCTCCTTCGAGGGTGTGGAACATACAGTATGGCTTATCACTGTGATCGCCGTGCGGGCGCCTGAGTTTTGCCGTGCGGCAGTAAGGGGATGGCTTTGCGGTGGAGCACAACAGACTATCCCCTGATAAAGCGTTTATTCTCTTATTCGGTAAAGGGCAGAGCGGGATCACAGCTCTTTACACCAGGGAGCCTCGTTCTTCTTCGCTGATTGGCGCACGTTGATTCGTTGCCCCTCCAGGCTCACACGCGAATAGGCGGGGATGGATTCGGTTACGAACGCACTGCCTGCGATAACGCTACCTTCGCCTACGACCGTTTCGCCACCCAGAACGCTCGCGTTGGAATAGATGGTCACGTTGTCTTCGATGGTGGGGTGTCGCTTTACGCCGGCGAGTTTCTGTCCCGCACGAGTGGAAAGAGCGCCCAGGGTGACGCCCTGGTAGATCTTCACGTGATCGCCGATAACGGTGGTTTCGCCAATGACCACGCCGGTCGCATGGTCGATAAAGAAGTATTCGCCGATCGTGGCTCCCGCGTTAATGTCCACGCCGGTGCCGCTGTGGGCGTATTCGGTCATGATGCGGGGGATGAGCGGCACATCCTGTGTGTACAGTTCGTGAGCGATGCGATATACAAAAATGGCGAAAAAGCCCGGATAGGAAAAGATGATCTCTTCTTTACTTTGCGCTGCGGGGTCGCCATCGAAAGCAGCCTGGACATCGGTCAGCAGCTTGCGTTGTATTTCTGGAAGCTGGGAGAAGAAGTGAGCGCATGTTTCGTCTACGCGTATGCGTACTTCTCTTTCGCACTGGGCGCAGCGCTCGGAGTCCGTTTTGTCGGAGCATCGGAACGCAAGCGCTTCGAAGAGCTGTTTGCGCAGGGCTTCTTCGATACGGATGAGGGTCTCGCCGATAAAGTATTCGGGGTTGGTGCCGGTAGGTGTTTCATCGCCGAAGTAGCGAGGAAACATGACACGACGCAGGTCCTTGATAATATCGATGATGGCCTTCTTGTTGGGGAAGTGCTTATCGGGGTCAGTGAAAAAGATCTCTCGCGCAGAGTAGTTCTGGGCGATGGCAGAAACTATTTCATCAAGGTTTTCGTTGAACATGAGCGTCTCTTCCGATTGAATGAGGACTATTTTGATGTTGCGTTCTATCCTAACGTGCTTGAAGGTTTCATCCAAGGCGCAAGCAGTAACAATGCGAAAAAGACAGGCGAAGTGCCATGGACGCTCTGCTCGGGAATGTTCGTCTTTTAACGAGAAACTTATCGCAATACGGCGGTTGTTTGTTTAGAGTTGTAAGGACGCTCAAATGCGGGGAGCCGAACGGTTCGCATTTGAGCAGTGTTCATAGGAAGGAACGTTCACGTGATTCGCATCGTAGTTGATTCTGGGTCAGATTATTTGCCTGATGAGGCGCGGCAGAAGGGTATCGAAGTGCTGCCTCTTATCGCGCGCATAGGGGAAAACGAATATCGTGACAGCATCGATCTGGGTCGAGATGAGTTCTATGAACTGCTTGAGGAAACGGGCGGGTTCCCTACGACCTCTCAGATATCCCCGCATCTTTTCGCTGAAACGTTCCAGCGCATTTGCGATGAAGGAGACGAAGTCATCGCGCTCATTCTGTCCTCTGAGTTGAGCGGCACGTATCAAAGTGCGCTTTTGGCTCAGGCAATGGTGGGTAATAAGGGCGTGCATATTATTGATTCCTTGACCGCTACCTATGCGATCCGCGTTCTTGCCGATCATGCGTGTGCTTTGCGGGACGAAGGAATGAGTGCGCCTGAGATCGTGAAAGAGCTTGAGCGGATGAAAGGGTCCGTCAAGATCTTAGCTATGTTGGATACGCTTGAATACTTGCAGCGTGGAGGTCGTTTGCCAAAGGCTGCTGCCAAGGTCGGGGAAGCGGCGAAGCTGAAGCCTGTTATAACCGTTAGTCAGGAAGGTACCATTGGCATTGTGGGAGCGTGCTTAGGGCGTAAGAAGGCGCTCGATTCTATTATGAAGCAGCTCGATAAGGCTCAGATAGATCATCGCTTTCCGGTGTATGTGCTCTACTCGTATGGTACGAAGAACTGCGAAAAGCTCGAAGAGCGCCTGCTCGCGGTGGATATTTCAGCCACCGAGCGCTTGCAGATCGGATATGTGATCGGGGCGCATGTTGGCCCCGGTGCGTGCGGATTAGTGTATGTAGAACGTCCACAAGAAGAAAAAAGCGCTCGTCGTTCTTTGTTCCGCAGGTAAGGGGAACTGAACATCTTTTCTCGCGCTAATTATCTTGTTATTTTCCATTGACGCAGAAAAATGTTCTGGTAATATCTCTATTCGCTGATGTTATTCAGCGCTTCGGGCGATTAGCTCAGGGGGAGAGCGCCACCTTGACACGGTGGAGGTCAGTGGTTCGAAACCACTATCGCCCACCATCTATTTCAAGGCTGGATGCTGAAAGGTATTCAGCCTTTTTGTTTTCTCGCCACATAGTTTTTCTCCGAAGAAATGGGGCTCTTAACTTTTAGGCCCTGACGTTTTCCTTCGGAATCAGGCGGTCGGGTCATGCACACCAATATTTCTCTGCAGCAGTTGCGCTACATTATCGAAGTTGCCGAATGTGGCTCTATCAATGCTGCCAGCCAGCAGCTTTACGTGTCGCAGCCAACGCTTTCCGCCACCATTAAAGATACCGAGCAAGAGCTGGGCATTTCCATTTTCAACCGCACCAACCGCGGTATTACGCTCACGAGCGAGGGTACCGAATTCATTGGCTATGCTCGTCAGATCTTAGAGCAGTTCGACCTGTTCGAGGCACGTTATTCCAATGCTCGCCAATCAGCTACCGACCATTTATCGGTATCGTCGCAGCACTATGCGTTCTGCGTCGAAGCGTTCGTTGCCCTAGCGGAAGAATGTGATTCGGCCGAATATGATTTTTCCCTGCGTGAAACCCGCACGTCGGAGATCATTGAAGATGTGAAGGACTACCGCAGCGAATTAGGCGTTCTCTACATAGGGGATTTCAATGCCAAGGTACTTACTAAGACCTTTTCGGATGCGGGCCTTACCTTCACGCCCTTGTTCAAGGCGCATCCGCATGTGTTCGTGGGAAGGAGCCATCCGTTAGCGGATCGCAAGAGCGTAGCGCCTGCTGATTTGGAAGATTATCCCCGTTATTCTTTCGAACAGGGCACCAATAATTCGTTCTTCTTTTCTGAAGAGCCTTTGAGTCAGCTTCCTCATCGTCAGAACATCACGTATTCCGATCGGGGTACGCTGACCAATCTCCTAACGAACTTCAATGGGTTCACAATTTCAACTGGCGTTCGATCGGGTGAAATGGGGCAGGGGGATATCGTTGCTATTCCTCTGTTGTCTGACGAGACCATGACGGTAGGATATCTGTGTCACGCCGAGCGTCCCTTATCGCCGCTTGCCCAGCGCTACCTGGAAAAACTTCGCAGCTATATTGAAGATAATCCCACAGTGAGCACGTACTATCCCTCTGAATAATTATGTCTTTCTTGGCAAAAGATGACCCTGGTGCAATGTTCAGGTAGAATCAGATGCTGCATTGCCCGTAGGAGGGTTCTGCGTGTTTTGAATACGGACACTTCGTGTGTTATGAAAGGACGACCACATGGATACCATGAACGTAATTACTACGCTGCTTCATGACAATCTGGATATTGAGCCAGAGCAGGTTACTGAAAACGCTACTTTTGATTCTCTGGGCATCGACTCTCTTGATATGGTCGAGTTGATCTGTGACCTGGAAGACGAATGCGGTGTTGACTTTGGTGAGCCGGAAGATCTTGAAACCGTTGGCGATCTGGTCGAATACATCGAGGGTCTGAAAGCGTAACCCACGTTTTTTTGAAAGCGGACAGTTTGCCCCTGTTCGCTTTCTTTGCGTATTCGCTCAATAGAACCGAAGTAAGATGTTTGCCCATCTTGCATGGTTCACAGCTGGCGTCCATTGGTGATGCTTCAGCGTATTAAGCGAGTATGTGTTTGCTCTATAATCACCCGATCAAGAAAACACCTCATGACTGATATACTCACCCAGATCGATGCGTTCGTTTGGGGTCCGGCGATGATCGCGCTGCTCCTGGGATCGCATATTTTCCTTACGTTTCGAACGGGCTTCATCCAAAGGCGTTTGCCTCAAGCCATCAAATTATCTCTTTCTAAAAAAGAGGACAGCGAAGGTGACATTTCGGCCTTCGGAGCTTTAGCGACTGCTTTGGCGGCGACTATCGGCACCGGATCTATCGTCGGTGTGGCTACGGCTATTTTGGCTGGGGGTCCTGGTGCGGTGTTCTGGATGTGGCTTACGGGTATCTTCGGTATTGCGACTAAATACTCCGAAGTGTTCGTTGCCATTAAATATCGCGTTAAAGACCACAGCGGGAACATGCTGGGCGGCGCTATGTATGCATGGCAGCGCGGCTTCACTAAGAACGGCAAGGTGCCCTGGTATGCCAAACTCGGTGCGGTGGCGTTCGCCTTGTTCGCAGCCATTGCGGCCATCGGTACTGGTTCGGCTGTTCAAGCGTCTGCTATGACCGGCATCCTTACTTCTTCGGGTGTTAATTTGCCCTCCTGGGTCGTTGGTTTGGTGGTATGTGCGCTTGTTGCCGTGGTCATCTTCGGTGGCGTTAAGATCATTTCTCGCGTATGTGAAAAACTCGTACCCATTATGGCTATCGGATATGCACTTGGCTGCCTTGTTATCTTGGCGTTCAACTGGGCGTATCTGTGGGATGCGGTAGTGCTTATTTTCGAATGCGCCTTTACGGCAAAGGCCGCCTTCGGTGGCGCTGTTGGCTCTGGCATCATGGTCGCTTTGCAGTTCGGTTGCGCGCGCGGATTGTTCTCCAACGAATCCGGCTTGGGTTCTGCGCCTATCGTCGCAGCAGCTGCGAAGACTCCGAATCCCGCCGAGCAGGCGCTCATCGCTATGACGGGTACGTTCTGGTCGACCGTTGTGATCTGCGCATTGACCGGCATTGTTCTGGTGTCCACCATGCTTGCGTTCCCTGGTATTCAAGCCGAGATCCTGGCGAATCCCGGAGTGTTCTCGGGGGCTCAGCTTGCTAGTGCCGCTTTTGCCCAGATTCCCTATATCGGAACACCGTTGTTGGTGCTGGGCATGGTCAGCTTTTCGTATTCGACCATTTTGGGGTGGTCGTATTACGGAAGCCGCTGCATCACTTATCTGTTCGGCAAGCGCGCCATTCGTCCTTATCAGGTGATTTATGTGATCGTGGCGTTCTTGGGCGCTATCGGTGTGGGGGATGTTGTTTGGACCATTTCCGACATCGGCAATGCCCTTATGGCTATTCCGAACATCATCATGGTGTTGCTGCTTTCTGGCTTGATCGCCCGCGAGACCAAGCACTATGTCTATGATGATAATCTTGACGAGGAAGATAAGACCCCTATACCGGTCGTTGCTTCGAAGTAACGCATCTTTAGCGCGATGAAGGTGCGGATCCTTTGCTTTGACCTTTGCGCCGGTCGTTGCTTCACCCGTTTTGAGAGCCGGACTTTTGAGAGTCGGGCTCTTTTGGCATTGCGATCGGGCTGCGGGGGAAGTGGGGCTTTGGAGAAAGCGTTTCCTTTTCGGCTTGCTGCTGCACCATGTCGGCATAGCCTTTTAGGGCGGCGAAGGGCATGAATTGGCGAGCGCGGTTGCGGTGCGCTTGTGCGCTGCGCTCTCCTTGGCGATCGAGCTTTTGCTCGATCGCAGCAAGTACGACATCGCGATGCTCTCTTTCGTCGAGGGGGCACTCTTCCAGAAGATCGCGCTTGAGCGCGGCAAAAGAACGGCTGCCGTGGGTGCCGTGGTCGTTATAGCTGCCGCGCCCGTCGTGGCTTCCGTGGGCGCTTTCGCTGTTGTGTTCAGGCACGATGCCCTCCGATCTGATTGTTCCGCTCACGCGCGGTCGCTTTTTCCTGCAAGCTGGTGCCTTTTAAAAGGGCGTTCTTGCCGAACTTTTCGCGTATGGCGATAACGGCCTCCTGTTGGTTTCGCTCCTTTCTTTCGGCTTCGATGTCATCGAAGAGGGTCGGTGCAGCGAATTTTTCAGGGAGCAATCCGCCGAATCCGATATGGATGCGTTTGATGGCGCGGCCGGGTATGGCTGTTTCGTCGAACAACGCGTCGAAGTGATGTTTAAGCACATGAGCGGAATTGGTGAGACGGGGCAGTTTTCGCGTGCCGCCGGTCCGCTCATGGAAGTGTCGGGGGAGCATGGTGGTGGGGCGGTCTTTGGGGCGTGCATATCCAATGAACAGGGAAATGCTTTTCGCGGCAAGGCCTTGCGTTATCAGATCGAGTACGCTGGCATCTATCATTTCATGCATGACCATCTGAGTATCTTCGGTGCAGTAATCGCTGGGGAGCACTTGTCCGTTGGTGAGGGAATGTCCTTCAGGTACATAGGCGTGGATCTCTGCGATAGTACAGGGTTCTTGCCCCCATGCGTGATCGATGAGGAACTCAGCATTGATGCCGAACTCCTTGTAAAGGACCTTTTCATTTGTGGCGCATACTCCTGCGAGGTCATATACGCCATGCTTGGCGAGCCGTCGGGCAATGCCTGGGCCGATGTTCCAAATATCAGTAAGAGGACGATGGAACCAGACCTCACGTTTGAATGAATCTTCGTCAAGGAACCCGATGTTCTCGGGGCTATGTTTCGCGGTGATGTCGAGCGCGATCTTCGCCAGGAACAGATTGGTGCCTATTCCTGCCGTGGCATAGATCCCCGTTTCATCGAGAACGGCTTTCAGGAGCGTTTTCGCGAAGCTGCGAACGTTGGTGCGATAGAGCGTTAGGTACGGCGTGGTATCTATGAAGCATTCATCAATAGAGTAGACGTGAATATCCTGGGGGCTTACATAGCGTAAGTACAGGGAATAAATATAGGTCGAGACCTCCATGTAACGCTTCATGCGAGGAGGGGCTATGTGACAGTCGAGGTCTTTTGGTATGGCGAACAGGCGGCAGCGATTCGGTATGCCGAGCTTCTTCAAAGCGGGAGTAATGGCCAGGCAGATGGTGGACCTGCCGCGTTCTTTGTCGGCTACGACAAGATGGGAAGTAAGGGGATCGAGGCCGCGATCGACGCATTCTACGCTGGCATAGAACGATTTGAAGTCTATGCACAGGTAGTATTTCTGAGTTGTAAGGCGGCGTTGCGTCACGGGTGTGCTCCTGATCCTGCTCCAGTAGCGAACATTTGTTCTATTATAATCATGTTTCGTAAAAGGAACAGAAGAAGGGGGAGCTTCCTGATCTTTTTAGGGTCGAGCACACGAGGTCTGGATCGAAAGATGCATAGCGGATGCGTATCCGTATGCTCGAAATCAAAGGAATGGTCATGCAGGGAATAGTACCTACAACAAAAAGTTGAATCTGCTATAAAAAGAAGGAGGTCATAAGGGGAGTTTTGAAAATCCCATATAATAGGCCAAGTTTGTTCGCCCCCCGTTGGTGGGCGGTGTTTGGTAACTGGCGATCTGTCGCAAGGCGCTCAGGTGAACTGTGGCGAGAATGCCCAAAAGAAAGTGGTTATGTATGAAAAAGAGCGGTTCTCAGAAGGCTCTCAAAGTGCTGTCTATCATCCTTATCGTGTTCGCGATTATTAGTCTTGTCGCTACCTTGCTTGTGCTTGCAGGTGGAGGGTTGATCTTTGCGGCTATTTCCGATGGCGCGGCAACGGATGTGTCTGTCTCTGGCTTGGAAACGGTCACTGTAGCTACGGGTTTGCTTATGCTCTTGGGTATTGTGTCGCTGCTGTCGGCGATCTTTGAGCTTATCGTGGGTATCTTCGGTGTCCGTGGCGCGAATAACCCGCAGAAGATCCGTCCCTTCGTTGTATTGTGTATCATCTGCCTCGTTTTGGAGGTTATTGGTTTTGGCGGCTCGTTGTTGGCTGGCGCAACAGATTTCGATACGATCACTGGAGGAATTATTGGCCTGGCGATCCCCATCATCTGCTTGGTGCTGGCTAATAACATCAAGAAGGAAAACAATCTGTAGAAGGCGTACTGCTTAAGGCTTCGTCATAGTGCATGATGGAGCGTGAAGGGGCCACGGTGAAGAGCTTCCCATTTCCCGAGTAACGGAATGAGGGCTTTGCCGTGGCCCTGTTGTTTTTTACTTTTGTATTACGGATTCCGTAAAGAAGGACAACGTTGCGTAAAGTGGTCAGGCAAGACGAGGATATTACGCGGCGGTTGTGAACGTGATGCTCGGAACTGTGACGTAAACGAGACTCGCATTGTCGAGTGTAGATAATGCTCGCGTATGCGTTTTATGTGCACTGCTACGCCCCAGGAGGCTTTTATGAAATATGTTCTACGGATCCTAGCGGCTCTTGCGATCATCCTATCGCTGTCTGCTGTAACGGTATTGGTTTTCACGCTCACGCCACTTTCCGCAACGCCTCCTGGTCAGGCGATTCAGGGAATGCTTGGGGCAGGGCAGAACGCTGCTACCAATGCCGCCTTGGATGCTTCGGGCGTCAAGACGAAGGCCGAGGATGCTTTGCGCGATAACGCCAGCGCTATCGCTGCGGAGACGGGAATGTCGGAAGCGGCAGTGAATCAAGCTATCGACGAACTTAATATTGAGGACTGGCAGGTGGTGAGCCTGCCAAAGGATGCGCAGGCGACAGACACCCAGAACGTAACGTATGGTGGCATTTCGGCAGAAGTGATCACCTATAGCGATCCTTCTTACATATCGGTGAAAGCGCAGGGGCAGACCTTTACGCTTGCTGTGCCTGACAGTGCTCAGCAGTATGCGTCGTTGATAGGGTATCTGTAGAGCCTATTGGTGAATGCGCGCACAGGTGGCAGTCATGCGCGCGATGTCCCTACCAAGGTCATCGGTAACATCGACCGTGAAGAACGCCAGGTTCTTTCCTTCTTTGTCGCAGCGGCAGGTGGCGATAAGCTTCGTTCCCTTGGTGCTGCGGAAGAAATCGATAGAGTGGCTGACTGAAACCGTTGGAGGCTGACCGGTGTTGCCGGCGATGGCCAGCGCGAAATCCGCCAGAGTGAAAATGGCACCGCCCATGACGTTGCCCATGGCATTGCAGTGGTTATCGGTGAGTTCCATTTCGCATACCGCATGACCTTTTCGTCCTTCTATGATGCGGCATTTCGCTGCGCGAGTGGCGAATTTGTCGTTGTTGAATTCGGCTTCGAGCTGTTCGAGAGAAGGGGTTTCGGGAAGCATGGGATATCCTTTCAATGAGACGGCAACGTGCGTTCGTCCGGCTATTGTTTTGAGCTGATGTAGCTTTGATCGATGGTGATCTTGCAGATCGCTTGAGGGTGCTTTTCGGTTACGAGGGCGGAAATCCAAGCGCGCAGTTCTTCATCAGACAGAAAAAGATCGGCGGGTTTTACGCAGTCGAAAATCACGTTGGTGTGGGTTGGTCCTGGCACCGTGCGCAGGTCGTGGATGGAAAGCGCGGGGTCGATCGTTTTCACCAGTTCGTTGATCTGGTTGCGCAGGTCTTTTACCTCGGGGTCATCGGTGACGATGGGATCGTAATGAAGCGTGACGACGAATCCGTATTCGGTCTTGAAGTCCTGTTCGATATTGTCAATCAAGTCGTGGCTTTCCAGGGGGTCGGCCTCTGCGGCCATTTCCACATGTGCGCTGACGAACTGGCGTCCAGGACCATAATCATGCACCATAAGATCATGCGTGCCCAACACGCCAGGATAGCCGAGGATCTTGCTCTGAATACGCTCGACTACCTCGGGTTCTGCGGCTTTGCCAAGCAGGGGATCGACTGTTTCGCGTAGTAGCTGAATGCCGCTATAGACGATGAAGATGCCTACGGCGATGCCGACCCATCCGTCTAGATCGATGCCGGTCTGGAACGAAATGATGGCGCACGCGAGCACGACAGCGGTGGCGATAACGTCGTTTCGGGAATCAACGGCGGTAGCTATGAGTGTTGTCGAAGAGATGCGCGTGCCGATGGTGCGATTGAAGACTGCCATCCAGAGTTTTACGAGGATGGAGATAACGAGTACGAGCGCGACGACACCATTGAATTCGGTAGAAACGGGGTTGAGTACTTTGTCTACGGAGGTCTGGACCAGTTCTACGCCGATGAGCACGATGATCACCGCAACGGCTAAGCCTGAGAGATATTCGTAGCGACCATGTCCGTAAGGGTGTTCGGGGTCGGCAGGACGGCTTGCCAGCTTGAAGCCCAAAAGGCTGATGATGTTGCTCGCGGCATCCGATAGATTGTTCAGTGCATCAGCGATAATGGATATCGATCCGGCCAGGAAACCGATAGCGCCTTTGCTCGCACACAGAAGGACGTTGCAGATGATGCCTACGATGCCAGCGAACTGCCCGTATGTGGTTCGAACGTGGGGATCTTCAACGTCATGGGAGTTCTTAACAAAATGCCTTACGAGCCATTCGGTCATGGGTGCGCACGGGACCTTTCCTGTGGGAATAATGTCTAAGTAATCCAGTGTACCTGTTTTTGATGTTCGCTGCCCGTGTTCGGGTTTCTGTGTGTGATGCTAATGGGTGACGGGAAGGTGGTCGATGCTTCTGGTGCTGGCTGCAGCGCCTTTGATCAGGGAGAGCTGCGGCGTTCGTGGGGATCGGCTCTTGTGGTGGTCAGATGGGGAGGGGTGACTTCCTTCGATGCTATGATGGTTCTATGAGGGCGGGTCGCGGTGATGACCTGAGAAGCCGATGTGCGAGGTGGGAACATGGCTTTTGATTTCAAGAAAGAATACAAGGATCTCTATCTACCAAAAGCTAGACCGATGCTCATAGATGTTCCGCCTATGACTTTCGTTGCGGTTGCAGGGAAAGGCGATCCGAATGAAGAGGATGGGGTCTATAAGCAGGCCGTCGGACTCTTGTATGCTTTTTCTTTTACGATCAAGATGTCGAAGATGGGCGCATGGCAGCCAGAGGGATATTTCGATTATGTTGTGCCTCCGCTAGAGGGGCTGTGGTGGTCCGATTCGGGAGCGTTCGACGGGAGCGCGCTTGTTGATAAATCTCAGTTGTTGTGGGTTTCTCTCATTAGACAGCCTGATTTTGTAACGTCTTCTGCTTTTCAGCGAGCATGTTTGATGCTTGCTGAAAAGAAGCCGGAGTTCTCCGATGCGCTAGGGCGCGGAGATCTGCGTCTTGTTCGTTTTGCGGAAGGGGCTTGTGCGCAGGTGATGCATAAAGGGCCGTATGATGATGAACCCGTCAGTATAGAAAAGCTCTCTACCTTCATTGAAGAGCGAGGATATCGCTCAGATATTACCGACGCGCATGCGCTGTCTTGCGTCGGTAGTGGTGAAGGCGGTGTGGCGCAATGTGGTTCACTGCGATGCGGGAGCGTTCTTGATGCGCTTGATGTGGATGGTCGGGTCCCTTGCGTTCGATTGCATCACGAGATCTATCTGGGTGACCCTCGACGCTCTAAGCCCGAGAACCTTAAAACGGTTATCAGGCATCCCGTTAGAGTGACAACCGAATAAGCGCTGGGGGTAGACATGCAAAAGCAATATCAAACGTCTGAAGGCTCCATTGCCTATTGGGTTCATCGTTGTAGCCCTGACGCTCCCAACATGGTGTTCTTGCCGGGCCTTACGGCAGATCATCGATTGTTCGATGATCAGATCGCGTACTTCAGCGGCGCGAGCGATGGCAGGGCTCAAGCGAATTGCTTGGTATGGGATCCTCCATCGCATGGGGCATCTAGGCCCTTTGCCCTTACCTGGAGTCTGGACGATATGGCTCGTGCGTTGCACGGGATCCTCGAGGCGGAAGGGTCCTCCCATCCGATTCTTGTCGGGCAATCCATGGGCGGTTTTCTTTCTCAGGTGTACATGGAACTCTTTCCCGGTGAAGTGCGTGGTTTCGCGGCTATCGATTCCGCTCCGATGAAACGTTCGTATTACGCAAAGTGGGAGCTTGCGTTCCTTCATCATACGCATGGCATGTATTCTGCCATTCCCTGGAGTCTGCTTTTGAAGTGGGGACCTGCGGGCTGCGCCACAACAGAGCGAGGGCGCGCCAATATGCGCGAAATGATGGAAGACTACGTTAAGAGCGAATACGTCGATCTTGCGGCGCATGGATACGCCGCTGTTGCGCAGGCGGTCGAAACGGAGCGTGCGTACAACATTGATTGTCCGTGCGTGCTCATATGCGGCAGCAAGGATAGTGCTGGGTCATCGAGACGCTATTCTCGCACGTGGGCGAAGCGGGAAGGCATGCTGCTTCATTGGATAGAAGGCGCGGGTCACAACTCCTGCGTTGATGCACCCGATGAGACGAATAGGATCCTTGAAGAGTTCATTCGTTCTTCCAGCGTTTAAGGTTCGGCAGGATGGATCCTAACAGCGACACGGATTCGTCGAGCGTCCATCCCATTGCCTCGGACATGCGAGGCGCGCATTCTTCGATCATGGAATCCATGTCGGTTTCGTAGGTATATGCGCCGTTGTCGTAGCACCAGCGACAGAAGTCCTTCGTTTCGCTTCCGTCTGCCTCGTGGCCGAATTGGTCTGGCGCGGTGAACATCATGCCGCAGCTTTGGCAGTAGCTATCGGGCATGCCAACGAGTGCGGTAATGGGAACTTCAAGGATGACCGCGATGAGCTTGATCATGTCGATGCCGGGAGTGGTGTCGCCGTTTTCCCAGCGTGAAATAGCTTGGCGGGTAACGAATAGCTTCTTCGCAAGATCTTCTTGGGTGAGGTTCCGTTCGCGGCGCAGAGCCGGAAGGGTGTCTTTAATGGTGAGGGGCTCTTCGGTAGGCATGGCTGCTCCTTTGTTCGGCGGTGCCTGTTCTTTCATTATCCGTTCTGGTGGGTGGAGCCACAAGCAACAGGTTGTTGCGCTTGGAGCGGAAAAGCTTCTTTCCGAAATAACCGCAATTGAACTGTGAAGCGAAGCATCGGCAAGCCATAAGCATGTATTGCAGGACGGCTTTCGGTGGGGCTCGTTGGAGGGTATCATTCTTTGAAACTGAAGAACGACGGGAATCGCTGAGGCGCACACCACGTCGAGAAAGGGGCTCTTATGAACTGCCTGAATTTCAGGATGGCGACGCGTGATGATAGCGCGCTCATTCTTTCCTTTATCCGTGATCTCGCAGAATATGAAAAGCTGAGTCACGAAGTGGTCGCAACCGAAGAGCTACTTGAAGAGTGGATCTTTAACCAGGGAAAAGCTGAAGTCATATTCGTCATGGAAGGGAATCGCGAAGTGGGGTTCGCGCTGTTCTTCCATAACTTCTCGACCTTCTTAGGACGAGCGGGAATCTATCTCGAAGATCTGTTCGTGAAGCCGGAGCATCGCGGGAAGGGATACGGGAAAGCCCTTCTAAAGAAGCTCGCTCAGATCACTGTCGAGCGAGGATGCGGACGCTTGGAGTGGTCGTGTCTTGATTGGAATAAGCCGAGCATCGACTTCTATCTGTCATTAGGCGCGGCACCCATGGACGGTTGGACCGTGTATCGCTTGACGGGCAACACGCTTACAAATTTAGCGGAGTAGGGCTTTCTTGTTAGCCGCGAGACGGAAGTTCCTTTTCCATAAGCAGGTTCTTGAGTTCGATCTCGTTTCGCATAACGGTGTTTTCGCTGACGAATCGGTATCCGCTTGCTTCGAAGAACGGACGTGCCGTAAGGGATGCATGGGTTCGGATGATCGCTGCTCCGCAATGCTGCGCGTGAAGCTCCAAGCGCGCAACTAGTCGCCGAGCGATTCCGTGCCTTTGCCATGCAGGGTGAACGAACAGCATGTCAAGGTAATCTGGGTCAGCGAGTGAAGCGAATCCAACAAGAGCATCGCTCGCTTTGGCAGCCAGAGTGTACTGAGCAGTCAGCTTCAGCTTATCGGCGATGACTTGTTGGTGGCTGCGGCCTGGGGGCGCCCAGGCGTCGAGTTGGTCGGGCGAGTAATCGCCGCCGTTCGAGCGGTGCACGGTTTCGAAAAAGAGCTCGGCAGCGGCAAGGGCTTCATTTTTCAATAGGGGCGTGACGGTTATGGTGCTCATGGTTCGTCCTTGCTGGAGGTCTGCTAGTCGCGAATCGTCTCGGTTCGGGATAGCGCTCGGGGCTCCTAAACAAACCGCCTTCGCTTTTCGGATGATGTGTCTCTCCGAAGGCGAAGGCGGTTCTGACTGAATGGGGGGGGTCGTGCGCTGCGCGTAAGTGGAACCAGGACAGATCTGGCGGCGGTAACTCGTCCGACAAATAAGGGTCGTGCGCTGCGCGGAACTGGAACCCGCGTGTGCAACTACTTCTCTAGGCGCTGAGATTCCTCGAACGTTGCGCGGCCCATCTTGATGCCACCCATGATGTGAATGTGCAGATGGGGAACGGTTGCGGCTGAATCGGGGCCGGTGTTGATGACGCAACGGAAGCCGGATTCGTCGACACCCTTGATCTTGGCGACCTCGGGTACGACCGACAGAAGATGGCCCAGAACTTCGGCAGGTACGTTGTCCTGCAGATTATCGAAATGCTGCTTGGGCACGATCAGGGTGTGAACAGGAGCTTCTGGCTCAATGTCGTCAAAGGCGTAGCAGATGTCGTCTTCGTATACCTTTGCTGAAGGGATATCGCCAGCAACTAGTTTGCAGAACAAGCAATCTTCCATGGGTTCCTCTTTCTTTTGGTTGTACGGAACGCGGGTAGTGGACGCATCCGCCGTGAACTCATACTGCCTAAGTTCGCGACGGACCGCAACTTAGGCGCAGGGCATGAACCTTATTCTACCTTACACCGTTACGCGTGCGCGAGCATACGCGCGTTTACGGGCAATAACGTAGAGAACGATCATTGAGGTGCCCGTGACGACCCAGCTGATGGGGTAGATAAGCAGTAGGTTCTCATAGCTGTACACGTAAGGGAACAGCGTGAAGACGAACGCAATACGCAGAAGGCATGAACCGACGATCGTGATGATAGTAGGCAAGATCGACCAATTCATACCGCGCATCGTGGCGGCGGTCACTTCGTAAGAGGTGGTCATGAATTCGAGCAAACATACGTGGACCATACGGGTCGCGGCAAAGCTTAAAGCGACTGTTTCTGCAGTGAAAAGACCCAAGAACATATCTTCGAAGCCAACGAAGATAAGGCTGACGACCAGCGAGCAGCAAACCGAGCCAATGATGCAAAAGCGGAATATCTTGTCGCAACGATCCAATTTGCGGGCCGCGTAGTTCTGTCCCGTGAAGGTGACGGCCGCCTGCGAAAAGGCGCTTACGATGAAGTACGAGTAGCATTCGTAGTTCAGCGCCGCTGATGACCCAGCAATGGCATCGGTGCCGAATCCGTTGATGGCGGCTTGTACGATAACGTTCGATATAGCGAACACCGCGCCTTGCAAACCGGAAGGAAGTCCGATGTACAGAAGTTGCTTCAGGTCATCGGATACGATCTTCAAGCCGCGCAGCTCAAGGCGATATGTTTCTTCTTCGGTGAGCAGGAACCACACGACCAATCCGGCGGCAACCGCGTTGGCGATAACGGTCGCACCTGCGATACCGGCTACACCAAGTCCGAGCCCCAGCGTTGCGATGAGGTTCAACGCAATATTAAGCAGCGCACCGACGATAAGGGCGAATAGGGGACGTCGTGTGTCTCCCTTTGCGCGAAGGATCGCTGACCCGAAGTTGTAAATCAGCAAGAATATGATGCCACCGAAGTAGACATGAAGGTAGGTGCGGGCCTGCTCCCATGCTTCGAGGGGAACGTTGACTGCCGCAAGGATCGGATCGGTTGTTACAATACCGGCGATGGTCAGGACGATGGAGCATACGATAGTCACCACAACGGTGGTCTGGATGGCTCCTCTGATCTTCTCGAATGCTTGGTGCCCGATGTGAATGGCTATCGCAACGTTCGCGCCGATGGATAGTCCCACGAAAAGCGACACGAACAAGCTGATGATGGGAGCAACGCCACCAACGGCAGCAAGGGCGGCGCTATCAATGAAGCGTCCGGCCACAATGGAGTCTGCGGTATTGAAGAGCTGCTGAAATATGCTGGTCAAGGCGAGTGGAATCGCAAAAAGGACGATCTTCGGTGCGAGAGGACCATTAAGCATATCAATGCTATTGCTGCTCTTTTTGCGTTCTGACTTACGCATCGTTGTGGACCTTTTCGTGTTGCTGCTGATACTTAAAGACCGTTTGCGTCGAGCATAGCGCTTTTCGCCGATAAATAATACGTTTTATCAAAGCAGATACGGGTGTTTTATGGCAGGCAGGAGGCGTATCATAGAAGTTGTAGATTCCTATCTAACGGGAGCGATAGGGACAAGTATGGGGGTGTTCATTATGGGGGAGTATTTCAAGAATTGGAACTATAAGAAGCATGCTAAATTGTGCGCTGGTGTGTATGGAGCGTTGTTCCTTTTGGACATGACCGTAGGGTATGTGCTAGCGAAGAAGCTCCTCGGATCAGGCGATACGACTGATTAGCCCACCTGCTGACTCGGCTACAGTTCTAGCTTTCGTCATCTTCTGCCCCGCCGTAGTAGATCGCTTCGGTGGGGCAGAGTCGCAAGCACCCAAAGCACATGAAACACTTGTGCTTCACCCAGGTGGGAGCGTCATCTACCATCCTTATCGCCTCTGCTGGGCATATTTTCGTGCAGTGTCCGCACGAAATGCAGTTCTCATTCACGGTGAAGTTGTCGGTGTAGAGAACTTGATCAAGATCTACGCGCTTATACAAGCTTGCCGCGCTCTGTGTTTCCCCCTTTGCCATGTGGCCCCCCTGTGTATTCAGATCCGTTCCTCGGATTAATTGTATCGGCCCTGAAATGGTTTTATGGGTGCTTTATTGCCGCTAAGGATGAAACTTTTTCACTCAAAAAAGCGTTCCGAATACTTTTATTCATGGGTGGGGAAGAATCGGGCGCAAGGGGGCTTTCTACGAATAAAAGGCGGCCGATTTCTTAATCATATGAAGGGAAGCATATCTTTGAAACAGGCTATCAATGCTTGTTCTGAACGGTGTCTGGCTGACGGCGGTTCTTTGAAGAGGTGTTCAGGTGAGTTTTATTCGAACCTCTGGGTTTTTCTTCGCAATGTAGGTCATAACTTTGAGTATAATTTTTGAGTTATACAGTTAGCCAAAGACGGAGGAAGAAAGGTCGTATCGTGGCCAACAGCTATAAGCAAACCATGAACCTGCCGCGCACCGACTTCGCAATGCGCGCGAATTTGCCTGAAAATGAACCGAAGCGTCTTCAATTCTGGAACGATATTGATATTTATCACAAGGTGCTCGAAAAGAATAAGGACAACGCTCCCTTTATTCTTCACGACGGTCCTCCGTATGCAAATGGTCCCATTCATATTGGTCATGCATTCAACAAGGTGCTGAAGGACTTCGTTATCAAGAGCCATGCTCAGCGTGGTTTCTTCACGCCCTATATTCCTGGTTGGGACTGCCACGGTCAGCCTATCGAGCATATGGTCGAAAAGACCTTGGGTCCCAAGAAAATGGCGGAAACCAGTCAGCCCGATCTGCGTAAGCTCTGCCGCGAATGGGCCGAAGAGCACATCGACATTCAGCGCGAAGGCTTCAAGCGCCTGGGCGTAAATGCCGATTGGGATCATCCTTATCTCACCTTCACGCCTGATTATGAAGCGGGCAACGTTGAGATCTTCAAGACCATGTATCTGAATGGCTCGGTCTATCGCGGCCGCAAGCCCATCCACTGGTGCAAGCGCTGCCACACTGCGTTGGCGGAAGCCGAAATCGAATACAGCGATGAGGTCTCGCCCTCCATTTTCGTGAATTTCAAGCTCGATGCAGTTCCTCCCGTGTTCGAGGTAGCAGGGGTAACCGATCCTGCTCACGTTCTCATCTGGACGACCACGCCTTGGACGCTTCCTGCTAATGCGGCGGTCTGCCTGGCTCCTAACGCCGACTACATCATGGTCAACGCCGATGGCGCGCATACCATCATGGCGTACGACCTGTTGGAGGATGTCGCTCAAACGGCTGGCTGGCAGTCTTACGAACCGGTGAAGGATCAAGACGGCAACGTTATTACCGTCAAGGGCCGCGAGCTCGCGGGTGTTTCGTATACCTGTCCTATTCGCCAGGATCTGAAGGGCGTCATCATCTATGGCGATCATGTAACGCTTGATTCTGGTACGGGTGCGGTACATACGGCTCCTGGCCATGGTCAGGAAGACTATGCGGTCGCTCTTGATTTTGATATTCCGATCCTGATGCCCGTCGACGACAATGGCGTATTGACTGACGAAGCGGGTCCCTTCGCGGGTCTCGATGTCGACGATGCGAACCCGCAGATCATCAAGTGGCTTGATGAGCAGGGCTCTCTCGTGGCTCATGTCGATATTTCCCACAGCTACCCGCATTGCTGGCGCTGCCATCAGCCGGTCATCTTCCGTGCGACCGACCAGTGGTTCGTTTCTATGGACAAGAACGATCTGCGCCGAAACGCGCTCGACGCTATCGAGAACAAGGTCGAATGGGTTCCCGCATGGGCATCGCGCCGTATTGGCTCGATGGTGGCCGATCGTCCCGACTGGTGCATTTCCCGCCAGCGTTCGTGGGGCGTTCCCATCCCGGTGTTCAAGTGCGCAAAGTGCGGCTCGACGGTAGCTAACGAAGAAACGTTCGATGCGGTTATCGAACTGTTCCGCACTGAAGGTGCCGATGCTTGGTTCACTAAGGAGCCGAAAGAATACCTGCCCCATGGCGTTGCGTGCGAAACCTGCGGTTGCACCGAATTGCTTCCTGAAAAGGATATTCTGGACGTATGGTGGGAATCTGGCGTTTCGCATACCAGCGTATGTAAGCACCGTGCTTCTGAGGGTCTGCGTTTCCCTGCTGATATGTATCTGGAAGGCTCTGACCAGCATCGCGGTTGGTTCCAGTCGTCGCTGCTGACGAGCGTTGGCGCGTATGGCGAACCTCCTTACAAGTCGGTCATGCATTGCGGCTTCACCGTTGACGAAGAGGGTCGCAAGATGTCCAAGTCGTTGGGTAACGGCGTCGATCCTGCTGATGTAACGAAACAGTATGGCGCTGACGTGTTGCGTCTGTGGGTATCAAGCGTTGATTACTCGCAGGACGTAAGCATTTCCGACAACATCTTGAAGCAGGTGTCTGACGCATATCGTCGTTTCCGTAACACCTTCCGCTTCTTGCTGGGTAACTTGGAAGACTTCAATGCGGCGACCGATATGGTGCCGAACTGGGATGATCTTGAGCCGATCGACCAGTACATGATGGCCAAGACGGTCGCAACGCTCGAAGAAATTGAAGCGGCATACAAGTCTTATCGCTTCAATACGGTATACCGTATTGCATATGACTTCGTGAACGATCTGTCCGCGGTGTACATGGACGTCACCAAGGATCGTCTCTATTCCGAGGCTCCTGAATCGCCGCGTCGCCGTGCGGTTCAGAGCGTATTGATGAACATTCTTGAAGTTCTTGTTCGCGTGCTTTCGCCCATCCTTTCCTTCACGTGCGAAGAAGTATGGCAGCATTGGCCCACGTCAGAGCGTAATACGGCTGGTCGCCCCGAAAGCGTTCAGCTTGCAGGTTGGCCAGTACGCAGCGATTTCGCTCCGGCGCTTCCTGAAGATGCCCAGTTGCAGCAGGTGTTCGATTCCTTCGGCGAAGTGATCGCAGTGCGTGAAGTGGTTACGAAGGCGCTGGAAGATGCACGTGGCGCGAAGACCATCAACAAGAGCCAGGAAGCAAGCGTTGTGGTAAGCGCTCCGCAAGATGTGATCGATGCCATGGCTGCATATGATGCTGCGGTATTCGAAGAGTTGTTCATCGTTGCAGGTGTCACCTTCGAAGCTGGCTCCGAGCTTGCTGTGCAGGTCGTTCCTGCGACGGGCGAGAAGTGCCCTCGTTGTTGGAACTTCCGCACCCTTGGCGGCAACAGCAATCATGCCGATGTGTGCGAGCGCTGTGGCGATGCTCTTGATGCCATTGGCTTCACAGGTGAAGAATAAGGCTTGTCTGTAAAGACAAATCGCATGTTGGTAAATATCAGGCCTGCATGAACGTGGGTCTGCAGCAGCAAATGAACGGAAAGCCTTTTGGCAGAAGAACGTACCTATACCGATACTGAAACAAGTAGCGCCCCATCTGAGGGCGCTACTTCACGTTCGGTTTTAGTTTCGGAATCACCTGAACAACCCGATCGTTCGGGCCCTCGGCGGTCATGGAAGGGCAATGCGCTTCTGTGGACGCTCTGCGTGATCGTTTGGTTCGCGTTCGATCGAGTGACGAAGGTGTTCTTCGACGAGAATTTCACGCCAGGCGATGTGGTCGTTTCTAATATCGCAGGCTTGTTCCAGTTCGACCTGGTACATAACCGAGGGGTCGCGTGGGGAGCGTTCGCCGGAGAGATCCCCCTGATCGTGGTGCTTACCGCGGTGGTGTGCGTGCTTATCTTGGCGTTCTCGCTGTATTGGGCGCGCAGCGCGAGTCGCACGGAAATGGTGGCGCTCGGGTTGTTGTTCGCCGGCGGCATTGGCAATCTGTTCGACCGTGTGACCTTGGGCTATGTGGTCGATTTCATCACCCCGATATTCATTGATTTTCCCACCTTCAATATTGCCGATATCGGCGTAACATGCGGAGTGATATTGCTCGCGATCGTGTGGGTGGTTCAGATAGTGCGCGAAGGAAAGAAGGAGTAGAACGCTATGGCGCGAAGCCTTTCAACTACGGTTTCTGAAGCATATGACGATATGAGGCTCGATTCGTTCTTGTTCGAAGCGGGCTTGTACGAATCACGCAGTAAAGCGGTAAAGCAGATCGAAGCGGGAAAAGTATTCGTGGGTGGTCAAACGCCTACGAAGAAGACCATCGTTCATGCGGGCGACTTTATTGTGTACGAGGAGTTCGAGCAGAACGATCGCGTGTTCCTTGAGCCACAGAACATTCCTCTGGATGCATATTACGACGATGATGATCTAGCGGTCATCAATAAGCAGGCAGGCCTCATTTGCCATCCGTCTCCAGGGCATCCCGACAGCACGCTCTCGAATGCGCTGATCGCACGATACGGGCGCGATAATCTGGCGCATATTCAGGGCGACGATCGCCCTGGTATCGTTCATCGTTTGGATGGTGATACGAGCGGATTGATGCTCGTGGCGAAGAACGATGAGGTGGGCTTCGAGCTGCAAGACGAGATCCGTGCACGTAACGTGAACAGACGCTACCTTTGCCTTGTTCACGGCAATATAGCAAGTGATACGGGCCTGATCGATGCTCCGATCTTCAGAAGCGATAAGAACCGCTTGCGTATGCAGGTGTCCGATAAGCCGCAAGCGCGCTCATCGGTTACGACCTTCAAAGTGCTTGAGCGCTTCGCTTCGGGCAATAAAGACAATGGTTTTTCACTGATCGAGTGCAAGCTGTATTCAGGACGCACCCATCAGATCCGTGTGCACATGGAATATATCAAGCATTGGTGCGTAGGCGATCCGACCTATGGCACGCCGGGCAAGGCCGATAATCTGGGTCTTACGCGCCAGTTCCTGCATTCGTATTTCATCGAATTCACTCATCCGAAGACCTCGGAGGTCATGAGTTTCGTGGCTCCTTTGCCTGATGACCTGCGTTCAGTCATGCATAAGCTCTCCGACCGACGCATCGGGTTGACCGATGCAGGCAGGGAAGTTCTGCAGCTCTACTGCGAAGAAGGTAGGGGTGTAGCCGATCGGGTAGATATTTCCCAAGTGGAATCATTCAGTCATCTGTAACGCGAAGTGGTGTACGCGCATAATGCAGCATTTTGAAACTCTTGATACGTTAGAGCCCGGCAACGACGCGATCATTCATTCGGTCAACTGTGAAGATGTCGCACTGCGAAAGCATATTCTTGATATGGGCCTGACCCCCGGTACGGAAGTGACGCTCGTGAAGCGCGCTCCGATGGGCGATCCGTTGGAATTGCGTCTTCGTGGATACGAATTGACGCTTCGAAACGATGATGCCGCCCATATTGAACTGGTGAATGTTCATGAGGCGCATAATGTACCCCGTCCGAATCCGCAGGCTAATCCTACGCCGCATCCGGGTAAGGGTGAGCAGGATGTGGCAAGCCAGAGCGTCTTTCGTCCGCGTGGACAGGAGCATCCTCTTTCAACCGATGCTCCTTTGATGTTCGCGTTGGCGGGTAATCAGAACTGCGGCAAGACCACTTTATTCAATCAGCTAACGGGGTCGAATCAGCGCGTCGGTAACTTCCCGGGCGTTACCGTGGGGCGAAAAGACGGCGTGATACGAGGTCATGCGAATGCGACCATTGTCGATCTGCCTGGTATTTATTCGCTTTCGCCGTATACCGGTGAAGAAGTGGTCACGCGTGAGTTCCTCTTGGCTGACAAGCCTCACGGTATTATCAATATCGTCGATGCGACGAACATCGAACGCAATCTGTACCTGACGCTTCAGCTGATGGAGCTTGATATTCCCATGGTGCTGGCGCTCAATATGATGGACGAAGTGAGTGCCAATGGTGGCACGATCGACGTCAATGCGCTTGAATCGCTTCTTGGCATTCCGGTGGTGCCTATCGCTGCGGCAAAAAGCGAGGGCATTGACGAATTGGTCCAGCATGCGCTTCATGTGGCGCGCTTCCAGGAGCGTCCGGGACGCATGGATTTCTGCCGTGCCGATGCTGCTGATGGTGGCGCGCTTCACCGATGCATTCACGGTATTTCAAAGCTGATAGAAGATCATGCCCAGCAAGCAGGAATTCCCTTGCGTTTTGCAGCGACCAAGCTCGTTGAAGACGATGCGTTGGTGCGTGATGCTCTTAACTTAGACGAGAACGAAAAAGACGCCATAGAACACGTGGTCACCCAGATGGAGGAAGAGTCGGGCGCTGATCGTATGGCGGCGCTGGCGGACATGCGCTTCGCGTTCATTGAAAGCGTATGTGAAGCCACGGTGACCAAGCCCCACATGAGCAAAGAGCATAAGCGCAGCATTGCTGCCGACCGTGTCCTGACGGGCAAATACACGGCTCTGCCGGTGTTCGTCGGCATTATGGCGGTGGTGTTCTGGCTGACTTTCGGCGTGATAGGGCAGGGGCTGTCGGATCTGCTTGATGCGGGTATTGGCTGGTTGACCGACTTGGTCGATCAGGGTCTTGCCGTATGGGATGTAAATCCGGTCGTTCATTCGCTGGTCATTGATGGCGTGTTCGCGGGCGTGGGTAGCGTACTGAGCTTCTTGCCTATCATCGTGGTGCTGTTCTTCTTCTTGTCGCTGCTGGAAGATTCGGGTTACATGGCCCGTGTTGCGTTCGTGATGGATAAGCTCCTGCGTAAACTGGGGCTATCGGGACGTAGTTTCGTTCCCATGCTCATTGGGTTCGGTTGTTCGGTCCCTGCGATCATGGCAACGCGCACGCTGCCGTCTGAGCGCGACCGTACCATGACGGTCATGCTCACCCCGTTCATGAGCTGTTCTGCTAAGCTTCCCATTTACGCGTTATTCACGGCGGCGTTCTTCCCCGAACAGGGAGCGCTCGTTATGATCCTGCTTTATGTCCTGGGGATAGTGGTAGGCATTCTGGTTGCGCTCGTGCTGAAACATACTATGTTCAAGGGTGAACCTGTGCCGTTCGTTATGGAGCTGCCGAATTATCGCATGCCGTCTTTGGGGAACATGGGGCGCTTGGTGTGGGAAAAGGCAAAGGACTTTCTTACCCGTGCGTTCACTATCATTTTCTTAGCCTCGGTGGTCATCTGGTTCCTGCAGACCTTCGATGTGCGCTTCAATGTGGTGGTTGATTCTGCGGATAGTTTGCTTGCTTTGCTCGGCGGTCTTATTGCGCCGCTGTTCTCTCCGCTCGGTTTTGGCGATTGGCAATCGTCGACCGCGTTGGTCACGGGCTTCATTGCAAAGGAAAGCGTGGTAAGTACGCTCACGGTGCTGCTTGGCGGTTCCACGGCGGCTTTGGCAGCTATCTTCACGCCTCTGACGGCATTCACCTTCTTGGTGTTCGCGTTGCTCTACACTCCGTGCGTTGCTGCTATTGCGGCGGTGCGTAACGAATTGGGTGGCAAGCGTGCGGTCGGAGTAGTGCTCATGCAGTGCGCGGTGGCGTGGGTCGTCGCTTTTGTGGTGCATACCATCGGGCTATTGCTCGGTTTCGCGTAGAGAACGGCGTTTCAAGTTCGTTATCGTGTTTTGGCGTGGGCGCATTTTCTCGCGTAAGCGAGAAAATGATGCGATGAGAGTCGAAAGTATTGCAGTGTGGCTTGTAGGCTCTGGCCTCAAGCAGGCTCGGATGCGTTTCAAAGTTAAGACATCTGCATAGTTCGAGTACAATGACTAGGTAACATTGATTCGAAGGCACGAATTTGAAGGCTTCTCTTGCGTGAGGGGACGGTATGAGCGATTCAGAAAACAAGACATCACCTTCTCGGTATTGCACTAACTGCGGTACGCCATTGGAAGAGAACGCGAAATTCTGCACGAATTGCGGCTCTCCCGTTCCGATCCATGATTTTGATACCGGTGATCTGGGCTTACCGAAAGAGATGTTGGATGCATTGAAGGAAGATACTCCTACAGAAGTGATGCCGGGCGCAGCGGAAGTGTTCGAGGGTGGCGCGTCAGCGCAGGATGTCAGTACTCAGCGTATCCCTGCAGTGTCGAATGCAAGCACTCAGCGTATTTCACCCGTACCGGATCGCCCTCCTGTGAAAATAAGCGATACGGCTCCCATGCCCGTGGTTCCAGGACCTGCACCGCAAGAAACGGTCCAGCCTACCGATCGTCAGCCGGTTTCCTATTCGGTACATAACGATCAGAACAAACCTCGCGACACGAAGAAGATCATTATCATTGTGGCATGCGTTGTGGTGGCTCTTGCGATCATTTGCGGTGTGGCGTTCGCTTTGCTGGGTAACAAGGGGTCTTCTGATTTTGGTGCAGTGGTGGTCGATAACACCACGCAGTCGTCCGACAAGATCGTGGTGGAGCTTACGGAGACGTATCGCACTCAATTTGCGCAGAAGAACAGAGTGACGTATCCCGCATTCGAATTCAGCTATCCCGCTTCGTGGTCGGTGGCTCACGAGAGCACTTCCATTGGTGGCGAATGGGTGGATCTGACTAGCTCTGATGGTGCCTCGGTTTCGTTTGGTATGTGGCCTAGCGATACGCAGGGGTCTGCGAAGGTCGATTTTGTGAACGTGGAAAAAGTCGCTGACGCCGCGTTCAAACCCGGCATGGTCCAAGGAACCGATTACTCCAAGCTGGGATCGTTCATAGTGGCCAAGGGAACGATGCAGGTCAATGGCAACGATTCAGGCATCCTGTATGCGCTGCTTCCCAGTTCAGTGTTGTCGAACATGCGTAATGTGAGCATGGGTACAGGAGTGCCCGGTTTCGATTATGGAAGCATCATCACGTTCGAGTCTTACCCTGAAGGTGAGATAAGCGCCCAGACCGAACAGGAGATCATTGCAATTCTGGCGAGCTTCACCGTTTCTGATGCACAAGTCAGCACTACGGTGAAAACATCGGATTACGTGCTTCCCGAAAGCGATACGCGCTACTATTCCGAAGATGAATTGCAGGCGCTGTCTGACTATGACTTGTATGTTGCACGCAACGAAATATTCGCGCGTTATGGCCGTATGTTCAATAACGAAGATCTGAATACCTACTTCAATTCGAAGACGTGGTATTCGCCCACGATCGCCCCTGAAGACTTTAGCGATTCCATGCTGAATAAGTACGAAAAAGCTAACGTTGAAGCTATGGCGAAGATCGAGAACGACCGCAATTCTCCCTACATCAAGTAGGGAGAATGAACCAGATGCGGCTGGTCGCGGTCGGTCTTTAATGACGCGTTTGTTATGAGGGTCGGTCTTGACGGTGCGCTGTTTATCGGTATGGGTCGTCGTTGGCGGTGCGATATGTTGGCGGGGTCCGATTTGAGTTCTGCGTTGAGGATCAGTATCGTTCGTTCTCTCCGTTAGAGTACGCTTCAAATAGTTCAAGGCATTCCGCGCGTCCCAGTTCAACCAAGGTCATTTCATCCGAAGCGCCTTCAAGGTACTGATAGAACGCATCGTCGCGAAAGCCGATCCTGGCGCTGTCGTGGCGGGTGCACCCATAGTAAACCGCTTCGATGTTCGCCCACAGGATAGCCCCCAGACACATAGGACAGGGTTCAGCAGTGGTGTAAAGTTCGCATCCCGATAGATCGTGCGTGCCCAGATTGCGACATGCATCGCGGATCGCCTGCATTTCTCCGTGGCACGTTGGATCGTGCTGTGCTATCACCTGGTTATGACCGCGCCCGACGATCGCATTGTTCTTGATGACTACCGAACCAAAGGGCCCTCCATCTTTGGCCTCAATGCCGGCATAGGCTTCTTCGAGGGCGGCTTTCATGAAGTCTGGATTCATCGTGGGCCTTTCTGCGTTAGTTGGCGATCGTGTTGCCTGTTCGTGGGGCGGTGCCGCCTGCTCGGCTCTTGCCTTGGAGTGCTTGGCGGCAGTCGCATTGCATGTACGCTCTTTCGTTATAGAACAAGGTATCACCAAGTGGTCGTTGTTCAGGTGTGCTGAGCGAAGCTCACTGTTTTTTCTTGCGTCGAACCGTCCTCGGAAAACGCTACGACCTGTATCTCCTTTTCGTTCAGGGCTTCTTTGGCAAGTGCATCGATTTCGGTCAAGCTTATAGAGCTGGTATCGGATTCCAGCTCTATGCTTACTGCCAGTTCGATGGCCTCTTGCCCGTCGACCTGTATCAGTTCTTCTTCATGTGCAGTGCTCTGTTCTTGGCGTGATTTAGTGTTCGGCTGTGCGGTATAGCTTCGTTTCGCCGTCTGTCCTTTATGGGATAGGTGTAAGTTGTTATTGGCCGAGCGATACTCGACGTGATCGGCGGATTCATCGCTCCACACAATAACAAGGTAATAGATCGCATAAGTCCTACCGTCTGCTTGCGTTGTTCCCACGAGGGACAAACTTTCCAGAGGTATTTCACTGACGTTCGCCGCATCAATGGCGTAGGCCGGTTCCTGAAACGAATTGAACGAAGAGGGAAGTACTAACACGGCAACGAGGATCAAAATGACAACGGCGGAGATGAATTTAAGGGGTCGGTGTCTGCGAATCACTTTTGAGCGGATCGTTTTTGCATGGTGCGTGCGGTGCGTTCTTTCCATTTCTACGACAGCGTATTCGATAAGTTTATCGACGGTGCCGTTCGAGGGCTCGATCTCTTTTAATGCGTGTCTTATCATTGAATCAAATTCGTCTGGAACGTCTTGGATTCCGTTCGTTTTGCGGTTGTATGCCATGATCGATCACCTCTTATCTTGGCGTATCGGGGTCTTTGTTTTCCAGTAGGTCTTTGAGCGATCTTCGCGCTCTTGTTAATCGGGAGCGAACGCTGGATTCTCGAATGCGCAATAGGCGGGCTATTTCCCTGGTCGTCATGTCTTCTGCGTAGTACAAAAGCAGCACCTGGCTCAATTTGTTCGGAAGCATCAAAACGCGATCCCATAGTTCATGAGGATCTTCTGCGGGGTGCATTTCTCGCTGTTCTGGAGTTAGGACATCTTTGAATTCGGTTGGATCGAACGGGATCTCGGATCGGTGCTTTTTGCTGCGGTTGAGGCTGTGGCATTTATTGATCGTCACGCGTATGAGCCAAGCTTTCAGGTGCTCCTCGTTAGTGAATCGTTTCTGTCTTTTAATCAGTTCGATGGATACTTCCTGCAGTATGTCATCTGCTGTCTCCTTCTTTTTCGTATAAGCAAAAGCCAATCGGAAGATCATAGCGGCGTACTGGCGAATGATCCTTTCTAATTCGTGGCTTGTTCGCGGTGCGGTCGCTTAGAAACCGAATCATTGTCCATGCTGCTCCTTTCAAAGCGTTTTGCCTGCATCTTTAAAACGCTTAAAGCTTTCGATTCGCTGCATGACTTTTTAGAAATTTGGTTGGTTTGATTCGCTCATGGAAAGAAATGAGAGTCGCTGGCTATATGAATGCTTGTCGCATTCTTGCTTTGCGCTTTGCGTGCTGTTCTGTAGGTGTTTCGAGGATATGTTTCTTCAAAACTAGCATTTAGCGTAATGCGGTGCTATAACGAAGACCGTATTGGAACCTCGTACTTCAGAAGTGATTCGCATGAAAATCGAAACTCGTCGTTTACTGCTTGTGGCTGGCATCGTGTGGGCCATTGCCGGTGTGAATATCACGATAATCGGTGTTGGTGCGTATGCTCATGATTGGGGAGCGCCTGTCATTGGGCTTTTGCTGGCTACGTTGATCATCTTTACGTTGTTCCACCTTTTTATTTTCAACAAGATGGTAAGAAAGCATGCGGATCGTATCGGTGCCTACGAGGAAGCTCGCGAGCCTATCTGGTTTTTTTTCGACACGAAGGGCTACGTCATCATGGCGATCATGATGGGTGGCGGCATTGCGTTGCGCATGTCAGGAGCGTTGCCCGATTGGTTCATTGCCTTTTTCTATACTGGGCTCGGTCTGGCATTGCTTTTGGCGGGCATCAGTTTTGTCATTCGCTACTTTGCTCGAAAGGCTGCATGGTGCCCCGTGCGGATATCCGGCAAGCCTAGTCGCTAGTGGTGGCTGAAAAAGCGAGATCTTTGGTACGTGTCATTGAAGCGGCATTTTGTGTTTCTGAAAAAACTTACCGTGCGATTCGTTGAGCATGATCGCACTTGGAGAGCGCTTGAGAGGGCGCTTGCTTGGGTGCGAGGTGAAGCGGTTCTCTGTATTGCCGCTATCTGCGCGATAGCATCGATGATCGTGGTTCCGCCTGATTCTGGGTATGGCTCCTATTTCGATACACGCGTTCTTATTCTGCTGTTCTGTTTAATGGCGACGGTCGCGGGTCTTAAACAGGCAGGTCTTTTCGATGTGTTGGCGCGTGTCCTTCTGCAGGGGAACCGCTCGTTCTATCAGGTGCTAGCCGCCCTTATCATGCTGCCGTTCTTCGCATCCATGCTGGTGACCAATGATGTTGCTCTGCTGGCTTTCGTGCCATTCGCTGTTTTAGTGCTTACCTATGCTCAGCGCGAGTCGTTGCTGGTGTGGGTCGTGGTGTTCCAGGCGTCGCGGCGAATCTTGGTGGCATGGCAATGCCCATGGGGAACCCTCAGAACCTTTTTATTTTTTCGAGCTATCAGGTTGCGTTAGGTGACTTCATTGCTGTTCTGCTTCCTTATGTTGGACTTACTTTTGCAGGGCTGCTGGTAGCGATCGCGGTTCTGGGAAGGGGGAGTCGTGCGGTGGAAGTGCCTTTGCGTGACGTTTTTCTTGTAGGATCGCAAAGCGTATTGCATGGGGTGCTCTTCATGATGTGCCTGCTTGCGGTCGTGCGGGTTCTGGATCCGCTCGTTCTTCTTGGTATCGTAGTGGCGGTTCTGCTTTTGTTTGACAGGAGGTCCCTGCGATCGGTCGATTATGGTCTGTTGCTCACGTTCGTGTGCTTCTTCGTCTTTGCGGGAAATGTGGGACGGATCGATGTGGTCCGCGATGTATTCGAATGGCTTATGGGGCAGAGCGCCCTGCTCACTTCGTTCTTGGCGAGCCAGGTCATCAGCAATGTCCCGTCCGCGGTGCTGCTTTCTGAATTCACGACCGATTGGCAAGGGCTTTTGCTGGGCGTTGATATAGGTGGACTGGGGACGCCCATTGCCTCGCTTGCGAGTCTTATAGCGCTACGCTTGTATGTTCGCGCTCAGCCTTCGGGGCTTTTGCGGTTCATGAAAGCCTTCACCCTGGTGAATGTGGTGGGTATCGCGGCCATGTTCGGGCTCTATGCATGCCTGAACATGTGAGCGTTCTTTTTCAAGGCCGCTCAACGTTATAGAGGCAGTTCGATAGTGAAGGTGGTAAGCCCCTTTTCGCTGGTGGCGTGAATGGTGCCGCCGTGTGCCGCGACGATTTCCTTTGCGATGGCCAATCCGAGTCCTGCGCCACCTTGTTGTGCATTGCGCGCACGATCTTCGCGATAGAACTTCTCGAAGATGGTTTGCAAATGTATAGGTGATATTTCTTTTCCCTGGTCAGCAACGGAAAGCGTTGTGTCTGATTGTGTTTGTTGAGCGGTGATCACGATCGTACTTTGCTCGTCGGCATACGCAAGGGCGTTGCGCATGATGTTCGATGCGGCACGCGCAAGTTTGTTCGGGTCGACGAAGAACGTTGCCTGTTCGGGTGCGTTGATGCCGATGGTAATGTTGCGCTGTTGTGCGGCGGGGTAGAACTCGTCTGCGATTTGCTGGCAGAACAATGCAACGTTCAGTGTTTCACGTTCGATAGGGATGCTCTGCAAGTTGTAGCGAGTGATCTCGAAGAACTCTTCAATGAGCTCTTCGAGGTGTTCGGCTTTGTCGAGGGCTATCCGTGCGAAGGAAGCGCGTTGTTCGATCGGTAGGTCGGGCGAATCTTCGAGAATGGAAAGGTAGCCCAAGATGGAAGTAAGGGGCGTTTTGATGTCGTGCGCCAAATAGGCGACCAGTTCGTTCTTGCGTTGCTCAGCGCCTTCGGCCGCGTGTTCGGCGGTGAGGGACCGCGCTTTGATTTCGACGAGTTCGCTGCGCACGATGGAAAGCTCGTTAGGCAGATCGACGTTCAGGTCTTTCGTGGTTATCAGGTCTTCGACGGAATTGGTAAGGGTGTCGAAGTAGCGCAGCGAAGTGTTCGTTGTCCAGAACGCGATAATGATGATCCCGGCAAAGAACAGGCACAACGCCACCGGGATCTTGAATCCTTTGATCATGTTGTAGAAAGTAAGATCGCGCATGGCATATTGCATCGTGCCGTCTGCGGCAGTTGTTGCGTAGACCTCCGAGTTCTGCAGCCATGCGTGTTGTCCCGATTCGACTATCTGATCGTATGCTTCGGGGGAATAGTACATCCACAGGCTTGTGGAGTCCGCAATGCAATTCGCCAGATCGGGAACTATGTATGTCTCTGCCCAGAAGGAAACGGCAATGAATGCTGCGGTGAAGATGAGGAGATATAGGGACGCTTTTCGGATAAGGAGACTGCGCAATGCGCGGGTCTGGGCGTTCTGAGTGGGCTTCATAGGCTTTGCGATCCTTGTTTGATTTGATACCCAATGCCCCATGCGGTTTTGATGAACTGCTCGGAGCTGTCGATGGCGGCGAGCTTTTTGCGTAGGTGGCGGATATGGACCATGACGGTGTTGGCGGCCGATGCGTCGTAGGGGCTTTGCCAGATCTGTTCGTAAAGCTCTTTTGCTGAAACGGGGTTCCCCTGTGCTTTTTGGACTTGAATCAGAAGAGCTGACCGCCGATGCTGCTGTCGTCCTGTCGCGATTGCGCGCAGGGCATCCCGTGGTGTGCGCTGTGGTCGAACCGTGGGCACGTTCGCTCTTCGCTTGTTCTACAATGGAACATTGCGCATATACGCGCATCCTATGTAGAAAGCGAGATCATGACTAACGATAGTTCGAGAGTTACCGCGCAGCGGGCAGGGCATGAAGGTACGAGCGATGCCTCATTCGATGGACGGACCTCAGGGGAGCATCTAGCTTCTGAGTCGTCGGAAGATTCGGGGCCTGTGACGACTTCGGAATCGATGGGAACGCTGCGGAAATCGTTGAAGAACCGCCATATTCAACTCATTGCGCTTGGTGGTGCGATCGGTACGGGATTGTTCTATGGTTCGAGCGATTCTATTTCACTGGCGGGTCCATCCATTCTGCTGGCGTATTTGATCGGCGGGCTCGCTATTTTTATGATCGTGCGCGCTCTGTCCGAGATGTCGGTGGAAGATCCAAAAGCGGGTGCCTTTAGTTATTACGCAACACGTTACTGGTCGAAGCGCGCTGGATTCGTTTCCGGGTGGAACTACTGGTTCAACTATATTCTTGTTTCAATGGTCGAGCTTTCCGTCGTGGGAACGTTCGTGAATTACTGGTTCCCGGCGATTCCTCCATGGATTTCTGCGGCGGTCTTCTTGGTGATAATTACCGCAGCTAATCTGCTAGGTGTGCGTAAGTTCGGCGAATTCGAATTCTGGTTCGCCATCATCAAGATCGTTGCTGTTGTTGCGATGATCATTGGCGGCCTGGCGGTCATCGCGTTCATGCTGCCGACCGATTCGGGTATTGCGGCATCGTTCGCTAATTGGTTCACCATTGAAGGGGGTTTCATGCCGCATGGGCTTATGGAGCGAACTTCTGATGGACAGTGGACCGGTCTTCTGATGGCGCTTTGCGTAGTGATGTTCAGCTTCGGCGGTACCGAGCTGATCGGTATTACTGCGGGCGAGGCGGAAGATCCTCGCAAGACCATCCCTCGGGCGACCAACGGGATCGTATGGCGTATTCTGGTGTTCTACATCGCTGCGCTGGGTGTAATTATGGCGGTCGTTCCCTGGAACACTATTGATGGCTCGATGAGTCCCTTTGTCCAGATCTTTGATTCGGTGGGCATTTATTTTGCTGCGGGCATTTTGAATTTCGTGTGCTTGACGGCTGTCATGAGCGTGTATAACTCGGGGCTGTATTCCAATTCGCGCATGTTGTTCTCGCTTGCTCGTCAGGGTAACGCACCGCTTTTCCTGGGTCGACTGAATAGGAAGGGCGTGCCTGTCGCGGGCGTTCTGCTGTCATCAGCCGTTACGGTGGTGGCGGTCGTCGTGGTGTTCTTGTGGCCTGATTTCGCGTTCAATTACCTGATGTCTATCGCGACCATTGCGGGCATTATCAATTGGACCATCATCATGATCACCGAACTTCATTTCCGTAAGGAGGTCGCCGCAGGTAGGGGCCCGGGTGAATTGGCGGGTCTTACGGGTAAAGATGCCTTGGATAAGATCCAGTTCAAATTGCCCTTTGCGCGAGTGATGCCCTATATCGTGCTGGCATTTTTGATGTTCGTCGTCGTTATGATGTGCTTTTCGCCAAGTTATCTGGTTGCAGTGATCGTCGGTCCCATTTGGATCGGTATTTTGCTTATCGCGTATCAGGTGATGCAGAGGCGTTCCGTGAAGTAGTGGGCGAGCATTGCCTGCTTTGCGATGGGGGCTCGGTTCGCAATAGACGCTCGGTTTGCGATAGCACCTGTTTCGCAATAGCGCTCGGTCTTCTGGAGGCTTTACTTTTGGCCTTAGATCGTCGTTTGGTGTTAGGATGAGCTGCCGCCTAACTCACGATCGTCGTTTAGTGCACTCGGGGCTGTTTTGCGGTTTTACTTTGACGTGGGTGCTGTTACGATATCTGGACTGATTTTTCTATTCTTCGAAGGAGGTGAGGCGTATGTCGAAAAAGAAGCACAAGTACACAAGGGGCGCAAAGCTCGCAAAGGGTTCTGTCGTGTGGCATTTGTCGGCTGACGAAGCGACTCTAGCTGCAAAACCGCACTACAACGGTTTTGCGTGCGGGCACGGTGTGCAAGGTGATACTAAATACAATCGTGCAAAAATGAAACGTATTTGGAAAAATGAACTTCGACGTGAAGGAGCCTCCCGGGGCTCCTTCGATTCTTATGTTGCTTTTCCGTTTTGCAGCAACGGTAGACCCGGGTGGATGCTGTCGCAGGCAAGTGCAGCGTGTGGATAGGTTGCGCCGCAGATAATTCAACACTGCAGTGGGTTGCGTGCTGGGCTTTTGCGTTGCGGGTGCCATACCGCAGGTGCTATGCCGCGAGTGCCATACCGCGAGTGATTCAAGCCACAAATGGCCCTTTAATGTATGTGTTGCGCATGAAAAACCAAAGGTGTGCCACAAACCATTTTGAAATGTATTGAATGTGCGTTCTGAAACGTGCGATGAGCCACATTTCGCTTTGAAATGTATGAAATTAGTCTCAAAGATGTTTCAAACATGAAATTGAGGCGCAATGATATGGGGTAACAGATACATTTTAAGGCGAAATGTGGCAGTCGGCTCATATCAAGGGTTGAGTCTCTTCTTCCCGGGCCGATTCGCTTTTTCCCAGAGTGGGTCGTTCTTTCTCGTGCCGATTCGCTTATTGAGCTCGACCTTCCCAGATCGGTTCATGTATCCAGGTTGGTTCGTTCTCTAGGTCGGCTCACATACCTGGCTATGCTTGCTCTTCTGGTTTGTTCATTTCCCTGTAAGGGAACTCAGAAGCTGCCTGATTGTTTCGACTCGAATGTGGCGTTTGACCTCATCCCGCTTCTACGCCAGTGAAACTGCAAAATATGAACGCGTTCACATCCGTGTTACAATTTCGATATCTCAAATATGTCTTGCCATAGCGCAGGCAGTAACCTTAGGAGGGGTACATATGACGAAAAAAGTTCTCATGTTGTGCGGAGATTTCACTGAAGATTATGAAACCATGGTTCCGTTCCAGGCGCTTTCCATGTTGGGCTATCAGGTTGATGCGGTATGCCCCGACAAGCAGGCTGGCGATGTGGTGGCAACTGCGGTTCATGACTTCTTGGGTGAGCAGACCTATACCGAACTGCGCGGTCATAACTTCGCCCTTACGGCAACGTTCGATGATGTGAAGACCGAAGACTACGAAGGCCTCTTCATTACGGGTGGTCGTGCGCCGGAATATATCCGTCTTAATCCTCGGGTCCTTGAAATCACGCGTGAGTTCTTTGCTGCAGAAAAGCCAGTCGCGGCAATTTGCCACGGTCCTCAGGTGCTGGCTGCCGCGGGAGTTCTTGAGGGTTATAGGGCTACCGCGTATCCTGCGGTCGGACCCGATGTGACCTTGGCTGGCGGCGAATACGTTGAGGTAGGCGTGGACGAAGCGATGGTCGATCGCAACTTGGTCACTTCTCCTGCATGGCCTGGCAATACGGCGATCTGTCGCGAATTCGCAACGCTGATGGGCGCGAAGATCGAGATCTAAAAAAGCGATTCATTATCTGCCCGGTATCTTAATACCGGGCAGTTTTGAATAAGGCCTTGGGGATATGGGCCTTGGGCGAAGGGGAAGAAACCGTGGAACTGGGAAAGCAAGAAATAGTACGCATGATGACGAGTGCTGCGGATGCGTTGGACCAGCACATTGATGAATTGACGGCGATCGATTCTCATTTTGGCGATGGTGATCATGGTATTACGATCGCGAAGATCACTGCTGCTATCCGTTCGAGTGTGGAGGACTGGGAAGACGAAAGCATTCAGGAGTTCTTCGACAATACCGGCATGGCCATCATGGGCGTGCGCGGTGGATCGGCGGGGCCTCTTTACGGCACGCTGGTCGGTGGTCTGGGCGTTGAACTGACCGAAGATGAGAACGTCCTTGATGCACAAGCGGTCAAGCGTATGTTCTCGGGATGCTTGTCGGAAATGCAAGATACTACCGATGCGCAAGTGGGCGATAAGACCATGATGGATGCCCTGATTCCCGCAGTTGAAGCAGCACTTGCTGCATCTGATGAGGTGCGGACTATTGTGCGCGCGGCAGCTGATGCGGCGGCGCAAGGTGCGAAAACATCAGAACAGTTCGCGAGCAAATATGGCCGCGCACGCAGTTACGGCGATCAGACGATAGGTACTCCTGATGCGGGTGCCGTTTCGACCAGTTTGTTCTTTGAGGGGTTCGCCCAAGGTATAGACGCGTAAGACCCCTGTTCGGGATGGGTCCGTGCGGATAAAAACGCAGCCGGGATGGAATGCGAGCGCATCCGTGCGGTAGCTTGTGTTTTGGGGAAACAAGAAGGAGTTCACTATGAAGATGAAGAAGTTCATCAATGATCCAGACGATCTGACTGCGGAATTGTTGGAGGGATTGGCGATGGCCAATTCCGATATCATCGAGCTAGGCGAAGACAATATGGTCATCAACAAGGCGCTTTCGAGCGCGGATCGTGTGACTATCGTTTCGCAGGGTGGTTCTGGCCACGAACCCGCTATCGAAGGGTTCGTGGGCGAAGGTATGGTCGATATCGCGGTCGTGGGCGATGTTTTCGCTGCGCCGGGTCCGGTGGCGTGCGTCGATGCTATTAAGCAAGCCGACAAGGGAAAGGGCGTTCTGTATATAGTCCTGAATCATGCCGGGGATATGCTTACGGGCAATAAGACGATGAAGATGCTGGCAAAATCAGGTGATGTGGAAGTTCGCAAGGTCGTCACGCAGGAAGACATTGCGAATGCTCCGCGCGAAAATGCTGATGATCGTCGTGGTTTAGTGGGCTGTGTTGCAACATATAAGATCGCCGGTGCAGCTGCGGCTGAGGGTAGATCGCTCGACGAGGTAGCTGATATCGCTCAGCGCTTTGCGGATAATATGGCAACGCTGGCGGTTGCAGTGCGCGGCGCTACGCATCCGCAGACAGGTCAGCTCCTTGCTGAGTTGGGCGATGACGAAATGGAAATCGGCATGGGTCAACATGGCGAAGAAGGCGGCGGACGTCAGCCTATGAAATCCGCCGACGAGACCGCCAAGATCATGGTCAATGCGCTTGTTAAGGATATCGGCATCCAGTCGGGCGAAAAGGTCATGCTGTTCATCAACGGCTCAGGCGCAACCACTCTCATGGAGCAATTGATCGTGTATCGTGCGGCGGCTAAAGAGCTTGAGGCTCAGAACATTGAAGTCGTTGCGAATTGGGTCGGTGAGATCCTGACCGTTCAGGAGCAGGCGGGCTTCCAGATGTTCATGGCGCGAATGGATGATGAACTGTTGCGTTTGTGGAATTCACCCTGCAACACTCCTTATCTTAAAAAGTAAAGTGGGATGTCATGTTAGTACCAATGAAAAGCGTTCTCGATTGGGCGGAGGAGCACACCTGCGCAGCAGCGGCATTCGATACGCCGAATCTTGAATTGCTTATTGCGGCGATCGGCGCGGCACAAGCGCGTAACGAGCCGGTGATCATTCAGCATGCGCAGCTTCACGAGGAGGAAACATCCATTGATCTGATCGGCCCTATCATGGTCGATCATGCGAAGAAGGCAAGCGTGCCCGTATGTGTGATGCTCGATCACGGGGAGGATATCGACTATGTGAATCGTGCGCTCGATTTGGGCTTTTCGGCCATCATGATCGATGGTTCCCAATTGCCCTACGAAGAGAACGTGGTGCTTACTCGCGAGGTGGTCGAGCTGTGTCATGCGCGAGGCGTTGACGTCGAGGCGGAAATCGGGTTCACGACGGGCCACGAGGGCATGGAGCGCTCGGATGACTCACGAGCGAATGTATATACCGATCCCGACGATGCGGCTCGCTTCGTTAAAGACACGGGCGTAGATGCCCTGGCTGCTTCAGTGGGGACTGTCCATGGGTTCTATAAAGCTGAACCGAATTTGGATTTTGATCGTATCGCGGCTATCAAACAGGCTTGTGGGGTGCCGTTGGTCATGCACGGTGGTTCGGGCCTGTCGCGTGAGGATACGCGCAAAGCGATCGCTCACGGTATCCGCAAGATCAACTACTTCAGTTATATGAGCAATGCTGGAGTACGTGCCATAGAGAGCCTTATCAAGGAGACTCACCCGAAATACTTCCACACTCTCGCAAATGCAGCAACGAAGGCCATGCAGGAAGATGCGCACGCTGCAATGGAAATGTTCAGCATGAGATAGAGCAGGGATGCTTTAGCAATGCTTCGAGGAAGGAATCATTATGCCAAGCGCGACATATATGCATATTGGAATTCCCATCACCGAAAAGAAGCCCGGTATGACTTGGGATGAAGGCTGTAAGATGTGGGTTTCCGACGTGGATGATTACGACTACAAGATCGAGTACCTGAAATTCGAAGAGGGTACGCCGTTTCCTGAAGAACTGCATCGTCGCTGGCACGTTGCTTATGCGGTTGATGATTTGGAACACTATATGGAAAAGGCCGATCGAGTGGTAGTCCCCATTATGGATCTGGGGCCTGGAGTTCGACTTGCCTTCGTTGATATGGACGGTGCTTTGATCGAGTTGTATGAAGATAAGAACTAGCTGGGAAAGCGTGCGTTTCTAATGGAATCCCGTGCGGTCCCATGAAATGAAGAATGCTATAACGAAGGCGCTTGAGCGATCGGGCGCCTTCGTTCGTGTGATTGGGGATTGTCGCAAGGTGGTAGCAGGGGGCATCCGAAGGTCTGGCTGTCCTGCTCGTCGACCCCTAGGGGATAGGCGAGCAGGGATGAGACGAACGGTGGCCCGAACGACGGGGCCCCGAAGAATGGGGTCTGGTGAACGGAACCCGATGAACGTGAGGGCCCGATTGACGGAACCCGACGAACGGGTGGGCTGATTGACTGAGAGCTACGCCTTGTCGACCGTTACGGCAGTGCCAGAGGCGGTGACCATGAGCATATTGCCCTGTCCCAGTACTTCGTAATCCAGATCAACGCCAACGACTGCATGTGCGCCCATTTCGGCAGCACGACGTTCAAGTTCCTGAAGTGCTTCAGTGCGAGCACTCAAAAGTTCTTCTTCGTATCCTTGGCTACGACCGCCAACGAAGTTGCGGATGCCTGCTCCGAAGTCTTTTAAGAAGTTGATACCGGTAATGACTTCGCCGAATACGATGCCGTAGTATCCCGTGATACGGTATCCCTCAATGGATTGAGTAGTGGTGACGATCATGGCGGTCCTTTCGGTCCAGGGGAATGAATGCAAAGCAATGTCCCGTCTTATCTGCAAGAACATGATACGGCAATGGTTCTGCTGTAGTAAATACCATGCAGCATCGATCGCGAACTGCTTCAACTTATGTTCGAAAGAGCACTTTTCTTCTAGTGTGCTTGGAGTGTTCTTCGTTAAATGAGCCACTAAAAAAAGACTTCAAGCGTGAAAAATCGATAGCGGGCTTTACAATTTAGCTATGCATCCACGTCGGGGGAATGACGTGGGTCGAAGACGGGGCCATCGCTAATCAGAAGGAGTAGCGGCTTGCTCGCGCTACTCATTGGTGAACCAAAGGTTCACTCCTGATCAGCGATAGAGAGATTCAGGCTACGTTAGTAGCTTGCGGTCAGGGGGGATCATGGCTTTTGGTAATTCTGGCAGGAAGACGCCTCCTCGCGAAATCATCCTTATCGCGGGGGCGTTCACGGCACTGGGCACTGGTGCCATCTATATGTGGAGCATCTTCAATAAACCCCTTATGACCACGTTCGGCTTTACCGCTTCTGAGGTATCGATGGTGTATTCGCTCTTTTTGCTGGCTACGTGTTTTTCAAGCATGTTGGCTGGTTGGTTACAGCGTCACACGCAACCTCGTTTCATTGTGCTGGGTGCAGGTGTTCTGTTCGGTCTCGGATGGTTCTGTTCTGGTTTTGCCGACAGCCTTCCTCTGTTGTATTTGTTTTACAGCGGGTTCGCAGGAGCGGGCAATGGATTGCTTTATAACACCATCGTCGCGGTTGTTATGAAGTGGTTCCCTGATAAGCGCGGTTTTGCCAATGGCGTGTGCATTGGTGCGATCGGGGTTGGTCCTGCGGTGTTCGCTCCGGCAGGTAATCTCCTTATTGAAACGTTCGATGTGCAGACGGCGTTCCACATCGTGGGCATCGTATGGCTTGTTGTGTATCTTGTCTTTTCATGGGTGCTCTACGTGCCGCCGTCGGGGTGGGCGCCGAAGGGCGTCGCAAAGGGTAGAGATGAAGCCGGGGAGAAGAGCGTCGTTCGGGAAGTGAACTTCACGTCAATGCAGATGTTCAAGCAGCCGTTGTTCTATCTCCTGTTCGCTATTTTCATGGTGTCATCTATAAGTGGCCTAATGATTACAGGCCACGCTTCCAATATTGGTCAGGAGCTAGCTCATCTATCTGCCTCGGAAGGCGCGATCATGGTAAGTGTTCTTGCGCTTGGCAGTTTTCTGGGGCGCTTGATCTTCGGTTTCATCTCCGACATCATCGGGCGCTATAATACGCTCGTTATCGCGTTGGCTATCAACGCGATCGTCATGCTTCTGTTCTTAGGGCAGGCGACCACGTTCGTTACGTTCCTTTTGGCGGTAAGCCTAGTGGGTGCGTGCTTCGGTGCCACGATGACCGTTCTTCCCGCTATCGTCGGGGATGCGTTCGGTTCGGGGAATTTCGGGCAGAACTATTCGTTCGTGTATCCAGGCTACACCGTTGCATCATTCGTTGGGCCGATGCTTGCAGCATCAGCGGTGGAGACAATGGGAACGTATGCACCCTCGTTCATCGTTGCAGGTGTGTTTTCCCTTGCGGGAATAGCATTGGTGCTCTTCGCTAAGGCTATGGCGTATCGCCTGGAGGAAAAGAAAGCCCGCATGGTTTAGTTGCTGTTCGCTTTTACGGGTATGACTTGAAAGAGAGCGACTGTGGCGCCGAGCGCGGTCAAGCTACTACGCGAGTTCGATCTTTGCTGCGAACATGCAGGTTTCATCGGGATCGATACCCATTACGGTAATAATGTCTTCTTCGCGGTGAGTATAGAGGGCGATCTTAATGCCCTGGCGGATCTCGTGGCGATAATCGATCTGGAACGTGCTGATGACCTCGTCTTCTTTCAAATTGATGGCGTTCATAACGAAGTTGGTGTAGCGGGAATTGTTCACGTGCCCATTGATATCGATATCGGTGAAAGCCGGCATCACAATGAGGGCGGGCTTTTGTTCCTTCCAGTCAAAATTACGTATTTTGCGGATCTTCTTATCGAACACGGTTTCGGTGGAAAAGTCGAACACACCGCGATCTTGATAAAAATCGCGCGCAGAAGCAAAGGCGCGTGTTTCGCGATCGATCATGACCCAATCGGAAGTCGCCTTCACAAACGGATGTCCATCGAGACTGGTGATGGTATATTCGCGCTGAAAGCCCATGCGGTTCGGTGCGAGGGGCCAGGTGCGTACGGTGACTTGTTCGTGAAGCTGAGGAGTTTTCAGTATTTCGTATTTGATGCGGGTGATCGCCCAGAACAAATCAGCTTCACTGAGTTCTTGCCAGCTCATTCCCGGCACAGACTCGGCGTTCACTCCTGCGGCGTCTTGGAAAACGTCAAGCACGGATGCTGGTTGCAGGTGGGCATAGCGATCGAAGTCGCCTGTACGTAGTTGGTAGGTTTGTTCGTATCCGATGGTCATGGTAGTGGGCCTGCCCTTGTGCGTGTTCAAATATAAAAATGCTGTGCGAATAGTGCTGCTTAGCGGAACACTATTGTATCTGCAATTGAACACATTGTTGGATTGATTCGACAAAAGATCATTAAACGGAACATAGAACATTTGTACGATATATGATAGGATTTTCGCATGAGAGAAGACCGCGAAATATTTCCTTCCGTTCATGTAGGCGATGAGCATTCGGATTCATCTGAAGAGGTGCCTCTCCGCGCGTTCGTGAGTGATGTATCGAAGAAACAGACGCTTTTTGAGCCGAGCTCTTTGGGTCAAACGCCACTCAATGCTGCTCAGCTAGAAGCGGTAACAACCACCGAAGGGTACGTGCGGGTCATCGCTGGTGCGGGAACGGGTAAAACGCGAACGCTCGCTGAGCGTTTCGCCTATTTGGTGAACGATCTGGGTATTATGCCAAGCAATATACTGTGCGCAACGTTCACGAATAAGGCTGCTAATGAAATGCGTCGTCGCATCAAACGGTTGACGGGTGGCAACGATACGGGATATATCAATACGTTCCATGGTTTCTGCGTTTCGGTCCTCCGTGAAGATGGGCATGAAATAAGCTATCCCAAAAGTTTTCTCGTACTTGATAATGGCGATATCGATGCTATGCTGCAGATCATTTACGATGAACGCGGACTCACCTTGCGAGATATGACCTTTTCGCAAGCGCGCGATATGATTGAAATGCTCAAGCTGGTCGAACGTCCTGATTATTACCAGGATATGCTTGCGTTGTCACTGGATGACCTGTATGAAAAATATCGCAGCGCCACTGCAACTAAAGAAATTATCTTTTACGGATATCTTTATCAGGAGAAGAAATGCTTTGGCGTGGATTACAACGATCTGCTTGTATTCGTTCTGCATATCTTCGCTCGAAATGCTGCTATTCGTATGAAATGGCAGCAGCGTTTGGAATACATCATGGTAGATGAGTTCCAAGACATAGATAAGATCCAGTATCAGCTAATGGAAGTGCTTGCGGCCCACCATAAGAACCTGTTCGTAGTGGGTGACCCCGATCAGACCATCTATACGTGGCGTGGGGCGGATGTGCGCTTCTTGCTTGATTTCGACAAGCACTTTCCGAGTACTCATACGGTCATGATGTTGGAGAACTATCGTAGCGTTGCGCCCGTGCTCGCGGTGGCGAATTCGCTTATTTCTAAGAACCGTGAACGCATACCCAAGGATCTGCTTGCGCTTCGTGACACTACTGGTCCTACGGTGTGGCACCATGCGAAGTCGTCAACGGCGGAAGCCGCTTGGATCGCGCAAGGAATACAAGCACTTCATGATATCGGTGTGCCATATAACGGTATCGCGGTACTGTACCGAGCTCATTATGCGTCGCGTGCGATTGAAGAGGCTCTTCTTAAAGCGCATGTTCCGCATGCGGTATATAGCGGGGTCCCGTTTTTCGGTCGCCGTGAAATCAAGGATGCACTCAGCTATTTACGCCTTATCGCTTATCAGGATGACTTGTCGTTCATTCGAGTTGCGAACGCTCCTAAGCGCAATCTGGGCCAGCGTCGTATGGCGTTCTTGCGCGAAGAAGCGCAAAGGCTCGGTTGTTCTTTGTACGAAGCGCTTGAGTGCGAACTTGAGAATGAGCTGTTCAAGCGAACGAAGGCCAAAGATCTTGTTGCTTTGGTGGAACGTTTCAAGCGTGAATATGAAGGTAGGGCTATATCGGAGGTTCTTGCCTCGCTTATGGATGCAAGTGGATACGAAAAGATGTTGCGTACTGAAGGTTCGCAAGAGCGTTTGGATAATTTGGCGGAACTGAAGCAGTCGGTGTACGAATTTGAAACGACGTGCGGCGAAGAAGTGACTCTTGAGCACTATCTGTCTCATGTGGCGCTCCTTTCCAACTTGGATGCGCACGATGATAAGCAGGATAAGGTCCGGTTGATGACCATCCATTCCGCAAAAGGTTTGGAATTCCCTCACGTCTTTTTGTGTTCGTTATCGGAAGGCATTCTGCCCTCGCGTAAAACAGCGACCTTTTCGGCGATGGAAGAAGAACGACGCCTGGCGTTCGTGGCGCTTACGCGTGCGCAAGATGGACTGTACTTAACAGAGGCGGAGGGTACTGGACACGAGAACATGCCACGCTATCCGTCACGTTTTCTCTTGGAAATCGATCCGGATACTCTGCAATTCTCTAATCGTCCGAGTGAAGTGGCGCTCGAGCAGGCATCTGCAGCCATCGCGTTCGCTGATCAACGCATTGCCGATCGTTCGACCTCTTCTAGTTTTACGGTGGGGGATCGTGTAAAGCATCCCGTATTTGGCGTAGGAGTGGTGTGTGAAGTCGACCAGGATATGCGCGCCTATACGATCGAATTCGATTCACTTGATACGACTCGTGTGATAACGTTTCGTGCAAAACTGGAAAAGGCATAGGCAGGGCCGCTATGTTCTGCAAAGGAAAGGAATGCATCGGTGTTAGTACTTGATGATGTGTATGTATCTCCTGAAGTATTGGAATATCTTGAGGAAACGCAGGAACCGGTCTTTGATAACGAGCCAGCGCGTCGTTTTGTGCAGGCTGGCAGAAAACTAGCAGTTTCATCCTATGATCGAGGTTCTTCTGAGCGTATTGTGGCATTGTCTGAGGCTTGTTTTGAGGAAGTGAAAGCCGTTTGCGGCGAGGATACTGCACGAGGAATTGCGGTGTGTAAGGATAAAGCAGCGTGTCGTCGTATGCTGGCTCCGTTGTATCCCGATTACGTATTCTGTGAATATGCTCTTGATGAACTAGATGGTGTCGATCCTGCATCAATCGCATATCCCGTTGTGCTGAAGCCTTCAACGGGGTTCTTCAGTTTGGGTATTTATCCCGTGTTCAATGAAGAGGAATGGCGTGCGGCTATAAAGGATATTCATGCCAGTTCCGGTGAGTGGGGCAAGATGTATGGCGAAGCCGTGGTAAACGATGCGAGCTTCCTTGTTGAGAGCTATATCGAAGGGGACGAGTACGCTGTTGATGCTTACTTCGATAATGAGGGCAATGCGGTGGTCCTGAATATCCTCAAGCATGATTTTGCCGGAAGTGATGATGTATCAGATAGGATGTACTTTACATCCAAGGCAATCATCGAAGAGCAACTAGAACCCATGACGTCGTTCTTGGCTGAATGTAACGCGCTGTTCGGAATGAAGAACTTTCCCGTCCATGTTGAAGTGCGCATAAATGCGCAGAACAAGATCATTCCCATTGAATTCAATGCACTGCGTTTTGCAGGAATGTGCTGCACGGATATTGCCTATTTTGCTTGGGGTTTCAGGACGCATGACTATTTCCTGAACGATATTAAGCCCAACTGGAACAAGATCCTTGAAGGTAAAGACGGATTGACCTATTTCATGATCTTGCTTTCCTATGACGGGTTGAGTCTTCCGTCGTCCTATACGTTCGATCATGAGGCGGTATGCAGCCGATTCAGTAAGGTGCTTACCTTGCGTAAGATGGATGCAAAAGAGCGCAATACGTTCGGCATCATGTTCACCGAAGCTGCTGAAGAAACCGCAGAAAAAGAAGCGGATTTCATCTTGCACTCAACCCTGAAAGAGTTCATCTCATAGCGGAATTCGAAAAAATGATGTCGTTTGCGCGTTGGCGCTAAGGACAAACTCAGAACTTAAAGGGGAAGCGCATGGAACGGCGTTTCCCCTTTGTCGTTGTATCGGGAAGCATAATCGGGGCTTAGCGTGGTTGCTAATGCTTGGCGCGTGGGGGATAGCGACGCGAGTTGGGTCGCGCGCAGGGGGCCTTCTAGCGCTTGGCGCGGGGGAACACGACCGTGAACTGACTGCCTTCACCAGGAGCGCTCTTAACGCGCACTGATCCGTTCGATCGTTCTACGGCATGGCGAACGAGAGAAAGACCCAGTCCTGTGCCACCTACTTCACGGCTGCGAGCTTTATCAACGCGGTAGAAGCGCTCGAAAATACGTGATTGATCGGTTTGCGGGATGCCGATGCCAGTGTCCTCAACGATGATCGCGATCTCATGGCCTCGTGGTTCGAAAGTCACGAGGATGCTTCCCTCGTCGGTGTACATGATGGCGTTCTCGATCAGGTTGTCGAACACCAACGAAGCGTCCGATGGTTCCATGTCGGCATAACAGTCGTCACCTGGCACTGATCGGTCGTCGATGACCAGTTCGAGCTTCTTGTCTTCGGCTTCGTTCTTGTGGGCGACGAAGCTCGTTACGATAGCGCTATGCAGGTCCGCTCGTGGGGATCTGTCAGGATTTGAGGATTCTTCTAGGCGAGACAGGTCAAGCAGATCGATGACGAGGCGTTGCAAACGCTCTGCTTCATTGTCGAGACGATCGATGAACATAGCGAGGCTTTTCTTGTCGTTGATATCCGCTGCATCGCGAATGGCTTCGGATAGGAGCCTGATCCCCGCTACGGGTGTTTTCAGTTCGTGACTAGCGTTAGCGACAAAATCGGATCGTACTTGGTCGAACCTTTTAAGAGGCGCGTGTGATTGCCTGAAGGAGAAAACAGCGACTGCCAAGATTACCAGACATCCAATAACGATGAAGATGAACGAAGTTGTTCGAGCGCTTTGGGTGATCATGGAAATGGCGGTGGAAAGTTCACTGATGCGCAGAATCACCTGATCATCTTGGTATTGGGCTGGTACCGCAACGTAGAGCCAACTTTGTCCATCGGTCGAGCTCGTGCGCTGAGCAGCACCAACTTTGCCCGATAGCGCTTCTTGCACTTCTTCGCGATCGAGATGGTTCGCCATGGTGCTGGGGTCATTTTCAGAATCGGCAATGACGTCACCATTGGTCGAGATAACGCTTATACGCAGATCGGTGTTCTTGGCGCAGGAATCAACGAATACTTGTGCGTTATCAACGTGTGAAAGCGCTTCGGCAGTGCCTTGAGTGGTAGTCGTTAAATTGTTCACCTGGCGTTTGATCATTTCATCATTCAAAGGCGAATAGATGAACGCGATCGAGCACATGATGAAGACGAGCGCTATAATGACGTAACCGATAAGGGAGATACGTATCCAGCGCTTGGTCTGTGCGTTAGGGGTCTCTTGTTTCTTGAACGGCGAAAGGATGCTCATTCGTCGTTCTTTCTAATGGGTTCGAACCGATAGCCCATGCCGTGAACGGTGTGGATGTAGCGATAGTCGCTTACTTCATCGAGAACTGAGCGCAAGCGCCTGATGTGAACATCGATAGTACGCGAAGTGCTCAGATAATCTTCTTTCCAGACCTTTTGGGTAAGCCAGGTGCGACGGCAGAGCATGCCTTGACGCTCTGCGAGGGCGAACAGTAGCGAAAGCTCTTTGCTGCGTAATTTAAGAGGCTGCCCTTTCACGCTAGCCGTTCTGTTCTCCATATCGAGAGTCAGATCTCCGTAGGTCTGCGGAGCGGAAAAGTTGACGCCGTCAAGTTCGGTGCGGCGCAAGTTGGCGCGAATGCGCGCCAAGAGAACATCAGCGGAAAAGGGCTTGGTTATGTAATCATCGGCACCAGCGTCGAGACCCTTGATCTTGTCTTCGTCTGCATCGAGAGCGGTGAGCATGAGGATAGGGGAGGTGAACCCCTCTTTGCGCAGCTTGGCAGCTACATCGAAACCGTTCATGCCAGGAAGCATTACGTCAAGAAGAATAAGATCGGGCTCGATCTGAAGAGCGGTTTCATATCCCGATGATCCGTCGCCGCACGAGCTGACCGCATATCCGTGCTTGGTGAGCGAGAACTCGGTTGTAAGACGAATGGTGGGATCGTCTTCGATGAGCAATATGGTAGTCACGATCACTGTTCCTTTCCGAGGGTGCAAACAATTGTGCATCAATTCCCCCTGCGGAAATAATGTTTAACATTGTTTTATCAAATCTTTCCTCTCTTAACCATCTTCTAACGTTCTTTCAGGTTCATGTAACCACTTTTTTAATCCCCGAACGCATCATGAATCCTATGCGAGGACCGCACGCTAGGTGCGTGACTCGAAAGTATTCAGAGAGAGAAAAGGAATTAGAAGTGAGTACGGTAAAGAACAAGGTTTTGTTCGGGGCACTTGCGCTTTGCATTGCATTTGCCTGCACGGCATTGGTTGGTTGTGGCGGCAACAATGATTCTGCGAAAAGCGATTCTGGTGATGCAGCGATCAATGTAACTTCTCGTGAAGATGGCTCCGGTACCCGTGGTGCTTTCGTTGAGCTCTTCGGTATCGAAGAAGAGCAGAACGGCGAAAAGGTTGATATGACCACCCAATCCGCTGCTATCACCAACTCCACTGCAGTTATGATGACCACTGTTGCAGGCGATGACAATGCGATCGGTTACATTTCACTGGGTTCGGTAGATGATTCCATTAAGACCGTGAAGATCGACGGTGCAGAGGCAACTGCTGAGAACGTGAAGTCTGGCGATTACAAGGTTTCGCGTCCCTTCAACGTAGTGACCAACTCCAATTCTGAACTCAGCGATGTTGCTCAGGATTTCATGAACTTCATTCTTAGCGCTGAAGGTCAGGCCGTTGTTTCCGAGGAAGGCTACATTCCTATGGACGCAGCTGGCTCTTACGCTGCATCTGGTCTTTCCGGTACGGTAACCGTTGCTGGTTCTTCTTCGGTAACCCCTGTTATGGAGAAGCTCGCTGAAGCCTATAAGGCTCTGAACCCTAACGTTACCATCGAGGTCAATCAGTCTGACTCCACCACTGGCGTAACTTCTGCTCTTGAAGGTGCATGCGACCTTGGCATGGCTTCTCGTGAGCTGAAGGATTCCGAGACGAGCGAGGGTGCTCAGGCTACGGTCATCGCTACTGACGGTATCGCAGTTATCGTGAACAACAACAACGCAGCCGATAGCCTTACTTCCGATCAGGTAAAGAAGATCTTCACCGGTGAGATCACTAAGTGGAGCGAGATCGGTTAAGTCTCATGACCCAAACTAAAGAGTTAATTGCTAAGGTTCTCTTTGCTATAGCTGCAGCCATTTCGGTGGCTGCAGTTGTAGTGATTTGCGTCTTTATTTTCGGTAATGGTATTCCAGCCATTGCAGAGATCGGCGTGTTCGATTTCCTGTTCGGAACGACTTGGCGACCATCCAATGATATTTACGGTATCGGCGTTATGGTCGTGGGTAGTTTGTACGTCATGGCGGGCGCGCTTGTTATCGGTGTGCCCCTCGGCATACTCTGTGCCATATTCTTGTCCTTCTTCGGTAGCAATCGTGTGGCCAAGATAGCGAAGAGCGGCGTTCAGCTGCTGGCTGGCATTCCATCGGTCGTATATGGCTTCTTCGGCCTGGTGGTATTGGTACCCTTCATTCGCGCTCAATTCGGAGGAACTGGTCAATCCATCCTTTGCGCATCGATCGTGTTGGGCATCATGATCCTTCCAACCATCATCACGTTGTCCGAGTCGGCTCTGAAGGCAGTGCCTCAGCCGTATTATGAAGGTGCGCTCGCACTGGGTGCCGATCACGAGCGCAGCGTTATGCGCGTTATGCTTCCTGCAGCGATGTCAGGCATTTTCGCATCGATCATCTTGGCTATCGGTCGTGCGATCGGCGAGACCATGGCGGTCATCATGATCGCGGGCAACCAGGTGCAGATGCCTGATGCCATCACCGATGGTGTCCGTACGATGACGGCGAACATCGTTCTCGAAATGGGTTACGCCGCTGATCTTCATCGTGGTGCCCTCATTGGCACGGCATGTGTACTGTTCGTTTTCATTCTGATCATCAACTTTGCGTTCTCCGCCTTGAAGAGGAGGAACAAGAATGCCGGATAATCGCGTATTAACCAAAACGAAGCCCGCGAAACTATCTTCGTGGATCTTCCGTTATGCGGTGAACATCGCAACCATCCTTACAGTGTGCGCTGTCTGCCTTATCATCGGCTACATCCTTATCATGGGTGTTCCGCAGATCAAGCCCGAAATGTTCGCGCTTGAATACAACTCCGATAATGTTTCATTCATGCCGGCGTTGTTCAATACCCTTATCGTCATCGTTCTGTCGGTTTCGTGCTCATCGATCTTCGGTATCGGTGCTGCGATCTTCTTGAACGAATACACCAATCGTTCGAACTGGTTCGTGCGCATCGTCGCATTGGCGACCGAAACGCTTTCGGGCATTCCGTCGATCGTATACGGCTTGTTCGGTCTGCTGTTCTTCGTGTATTACCTGCAATGGGGTCTTTCTCTTCTCGCAGGTGTATGCACCATGGCAATCATGACGTTCCCTATCATCATGCGTGCGACCCAGGAAGCGCTTGCTGCGGTTCCTGATTTGTACCGCGAGGGTTCATTTGGCTTGGGAGCGGGACGTTTCCGCACGGTATTCAAGATCGTTCTGCCCGCTGCTATCCCTGGCATTCTCGGTGGCATCATCTTGGCTATCGGTCGTACGGTCGGCGAATCGGCTGCGCTTATTTATACAGCAGGCTCGATCGCCGCAGTTCCAGAGTCTTTGTTCAGCTCAGCGCGAACCCTTGCGGTTCATATGTATTTGTTGGCAAGTGAAGGACTCCACATTGATGCTACTTATGCGACAGCTGTTCTGCTTTTGCTCTTCGTGCTCATCATCAATTTTGCTACGTCAGCAGTGGCGAATAGAATCAGTAAAGGAAATATGACAGATGAATAATGTCAAAATGGACGTTTCGCACATGGACCTGTTCTATGGCGATTTCCAGGCACTTCGAGATATTGATATCTCTTTTGCGGAGAATAACGTAACGGCCATGATCGGTCCTTCCGGTTGCGGCAAGTCTACGCTTCTGAAGTCCCTGAATCGAATGAACGACTTGGTTGATGGCTGCCGTATTACCGGCCGCATCACGCTCGACGGGGAAGATATTTACGATAAGTTCGACGTGAATGTACTTCGCAAGAAGGTCGGCATGGTGTTTCAGAAGCCCAATCCGTTCCCTATGTCGATCTACGACAATATTGCGTTCGGTCCACGTACGCATGGCATTAAAAAGAAGTCGGAACTCGACGATATCGTTGAAGATTCATTGCGTAAGGCGGCGATCTTCGATGAATTGAAGGACCGTCTTAAGAAGAACGCGCTCGGTCTTTCGGGTGGTCAGCAGCAGCGTCTTTGCATTGCGCGTGCCTTGGCGGTCAACCCCGAAGTGCTGTTGATGGACGAGCCTACCAGTGCTCTTGACCCCATTTCGACTTCGAAGATCGAAGAGCTCGTTGGTGAACTGAAGAACGATTACACCATCATTATCGTGACTCATAACATGCAGCAGGCTGCCCGTATTTCCGATACGACAGCGTTCTTCCTGCTCGGTGAAATGGTCGAATGTTCTCCCACTGACGTATTGTTCTCGAGCCCCGTTGATAAGCGTACCGAAGATTACATTTCAGGAAGGTTTGGTTGATATGGCCGCACGTCCTATTTTTGATGAAGAGCTCCATACTCTTAAAGCCCAGATGATCGGGATGTCCGAATTGGTGAAGGATGCGATCGAAGGGTCGTTCGAAGCGGTTCAGCAGGCTAATACGACGAAAGCGCTCTTGGTCGCGCAGAACGATTCGCTGATCAACGAAAAGGAGCGCACGATCGAGCGTCTGTGCCTGCGCCTACTTCTTCGTGAGCAGCCGGTTGCGAGCGATCTTCGTGCAGTTACCGCAGCGCTGAAGATGATCACCGACCTCGAGCGTATTGGCGATCAGGCAGCAGAGATCTGCGAAATTGCAACAGATCTTCCTGAAGGGTTGTATCTGTCTTGCTATTCGTCGCTTTCCCCTATGGCGAAAAAGGCGCATGATCAGGTAAATGACGTCATTGATGCATACGTGCAGCTCGACCTTGATAAGGCGAGGGCATGCATTGATCAGGATGAAGTGATCGATGATCTGTTCGAGGACCTCAAGCGTGATATTGCGCAGCATATTGTTCAGCATTCGTCTGACGAGGCATCGGCGCTTGATATTCTGATGATCGGCAAATATCTTGAGCGCATTGGCGATCATGTGGTCAACATCGCCGAATGGGTCGAGTATGCCATCACGGGTAACCATAAAGGTATGACCATCGCAGAGGCTCTTGAAGTTGAGTAGGTCTTTGTAGTTTGAACGGCAGAGCCATGGTTCTCTATGCCATAATAGGCGATGTTATTCTATACACATTGTCCTGCCTGAACTTTCGTGCAACAGTGGCGGGAACAGTATTCAGGAGGACCAATGGCTCAGTCGTTGTCTGGACGTCATTTTCTTAAATTGCTCGATTTCACTTCTGAGGAAATTCTGTCTCTGGTCGATCTGGCCCAAGAACTCAAAGAGAAGAAGCACGCAGGTGTTCTGCATAAAGAACTTGAAGGCAAGAACATCGTGCTGCTGTTCGAAAAAACATCTACGCGTACTCGTTGCTCGTTCGAAGTAGCCGGACATGATCTGGGCATGGGTGTGACCTATCTTGATCCTGCCGGATCGCAGATGGGCAATAAGGAATCGATCGCCGATACAGCACGTGTTCTCGGCAGGATGTTCGACGGCATCGAATATCGCGGCTTCGGTCAAGAGATCGTCGAAACGCTTGCTGCCAATGCGGGCGTTCCGGTATGGAACGGTCTGACCAACGAATGTCACCCCACGCAGATCATCGCCGACCTGCTTACCATTCGCGAATCCTTCGGTTCATATGAGGGCTTGAAGCTGGTGTTCATGGGTGATGCCAAGAACAACGTTGCTAATTCATTGATGGTCGGCTGTGTAAAGATGGGCATTACCTTTGTGGCGTGTGGTCCTGAGTCTTCTATGCCTGATGAGGGCCTTGTTGAAGCATGTCGCGCTATTGCGGGTGAGACCGGCTGTGAGGTCATCCTCACTTCCGATGTTGAAGAGGGCACACGTGATGCCAATATCATCTACACCGATATTTGGGTTTCCATGGGTGAGCCCGCTAGCTTGTGGGAGCAGCGCATCAAGGAGCTGTCTCCTTATCAGGTGAACGCGAAGGTGATGAATAACGCTGCCGATAATGCCATCTTCATGCACTGCCTGCCAGCGTTCCACGATACGAAGACGACCGTGGCGCAGGATATCGAAGAAAAGTTCGGTCTTACGGAAATGGAAGTCACCGACGAGGTCTTCGAATCGGATGCTTCAAAGGTCTTCGATGAAGCTGAGAACCGCATGCATTCCATCAAAGCGATCGTGCTTGCAACGCTTCGCTAGGGGGATGGGTCTTCATGCAACGTTTGGGATATTACAACGGCGAATACGGTCCTCTTGAAGAAATGAAGGTACCGTTCCTTGATCGTGTGAGCTTTTATGGTGATGGTGTTTACGATGCGACCATGGGTCTAGATGGGGTAGTGCTCTTCGCCGAAGACCATATTGAGCGCTTTTTCAACAGTTGCGCTAATATGCGCATCGATCCCGGTATTTCGAAGGCCGACTTGCATGTGCTTTTGATCGATCTGCTTTCCAAGGTAGATACCGATGTTGCGTTCGTGTATTGGCAGGTCACTCGCGCGACCGCACCGCGCAATCACGCATTTCCCGATGCGCCGGCCAATCTGTGGGTCATGATCGTGCCCGACGAAATGGAAGAATGCGAAACGTATCGCGATCTGGTAAGCGTTGAAGACACGCGCTTCTTTCACTGCAATACCAAGACGCTCAATCTGATTCCTAATGTATTGGCTGCTCAGCGGGCACAGGAGACCGGTTCTTATGAAGCGGTGTTCGTGCGCGATGGGTACGTGACCGAATGCGCACACAGTAATGTTCATATGCTCAAAGATGGTCGCTTCGTCACCCATCCGGCTGACAACCTGATCTTACCCGGCATCGCGCGCAAGCACTTGATCGCTGCGTGCTTGTCGCTTGAAGTTCCTGTTGAAGAACGTCCCTTCACGTTGGATGAGCTGAAAGGCGCAGATGAGGTCATCGTCACCTCGTCGAGTGCGCTCTGTGTTCCTGCCGGCAGGATAGATGGTCAGGCAGTGGGTGGCAAAGACCCCGAATTGCTCGATCGTTTGCGCACCTGTACGAAAGATGAATGCGAAGCATATATCGAAGCGCACCGTGCATAGCGTGTTACAATCTCAAACGCTGTTTTTATGCTGAATCTGTGCGTGTAGTAAGGAAAGGACGCATTTTATGACCATTCGTGAATCACTCGAGGCCGTGTTGTATCAGGCGCTGAACGCTGCGGTTGAATCGGGCGCACTGCCGCTCGACGAAATACCCGAGCCGACTCTCGAGCGACCTCGTGAAGAAGGTCATGGCGATTGGGCTTGCACCATTGCTATGCGTCTCGCTAAAGCAGCGCGCATGAATCCGCGTCAGATCGCCCAGATTCTGGTCGATCATCTTCCCGAAAATGATCTGATCGATTCGCTTGAGATCGCGGGTCCGGGCTTCATCAACTTGACGCTTGCTCCTGCGGTGTTCCAGAACGTGATCACCCAGGTACGCACTCAAGGCAATGATTACGGCAGATCAACGTTGTCTGAACCTTGTAAAGTCGATCTGGAATACGTTTCCGCTAATCCGACCGGCCCTATGCACGTCGGTCACGGTCGCTGGGCTGCGCTCGGCGATGCTATTGCACGTGTCATGCGTCATGCGGGCTATCAGGTCGACGAAGAATTCTATATCAATGACCAGGGAAATCAGATGAACGTATTCGCTGATTCCTTGGTGGTGCGCTATCAGCAGGAACTGGGTCTTGATGTCGAGATGCCTGAAGCTTCCTACGGCGGCGGTTATGTTAGCGAACTAGCACGCCGGATCATCGAATCTGATGGCGATAAATGGCTTAACGTGGATGCTGATGAGCGTCGCGTTGCATTTCGCGAATTGGGTTACAAGGCCATGCTCGATAGCGTGAAGGAAACGCTTGAGATATTCGGCAACAACTTTGATACGTGGTTCTCTGAGCGTTCATTGTTCGTATCTGGCGAAGACGGCAAGACCAAGATCGACCGTGCGTTCGACGTCATGAACGAACGCGGCTACATTTTTGAATCAGAAGGCGCTACGTATTTCCGCTCTACGGCTTTCGGTGACGAAAAGGATCGTGTCCTGATCAAGGGCAATGGCGAGCTGACGTATTTCATGTCTGACGTGGCCTATCACTACGATAAGATGCAGCGCGGCTATGATCATTTGATCGATATTTGGGGCGCAGACCATCACGGTTACATTCCCCGTTGCCAGGCTATGATGGCGGCTTGGGGTTATCCTGATGCACTTGAAGTAGTGCTCGGTCAGTTGGTGACGCTGTTCCGTGACGGCCAGCAGGTACGTATGTCCAAGCGTACGGGCGAGATGATCACCTTCCGTGAGTTGATCGACGAAGTGGGCGTTGATGCAACGCGTTACATGATGCTTTCAAAATCGTCTGATCAGTCCATTGATTTTGATATCGAAGTTGCCAAGAAGAAGGATTCTTCCAACCCGGTGTATTACGTACAGTACGCTCATGCGCGTATTTGCTCTATTGCGCGCAAGGCGGCCGAGGCACGTGGTATTGCGACCGAGGGCGTTTCGGCAGATGAATTGTCCGCAGCTCTTTCCATTGAGGCTGCCGACCTGTCGCTTCTTACGCACGAGAGCGAATTGGCGCTCATGCGTAAGATGGCCGACTTCACTGATCTAGTGGCGGGAGCCGCGCGTGATAGGGCGCCGTTCCGTTTGACTCACTATGCTCAGGACCTGGCAAGTTTGTTCCATTCCTTCTATACCAATTGCCGCGTGATCGGCGAAGGGGAGGCTATCGAACAGGCACGTCTTGCATTGGCTGATTCTGCGCGCACTGTCCTTGCTCTTTCCCTTGGATTACTTGGCGTGTCCGCTCCCGAACGTATGTAAACTTGACTCACACAAGCGCTAGCTAACGAGTGCAACTCGGTGGCTAGCGCATGCTTGGTATGGGGTGTGCGTGCATTCGCCCCTCCCGTAATGCCATCGACGGGCGTTTTGTTTCCACTGCGTTAACGTAGGGCGTATTTCACTCCGTGCAAAGGGTGGGTTTGATACGATACTTCTCGTTGAGTGTCTAATGAGGAGGATTTATGAGTTACGTCGACTCTGTCATCGAAAACGTCAAGGCGAAGAACGCGAACGAACCTGAGTTCATTCAGGCAGTGACCGAGGTTCTTACTTCTTTGAAGCCGGTTATCGATGCTCACCCTGAATACGAAGCTGCTGGCTTACTCGAGCGTATCGTAGAACCTGAGCGCGTTATTATGTTCCGCGTGCCTTGGGTTGATGATGCAGGCAAGGTCCAGGTTAATCGTGGTTTCCGCGTTCAGTTCAATAGCTGCCTTGGCCCCTATAAGGGCGGTCTTCGTCTTCATCCTTCCGTTAACTTGGGCATCATCAAGTTCTTGGGCTTCGAGCAGATCTTTAAGAACAGCTTGACTACGCTTCCTATGGGCGGCGGCAAGGGCGGTTCTGACTTCGATCCTAAGGGCAAGTCCGACGCTGAGGTCATGCGTTTCTGCCAGTCCTTCATGACTGAGCTCTGCAAGCATGTTGGTGCTGACACTGATGTTCCTGCAGGCGACATCGGAACGGGCGCTCGTGAGATCGGTTACATGTTCGGTCAGTACAAGCGTATCCGCAACGTTTGGGAAGGCGTTCTCACTGGTAAGGGCCTTTCTTATGGCGGTTCGCTCGCTCGTACCGAGGCTACTGGCTACGGCCTGATCTACTTTGTTGCTGAATACCTGAAGTGCCAGGGCGATTCCTTTGAAGGCAAGACGGTCGCCATCTCCGGTTCCGGCAATGTTGCCATCTATGCAACTGAAAAGGCTCAGTCGCTTGGTGCTAAGGTCGTTACCATGTCTGACTCCACCGGTTGGATCTATGATCCCAACGGAATCGATATTGCCCTGATCAAGCAGATCAAGGAAGTCGAACGCGCTCGTATCTCCGAATACGCAAAGCGTCGTGAGGGCGTTGAATATCATGACGGTCGTGGCGTATGGGGCGTCAAGGTGGATATTGCTCTTCCTTGCGCAACGCAGAACGAACTGCTGCTTGAAGACGCACAGGCTCTCGTTGCTAATGGCTGCAAGATCGTTGCTGAAGGCGCTAATATGCCTACTACCATGGAGGCAACCGAGTACATCCAGGGCAATGGCGTTGTATTCATGCCTGGTAAGGCAGCCAACGCTGGTGGCGTAGCAACGTCTGGCTTGGAAATGTCTCAGAACTCCGAGCGTCTTTCTTGGTCCTTCGAAGAAGTTGACGCAAAGCTCCAAGGCATCATGGTTAACATCTTCCATGCTGCAGACGACGCAGCTCGCGAATATGGAGTCGAGGGTGACTACGTAGCAGGTGCGAACATCGCTGGCTTCAAGAAGCTCGCAGACGCAATGCTGGCACAGGGCATCGTTTAAGCGCTGCTTAAAGCCTAATATCTACGAAGAGAGACCCTAAAGGGTCTCTCTTGTTTTTTTGGGGTGCAGGGGAGCTTAGAACGGACCAATGAGCGAAATGAGTTCATTTCGCTCTTACGGCATGAGCACGTCAAGTTCGCCAGGGAACAGTTCGATATCGAAATAACGAGATTCGATGCGTTCTCCATCGACCTGGGCGGGAACATCATCTTCGAAATCAAGGACGATATGTTTTGCGTGCGCGAAGGTTAGGTTGGGGTGAGCAGTATGGTTGCCGTTCTTCGCTTTAAGGAGAAGCTTCAGGGCAGCCGAAGCACTTAGCTCAGGCTCCGCATAGCAAATATCAAGTAGGCCGTCGTTGAGTCGTGCATCGGGGCATATCTTGAAGCCTCCGCCATAACTGGTGCCGTTTTGGACCGCAAGAAGATATACGCTGAGCGCCTGGGGTTCACGGTCGTCGAAGCGAACCGTGCAAGAACGGGGGGTTCGATGATTCATGACTTGGTCGAATCCGCATTGAAGGTACAAACTGGTACCTGTTCGTTTCGTTTTCTTGCGTAGATCGGCGGTACCAAGGGCTATCGCGGCATCCAAGCCGAACGAGAGGGTTTCTGCGAACCATGCGCCGTTAACGCATCCGATATCGATGCATTTAGGGGTCAGTGAGAACGACTCGATCTGCTGAAGTGATTTTTGCGGGGCGCGATCCATGCCGATGGTCCGAGCGAAATCGTCACCATTACCGCAGGGAATGATGCCAAGACGTGGGCGATCAGCGCGGGGGAGGGCCATAAGTCCGTTCACCGTTTCGTGAATCACTCCATCGCCGCCAATGACGAAGATCGAATCGACCTGCGCACCTTCGGCTCGTGCGATACGCGTAGCATCCTGCGGGCTTACTGTATAGCGAAAGGTTATGCTTTCCAGTTCTTTGGGGTATGCCGCCTTCATTCGATTAAAAGTTCCAGCAGCATGAGCGGCTGCCTCGTTTGCTTTCCCGCTTCGTGCGGCGGGGTTCACGATAATGAGCGTCTTGCCAAGCATGGGGTCTCCTGATGAAGTTACAGATCTACGATCATTATTCCAAACTTACCGCCTAAATGAAAAGGCGTTCTCTTCCTTGGGCTTTGGTGTATCATCCTTTCATTGCGCATTGATAGGTAGGAGCGATACGTGTGTTGTGAAGGGAAGGGTGTCTCCGTGGATGTTGAACCGGAATACCGTTGGCCAGGCGTGACGTATAGAACGTTGCGACTACTCGAAGAAGTGCCTGCGCCGTATCCGTTCCGTTCGCATATTTACCGAAGTACCTTCGATGTAGAAGGGTTCGCTTTTTGCGACCGTGTGGAGATGTATTGTATCGCTGAGCCGGGTAAGCGTGCGCTTTTGATCGATACGGGACATCCTGATCTATGTGGCGTTGAAGCGCTTGATGGGGTATCGAAACGGCTGGGGGTCCCGTGGGAGCGCACTGAGGTGTTCCTGTCTCATTTTCATGACGATCACGATGGTAATCTGCTGTATTGCGCTCACAAAGGAGCGGCGAAGCTCTACTCGGGTCCTACGAGCGATGGCGATGCTGCCTTAATGAATAAGTTCCTAGTTCAAAGTGCGTCAACCGATCTTGCGGGCGATTCGACGTTCTTGTATATCCGTTTGGTGGCAAGTGGTAAGAAGGCCCAAACTGAAACACGTGAGACGAGGACGGAATTCCATGGGGGAGAAGAGCTCTTCATTGCGGGCTATAATTTCGAGGTCCTTTTTACGCCTGGTCATACTTCTAATCATTTGTGCCTGCTTGATAGGAGCAAAAAGATACTTTTTGCAGGCGACCATATCTGTTTGGTGCCACCTGGGTTGATGCAGTATGGTAAAGATGAGCATTTGGTAAAGCTCTATCTGGATAGTTTGGCTCAACTTAAAGCTATGGATCTTGGAGCGGTATATATGTGCCATCACAATCCCTTGCTGGGGTCGCGCGAGATCGATCGGTTCATCTCTATGGTGGAGGGTCGTTATGAGTCGCTGGTTCGGAGGGCGCGCCAGCTTTTCGTTGATGTTGAAGAAGTGACGGTGCGCGAGGCCGCTCGCATTGGCGCAACGCATTATGCTAACGGGCTGGAAGGTTTTCCGCGTTCTACACAGATCCGACGTATTTCTACGATCTTCGGCACGTTGGAGTATCTCTATGATCTGGGTATGTTGTCGCGTCATACGAACGATGACGGCGCTTTAGTGTATCGCCGCTTGTGGTAGGCGGTTAGCGCGAGCCTTGCGTCGGCGTCGTTCGGAGATCGTTCGCGTGTATGTGTATTCGGGATTTGTCCGCACTCCCAGCTTTGACTTTTGACCAAACATGTCGTGAAAGTGGGATTTTTGGATTTATTGGTACACTAGGCTGATCGTATCTGCAGCATTAGCTTACGGATAAATGAGATGGAACTCATTACGTCTTGATGAAATCCGAGCCATAGGCTTTTTTTTCGTAGATCCGCTGAGGTTGAGCCTATAAGTTGATGTGTCGAAAAAATACAAAAAATGACTTACATTAAGAGAATTAGTTCAAAACTCAAAGCTCCGCAGTTTTGTTGTGGCGATCGTGCGGCCGAGGCTTGGGGCTGCGGCTGATCTTGTCAAAAACACGGGTAACAAAAAATCCCCCATCTGGAAAAGCCCAGATGGGGGAGTAAATTCAATGGTGGACCGTCGGGGACTCGAACCCCGGACCTTGGGATTAAGAGTCCCCTGCTCTACCAACTAAGCTAACGGTCCAAATGGTAATTGCGTCAAAGCGCTAAGATATATTAAAGCATCATTTCCTGTGTTGCAAGAACTTTTTTGCTCTTTTTTCAAGGTTGCGCTGGGGTGGCTAATCGGACTCGAACCGACGACCTCCAGAGCCACAATCTGGCATTCTAGCCAACTGAACTATAGCCACCATAAGCGCGAGAAAATATTCTAGCGGATTTTTTATTTCATGCAAGAGGAAAATAATAATTAGGTCATTTTGTTAAGTTTTGCGCTCCGCGGTTGGCTAGAGGGACGGGTTTTCAGTATCTTGATAAATGAAACTGATTTAGGTGTATTTTGACTTGTATTGAGTGGTTCGCGGGACGTCGCATAATCGAGTGTGAAGTTGTTCGTACCTCTTTAACGCGAAAACGTAAGGAGGCAAAGTAGTGGAGGCTTTTGAACTTATCCTTTTGTTGATGGGTGCCGTTCTTTTATCCTCTGTATTGGATCAGGTCGTTCCGCGAATATCCTCACCACTCATTCAAATCGCTCTAGGTATTGTCATTGCGTTTTTGGCTATTTCGCCGATCGAAGTAAGCATTGATCCGGAATTGTTCCTAGTGCTGTTCATTGCGCCCCTGCTGTTCAGTGATTCACTTGAATCGAACAAGAAGAACCTGTGGGACAACAAGGGTATCATTGTCTCGTATGCTATCGGCCTTGTCCTAGTTATCGTTCTGAGCGTTGGCTTCTTGCTCAATTGGCTTGTTCCTTCGATCCCACTGGCGGCTGCTTTTGCCCTTGGCGCGGCTCTTGGCCCTACTGATGCGGTTGCGGTCGCTGCGTTGAAGAAAGAAGCGCAGGTAAGCAAACGCGAAGGTGCGATCCTGCAGGGTGAAGCGCTCATTAACGACGCTTCGGGTGTTGTTTCGTTTCAGTTCGCCATTGCAGCAGCGACTACGGGTGTGTTCTCGCTTTTCGATGCGACCGTTTCATTTGTGGTCAGCTTCTTTGGTGGCATTGTCTTGGGTATTATTTTCGCGCTTATCTTCGTTGTGATGGCCAGGGGCGTGCGTAGCCTGGGTCTTGAGAACATCACTTTTCATGTTCTGCTTGAAGTATCAATGCCGTTCTTCGTCTTTTTGATTTCCGAGCATATGGGTGTTTCGGGCATTCTGGGTGTTGTCGCTTGCGGTATCGTATGGTCTCTTCTTCGTGAAAAGAAGATCTCTCCTTACTTGTCCCGCCTTAACATTGCGCTCACAAGCGTATGGAAAGTGGTCAGTTTTGTATTGAACGGAGTTGTGTTCGTTTTGCTGGGTATTCAGCTGCCGAATGCGATGCGCTCTACTTGGGACGATGTTTATATCAATAATTTCACGCTCATCGGCTACGTTCTTCTGCTTACTGCGCTCATCGTGCTCTTGCGTTTTGGGTGGGCGGTCTTGATGGGTCGCATATTCAAGAACCCCGAAACAGGCAAGCGCGATAAGATCACCAAAAAGCGCCTCAAAGATGCCTTAGTTGCTACGATCGGTGGCCCTAAGGGCGCCATCACGTTGTCCATCGCCTTTACTATACCGTTCTTGATGGCTGACGGATCAGCGTTTCCGCAGCGCTCGCTCATCATCTTCTTGGCGTCAGGTGTTATTGTTTGTACGCTTTTGCTGGCGAATTTCCTTTTGCCGATATTGGCTCCTAAAGATGAAAAGGAAGTCGACGAAGACGAGCAGAGAGAATTCAATAAGACCAGGATCGAGATCTTGCGCACTGTTATCGAGCGCCTGATGGCTGATTCTTCTGAAGCGGATGATCGCGAAACCAAGGTTGTCATCAGGGCGTATAACCAGCGCATTCGCGCTATGTCAACACGTTCGATCGCGGTGCTTGAAGAGCCAGGGGTATCTCGTATTCGCGCCGAGGTCATCGATCACCAGGTGGAGTATTTGTTCCATGCGGTCCAGAAAAAGGAGATCAAGAGCTACGCTGCGTATCGCTGCTTGCATTCCTTGTCGCAACAGAAGAACCTTATCACCCACGCGAAGGGTCCCTCTTCGGCAGCAGCGGGTCATGGCTGGGGACGTTTGCGCAATTATCTCTCAATGCTGAAACACAGCATTTTGAGTGCGTTGCCGTTCAGCCGCGCCGAAGATAAAGCAGCTATTGACAAGGCCCGAGAGCTGAGCGAACAGTGCGCGGTCGATTACCTGCGCTCATTAATCGACAATCCCGCTTATCCAAGCGATGTTGTGGCAAGGCTGCTCATTCGTCATGAACGCGCATTGGCGGTGTATGCGCCTACTGATGCTACCGTCACATCGGAAGCGGTAGAGAACGCCGTTATCAGTACTGAAGAGATCCAGAGGCGTGGCCTGCAGCTTGAACTTGAGGTTATCAGTGACTTCTATGCATCAGGCGACCTGACTCGTGCTCAGGCAAAAGAACTGCGCGATAATGTGCTGCTCATGACGATCGATCTGGATGAGCAGATCTAGCCAGGCGCTATGAACGCGGCGAAGTTACAGGAAATAAAGGACCAGCTGGCCAGTGTTCCTACCGAGCCCGGAGTGTATTTATGGAAGAACGCTCAGGGCGAAGTCATTTATGTGGGTAAGGCCAAGCAGCTTCGTGCGCGCATGCGCCAGTATGTGAATTACCAGGATTCGCGTGAGAAGATCCCCCTGCTGGTCTCTCAGATAGATTCGTTCGAATACGTGGTAACGGCGAACGAGCACGAAAGCCTTGTGCTTGAAAAGAACCTGATCAAGCAACATTCACCGTTCTTTAATGCCGACTTTAAGGACGATAAGAGCTATCCCTTCATCGCGCTTACGAAAGGGGATGTGTTCCCGGCTATTAAGTACACGCGTGAAGCGCATAAACCGCAAACGCGTTACTTTGGCCCTTACACGGATAGCAGGGCAGCACGCGAATTGGTCGATATTGTTCGTAGGGTAGTGCCTATCTGTGCGTCATCGTGTGCGGATTGGCGTCGATTGTGTCGTCGGCTCGAGCAGCAGCCCTATGACGAACTCGAGCTATCCAAGCGCCCGTGCTTCGACGCTCACGTGGGCTTAGGTCCGGGCGTGTGTTGCGGCGCGATCGCTCCAGAAGAGTATCAAGAGCAGGTCCGCCGAGTAGAACGGTTCTTGGCGGGTCAGCATAGTGAATTCGTTGAAGAGCTTACTGAAGAAATGCAGCTAGCGGCGGCGTCGCTTGATTTCGAGCGGGCAGGGCGCATAAAGAGCCGCATTGACACCATTGATTCGTTGGCTCAAACACAGCATGCGGTATCGGCACATCGTTTGAACGCTGACGTCATTGGCGTGTATCGCGAAGAGACCATCACGGGTATCACGGTGCTTATTTTGAGAGAAGGCCGCATCGTCAACACGAACGAATTCATCTTCAACAAGGGAAAAGATGTACCCGAAACGGAACTGTTGCGCATGTTCGTTCTACGTTATTACGACTCTACTGAATCTATTCCCCATGAACTGATCGTACAGGAAGTACCTGAAGATGCTGAAGTAATCGCTTCGTGGCTTACAGAAAAGCTGGCGAGCGCTCATGGGGCCAAGGTCCGCTTTACGCAGCCGCAGCGTGGTGAAAAGAGCGCGTTGATGGCCATGGCTTCGAAGAACGCTCGTCATGTTCTAATGCGATACAAGGCGCGTAGCAGTTACGACGATCAGCGCATCAATGATGCGCTTTTGCAGCTTGAAAGCGCCTTGGCACTGGAAAAACCTCCGCTGCGCATTGAATGCTTTGATATTTCCACTATTCACGGCCGTCATTCGGTCGCATCCATGGTGGTGTTCACCAATGGCCGTCCTGATAAAAGCCAATATCGTCGCTTTAAGATCCGCATGGAGACCGACGAAGCGAACGACTTCGCTATGATGAGCGAAGTGTTCGCGCGGCGCTATTGCGCAGAGCGTCTGGCTGATGAGCGTTTCGGAAAGCGGCCCGACTTGATCATCGTCGACGGTGGTAAGCCCCAGCTCACTGCTGCCATTAAGCAACTTGATGCGCTTGGTGCGGGAGATATCGATGTATGCGGCTTAGCAAAAAGGGACGAAGAGCTGTTCGTCCCATGGCAAGAAAGCGGACCGGTGGTTCTTCCGGGGGGAAGCCCTAGTTTGTATCTGGTAAAGCAGGTGCGTGACGAAGCGCACCGTTTTGCTATTACCTTCCATCGTGAATTGCGCGGAAAGGCAATGACTACCAGCATCCTCGATGAGGTGGTCGGAATGGGTCCTAAGCGTAAAAAAGCGCTTCTTAAATCGTTCGGTTCGTTCGCTGCTCTTCGTGCGGCAACGTTAGAAGAAATTAAACAATCGGGTACCGTCCCTGACCAGGTTGCCGAAGACGTGTATGCTGTCCTTAGGCAATATAATGGGAAAAAGAATGCTGATAACCAGGAATAAGTGCACAGCCTAGGTGATCTTGTTCGGTCATCTTCCTAGTGATCCTATCGCGTGGCGCACTTTCATTCAGCTACTTCAAGGGGGAGCTCATGGCTGACATGCCGAATACTGAAGCAACTGATACTGACCAGGCGATTACCGCAAATACCGGTCCCGATGTTGTCATTATCACGGGTATGAGTGGCGCTGGTCGTACTGAAGCGATGCACACCTTTGAGGATCTGGGATATTTCTGCATTGATAATCTTCCACCCTCGCTCATCATGAATATGATCAGTTTAGCTAGCTTGCCAGGCCATAGTGAAATAGGCCGAAAGCTGGCGATCGTGTGTGACGCGCGTACTCGCGAGTATTTCAAACAGTTGGTGGGCGAGCTCGCAAATATGGAAGCGGCGGGCATTACGTTCCGGATCATCTTTCTCGATTCGCGTGATGAGGTGCTCATTGCGCGCTATAAGGCGTCGCGTCGTCGTCACCCTTTGTGTGTGAATAATTCCCGTTCTATTGCACAGGCTATCTCTTACGAACGTAAGCTGATCCAAGAACTGCGCGATGTTGCTCATTCGTATATCGACACGAGCGACATGAAGCCACGTGAGTTGCGTGAAGCCCTGCGCGTTTTGTATTCGCAGGAGACCGATAAGGATGGCATGAACGTCGTCGTGTATTCTTTCGGCTTCAAGCACGGTGCTCCTCTTGATGCGGATATCGTTATCGATGTGCGCTTTCTGCCCAATCCGTTCTACATTCCAGAATTGCGCGGCCTGACCGGGCTCGATGCCCCTGTGGCTGACTACGTACTGGGTCGAGAGGAAACGCATGCGTTCCTGAAGTCCTGGGAGGATCTGCTCAACTGTGTCATGCCAGGCTATGTCGCTGAAGGTAAGCAACATCTTGCGATCGGAGTTGGCTGTACTGGTGGCCAGCACCGCAGCGTAGTGCTGACGGAAAAGACCGCTGCACTATTGCGCGAACAGGGGTATAACGTACGCGCCTATCATCGAGATATCGCTCTGGCTGATACGAGCAAGGGGGCTACCAAATGAGCGCCTTGCCGATGGGGGGCCACTCGGAGCATGGGTTTCGACTCGATCCGTCTTCGACCCAAGCGTTCCGTGCGGTAGGAAGCTCTCTAAAACGTAAGTTACCTTTGGTGTTCGATGAAGTCGATCCAACAAAACTTAAAGCGGTCGTTATCGGTGGAGGCACGGGTGCGCCAGTGTCTATTCGTACGCTCCTTGCTTTAGGAGTGCAGACATCAGCCGTCGTCGCCATGGCCGACGATGGGGGATCGACGGGTATCTTACGTGAAGAGGCCCATGTCACTCCGCCGGGTGATATCCGCAAGTGCCTCGCTGCTTTCGCCTCCGACCCTGATGATCCGCTTACCAAAGCGTTCAAATATCGATTCGATTTCGCGCGCAACCATACATTGGGCAACTTGATGCTTTCTGCTCTTGAGAACGCCACGGGTTCGTTCCCTGAAGCGATCAAGATCTGTGGGCAGCTGTTGGGTGCGAAGGGTCGTGTGTATCCCTCAACGCTCAACAATGTAACGCTTTGTGCGCGCACCCAAGATGGACGTGTGCTGCGTGGTCAGTCGTTAGCCTGCAAATCTTCCACTGCGCTTGAGCAGGTTTGGCTTGAATCTCCTGATGAGTGCTTGCCCTATATGGAGGCTATACGAGCTATTCGTCAGGCAGACATTATCGTGCTCGGTCCTGGATCGCTCTTCACGTCGATCATTCCGAACCTGTTGGTTCCGGGTATCGTCGATGCGATATCCCAATCTAATGCTCGTACGGTGTTCGTCTGCAGCCTTGCCGACCAGCAGGGCGAAACGTGGGGGCTTTCGGCTCGTGAACATGTGGAGGCGTTGCTGCGTCATGGTATGCGCGGTTGTCTTGATTATGTATTGATCCATAGTGCGGGCAAACCGAAGAAATCGCGTTTTACAACAGATGCGTTCGAAGCGGTTGCGGGCCCCGCATCTCAGGAAAGCGCCATGATGGAGCTGCGTGATGGCAAGAGCTTGCCTGCGCGGGTCAAGATCCGTTCTGTGAAGATATCCCAAGATGATGTGGATGCTATCCATGCGCAGGGCCCTGTGGTGCTGCTGCGCGACATGAAGGATCCCGAACGTCCGACGTGGCATGATCCTACCGCTTTGGCCGATGCGTTCATGGGGGTGTTCAAGCTTTGTCATTCACGACAGAGGTAAAAGAGGAGCTCTCTCGCGTAGAGCCGATATGCTCGCATTGTGATGCCGCGACGCTTGCTGCGCTCATTCGTATCGAAGGCACCATTTTCGTGAACGGACCAGGACGTTATCGTCTTGAGATCTCGACCGACGTGTCTCAGGTTGCCCGTTTCATTATCCGCGCTCTTCATGGAATGTATGCCCTTAAGACTGACTTGACTATGCGTCGTAGCGTGTTGCATAAGACGCCGAACTGGCTCATTGATGTGCCGACGCAGCCAGGACTCACTGAGGCATTGCGTGATCTGGGTGTGTTGAATGATGAGGGCCTGCAGCGCGGTATTGATCCGGCATTAGTTCAGAAATCTTGTTGTGCTTCGGCGTACTTACGAGGGATCTTCTTGGGGAGCGGTTTTATCTCGAATCCACGAGGTGATTTCCATTTTGAAATCACGGTCGAATCGCAGCCCATTGCGCGTGACATCGTTGATCTGCTCGAAAAGAAGGGTATTAATGCGAAGATCGTGGAGCGTCGCAATACCTATACGGTGTACCTGAAGAGCGGGGCGGCTATATCGGCGTTCCTTGCTTTTGTGGGCGCGCATCAAAGTGCGCTTAAAATGGAGAACGAGCGGGTCATTAAGAGCGTGCGCAATGATGTGAACCGTCGCGTTAATGCTGAAATAGCCAATCAGGCGAAGACGGCCGAGGCGTCGGTCGAGCAGGTGCAGGCCATTCGCACATTACTCGATCATCGGGACATCAAGTCGTTGCCGCGTGGCTTGCAGGAATACATTCAATTGCGTGTCCGATATCCTGAAGCAACATTGAAAGAACTGGGAGAACGGGCGAACCCGCCGTTGTCGAAATCGGCCATCTATCATCGGGTTCGTCGCATCGAGCAGATGGCTCGCGAGGTCTCTCAACCAAGATAGATCGCATCGGGGGTCTGTGTCTTATCAAAAGAGGAAGTGCGTAGGGCAGAGGTCTAATGGTCGTATCGCAAAAAAAGCCGCATCCGATTCACGGGTGCGGCTTTTCAGTATTCGCAGTACAGGTGAACTAAGCGTTCTTTGCCTTGAATGCTTTCCAGATAAGAGCAGCGATAGCGGCACCTACCAGGGGTGCAACGATGAATACCCATACCTGAGACAGCGCGGTCATATCACCGTTGAGGGCCATCATGAGAGCAGGGCCAAAGCTGCGAGCAGGGTTGACGGAGGTGCCCGTCAGCGGAATGCCCATGATATGCACGAATGTAAGGGACAAGCCGATGATCATGCCCGCATAAGGAGCGGTCTTCTCATTTGCGGTAGAACCCAGAACGACCAATACGAAGATGCAGGTCAAAATGATCTCGACAACAAGAGCACCGATAACGGTGAGCTCGACGGCCGATACCGCATCAAAGCCATTGCAGCCTAAGCCCGTTGTCAGAACGCCACCCAGACCGCATTGCGTGATGATGAACATCAGCACTGCAGCAGCTACGATGCCGCCGATGAACTGAGAGATCCAGTAGCCGATCAGATCCTTGCCGCTCAGGCGCTTGTCAAGGAACAGGCCGAGCGATACTGCAGGGTTGATGTGGCACCCCGATACATTGCCGATGACGAATGCCATTGCGACAATGGAAAGACCGAAGGCAAAAGCAATGCCAAGGGTTCCAAGCGTTGCGCCTGCAACAGCAGCACTGCCGCAGCCGAACAGGGTAAGCACGAACGTGCCGAATGCTTCAGCAGCGTATTTCTGTGCAGAAGATGCTTCCATTCATTCTCCTTTTCATAGGGTTTTAACAGCGGATTTACGGGGGAATTTACTTCCATTATCGTAAAAGCACCTGATGAAGAATGAGGGAGCAGAGTTGTAGTGTCAACGGTGTTCAACTAATAGTTGTGTGTGGGCTGCAGGAGGGGGCTCCGTGCAGCATGAGGTGATGTGGGATAATCGTCGCAATGATCCACGAAGAAGGGATGCATGATGATCAATAGGTTCTGCAAGCACCATTTATGGGGAGTGACCCAGCAGTTGGCGGCGGTGGCACAGGGGCGTGAAAGCGCCGATATAGTGATACGAAACGCCAAGTTGGTCAATGTGTGCACTCATGAGATCCAAGACTCCATTGAGGTGGCGATAACGGCTGGTCGTATAGCGTATGTGGGTGAGAACGCGGATCACTGCACTGGTGAAACGACGCGAGTCATCGACGCGGAGGGTTGTTATATTGCTCCAGGTTTTATGGATGGCCACATTCATGTTGAGTCGTCGATGGTCGGTGTCGCGCAATATGCTCGTGCGACGGTTATTCACGGAACGACCGGTATTTATATGGATCCTCATGAGATCTGCAATGTGCTGGGTCTTGAGGGAGTGAAGCTTATGGAGCGCGATGCACGGCGCGTTCCGCTTAAGGTTATGATCACCACTCCTTCCTGCGTGCCTGCAGTACCCGGATTCGAAGATACGGGATCTTCTATTGATGCGAATGATATTGCCGATACCATGCAATGGGAAAGCGTGGTGGGCCTTGGCGAAATGATGAACTTCGTCGGTATTCTGAACGGCGATGAGCAGGCCCATGCAGAAGTTGCAGAAACACTGAAGGCGGGTCGTGTTGTAACGGGGCATTATTCTGTCCCGGAAACCGATAAGGGCCTGAACGCTTATATCGCATCGGGTGCTCGATGCTGTCATGAATCAACGCGGGCAGAAGATGCGCTCGCCAAGATGCGCTTGGGTATGTATGCGCAGTTCCGAGAGGGAAGCGCTTGGCATGATCTTCATCAATTGGCGCCAGTGCTCGCTTCGGGTGAAGTGGATGCCCGATTCGCCATGCTGGTCAGCGACGATGCTCATCCGTATACACTGCTGAACGACGGCCATCTTGACTATGTCGTTCGTCGTGCGATCGAGGAGGGTATCGATCCCATCACCGCTATTCAGATGGTCACTATCAATTGCGCTACGTGTTTTAAGGTCGACGACGATATGGGATCCATCGCTCCGGGCAAATGCGCTGATATCGTATTTCTACGTGATCTTGAGTCGGTCGAGGTCGTTCGCGTACTGATCGATGGTGAAATAGTGGCAGAGCAGGGACGCCCGCTCTTCGATCCTGAACCGTTCTCGTATCCTGACTGGGCACTTCGTTCCATGCACGTAAAGGACCCCATTACGTGGGAATCGTTCGTGCTGGCACCAGAGGGCATCGATCCGCAAGCACAAGAGGTACAGGTGCGTGTCATTGAAGTAATGGGTGGCAAAGTTCCTGATAACGAAGTGCATATGATCGTCCCTGTTCATGAAGGAGTTATTGAGAGCAACGTCGATCTTGATGTGCTGAAGGCATTTGTGTTCGAGCGTCATCACGAAACAGGTCATGTCGGTTGTGGCTTGGTGAAAGGGTTCGGCATTAAGCGGGGCGCTATGGCATCGACGGTCGCTCACGATGCGCATAATCTGCTTGTCATCGGTACCAATGATGCGGATATGACATTGGCGGCAAATACGCTCATCGAATCCGAAGGTGGGCTGGTCGTGGTTGCGGATGGTCAGATCCTCGGCCATGTGGAACTGCCTGTTGCCGGCCTGATGAACAGCATTTCGGTTGAAGAAATGGCCCAGAAGGTCCATCGTTTAGAAGAGGCATGGAAGGATATCGGCTGTACTATGCCCTCGCCTTTTATGACCATGGGCCTCGTTCCTCTTGCGTGCATTCCCGATCTTCGCTTGACCGACCGCGGGTTAGTCGATTGCAATACGTTTCAGTTCGTCGACTTGGTCATCGGCAACGAACGCTGAGATGAGCGGGTCGGAGGATGGGGTAGGATGAACTAGTTCATTACCGCTCAGCGGCCCCGCATACGTCCGAAGGGCTCATTTATCGTTGTGCATATGACATTGTTAAGCGTTATTGCGAGACAGTGTCTTTTGCGTGATAGAATAGTTTATGTCAATAAACATACGTGCACTTCGTATGTTCAAAACGTTAATAATCTGTGAAAGGGGAGCCCTATGGCAACCAAGGTTGGTATCAACGGCTTTGGCCGCATTGGCCGACTTGTCTTCCGAGCGATGGAGAAGGATCCTGCTTTTGATATCGTGGCTATCAATGATCCGGGTAGCATTACCGGTGCGGCGCATCTTCTCAAGTACGACTCCATCCATGGGCGCGTATTCGATGAGGTCGTCGTTGATGGCGATTCCATCATCGTCGATGGTAGGACCGTTCGCGTTCTGTCTGATCGCGATCCACTCAATCTTCCATGGGGGGATCTGGGTGTAGAGCTGGTTATCGAATCGACTGGTTTTTTCACCGATGCTAATGCTGCTCATAAGCACATTGAATCTGGTGCGAAGAAGGTCCTCATTACGGCACCTGCTAAGAACGAAGACATCACCATTGTTATGGGCGTTAACGACGATCAGTACGATCCTGAAAAGCATCACATCGTCTCCAACGCTTCCTGTACCACTAACTGCTTAGCTCCTTTTGCAAAGGTCCTGATGGATAACTTCGGTATCAAGCGTGGCTTTATGAATACCATCCATTCTTATACCAACGACCAGAAGGTCCTCGATCAGTCCCATAAGGATCTGCGTCGCGCTCGTGCAGCGAACCTTTCCATGATCCCTACTACGACGGGTGCTGCTCGCGCTGTTTCTTTGGTTCTTCCTGAACTGAAGGGCAAGCTCGATGGTTTCGCTACGCGTGTTCCCACTCCTGACGGATCCATGGTCGATCTGACGGTCGAACTTGAGCGCGAAGTAACTGTTGAGGAAGTGAACGCTGCTATTAAGGCTGCTGCCGAAGGTCCCATGAAGGGCATTCTCGCTTACGTTGAAGATCCGATCGTTTCCATGGATATTGTGGGTGATTCTCATTCTTCTTTGTTCGATAGCAAGCTCACGATGGTTCTCGGTGGTGAAGGCAACCTGGTTAAGTGCGTGTCATGGTATGACAACGAATGGGGTTATTCCAACCGCGTAAAGGACCTTGCAAAGATCATGCTCTAGAACAGAGCTGACTTCGATCAAAGGACTATTCGTAAACAGGCATACAAAAGAGAGTCTCAGGTAGGGACTCTCTTTTTTTGAAGAGAAAGGTGCGTTATGAGCAAGGTAAAGACTTTAGCTGACGCAGATGTCAAAGGTAAGCGCGTTCTGTGCCGCGTCGATTTCAATGTGCCGCTTGCTGACGGCGTGGTAACCGATGATACGCGTATTCAGGCCGCGATGCCGACTATCGATTACTTGGTGGAACATGGGGCAAAGGTGGTGCTGTGCAGCCATTTAGGACGCCCTGAAGGCACGGGTTATCAGGTGGAGTTCTCGTTGGCTCCGGTTGCAAAGCATCTCTCTCAGGTTCTTGGCAAGACGGTTCATTTTGCAACTGATACGATCGGAGAATCAGCGCAAAAGGTCGCTTCGGAGCTTTCCGATGGTGAAGTGGCTCTGCTGGAGAACCTTCGTTTCGATAAGCGCGAGAAGAAGAACGATCCTGACTTCGCTCAGGCGCTTGCATCGCTTGCTGAGGTGTATGTGAATGATGCGTTCGGCGCAGCCCATCGTGCCCATGCTTCGACGGCTGGAGTTGCAGCTTATTTGCCCGCATATGCAGGTATGCTGATGGAAAAAGAGGTCGGTACGCTTACTTCGATGCTCGATGATCCGCAGCATCCGTTCGTTGCTATTCTGGGTGGCTCGAAGGTCTCTGATAAGGTCGCTGTTATCGATGCGCTTATTGATAAGTGCGATACGCTCATCATTGGTGGCGGCATGTGCTTTACGTTCCTCGTTGCGCAAGGCCACACCGTCGGTACGTCTTTGATGGAATCCGATTGGGTGGAGCGCGCTGCGGCTATGCTCGAAAAGGCGAAGAGCAAGGGCGTATCCATTCTTCTTCCGACTGATGTGGTGTGCGCTGATGCGTTCGCCAATGATGCCCGTACGGTAACATGCGGGGTCGATGCTATTCCCGATGATATGATGGGCTTGGATATTGGTCCTGACACCACGGCTGCGTATGCTGATGCTATCGCTTCTGCGAAGACGGTCTTTTGGAACGGTCCGATGGGCGTGTTCGAAATGTCATCGTTCGAGGCGGGCACGAAGGGCGTTGCGTTGGCGGTGGCTGCCAACAAGCAAGCCGATACCATCATTGGTGGCGGTGATAGCGTTGCTGCAGTGAACAAGTTCGATCTGGCAGATCAGATGACCTTTATTTCCACTGGTGGCGGTGCGTCCATGGAACTGGTCCAGGGCGAAGCATTGCCGGGCGTTGAAGCACTGAAATAGGAGGCTTACATGCGTACGTACCTTATGGCGGGAAACTGGAAGATGAACAAGACCGTTCCCGAAGCGGTCGTGCTATCGCAACAGCTATGCAATCAATACAACCGCAATTGGGATGATGTCGATATCGTTCTCTGCCCTCCGTCGATCGACCTTAAATCGGTGTACACCGTGCTCGATTTCGATAAAACGAAGATCGCGCTTGGTGCCCAGAACGTTCATTGGGAAGAGTCCGGTGCTTATACAGGCGAGATCTCCATTCCTATGATCAAGGAAGTCGGCTGCGAGTATTGCATCGTGGGCCATTCGGAGCGTCGTGAGATGTTCGCCGAAACAGATACTACGGTGAACTTGAAGGTGAAAGCATTGGTTGAAGCCGGTATCGCACCGATCGTATGTGTGGGCGAATCACTTGCTATGCGTGATTCGGGCGATTACCTTGGTTATGTCACCGCTCAGGTCCGTGCTGCGTTCGCGGGGCTTGACTCGATCGATATGAAACGTGTTGTTGTGGCATATGAGCCCATTTGGGCCATTGGCACTGGCCGAACGGCAACACCTGAGCAGGCGGAAGAAGTGTGCGCTGCCATTCGCGCCGTGCTCAAGGAACAATTCGATGACGAAGTGGCGCAGAACTGCCGTGTTCTGTACGGTGGCTCGATGAATGAGGGCAATGTTGAATCACTGCTTGCGCAACCCGACATTGATGGTGGCCTCATTGGCGGTGCAGCTCTTAAGGCAGATTCGTTCCGCCAGCTCATTGAGGCAGCTCATAACGCTGAGTAACCTGATTCGTTCGTTTTTGTAGGTGCTCCTTGCGTATTTGAGGCTGTAAGTGCATTGTGATGGCTGTTCATAGGTCTCGTACGTTGTGAAAGAGCTTTTCGTATAGGGGTGCTGGCGTTGGCTGGCGCCCCTTTGCGTTTTAAGGTCCTGCGTATGCTGTGCGTGTTCATGAGTGCATTGTACAGCGTATCGACAGGGGGGATATAAAGGCTACGTTAGTAGCATTCGCTTAAGCGTTGGGAGTATTCTGAGATTTCAAAAAAATGCTGTTTTCTTGAAATCTCAGAATATAACGAGTGGGTGCTTGTCAAGTTATATTGTTGTTCTATAATTTGTAGCTTGTGTAGTTATATTCGTAGATAAGGAATTTACGTTGTCTATCGTAGCGATCATCTTTACGGTTCTGCTCGTTCTATCAGGCATTGGCCTGATTGTTTTCGTTCTGCTCCATTCTGGTAAAGGAACGGGCTTGAGCGATGTTATTGCAAGCCAGGTTTACAACAATCAGACGGGTACCGGTACCGTGGAAAAGAACCTCGATCGAATCACGATCATCCTTGCGGCGGTCTTCTTGGTATCGCTTATCGTTCTTATGGTTGTTTATCCTCAGGGAACGATCGGCTAGGTTGCAAAAACTTTGAAAAAAGTTCTTGCAACTCTCCTTGGTTCTGATAATATATTTTCCGCTGCAAGTCAGCAGCCCTTAAGCAAATAGCTTAAGTATCACGTCGGAGTGGTGGAACGGCAGACACGCTAGCTTGAGGTGCTAGTGCCTAACTATACGGGCGTGCGGGTTCAAATCCCGCCTCCGACACCAGCAAAAAATGAGCCCCAATTTGGGGCTTTTTTAATGCTTTGAATTGAATCGATGCGCCGGGTTTTATCTCATGAGAAGTTTCACGAGCTTCATCTTCGCAGAACTGAATGGTGGTACCCGTACGGGTATTTCGATCAAGGTGGATTTCTTCAGGGTCGATTTATAGTGCGTAAAACAATCGAATCCCGCTTTACCGTGATAGGAGCCCATTCCTGATTCACCAAAGCCTCCGAATCCCATATGATTGTTCGCCAAATGGATAATGACATCATTGATCGTAGCCCCACCAAAGGGAACCATGGAAATGATCTGCTCATGCATGATCTTGTTCTCGGAAAAGATATAGCACGCAAGGGGGCTGGGGAAGCTCCGGATGATCTTCATCGCTTCATCAAGCGTACTCCAAGTGATTATAGGCAGTACGGGCCCGAAGATCTCTTCGCCCATAACAGGGTCATCCAATGCTACATCAACCAAGACGGTAGGTTCGATCTTCAGGCTTTCGCGACAGCGGTCTCCGCCAAGGGCGATGCTCGAATTGGGGTTACGGTCGTCGATGAGCTGACATACCCGATCAAAATGGTGCTCGTTGATCATATGCGGGTACTCATCGTTGTCTATAATTTGGGGGCCGTAATACTTATGCAGCCATATATCGAGTTCTGCTATGAACTCATCGCGTACCGACTCGTGCACCAGGAAATAATCAGGTGCTACGCAGGTTTGTCCGGAATTGATGCATTTGCCCCAGGCGATACGTTGCGCTGCTCGTTTAATGGATGCGTCTTCGGTGATGATGCACGGGCTCTTGCCGCCAAGTTCGAGTGTTATATCGGTCAAGTTCTCTGCGGCGGCATGCATGATCTGTCGTCCAATACGAGGGCTTCCAGTGAAGAAGATCTTGTCGAAACGGGTATGAAGGACCCACTCATTCATCGAACCGCCACCAGGAAGGCAGCGGACCAAACCGGATTCAAATACCTCTTCGCACAGCTCTTGCAGGAACGCGCTTGTCGCAGGGGAGGTATGTGATGGTTTGAGTACAACGCAATTACCTGCGCAAAGCGCATCGATTAGGGGGACAAGCGCAAGCTGAAGTGGGTAGTTCCAGGGAGATAATACCGCGACGACTCCGTATGGTGATGGATATACTTTAGAGCTAGAGGGAAAGTGCGCAAGGGATGTTGCCACACGACGCGGTTTCGCCCATGCGTAGAGCTTATTCAAGCAAAGACGGATCTCGTCATACACGATACCTAGTTCGGTCGCATATCCTTCGAAATCTGTTTTGCCGAGGTCTTCATGCAGGGCGGCAAGTGCTTTGTCTTCATGCTTTTTGAGATATGAGCGCAGTGATCGCAGTATGTTTCGTCTGAAATGAAGTGGTAGTGTTGCGCCGGTATCGAACCAGGCGTGCATGGAATCGACGGCTGCCTGTATGTCAGCGGCGCACGTGTATTCTGAGTTGCGAGAGTTAGGCGGGATAATAGCTGAATCATCAGGATGTATTGTGGTCATAAAAAGAGGGCCTCCAGAATCCAGGGCATCAATGGCGGTGGTTCATTTATTGTAAAGTTCAACATCATCGTAGCGCGTTTGTTCAGGGGGTCAACGAACAAAGCTGTAACGCTTCACACGAGATCCTAAAAATCCCTACGCCGCATAGCGAATAATACCGAGCCATTGACCATTCTGAATATGTGGCGTGCAGGCTGGCGTGCTACTGTTTTTAGGCGCGAATGAGACAGGAGAGGTGCGAGTCGAACAGGAGCCTGTATGTCTTTCGAGGAATTAAAAGCAGCAATGCCGAAAAGCGATGCGTTAGCGCCTGCGGAAATCGAAGCTAAAGCCGAATCGCTTGGGGTGGCTAAGACTTCAATGAGCTTCAAGCAATCCTTTGTTCTGTCGATAATGGCAGGTTCTTTTATTGCTCTTGGTGCTATGTTCTTCGTATTGGTATCGGGCGATCCTGGATTACCCTTCGCGGTTCAGCGCGTGCTGGGTGGTGCGCTCTTTTCCCTTGGCTTATTGCTTGTTGTGGTGTGTGGTGCAGAACTGTTCACTGGAAATACCATGATCGTCATGACGGCGGCAAGCAAGAAGATCTCTTGGGGTGCAGTGCTCAAGAACTGGGTCGTCGTGTTCTTCGGCAATTTCGTCGGTGCTCTCGTTATTGTCGCACTGGTGTATCTTTCGGGAGTGCACACGATGAATGACGGCATCGTCGGAAATACGATGGTCAGTGTTGCTGCGGGTAAGATGACTCCTGACTGGATCACTCTTTTCGCTAAGGGTATCATGTGCAACTTCTTGGTCTGCCTTGCGGTATGGATCGCGTATGCAAGCAAGACGGTCGCTGATAAGACCCTGGGCATCCTGCTTCCCATTGCCGCGTTCGTCGCGTGCGGGTTCGAGCACTGCGTTGCGAATATGTTCTTCTTGCCAATGGGTATCCTGCTCGTATCGGTGGGAATCGTTCCGGCTGGAATCGACCCTTCTGTACTTAACTGGGGTGCCGCACTGTGGAACTGGAGTGCGACCGTGCCAGGTAACATTGTAGGAGGCGCTCTTTTCGTTGGTATGGCTTATTGGGTCGCCTATCATAAGAAGTCCCAGTAAAAGGGCATCTTTGCTTATATAACGCTCTTTTGTAAAAGAAAATGCGCCCGATCAAGGGCGCATTTTGTTCCGATGTGCATATTGTCGGGACCGTTCTTCTGGTCGTTCTGGTTCTCTATGTGAGAGCAGTTGCAAGCGCTTCTAGCTCTGCTTGGGAAGAGCCGTCAAGGGCGCCGGTGATCGTTACCTCATCTTCAACGAAAGACAGGTCGGCGCAGGCTTCCAGGAGTCCTTTCATTGCCTTAGTCGCCATGGGCGTCCACGCACCGTTCTGGATGAATGCAACGTGGCGCTTTTGATATTTCTTTTCAACTAGTTCATGGAGGAAGTTCCTCATGGCGGGGAAAAGAGACCCATTGTAGGTCATTGAAGCGCAAACAAGGGTCTTGTAGCGGAACGCATCGCTGATGACTGCAGCCTGATCGCAGCGTTCCAGGTCATACAAGGCAACGGTCGTGCCGCGCTGCTTGAGCAGTGCTGCAAGGTCTTCTGCGGCTTTTTTCGTATGTCCATATACCGAAGCGTATGCTATGACCACACCATCGCATTCTGATTCGTAGCTTGACCAGGTCTCGTAAAGCGAAAGATAGCTGGCAAGATCGTGATACAGCATGGGCCCATGGAGGGGACAAATGGCTTTAATGTCGAAGGTAGCTACCTTTTTCAAAAGGGCCTGTACCTGCTTGCCATATGGCGCGACAATGCCGAAGTAGTAGCGGCGCGCTTCGTGGGCCCATTCCTCATCAGTATCAAGTGCACCGAACTTTCCGAACGCATCAGCTGAATAGAGCGTTTTGGTGCCATTGTTGTAGCTCATCATAACTTCGGGCCAGTGGACCATGGGCGCGAAGATGAATGTGAGAGATTGTGATCCTAATGATAGTTCGTCACCGTTCTTCACTAAGAGACATCGTTCATCGAAGTTCGTTCCGAAGAAGTTCATCATCATGGCCGCGCCCTTGTTGTTCGTGACGATGGTGGCGTTGGGATACGCTTCCATGAACTGCAGAATACTTCCCGAATGGTCGGGTTCCATGTGGTGGACGATCAGATAATCAGGCTGTTTGCCTGAGAGCGCTTGTTCTAGATTGCTGAGCCATTCGCGGGAAAAGTGAGCATCGACGCTGTCCATTACGGCGATCTTTTCGTCAGCGATGACGTATGAGTTGTATGACATTCCGTTGGGTACTTTGAACTGTCCTTCGAACAGATCGATGTCGTGGTCATTCACGCCAATGAAGAGCGGGTCGTTAGGTGTCATGAGAGCCTCCTTATGAATTGGTGGGGGTATAACGTGGTTACTCGGATAGGCGAGGGAAGAGCTCATCGCTGTCGAGCCAGATGGTGAACGGTCCATCATTGGTAAGATCGACGTTCATGTAGGCTCCGAACCAACCGGTTCTTACGGGTATGGCATCGTTTTCGATGAGGGTCCTGAAATATTCGTAGAGCGCTTCTGCCTGTTGGGGCGCGGCACCGCGCGTGAATGAAGGGCGGTTGCCTCGTTTGCAATCAGCGTACAGTGTGAACTGGGATACCAGCAGCACGCTTCCTTGGACGTCAAAAAGCGACAGGTTCGTCTTTCCCTGTTCGTCTTCGAATATGCGCAGCTTGCTGATCTTCGTCCACATGGCCTGTGCGGTTTCTTCGGTGTCGTGCGGTCCGATGCCTAACAGGATCACATAGCCGCGATCAATGGATCGAGTGGGTTCCTGCTCGATCGAGACCTGGGCTGACGATACTCGTTGTATCAATGCGCGCATGGGTGTCCTCCTTATCGAAAAAGTTGCGACCCGCCGCTTGGTCAACGGCGATCAAAGCAGTCGTGATCGCCCGGAGTTCTTCGTAAAGCAAGCGGTTCAGCGCAGTTCACGTGCTAGTTTACGGTATCATGAGGGTATCACTGCATGGCATTGCCCATGTAGGTTTTTTGCCGAAAGGGGGTTTCATCATGCTTCATCCGACCATTCAGGCATATTGCGAAGAAGATGTGGTGGATATTCGCGGGTTCGATCGCTCGGAACTTCTTGAAGCGGATGAGGGTCGCTTCGTCGTGAGGGCGTATCCTGGTAAGGATTGTGGTAATAATATCGGTACCGTGCACGGGGGGGTCCTGTTGGCGTTGGTCGACATCGTCGGAGCGGGAGCGATCGATACGCTGGGGCGTGAAAATGCCACTATGTCCATCACGACCAACTACCTTCGCCCCGTTCACGTTGATGATGAGTATATTGATGTGATCGGTACAGTACTCAGGGCTGGACGTCGTGTGGGCATCTCCGAAGTGGAGATTCGTCGTCCGCAAGGCGAATTGGCGCTTAAAGCCACGGTGACGGTTTCGCTCATGGATAGCCTGATCGTTGAATTGGATCGCTTTTAATTCTTTGTTACGTATTTCCGCGAGTAAGACCTTTGTTCGTTATGGTGTGTTCGTACGACATCGTGCGTTCAGTGTAGCGTGCGCATTTATAAAGGAGGACATTCGTGGCTCACGTGAATGAAAACTATGCAAAACTACCTGGTAGCTATCTCTTTTCCACTATCGCTCAAAAGACGGCGGCTTTTTCGGAAGCTCATCCTGAAGTCGGCCTGATCAAGATGGGTATTGGCGATGTGACGCGCCCCTTAGCTCCTGCGGTCGTGGAAGCAATGCATGCGGCGGTAGATGATCTTGCTCGCGTGGATACCTTTCAGGGTTATGGACCAGAACAGGGCTATGGTTTTTTGCGCGATGCGATCGCGGAGCATGATTTTCAGAGCCGTGGGGTAGTGATCGACGCAGATGAGATATTCGTCTCCGATGGTGCGAAATCTGACTGCGGCAATATTGGCGATGTTCTTTCCGTTGATAATGTCATCGCAGTATGTGACCCGGTATATCCCGTATATGTCGATACCAATGCAATGGCGGGTCGTGCGGGTGAATACGATGAAGGGGCGCAAAAGTGGACCAATATCTACTACATGCCCACAACTGCGGAAAACGATTTCGTCCCCGCCCTGCCCACGACGCCGGTCGACGTCATCTATCTGTGCAGCCCGAATAACCCAACCGGTACGGTTCTGAACGCTCAGCAGCTGAAAACATGGGTCGATTATGCTAATGAGAACGGCGCTATCATCATGTTCGACGCGGCGTATGAACGCTTCATTGCAGAAGAAGATATTCCTCATTCCATCTACGAGATCGAAGGTGCGCACACATGCGCTATTGAGTTCCGGTCGTTCTCGAAGACTGCAGGCTTCACGGGGGCGCGTTGCGGATACACGGTGGTTCCAAAGGCGCTCGTGCGTGATGGACAGAGCTTGCATGCATTATGGAACCGCCGTCAGTGCACCAAGTTCAATGGCGCTTCGTATGTCATTCAGCGAGGAGCAGAGGCTATCTATACGCAGCAGGGATCTGCGCAGATCGATGAGACCATCGAATATTATCGGAAGAATGCATGTGTTATCAAAGAAGGGCTTGAGCGTGCAGGTCTGAGCGTATATGGTGCTGTAAATAGTCCGTATGTGTGGTGTAAGACCCCTGATGCTATGGGTTCTTGGGATTTCTTCGAGCTGCTTTTGGAAAAGGCACACGTCATTACAACGCCAGGTGCTGGATTCGGTCCATCCGGAGAGGGTTATATCCGTCTCTCCGCTTTTGGGGACGCTCAGGCTACGAAGGAAGGTGTCGCACGAATAGAGAATATGATGGCAAGTAGGTAGTAATGTATGGATTAAAGACCGAAAGCAGTTTTGATGCTGCTCATTTTCTGACCGATTATCACGGGAAGTGCGAGAACCTTCACGGGCATCGTTGGCGCGTGGTTGCTTACCTTTCCCAGGAAACGCTCTGGAGCGAAGGCACTCATAAGGATATGGTCATCGATTTCGGTGAATTCAAGCAGGTGTTGAGAGCGCTTACTGAAGAACTTGATCATTCCTTTATTGTGGAAGAGGGTTCGCTCGCGCCTGAAACACTGGCATGCTTGGAAAAAGAAGGCTTCGTTCTTTCAATGATGCCGTTTCGTACTACGGCAGAGAACCTTGCTCGCTATTTCTACGATCGTCTCACCGAGCATGATCTGCCGGTTTCTCAGGTCGAAGTGTATGAAACGCCTAATAATTGTGCTATCTACTACGGAGAGCGCGCGTAATGGATGCGATTACGTTCCCTGTTGTAGAGCGCTTCGTTTCAGTGAACGGTGAAGGGCTGCGAGCAGGACGTCTCGCAGCCTTTGTTCGTATGGCTGGTTGTAATCTGACCTGTACCTGGTGCGATACTTCATGGGCGAACGAAACAGCCTGCCCGAGGAGCGATCTGAATGCTGATCAATTGGTCGAGTGGGTAAGCGCAACGTGCGTGTCGTGCGTGACGCTTACCGGCGGCGAACCAGCGCTTCAACCCGGCCTTGCACAGCTGATAGAAGCGCTTTATACATCGGATGCGTGGGGTAATGGTGATGAACGGATCATCGAGATCGAAACGAACGGATCGGTCGATCTGGGGCTTCTTCATGATCTTCGCGTGCGTTTAGAGCGGGAACATGCGTCATTCGCCGGCTCTTATCCTAGAACTGTTGTGGCGTTCACGGTCGATTGCAAGTTGCCCTCTAGTGGCATGGCTTCTGAGATGTACGCTGCGAACTATGCGTTTCTTTCTCATGACGACGCCGTGAAATTCGTGGTCGCCTCTCAGGTCGATCTTGAAGCGGCGCAAGCGGTTGTGTGTGAACAGGATCTATGTGCTACGACCAACGTGTTCTTCAGTCCGGTGTTCAGTTGCATTGAACCGGTCGATATCGTGCGCTTCATGGAAACGCATTATTTATCTCAGGTGCGTCTTCAGCTGCAAATGCATAAAATAATATGGCCCGATGTTGAAAAGGGCGTGTAATACACGAAAGCGCGTTCATGACTGATAGCTACATTTTGTAGTGACGTAGTATTAGGTCATGTTCGCTATACGCTACGATGGAACATGACGGTGTTGTATGAGAAGGGGATAGTGTGTCAACTGAAGACAAGGCATTAGTGCTCTGCTCGGGAGGCGTGGATTCAACTACGCTTCTTGCTATGGCGGTAGAAAAATATGGTACGAAGAACACCTATGCGTTGAGTATCTCTTATGGGCAGCGTCACGAAAAAGAGATCGATGCGGCCCGCCGTGTTGCGCAGATCTACGGCGTTGAACAGCGCTTTCTCGATCTGGCGTCGATATTTGCAGAGAGCGATTGTTCGCTTCTTTCTCACTCATCACAAGAGGTTCCTCGATCGAGCTACGCTGACCAGCTCGAGGGATCTTCGGGTGGCACGGTGAGTACGTATGTGCCGTTCCGTAATGGATTGTTCTTGTCATCGGCGGCTTCTATGGCGCTATCATTGGGCTGTTCTGTTCTCTATTATGGGGCGCACCATGATGATTGGGCGGGGAACGCCTATCCCGACTGTTCGAGAGAATTCGTTGAAGCGATGAATCGTGCCATTGCTGAGGGAACGGGTGGGCAACTGCGCATGGAGGCGCCGTTCGTGGAATGGTCGAAAGCCGATATCGTCAAGCGTGGTCTCGCTTTGCAGGTGCCCTATGAACTTACGTGGTCGTGCTACGAGGGAGGGGACGACCCCTGCGGCGTATGCGCTACCTGTCTTGATCGCATTCGTGCTTTTGAATTAAACGGGGTACAGGATCCCTTGATGAAGTCCTCAGGAAAGGAATAATAGTGCAGGACGTATCACGCAGTGCAGACCAAGTTTCCGACCTGAGCCTGCTGGGCTCGCAGAATGTTGTATATGCAGACGATTATGCTCCCGAGGTGCTGGAAACCTTCGTGAACAAACATCAGGATAACGACTATTTCGTGAAGTTCAATTGTCCGGAATTCACGAGCCTTTGTCCTATTACCGGTCAACCTGATTTTGCAACGATCTATATTTCATACATTCCCGATGTGCGTATGGTCGAATCGAAGAGTTTGAAGCTGTACTTGTTCAGCTTCCGCAATCATGGGGATTTTCACGAGGACTGCATGAATATAATCATGAAGGACCTTATTGATCTTATGGATCCCAAGTATATTGAAGTATGGGGCAAGTTCACTCCTCGTGGAGGTATTTCCATTGACCCCTACTGCAATTACGGCAAGCCAGGAACGCGGTGGGAACAGGTAGCATGGGATCGTTTGTCGAACCATGATCTGTATCCAGAAAAGATCGATAACCGATAGGCGCTTGGGCTCAGACGCAGTTTCTTTTTAAAAGGCGGCATCGAATACTTCAGAGAGCTCTATCTGTTCGTTGCCGTGGCATAGCTCTCTCACTTTTTTAAGAAGAGGCTCCTGTGTTCCTTCCAGCATGCGTAATACTAGGTGTACCGTGTCAGTGTAGGTGGTCGTTATTGTTTTAGCCTGTTCGTCAGCGGCGATACGTACCATCTGATCGTAGAGCTGATAAGGGATCGTGAGGCTTATATCGATGCAGCGAGAGATAGTCACTAAGGTGGCTGCTTCGATCGCCGCTTGAGTCGCCTGAGTGTAGGCGCGTACGAGACCCCCCGTACCAAGAAGGGTGCCTCCGAAATATCGGGTAACAACGGCGATGACATCGGTCAATTCGGCGTGCTGAAGCACTTGCAGTGTGGGTAGCCCTGCTGTTTTCTGGGGTTCGCCGTCATCAGAGTAGCGAATGCGATCAGAGGCGCCTGATCCACGAAGGATGTACGCATATACATTATGACGAGCCATGCGATGTTCCGCTTTGATGGCGGAGAGGAACTCCAGGGCTGTTTCTTCGGTTTCGACATGCGCAATCTGCGCGATGAAACGGCTTTTCTTTTCTTCTATTTCTGCGCTCGCGTATCCTTCGATAGTAAGATATGAGGCCATTGATGTAAGACTCCTTCGCACGATTGAGGATGTTAGCATTGTATCGCTTTGCGGCTTAGCAGCGGACATCCGGTTTTAATGATGGTTCAGCGTGGGCAATGCTCGAACGACTTCTGCGAATGGTATGCTACAGACATTTACGAAACCTATAGAGAGGATTTCCGTGTCCGATCAATATATCCCACAAGGCCAAACGTCATCTTCTCTTCGTGAGCGCAAGGTCATCGATGATGAGGAGTTCAAACGTATGATGAAGGCGGCCGAGCCTTCGTTCGTGGAAAAATACGGATCGAATCTCGTTACATACGTTCTGATCGCCATCAATATAATAGTGTTCATTGTTGAGATGCTGGTATCGGGGTTCCGTACTTCCATATCGGCTCAGGTGCTCTATGAGATGGGTGCTATGTTTGCGCCCGCTATCGCATCGCCCCTTGATTGGTATCGTTTCGTAGCGCCTATGTTCTTGCACGTCGATCTAATGCATCTGCTGTTCAATATGGCAGCGCTGTTCAGTGCGGGATACTTGTTGGAGCGCTTGTTAGGTCGCTGGAACTATCTGCTCCTATATTTCATCGCGGGAATAAGCGGCAATGTGCTGTGCTATGCCGTTGATATCTATACGGGTGAATTCGTCGTGAGCGCTGGCGCGTCCACGAGCGTTTTCGGTTTGTTCGTTGCCGTTGCATTGTTGGGAGTTCTGTCAAAGCGCAACCGAGGGTTCCTACTTCAGTACAGCAAGGGAATGCTTGCGGTGATCGGAGTGAATATCCTGTATACGCTCCTTAGCCCTGGCGTATCGGTCTTCGGACATTTAGGCGGTGCGCTCGGTGGGTTCATCGCTATGTTCATGGTGCCGAGTAAGAACTTACGTGTTCCCACCGTTGTGCGCATTGTGGTGTCGGGTATTTGGGTTGTATTGATAGGATTCGTGCTGGCGAACTCTTTAGGATATGGCCTTCTTTAGAAGCGGAGTGAATTCTTCTTTCGCTAAAAGGGATATGGTCTTCGTTGCACGCGAGATCGCGGTGTAGAGCTGGTGCTGGGCGAGGGGCGTTGCGGGATAATGACCCTCGTTCGCATTGGGAATGATGACGTGGTCGAATTCCAGGCCCTTTGCCAATTTCAAGGTGATAAGAACTATGCCATGATCGGGGAGCGTGCTTCCTTGCGCTACATAGGTCAACCGATCATTTGAAACAATATCATTCAAGATCCCCCACAGATCACGAGCTTCTTCGTCGTCGTGAGCAATGACGGCGGTGATGCCATCGGTAATGGATAGATCGGACAGTATGCGAGCGAGTTCCAATCGGCATGCTGCGTCGTCAGGGTATGTTATGAACTCTGGTTTCGTGTCATCGCGTTGTACAGAGGAGATACGCATGGCGTTCTCTCCTGATGCCAAGGTGGCGAACAGTTCGGTGATGGCGGGTGTCGAGCGATAGCTAGTAAGAAGGTGGCATTCGCTCACGTCACCTCGATGCTGTTCGAACACTGCTTTTACCTCATTGAATGATGAAGCATGTTCGGTGATGGCTTGGTTCTCGTCGCCCAGTAAAAGGAAGTGGGCATATTTGTAGTAGCGAGCAAGAACCGCTAATTGGGCAGGAGAGTAATCCTGCACCTCGTCGATCATAACGAATCGCGCATCTTCGTTCCCTAATCCGGTGCAGGCGATCTTCAGGTAGAGCCATTCAAGGAAAGATAGGTCATCGATGCCTACGATGCGTTTAGCGATACGATCGACGCGGATCCAGTGGTCTAACTGGATGGTTTCGATCGCTTGTCCGAAACGGAGCTTCAAATATTGGAGCGTGTAGGCCTTTGCTTGTTCATCGGTATCCATTAAGGCAGGTTCGCCGAACAACGCTAGTTGTTGGTTGTGGCTGAGTGCGTTGACTTTGTCTTGGAACTGTTCGGTGCCGGCCATCTGACCTAAACGGCTCTCAAGGCGGTTCTCTAGTTCTTCACGCATCAGGGTGATGAGACGCGGACCGGCGGGAACGTTCTTGTAGCGTGTGGCGATACGATTGATCTGCTGCGCGGTGATGAGCGTTACGCCTTGATATTTGATGTCGCGGAAATCTTTATCCGTAAAGGAAAGGGATTCGACCGCGTGGTCTATGCGTTCAAGTACATCCATTGAAGTATGGAACGAATTGAAGGTGCGTCCCTCAGGAACAAGACGGCCAGTGAATTCATCCCAGGTAAGAATATGGGGGTTTCGCTCTCCCATATCGGGCAATACATTGTCGATGTAATTGCGGAATACGGGATTGGGAGTGATCAGATATACGTTATTGGGGTCAAGGCTTTCGCGCTGCTGATAGAACAAGTAGGCGATCCGCTGCAGCAATACTGAGGTTTTGCCGCTGCCCGCAATGCCGTTCACTAAGAGCGCTGGTACATCTTCGTGACGAATGATGAGGTTCTGCTCTTTTTGGATGGTGGTCGTGATAGCGTGCATGCGTGAAGATCGCTGACGCGAAAGCGATGCTAAGAGAAGTTCGTCTTGAATGGCGACCGTGGTGTCGAAGTACGCATTGAGCGTATCGTCAACAATATCGAATTGACGGCGCAGTTTCATATCTACCTTGATCGTGCGCCCATTGGCTTCGTAAGAGGTGGGTCCGTTCGATTGGTTGTAGTACACCTCGGCAACAGGGGAGCGCCAGTCCACGACAAGACGATGATAGGTGTCGTCGGAGATACCTGCGTTGCCGATGTAGATCTCTTTAGGGTCGGCGCCGGGCTTGTATTGGAGCACCACTTTAGCGAAATACGGCTGAGGCTTGAGCAGCATGATATTCGAGAGCTTGTCGGCGTCAGCCTGTTGAAGTTGATTATATGCGTCAATGACACTATTCATATTCGCGTATTCAACGTAAGTCTCTTGCGCTTCGCCTTCGCTTGCGAAATTCGAGGCCACTTCATCTGCGGATGTACGTTTGTATTCCTCTGCTGATTCGGCTGTTTCGCGCATGTGCTGCAGTAAGCGCTTTTCCATTGAGACGAGCGTTTGATATGTTGCTGAAAGGTGAGCTTGTTCGGTGGCAAAAACAGGATCGTTCGATGATTGGGTTTCGGGGGCGGCGTTCTTGTCGTCTGCCATGTGCTTCATCCTTTCCGGAGGGATACCTCTTATAACTTCTGTAAGGGAATCGTGTTCGCTGTGCTTATCATGTCAGCGAAAAGCGAGCCTTGTTTTTTTGAACGTAGGAGCTCATTATATTTCAACAGATGGACATCATGTTCGTTTTGCGCACTCTGATGGTGCTTGTGAGAAGTGTTTTATGAGACAGGGGCTGTTCAGTTCATTGTCGGGTGGAATGGCATGGATCCCTCGCGTTGATTTTGTGAGGTTTATTTATTAATAACGTTACGAATATTACTTATCCCACATTTGGGAAATAAAAATATCGCAATAAGGCATAATGGAATGCGCTCTGTGACGCGCTACAATGCCGAAGGGCCAAGTGATTCAGGTGAGATGATCATGGCGAAGCACCTGATTCGACATGATCGAACAGCAAGAAAGGAGGCGCGCGGCGTGAAGAACGTTATGCGACTGTTGCGACGTGATTTTACGCGCCTCATCACCGCTCCTTCCGCGCTTATTGTGGTTCTTGCGCTTATTTTTCTACCTTCGTTCTACACCTGGTTCAATGTTGCCGGGTTCTGGAACCCTTATGACAATACGGGTGATCTTCGCGTGTGCGTGGTCAATGAGGACCAGGGTGCAGAATCTGATCTGACCGGTGCGTTGAACATGGGTGACCAGATCACCGAAGAGCTTTCCCATAATACGCAGCTAGGCTGGGTGCTTACCAACCGTACTGATGCGATGGGGGAAGTACGTTCGGGCGAGGCATACGCAGCTTTCATCATTCCTTCAGATTTCTCTCGCGATACCCTTACGGTGCTGACGGGTGATTTTGAGCAACCGAAATTGGAATACTATGTCAATGAGAAAGTCGGTGGCGTTTCAACGAAGATAACCGATACGGGTGCAACGACGCTTGACGAAACAATCAATTCTACGTTCTCGTCAACCGTGAGTGAGACGGTAGTGAAAACGCTCGATCAAGCACTCGAAAAGGCGCAATCTGATATCGATCATGCTCGAAATGGTGCAGCGCAGCAGGTAGGCGAGGTAAGCGAATCTCTCGGTCAAGCTCGCTCGAGTGTCGCTGATCTGAATAATGCGGCGCAGACCGCCTCCCAAAAAGCGCAGAGTGCAAAGGAAGCACTTCAGGCCTCTCAAGGTGATCTGGACACGCTTAGTTCCGAATTGCAGCGAGCCTCCGAACTGCTTGATTCGACCCAGAATGCACTCGCGCCTTTCATCGTGTCTCTTATGTCGAGTCTTGATCAGTCATCAGCGCTCGCATCCCAAGCAGCATCGCAGACGAACGCTTCTGTAGGTTCAGTTGCCGGTTCGATATCGCAAGCGCAGGGAACCATAGAAAGCACAGTCGATCAAGGCAAGGCAATGGTACAGATGAACGAAAGTATCATCGCATCGCTCACGGTGTTCGCGGCAGCGTTGCCTGATGGGGCTGAAAAGGACGCTTTGAATCAGACTATCGCCACACTTCGTACACAGAATGAATCTCTTTCTACGGCGATCAATGGAGTCGAATCGTCGTATGCAAGCATTGCAACGGCGTCGAATGATGTCGCGTCTGCTTCCGATGCGCTTAATACTGCTATCCAAGGTAGCCTGAGCGCATCAAGTGATTATCGCCAGGTGCTGACGACTTCAACATTTCCTGCTTTGAGCGATACGGCGACGAAGTTATCTTCGGCGACTCACGATCTTTCAACGACGGTATCGAATCAGAAGATCCTCGTTGCGCAAGCTATCGATGTGCTTGATCAATTAATGGGCGCCTTGGCACAGACCTCTTCGACACTCGTCGCCACTGATGGGCTCCTGCAGGGTTTTCAGGATGATCTTTCCTCTGTGCAGACCGATCTATCCGCTTTGGGAACTACAAGTCTTTTGCAGGAACTGTTAGGGGAGGAGTCGATAGATTCGGGTAAGGTCGCCGATTTCATGTCGTCTCCCACGCAGATCGAAACGGTATCGCTTTATTCAGTTAATGCTTACGGTAGTGCCATGGCGCCGCTTTTCATGAACCTGACCCTATGGATCGGAGTGTTCATGCTGCTCGTCATTCTTCGTCAGGAAGTTGATGATGAGGGGATTGCGCGCCTTACGGCACGCCAGCGTTATCTAGGTAAATTACTTTTCTTTGCGATTCTGGCATCGCTTCAGGCGATCGTGTGCTGCACGGGGAACCTGATCCTCGGGGTCGAAGTGGCTAATATCGGATTGTTCTATCTGACGGCCCTCATTGCATCGCTTACTTATCTGAGCATTCAATATGGTCTGTCAGTGTTGTTCCAGCATGTGGGCAAGGGGCTGTGCGTTATATTGATCTTCGTTCAGATCCCGGGTGCGACAGGGTTGTACCCCATTGAAATGACCCCGGCGTTCTTTCAGAGCATATATCCGTTCTTCCCGTTCACCTATGGTATCAACGCCCTGCGTGAGACCATAGCGGGCTTCTATGGCTCGCAGTGGTTGATGTATATGGGCGTATTGCTGCTTTTCTTGGGGGTCTTCTTGGCTCTCGGGTTGCTCTTACGACCGTATTTCGTCAATCTGAACAGAATGTTCGCGCAGCAGATAAAGGAAAGCGACATCTTCAACGGGGAAGAAGCACAGCTTCCGCCTCGTCGTTATCGCTGGGAAAAGCTGTTCGGGGCGCTTTCTGATAAGCAGGAGTATCGCGCGCAGATCGTTTCGGCGATCGAAACCTTCTCTCGTCGTTATGTGTTGTTCAAGCGCTGGGTCGTGGTCGTTGGAATGGCGGTCGCGTGCGCGAGCGGTGTCATCCTTTCACTGATAGGTGCGAGCAAGGTCCTGATTCTGACGGTATGGTTGGTATGGCTGCTTGTTCTACTGTCCACTACGCTTCTTGTTGAGCATATCCATGATCGCCTTGAACACGAAAGATCGCTTACGTCATTAAGCGACCAGGAACTTCAAGTTCTCTTCAATAATAAGAAAGGCGCTCGTGCTTCCGAGCAGAAGCCCTTGTCAGAAGGCGAGGTGTCTTAAATGGGAAGTGCGTTCAAGATCTTTCGTGGTGATATAAGGCGCCTGTTCAGTAATGTCGTGTCTGTCATCATTGTTCTAGGCCTGGTTCTTCTGCCTTCGATATTCAGTTGGTATAACGTGCTGGCCTGTTGGGATGTTTTCGCCAATACCGATAATCTGAAGGTCGCGGTTGCGAACACCGATGAGGGATATCTGAGCGATCTAGTTCCCTTGAAGGTGAATATGGGCGAACAGGTTCTTTCGGCTCTTCTCGAAGATGACGAAATGGAATGGATATTCACCGATGAACAAGACGCCATTGAGGGTGCTCATTCTGGAAAGTACTATGCGGCAGTCGTTATTCCTCCGAGCTTCAGTAAAGATATGATGACGTTCTATTCTCCTGATGCTGAACACGCGAAGCTCAAGTACTATACCAACGAAAAGAAGAATGTAGTCGCGCCTAAGCTTACTCAGCAAGGGGCGGACAACGCATCGAATAAGATCAATCAAATTTTCACCGAAAAGGTAGGGGAGATTGGCCTCAACGTTGCTTCGTCGTTGATCGACTATTCGGATTCAGCCGGCGTTTCAGGTCAACTTGGTACGTTGGCGAATAATATCCAGTCAATGAGCGCCCGTATGACCCAAGCGTCGCAGGTAGTATCCGCCTATGCTTCGATCCTAGATTCGACCCGTGGAGTGATTTCTGGTTCGGCGGATCTTCTGTCGCAAACGGGTGCATCAGCGCAGGAAGTGGTGTCTTCGGTGCAAGAGAGCAAGCAAGCTATTTCATCGCTTTCTGATGCGCTGAGCGTGTCGAGCGACGCGCTGTCCGAGGCGCTGTCATCGAGCGCGGCGGGATATGAGGGTGTTTCGGGAGCCATTGATACAGCGTTCTCTTCGGCGGATTCGGCTGCTACCACTTCTGCGTCGAGTTTGGAGGCTCAGGCGGATGCGGTGGCTGCGCAGGCGGTCCAGTTCCGCGCATTGGCTCAAGCGCTCGCTGCGTGCCAGGTGCCGGATGAGTTCCAGGCAACGCTCGATTCGCTTGTGACGCAGTTGGAGTCGTCGGCTGATTCGCAGGAGCGTTTGAGCGAGGGGTTGCGAAGCGCAGCTGAAACATTCAGGACGGAAAACAGTACTGCTCAGCAGAACCATGCGGCGGTCTCCGATCTTGCCCAGCAGGCCAAGAAGAGCGTTTCCGACCTTTCTCAAGACTACGAAACGACGCTTAAGCCTCAAATGGAAGAGCTGCAGGCATATGTGAGTTCCAGTTCGACATCGGTATTAGAGAGCGCGACGCAGCTCGAATCAGTCGGAAGCGATCTTGCTTCATCGGCGGATTCGCTGGATGCGTCATTGGCGCGAGCACAGGAGAACCTGAATGCTGCAGCAGATGATCTCCTTGTTTCTGCGGATAAACTGTCTGCATTGAGTACTACCATGAACGAAGCGCTTGCTTCTGGCGATATGGAAAAACTCAAGGATCTGCTGGAGGGCGATCCGACAGAACTTGCTGCATCTCTTGCTTCTCCGGTCGCTATTGACCGAGTGGCGTTGTTCCCGGCGGACAATTTCGGCTCACAGATGGCTCCTCTGTATACCATGTTGGGTCTTTGGATCGGATCTTTGCTCCTGGTGGTCGCCATTAAGGTAACGGTCTCTCCTAAGGCGCAGAGCAATGCGGGGTACCCTAAGCTCCGCCAGGTGTTCATGGGGCGCTTCATGACTTTCGCGGCGGTATCGCTTGTACAGTCGAGCCTTCTTGCATTGGGCAATATGTTCTTCTTGCAGGTGCAGGTTCAGGAGCCATTGCTTTATTTGTTGTGCTATTGGGCGGCGGGCCTTGTGTTCACCTTCATTATCTACACCCTTGTGGTGTCTTTTGCCAATCTTGGAAAAGCCATAGCGGTATTGCTGTTGATTATTCAGGTTTCAGCGAGCGGAGGGAGCTTTCCTTTGCCGATGCTACCCGATTTCGTTCAGAACTTAAGCCCGTTCTTGCCGGTGACTCATGCGATCGACGCATTGCGCGCTGCCATGATGGGGCTATATCAGGGCGATTTCTGGATGCAGCTAGGCTGTTTGCTTGCGTTTACCGTGCCGTTCATTCTTCTGGGCTTTGTTTTAAGGAAGCCGCTCATCTCCTTCTTGGAATGGTATGTCCGCAAAGCCGAAGAGTCGAAGCTCATTTCGTAGCCGTTCGAGAAAAAAGTTCAAAAGTTCAATATCTGATATAAAAGTTCAATTACAATGAACTCATTGATGAGAATGCTAGTAATACGAAGTTCAATTTGAACTTTTGAATAAGGCGGATGATATGGGGCAGGATACCTTTGCCTATCGTTTGAAGCAGGCCATGGCTCAAAAACAGATCAAGCAGGTTGATCTGGTGAGTGAGGCTGCGAAACGTGGCGCTAAGTTAGGGAAAAGCCAGATAAGCCAGTATGTCAGCGGAAAAACCACTCCTCGAAGAGATACGTTGAACTTTTTGGCTGATGTATTAGGGGTAGACGCTTCATGGCTGCAATCGGGCGCTGTATCGAATCCCGCAGCCCGCGAACAAGATCTGCGGCAAATAAGCGATGATCCAGTTGATCTTTTAGTAAAGGAAGCCGTATCGGGCGCGATGCCTGTGCCACTCGTGCAAACAGGACGTGATGCGGCGGCTCGGCGCGACACATTCGTCGACTCTTCATCCCCTATAGACGACCAGATAATCACTCCTATGGAAGGTGCTCTAATGCGTGAATTTAAGAAATCATCCAAGCTCGACAACGTTCTTTATGACGTACGTGGCCCAGTTGTCGATGAAGCGAAGCGCATGGAAGAATCGGGGACCCGTATCCTGAAGCTCAATATTGGCAATCCTGCTCCTTTTGGGTTCACGACCCCCGACGAGGTCATCTACGACATGCGTCAGCAGCTGACTGATTGCCAAGGGTATTCGGATTCAAAGGGCCTCTTCAGCGCACGTAAGGCCATCATGCAGTATGCGCAGTTGAAGCATATTCCCAATGTGACCATGGAAGATATCTATACGGGCAATGGAGTGAGCGAACTTATCAATATCTGTATGTCGGCTCTGCTCGACAACGGTGACGAGATTCTGCTTCCGTCTCCGGATTATCCGCTTTGGACCGCATGCGCTACTTTGGCGGGTGGCAACCCCGTTCACTATATTTGCGATGAGCAGGCTGAATGGTATCCGGATATTGATGATATTAAAAAGAAGATAACGGATCGCACTAAGGCGATCGTCATCATTAATCCCAACAATCCTACTGGTGCGCTGTATCCGCGCGAAGTGCTGCAGGAGATCGTTGATATTGCTCGCGAGCATCAGCTCATGATCTTCTCTGACGAGATCTACGATCGACTCGTCATGGATGGGGAAGAGCATGTATCCATTGCTTCTTTGGCGCCTGATCTGTTCTGCGTTACGTTCAGCGGTCTTTCGAAATCGCATATGATCGCTGGCTTCCGTGTGGGCTGGATGATCTTGTCGGGCAATAAGGCTGCTGCAAAAGACTATATTCTGGGCCTGAATATGCTTTCTAATATGCGTTTGTGCTCGAATGTTCCCGCTCAGTCCATCGTACAGACCGCATTGGGTGGACATCAGAGCGTGAACGATTACATTGTGCCCGGTGGTCGTATTTATGAGCAGCGTGAATACGTATACAACGCCCTTAACGATATTCCTGGTATTAGCGTAGTGAAGCCGAAAGCCGCCTTCTATGCGTTCCCTCGGATTGATGCGAAAAAGTTCAATATCACCAATGACGAGCGTTTCGCCTACGATCTGCTTCGCGACAAGAAGATACTGATCGTTTCGGGCAGCGGGTTCAATTGGGAAAGACCCGATCATTTCCGCATCGTGTATCTTCCTCGTATTGAGATCCTGCAGGATGCGATGGGGAAGTTGGGGGATTTTCTTTCTTACTATCGTCAGTAACCTTCAATACGGCACTGGCGGCATGAGAGGCGCTAGGAGCGCGTGTTCTTCGACGGAGAGATGCTTGAGGCGTGGATCGTTCGGTCCGCGCCTTTTCTTTGATGGAGGGCGAGAGTCGAATTTGCTCTAATGAATCAAAAAACCACCCAAGTGGGTGGTGAAAAAGCGAATTTGGAGGCGACGCCCGGATTCGAA
>JAXKBI010000020.1:0-3431 GCA_036553105.1 Eggerthellaceae bacterium
GAACCGTACGGCACCGGCGCTTTTCTTCCGCCGATGCCATTTCCGTCCGCCGTCCGTGTCCAATATGAACGCTTATGCCGTTCAGATTTGGTGGTGACGCCGTACACGTTTATTTGACCATAAACAGGCGGCACGGACGGTCTCGTGCACCATTCCGACCATGGCGCGCGGTACATCGGCCTCGTGTGCACCACCAGGGTCGGGGAGTTCGGCATGCTTCCCTCGGCCGGCACGGTCGGCGACTCGTACGACAACGCCATGGCCGAGAGCGCCGACGGCGCGTACAAGACCGGGCTCGTCTGGCGACGCAAGCCCTTCCGGGATTTGAGGGACCTGGAATTGGCGACGTTCCGGTGGGTCTCGTGGTGGAACTCGAAGCGTCTGCGCCAGTCCTTGGGCTACGGGACACCGGGACGGACCGAAACCGAGTATTATGCAAACCAAGCGGCGCAAGCCGCCCCACTATAAGGACGGAACAAAAATCAGGCCATATCATCTAAGCATAAAGCGCAAGAGATTTCTCAAAAAAATAATAGCAACAACTGACTTTTGTAATTATCAGAGTCGATTCATCGCCTATAAGTAAGGAGTATGTGATTATGGCAGCTTTGGATGACATAATGCGGATGTGTATACCGCTTCATGGTTTTTGTGACCGATTTGTGATTATTCAATCGTGTGACTAAAGTAGTTTGTGGCTTTTCGGCTGGCTTCTGTGCCGGCTGGAAGATTGATACAGACTTGATTTGTGTCTGCCGCATGCCTGCGTCGAGTTGCGTTGGATGCGCGGCGGAAACAGATCGCAAGCGAATGGTTCTCAGTACCATCCATGTGAGTCAAGCACACATCTTTGAGAAGCAGTCGCGATGCCGGGAGTTGGGTTCGTCGTAATTTAAACGTCGCATCCGTTCCCGGCTTTTTCATCTTGGTTAGTCTGAATTTAAAAAAAGATTTTGGGTTATTGCCGAGCGTGTCCCATGCGGATAAAGGGGTTATCAGGTGTAATCTATAGCTAATTGTTTTTAAGCCAACGGGGGTCTTATGAGCCGCAAAAAAATAGTTCCGAATTATGCAATTTCTTTGGATATCGGTAATGCTTCCGTTGGATGGGCCGCGTTTACTCCTGATTATCGGTTGATGAGAGCTAAAGGGCGTGAGTTAATTGGTGTAAGGCTATTCGAGCCTGCGCAGACTGCTGAAGCTCGTCGTATGGCTCGTACTACTCGTAGGCGCTACTCTCGTAGACGTTGGCGTTTGCATATGCTTGATGCTATTTTTGATGCTCCCCTGGCAGAGGTGGATCCGTCATTCCTTGCGCGGAGGAAGTACTCCTGGGTTCATCCTGCTGATGAGAACAATGCGGATTATTGGTATGGCGGTGTCTTATTCGATTCGAAGAATCAGGATAAACGTTTCTATAAACAATATCCGACAATTTATCATCTGCGCAAAACTTTGATGGAAGATGACAAGCAACATGATATTCGAGAAGTGTATTTCGCTGTCCATCACCTGTTGAAGTACCGAGGTAATTTCCTTGTTGAAGGTGATTTGGATTCTTCGAGTGTATTCGACTCAAAGAATCTTTTAAATCTTATCGGTGAAATCATTCTGTGTGTATTTGATGAGCAGCTGGATGGATCATGGACGGCAGGAATCGACAAAAAGCGTCTTGCTGATACGTTGTGCACGACAAAGGGTTCTCGCAGTATGCGTGTTGAAAATGCGCTTGCTGTTATTTGTGAGTCGTGTGAACTGCCAAAAGAACAAATCAATGTCATTAAGGCTATTTTTGCTGGTCTAGAGGGAAATAAACTTGATTTAGCGAAGATTTTCCCATCTGAAGAACGTACCAGCGATGAAAAGAAAGCGCTTGGTATTTATTTCAATAAATCTGATTACGAGGAAGTTCGTGCTCAGGTCGTAGATTCGGGCTTGCTTGATGATGAACAATGCGAGTTACTCGATAAAATGCAGAAACAATATAGCGCTATCGCTCTGAAACAACTGCTTGGTAACGCAAAAAGTGTTTCTGAATCGATGTGTGCGAGTTACACACGACACCAAAGAAATTGGGATCTTATTAAAAAAGAGCTCCGTACGGAAGACAATGCCGATGAAATCAACAAGCATTATGGTGAGTTGGTTGGCTGGACAATGGTTGACGGTCGACGTCGGAGCATCAGGGGTACTTCTACGTATGAAAAAACAAGACAGAACGCAAATAAATATTTTTCGAAGTTAATTGAGGCTTCTAATTTGTCTGAATCCAAAAAATTGGATTTAAAGCACGCAATTGATGAAGATCGGCTTTTCCCAGTTCAAAGAGACTCTGATAATGGTGTGATTCCGTATCAGCTTCATCGAAATGAGCTTAGGAGAATTCTTGAAAAGCAAGGAAAATATTATCCGTTCCTTTTGGATACGTTTGAAAAGAACGGTGAACAAGTCAATAAAATAGAAGGCTTGCTGACTTTCCGTGTGCCTTATTTTGTGGGTCCATTGGTAGAACGGGAAGGAATGCAGCCTTCAGATAATGGCGAAAACCATTGGATGAAGCGTAAAAAATCTGGAGAAATCACTCCTTGGAATTTCGATAAGATGGTTGACAAGGATGAGTCGGGTAGGCGTTTCATTGAACGGCTCGTGGATACAGATAGCTATCTGCTAGGTGAGGCGACCTTGCCGAAGAACTCCATGTTGTATCAGGAGTATGAAGTTCTTAACGAACTAAATAATGTCCGTTTATCGGTTCGTTCGGGCAACCGATGGGAAAACCGTCGTCGTCAACGACTTGGTCGAGAAGAAAAGACGCTGCTGATTCGTAACTTGTTTATGAAAGGCGGTGTAGTCACCAAAAAGGCTGCGGAAAATCTGCTCCGCAAAGAGTATGGCCGTACCTATGAGCTGTCTGGTTTGGCGAGCGAGTCAAAGTTTATGAGCTCTATGTCATCATATGGAAAACTGTGCCGTATTTTCGGCGCAGAACGGGTGAATAAAGATTCAGAGCTTATGGAGCAGATAATCGAGCTCCAGACTGTGTTTGAGGATAAAGAGACTTTACTGCATCAGTTGCGCATGCTTGATGGACTGTCCGATAGTGATTGCGAATTGTTGGCAAGGACTCACTACACGGGATGGGGCAAGCTTTCAAGGAAGTTGCTTACGACCAAGGTCGGCGAATGCAAGATTGGTGATGATTTTGCCCCTCAGAAGCATAGCATCATTGAGATTATGCGTTTTGAAGATCGTAATTTTATGGAAATTATTACTGATAAAAATTATGGTTTTCCTGAATGGATTGATGAGCAGAATCTTGGAGCGGATAAAAAGCAATCGTTGGAGTCAATGGTTGACGAGCTTCACGTATCTCCGAAAGTGAAACGAGGAATCATCCAATCCGTTCGACTCATTGATGATATCTCTAAGGC
>JAXKBI010000021.1:0-2482 GCA_036553105.1 Eggerthellaceae bacterium
ATGCGGGCCGCATAGCCCTTCACCGCCGCCACAAGGGCGAGTCCCACGCCCTGGTTGCCGCTCGTGGGCTCCACGATGATGGAATCGGGCCCAAGCTCGCCGCGCTCCTCGGCGCGCTCGATCATCTTCAGCGCCGTGCGCGTCTTCACCGAGCCGCCCACGTTCACCGCCTCGAACTTCACGAGCACCTGGGCATCGTCGGGTCCGGTCATGCGTCGCAGGCGCACGAGCGGCGTGCCTCCCACAGCTTCCAGAACGTTATCGCAGATCATAGATTCCCCTTACTTTCGGGGTCATCGTTTTCCACGGCAAATTCTAACATCGCCCCGCACCCTCTTCGAGCGCTCCTCCCCGAAACGCCGAAACCCCGCCCCGAGGGGCGCAGCGCGTCTACGCACGCACTGCCGAAGCCGTCAAAAAACAAGTAACTGTGCTGCCATGCGTCTTGTCAAAGCGTCCGAGCGGTGAGCATCTCACTCAAGTCGGGCGCTTTCCTTGTTTGATGTCAAGGCACGACAACGATTAAGCTCATTTACCTTTGCTCTTTAATATGCCTCCCAGTTGTTCTCATGATTCCGTTAACAATTAATGTTATAACTTGCATGGGTCGAAGCTTCCTGATATACTCATTATATTGTTAGCAGCTAATGGTTTTTTGGAGGAGACATGAAGCTCGAAGATGTAACTATGCAAGACCTAATCAGCAAACCACTCTTCTGGGAGGACTTCGAAGAAGATCGCGCAGATTCCAATACCATGAAAGCAGCTATTGAAGCGGATCCAAAGTCCATAGAAAAGATCCGTTTTCTCGACCAAGTGGAAGAAGGAACGCTTCTCGATCGTCGCACCTTCCATAAGCTCGATTTCTACGAAGTGGAATTCACCGAGTACGCTCGCCTCTACCTTGCAGAAGGCGAGTACATGGAGGATGGCATTCACAGGGGCAACGAGGTCGACTATCTCAAAGACTATAGCGGTCTTCGACTTCTGATCCAGGATGTCTCGGATCCTCTGGGCGAGTGCGGATTGTTCGCGCTGTACCTCAAAGATTACGAGTTCGGGCTCATCAACCCGCTCGGACTTTGCGTTTATCCTTTTGACTTCGATGATGATTCATGGTCGCTATATAAAGAAGATCCCGAGAAATTCATCCTCGAACACGTCCTATTGCATTTCGAAGCTGAGTTCTGGGATGACGATTTCGATCTCAAGCAAGAACTCTTTGACTATTATCACAACATGCCTGACGTACACAGCCCTCTTTTAAAGAACAAGACTGACCTCGATGGGCTCATTACAGCCAAAGAGGCCGCGAAGCTCCTCGGGGTCAGCATTCCCCGTATCATCAAGATGATCGAGGAAAGGTCAATCGACGGATACAAGTTCGCCGGAAAACTGCTGATAACGCGATCTTCCGTGGACAATCGGCTTGATTACATCAAAGAGCACGGAAAGCCTACGCGCGGCAAAGCGCCTGAAGGCAAGCGCAAGAAGAAGAAGAAATAAGGGTCAGTCTAGGCCGCAAGTCTACGATAGAAAGGTTGATCATGTCAGTATTCAAAATGCCAGTTCCTGTAACGATAATGGGGCGCAGTTCGAGCATTACCAATTCTTTCGTGAACGGAATCATTCCATGCATAGAACCAAGCGATCGAGAGTTAGATGAGGCGCTATCAGTCCTCAATATGAACAGAGAGAACGTCTGCTGCGCGTATTGCGGCGACGGCCATACTGAATGGGATCATCTAAATCCGTTGATAATTAACAAAGAGCCAACAGGCTACATTAGCGAAATACACAATCTAGTACCAGCCTGTAGCAAGTGCAATCAGTCCAAAGGCAACCGCAACTGGAAGGAATGGATGCTTAGTGATTCCAAGCTCTCGCCAAAATCAAGGGGAATCACCGATCTCGATCGCAGAATCTCGCTATTAGAGACCTACGAAAAAGTTTTTCCTCCAGCCAAGATCGACTTTATTGAACTGGTTGGAGATAAAGCCTGGGAAGAATACTGGTTCAACTACGACCGCGTCATTGACGCAATGCGACAGGCGCAGACTTCAGCAAACGAGATTAGGAGCAAACTCCGTCGCGAGCTTGGAATGAAAGCTCAAGCTAAATCACAAACCAGAAGAACAGCCCACATGTCCGACGGAAGAGAGAATAATCCACTGCCCATTACGCTCGTCCCCGCCGAACAATACGAGTTTGAGAAGTTGCTACTGAGACACAGAAAAGCGACCATCGAAATCCACTACTCCGATGGTCGCATCACAAGAAAACCCTGGAATGCTTATAAATTCTCGGAATCATCAGATGTTTACAACAATCTCAGATCACGCAGCGAATTCAGATCAGGGGTTTGGCAAGCAAGCGGCATAGACCACATAATCGTCCGAGTAGAAACAAAGGTCTAAAGTGAGTTTAGCAAGAATCCAAGCGGACACACTTTTTGAAACATAGCCCCCGAAATTGAACCCAA
>JAXKBI010000022.1:0-5569 GCA_036553105.1 Eggerthellaceae bacterium
CGTGTTTGCTGCCGGCTGCGCAAGCGCGACGCTGACGCGGATTGCCGTGCGCGATGGCGAGCTGCACGTATCCGGTACGCTGAGCTCTCCGTTCTTCGCCGGTTGGGGAGGGGGCGTGGAATTGCTGCTGCGTCGGCGCCCCCGAAAGGCCGATCGCGGCGGCAGCGCGGACACTCTGGTGTTGACGGAGGCCGTGGAGGGCTGTCCGACGGCAACGGTGAGGCTGGGCCGTTCCTTCCAGTTCAGCTTCGCACGCGACTTGGGCGAGAGCGAGGATATCTGGCTCGAGTTGCGCCTGGGCGGGGCGACCATTCCCCTGGCATGGTCGGTAAAGGTATTGGCGAGGTCGGCTCATGCACTGCGCAACGAGCGTATCGTTGGCTCGTGGCGGGTGCGGACGGATTTGGACGGATCAAAGATAGTGGTGGACCGCTTAGAGGGGATGGCCCTTCGGGCAGCTTTGGAGCAGCATGACGGCCGCGTGCCCCGATGGAAGACCCGCCTCGATCGTCGCCTGATCCGACGACTATCGGCGGGCCCCGATATTTGGCTTTACTCCGATGGATCCGATGCCGGAGACGAGGCGCGGATGATGTTCGAGCGTGACAGCCTACAGAACGACGGTATCGTGCGCTACTATGCCGTGCGCTCCGGGCAGGCGATGCCGCGTCCTGGCGTGCACGGCAAGACCGTGCGCTTCGGCTCGCGACGCCATAAAATGCTCTTCTGTGCCGCCAAAAGAATCATTACCCCTGCAGCAGATTTCGCCACCTACAGCCCCATGCCAGAAAAGAGCCTGCTGGATTTTGCTGATCTGTTCAACGGGGAAGTGAAAACGGCGTCTGCAGACCCGTTGTAGCAAGCGTAAGACGCACTGCTCGCTGCGCGCTAAAAGATCATTGACGACGACCCCGGGATTGGGTGCCAACCGACCATCCGATAACCTGTCGGAAGAACGGATGCTGCGGAAAGTAGCGTGGCCTTTTATGCGTCGGGGAAGTAAATTGGATAAACTTCCCCGACGCTCCTTTCTCTGCCTTGCGAACAGACGTAACGCCTTCGAACTTCTTCTGCTTTTGTGCTTGATGGGGTGTCTGCTGTCTCTGATAGCCCTTGCGGATATATCATTCGATAGACCAGCACCTATTGGGGTCTATTGCGCAACACAGGAAGGCGAATTTTGGAAACGAGGCATGAAGATAGAGAATCGGGATCGCGGTCTAACGGGTCGGGACATGTGGACGAAACCTTAGCGCGTCCCAACGTGCGCTCGCGTCGTCCCAGTGTACCCGGCTACGTGAATCGTCCTTGCGCGGACTGGCGCTACGTTCTCATGTTTGCGTTGCTCCTGATTCCGTTTTATCCACCGACTGGTTTCTTCAATGCGTTGGTACTGGACTATAGTTCCGTTCTCCTGGGTTTACAAATATTTGCTGCGATCGTCACACTCTTTTTAGGGGCGGTTAGAAAGCGACTCGATATCTTCTCGGGCATCGCCCTTGCGATAGTGGCGGTCATGTTTCTCTCGACGTTTCTGAACGAGGGCTTCGGTCGGGGATGGATTTACGTGCAATGCTTCCTCGACTGGATGCCCCTAGCGGTAGCTGTGCTGATGGTGGGGTATGCTCGACAAAGGCATATGACGGATTTTCTGATCGCGCTTCTTGTGGTCACCGGGTTTCTCTCCATTTGCAATACCGTATCTATTCTGGCCTTTCCCGATGGGTTCAACTTCGGCGGTCGTGAACCGTTTAATTTCTTTGGCCACAAGAACTCGTCGATCGATATCGTTCTCCCCTCCATCGTCTGCTCGTTGCTGCTCGATCGTCGGAAGGGACGTCGTCTGTCTGCGCGTTCGGTGATGTTTGCGGCTATTGGTTGCGTTCAGTTTCTCGTTTCGTACTCCGCCACATCGGTCATTGCGATACTGTTCTTTTTCATCCTGCTCGCACTCTGCAGATTGCCCCGCATTGCCTCCTTGGTCAATGGATTTAGCTTGTTGGGAGGTTATGCCGTTACGGTTGTATTGCTGATGGTGGTGAAGGTGCAAGAGCTGTTCGCCCCCATCTTGGTGGGCGTTTTGGGAAAGACGACAACTTTCACGCTGCGCACTTTTGTATGGGAAGGCGTGCTCTCGATGATGGCGCCTGGGCATTTGTTGCTAGGTTATGGTGCAAGTGTTCGATTCGCTCTATTCTTCAATGATTATCTTTACAATAACGCACATAATTTTTTTCTACATGTTTTAGTGTCTGGCGGCCTCATTGGCGTTGTCTTGTACTGTATATTGATTCTTCTCGCTGCGAGTAAGATGGTTTCTGCGCGTGTGGGCTCTACCGTTGTTTTGTCTGCTTTTGGTTGTCTTCTTGTCGTCGGGCTTATGGAATCGCTTATTACGATTACCTGGCCTCTTGTACTTGCCTTGGGCTATTACGGAGTAGAGGGAGAACGCTATGTGGCAGGGCATGGCGATCACGGGACGGTGCGCAATTGACGGCATTGCGGATTGCTCAGGAAATGCATTTAGTATCGCAGGAAGTATTGGTATGAGCCTCTTTGCGTCTTTCGGAAACGAACTAAGCTATGAAGATGTAATACAGCTTGATGGAGCTTTCGCGGCGACCCACGTTAACTACGGCAAAGCTCCCTTGTTCAATGGCGCCCCTCATGAAGATAGCAACTGGGAGTCGAGAAAGGAATTCATCTTCTCTTCAGGTTTATCTATCGAGGAAACGGTGGAACGTATTCGCTCAGTTGACGGAACCGCTACCGATTTTGGCGTAGCGGAACGTACGGCGCTTTGGAGGGATTACTGGCTTGAGTACATTAATATCTTCAATGTGTTGACAGGCACCCATCCAGATTCAGTTGCCACTGTCTTTGTGGGAAGGCAGGCTATTGAGGTTGGCTTCAAATATCTATTATTCAAAAATACGTACCATTTCCCCAAAACTCACGATCTTGGAGTCTTATCGAGAGAATTCCTCTCAGCCTATGGTGTAGGTGGGAAGTATTTGGAATATGTAGATGACTTCTGTGTCCTGTATTGCAAATATCTGGAGGGCGGAAATCCCGAGTATTTTAGATTTCCTGAATATAAGTCGAACAACTATTTTGCTGGCACCTGTCTGGACTTGAAATGGTTGTGCCGCAACTTTGCGCTAATCTTGTTAAAGCTTATCCACTTTGATCGGCTCGATGCGGTTTTCAAATAGAGCCCGCTCCAGTCCAGTCCTATTCAAGTTCGTTAAGCTGGGGCTCGTGGAAGACCTTAGCATCGTTGCTGTTGGAAGCGTGCTTCACTCTATGGTTTCGAGATATATGGCACGGAGGTGCGGACATTTTTCCGTGCTACTAAACAGCTAATCCGATACTAATCCTATACTGGTTTGGACTCAGACAACCCAGTGATTGCTTAGGGTGTTCTTCATTATAGGTGCCTACGCCAACATTCGGGGCACTATCCTGCATTGGCCCCAAGCTTTCGTCCGCGCCTCCAAATACGTAGCCCTCTTCGCGCTCCTGCTGTTGCCGTTTTTCGAACCGGTGGGCCTCAGGCATGTGATATCGTCCATCTTCGGCACGAAATATCTCGTCATGCAGGTCGTCGCAATCGCCGTTATCGCCGTGCTGTACGTCTTTCGCACGCCAAGGGACAAGTTCGGCCTGCTTGTCGTCGCCATTGTGTCATTCATACTTCTCACGACGGCGGCGAACGAGCGCATGAGGCGCCTGCGGATTTATGCGAAGTGGCTCTACGATTGAGTGCCCGTTGCGGCGGCCGTGCGGCTGACCGCCTACGCGCGCTATACCGGTTCGGGAATAATTTGCGAGCTGTTGTGGCTCGTCATGGTGGTGCCGGAGTTTTCCCGGTGGTCAACCTGGCATCCGTTTTCCTGTGGCAGCGCCTCATCGGCCCCCCCATGCCCGCGCCATGCTGAACTTCTACGGGCATAAGAATTCGTCCATTTACGTGGCGCTGCCATCAGTCGGGCATCGCTGGTGCTGGACGTCCTCGCTGGGCATCGATGTTCGGTGCGATCCGCCTTGCTGTATATCGTGGCGGTGCTGCAGTGCCTCATCTCGTACTCCGCCGCATCGGCGGCCGCGCTGTTCGTGTTGGCTGCCTTTATGGTAGTCGTGCGGTTCCGGGGCGTGCGTCCCTTCGTGAACGGGCTGAGCTGCCTAGGCGTGTGCGGAATTCTGTCGCTGTTCATCATGGTGTGGCCTGTGCAGGGGGCTCTTCTCGCCTCTGATCGAGGGCATACTGGGAAAGACCCTGAGTATTGCGGCGTCTAAGTAGCACCTGTTTCGCCGTTTCCGTATCGGTGACCATGATGGATGATTCGCGCAATCCGTAGCGTTCGATTCGCAGATGCGTATCGCCTGGCGCCGTCCGTACAATCCGTTACGCCATGTAACCGATCGTACGGAAGGAGTGCGCACCATGGCGAGAAAGATAAGGGCGAAGCTGATCATGGAGCTTCGCGAGCAGGGGCTATCGAGGAGGATGATAGCCAAGACGCGCCGCATGTCGATGGAATCGGTGTGCGAGGTCTTCGACATCGCAGCCGAGCGGAACATCGGCTGGGGTGACGTCAGGGAGATGGCGGACGACGAGGTCTACCGCCTCTTCTACCCGGAAAGGCACGTGCGCGAGAGCGCGTTCGAGGAGCCGGACTGGGAGTACGTCCACAAGGAGATGGCCAGAGTGGGCGTCAACCTGCGGCTGCTCCACGACGAGTACCGGGAGAGGTGCCGCCGAACCGGCAAGGTGGCCATGGGCTACACGAAGTTCTGCGGCGACTACGGCGGCTGGACGGTCGCCAACAGCCTCACGAAGCGCATCGAGCACAAGGCCGGCCAGTCCTGCGAGGTGGACTGGTCCGGGCCGACGCTCGGCAGGGGGCTCGTCGACCCGATCACCGGCGAGGTATCCAAGGTCTACTTGTTCGTCGGCGTGCTGCCGTTCAGCCAGAAGGCCTACTTCGAGCCGACGCTGGACATGAGGGAGCGGACCTGGCTTCGCTGCCATGTGCATATGTACGAGTTCTGGGGAGGCGTGCCGGAGCGGACCGTCTGCGACAACCTCAAGACCGGCGTCACCAAGCACCCGCGCGAGGGCGAGATCGTGCTCAACGACGCCTACGAGGCGCTCGGCGAGCACTACATGACCGCCATCATGCCCGCCCAGGTGAGAAAGCCCAAGCAGAAGGCGTCGGCGGAGGGGACCGTCCGGGACGCGGCCACATGGGTGATAGCTCAGCTCCGTGACCGCGCGTTCGCCGACCTCGACGAGGCGGTGCTGGCCGTGCGCGAGTGCAACGCGGCCTACAACGCCCATCCCTTCCAGAAGAGGGAGGGCAGCCGGGACTCGGTGTTCGCCGAGGTCGAGGCGGCGGAGCTCAGGCCGCTGCCCGACGTCCGCTACGACGTCGCCGAATGGGTGTACAACCGCTCGGTCAACCTCGACTTCCACGTCGTCTACGCCAAGAACCGCTACTCGGTGCCCCACCGCTACGTCGGACGCAAGGTCGATCTGCGGGTCGGCGAGTCCACGCTGTCAATC
>JAXKBI010000023.1:0-104625 GCA_036553105.1 Eggerthellaceae bacterium
GGGGGTGAGAAGGGGCGGGATCGGGAAATATTTGGGGGAGCTGGAATATGGGGATCGGGTTCGTGGGACAGGTGCGGATGGGGGGCGAGCGGGATGAGGGTCCATAGGGCGGGTGCGGTTGGGAGGGCTCGGGGAAGTTCGAATCCGTGAATCAGGTGCGGATGGGCGGGCTCGGATGAGTGAAGTGGGCGCTAATGAAAGGACTTGGGGCTCGGGTCCATGGAGCGGTGCGTGGATCCACGAGGATCACATGGATACGCAAGTCTATGGAACGCAGCTAAAGAAAGAATCTGCGTTCAAAAGGCACCTCCATACGAAAAAGCGCCCCTCAAGGAGCGCTCGGTGTTGCATATTCAGTTTATAGTACGCGTTCGATTATGGCGTACGCCAGAATCATAACAACGAAAGCCGACCCCACAATAAGGAAGAAACCCGCAGTCTTATCCTTTTCCTGTTTGATTTCTTGTTTCTTCTTTTTAGACATGCTCTCTCCCCTTCTGTTCATACCCTATATATAAGCTCGAACACTTGCTTGCATGCACCTTGGTCGCATTCGCGCCATTACTGCGCGCGACCACATGGCCTCTCTTGCATACAAGCACCATTAAACGCAATTATACGTTTCTATGCAATGCTCGCTTTTCTTGGGCGATATCAAGAAGCACTTCATTCAACAGCTGATAGATATCTTTCGTAGAACCATCCAAACATGCAAGATGCTTATCTATAGTGGCATAATCACCCCGTTCGGCCGGTCCTGTCAAAGCCGCCACGACACCATCATGTGCAATATGCTGCGCATTACCCAAGAACAATGGAGCCATAGCCTGCTCGGCATCCGCATCGGAAAAACCACAACGCATCAGCTCATTGCAAGCAATGCGATACAACGCTACAACATGATTCGAGGCAAGCGCTGCAGCGGCATGATAACGCGTCTTATCGGATGCCTGAATAACCTGGAACGAATTACCCAATCCGCCAATAAAGGCCGACACCTCATCAAGACGCTCAGGCGATCCCTCAATAGTGAAGAACGCTTTTGATAACTCTTCAATGGGCACGGTTCTCGACGAAACCGCGAACAGCGGATGGATAGAATAGGCGCTCACGCCATGCTGCGCAGCACCCTCGAACACCGTCGACGGCATAGCACCGCTACAATGAGCGACCATTTTCCCTTGGAGAACATCTGCCGATGCGTTTGAAGAAAAATCGAGCCACGCTTGTTCGATCGCCCCATCAGGAACAGTGAAGAAGATCATGTCGCAGTTTCGAGCGAGCTCCAGCACACTGCGAAATGCATGAGAACCGGTAAGCTGCGCCGCTTCATCTACAGAACAGCTGCTCTTGCTCGCGTAGCCAACGATCGTATGTTGCTGAGCGAAATACGAACCCAGAGAACAACCGACTTTTCCGGCGCCAACGAACCCTATATGCATGACGAGCCCCTCACTTTTCAAACACGCGCAAACGATCACGCCGCACAGAACATCACAGTGGGTCGTTCTTCATATGTTCCACTAGCGCATGTAAGCCTACTGATTAGCCACTGGCGTAAGTTCGCCGGTAGTTGAGTCGATGATAAACCCTTTGACTTCAACATGGGCCGGAAGAAGCGGGTGATGGGCGATCGTTTCGGTTGTTGCCCGTACGCTTTCCTCTCCGTCACCGAAACCAGCGAGCCATGATTCGAAATCGACTCCGCAATAGTCCATCATGACAATGTGATCCTGGGAAATACCCGCATCAAGCATATGCCCGATCATTTCCTGGGCATTCATATGCTGCGCGCCGCAATTAGAATGGCCCACGACCATAATGGTCTCCACACCGAGCTCGAACACCGCTACCAAGAGGCTTCGTATGACACTGCCGAAAGGATGCGAAATAACACCGCCTGCGTTCTTGATGATCTTCGCATCGCCGTTTTTCAGACCAAGCGCGGCGGGCAGCAATTCGGTAAGGCGCGTATCCATACAACTCACAATGGCGAGCTTTTTGTCGGGATATTTGTCTGTCGCATATTGCTCGTAGCGCTTTTCTTCCACAAAACGCTCGTTGAACGCGAGAATATCTTCGATCGTACTCATTTCTGCCCCTTTGGAGTAGTCAGCCTCTTCACGATATGACGAACAGCCATAAAAGGATGATGAAAGATCATGCGTGGCCCGCTATAGGCCATAATGGATCGGATATCTTGACGCATCTGGGGACTGTAGCACTGGATGACGCAGTTCTCACAAAGCCCCTTGTGCCGATGCGGACACCGGCGGGTTCGTTCGGCTGCATACGCGACCACTTCGGCGCAATGATCGCAAAGGCCGTTCTCGCCCGATAAACCACGATGGTGGTCATGGCAATACAACCGTGCCATGGCCACCACCGTTTTATTATCGCGCTCAAGCCTTCGCTTCTCGCGCGCTGGAATATCTTGACGCGTATCCCGCAATCACATACCTAGCCGTAAATGCGCTTGAGCTCTGCGTATGCCGCATCCGCTTCGTCCATGACGTCGGTAATGATCTTCGAAACCGGCTTGACTTCCTTGACCAAGCCCGCGATCATACCAGCGGAAAACGCACCATGTTCGATATTGCCATTGCTTGCATCCGCCACTGAACCACGGCAGAACTGGTCGAGCTCTTCGCTGCTTGCACCAGAATCATACAGATCCCAATATGCCTTGGTGAAGGGGCTTTTAATGCAGCGTACCTGCTTCTTGCCATATTCGCCCGTCAGGACGGTATCGCAATCAGCAGCGTCGATGATCATCTGCTTATATACGGAGCTTACCGGACATTCATCAGACGCCAAGAACGCCGTGCCCATCTGAACGCCGGTCGCACCCAAAGCAAGTGCTGCCAAGAAGCCCTTGCCATCAGCAATACCACCTGCAGCGATAACGGGAATATCCACCGCTTCAACGACCTGACGAACCATAGGATAGGTGCACATGCGACCAATATGGCCGCCGCCTTCCATGCCTTCAGCGACAACGGCGGTCGCGCCCAGATCCTGCATCTTCTTCGCCGCACGAGCATGCGGGATAAGGCAAATGGTCTTTACGCCACCTTCGACCAGAATAGGAACGATAGCCGCAGGATTGCCAGCACTGATGGTACAGACCGGCACCTTCAGCTCAACGCACATACGTGCGCATTCTTCAACGAGGTCGCTTTCCATGATCAGATTCACTGCGAAAGGCTTATCAGTAAGGGAACGGGCGATCTCGACCTGCTCTTTTACCCACTGGGCGTCATGAAGCGTCGAGGCAATAACACCTAGACCGCCTGCGTTGCTGACGCTTGCAGCAAACTTACCATCGGTAATGTGCGCCATCGCACCCTGAATGATGGGATATTCGATTCCCAGCAGATCGCAAAGTTCCGTCTTCATATACTCTTCCCTTCATGGTTTGAGTACTCCCCAGTACCCTCTTTCGCCTAATGCGCACTTAAGCCACCGAACGTCGTCGGCAAATGCGCTATGAAGCAGCATAGCATTTTGTGCGTTCGAACGTTTCACTAATCAGCCCACTTAAGCAAAAGAACCCTCAAGCACACCCATGCGATCGCGCATTGGTCCACTTGAGGGCCACATATTATCGTATTAGATCTCGCTTACTTTTCTTTTTGAGAGCCATCATTCGTCGGATCGAGCGTCTCATCACTTGGCTCAGAAGGTCCATCACTCGAGGTAACCGGAGAATCCTTTGGTTCATCGACTGGCCCAGAAGGCCCCTCCGGATCTTCGTTAGGCTCCGACAACACTGCTTCGCACGACACTTCCTCGACCTGCTTGTCCTGAGGCTGATCCACAGCCTCCACCTGAGCATCGACGGTCGAAGTATCGGTGGTCACGGAAGGCTCTATCTCGATCACAGGTGGCTGTGCGGACCCATCCGTCATGGCTGTCGGCTGGTTGCCCATAGAGTCTTCGCTGACAGACGTCGACTCCGTCGATGAAGGAGCTCCCTGGCTTTCCGAACCCGCGATCGGAGCAGTTGCCTGACCTTCAGCGCCCATGACCGCGGTAGCCGACGAGGACATTATCACTTCACCGGGCTGCGTTGGCTGCATCGGATCGGAGATAGGCCGATAAGGCTGAGGCGCCTGCTGCAAATAAGCCTGCGGAGCCTGATGGACCGGATAGGCTACCGGCTGGGACGTCGGAGCAGCTTGGTATGGCGCCTGTTGTTGCGGCTGCTGATAAGGCGCTTGACCCGGCTGAGCAGAAGGTGCTTGCCAGGTAGGTTGGCCCTGAGAAGCGTTAGTTGCCTGATAGGGATTCGCATAGGTGCTGAACTGTTCTTGCCGCTGCTGCACATATTCACGCTCGAAAGGCAGCGGATCTTCTTGACCACCCCACAGATTAACCTGGAACTGACGTGTCCAATATCCCAATGCGCGAGCAATAAGCGCCTCAACGAACACGGTAACGAACATGCAAACCAGCACGAACACAACCAAGAGGACAAGGATCGAGAGAACCGCGAGCACCACTACCGCATCGCTGTTCGCCATCAGAACCGTTACGATCCCCACAACAAAAGCAAAGATGACGCCGATCAAAGTGATCGAAACAACGAACACTGTCATGCAGAGAAGATACATACCGAAAATACGCAAAAGACCAGTAAAGTCATAGCGCATCATGGACCAGATCTTTCCGATCTGGAACCCTGATGAAAGCGTTCCATATAGGGCGGTACGCATAGAGCCGACCCAGATGAAGAACATCATCGCGAATGAAAGCATCAGACTGATCAGGGAGAATATCATCCCCATGAAAAGAGAGCCGAACGCGGAGGCAGAATGCATTTCATACCCGTATATAACGCCTAAGAACGAGAAGCTCGTCGCTGTGCCCGTAACGGCACTGAAAATACCCGGAATCAACCCGAACACGAACGCGATGATCAGGATAAAGAACCCGCGTTTATACAGGTTACCATCTTCATTACCGAAAATACGATCCGGCAGAGGCCTATGAACGTTCCACGCGATATCACGCGCCCACCCATAGAGATACCCGTACAGGACGATAATGCCGAAGATCGGCACAAGACAAAGAAGGCCCAAACGAAGCACCTTCGAGAACCATCCAGGAGATCGAGTAATATCACTCAAAGCCGCTGAGAAATATCCTTTCTCCATACCAACCTTCTTCCTTGCGCCACACGCGCCTCCGATCGAACACGAATATGTTCGCTGGCCTACATTAATCAAAGAACCAGAGATGTTCGCTAAGCTAAAACGTCCCTTTCGCCCCTATCATGTGGGGGTTTTACCACTATATACAAAAAGAAGGGAAGCTCACGCTTCCCTTCTACAGGTGTTAACAATATGAAAGAATCACGTTGTTAGAACTGACCTAAAGCAACAGTTGAGTTACTTCAAGGTTACAGCAGCACCAGCTTCCTCGAGCTGAGACTTCATTTCCTCAGCCTTATCCTTAGCAACGCCTTCCTGGATAGGAGCAGGTGCGGACTCAACGAGTTCCTTTGCTTCCTTCAGGCCGAGACCAGAGATCTCACGAACAGCCTTGATAACAGCGATCTTGTTGTCGCCGAAGCCTTCGAGAACAACGTCGAACTCGGTCTTCTCAGCAGCAGCAGCTTCGCCAGCAGCAGGTGCAGCAGCAACAGCAACAGGTGCAGCAGCGGAAACGCCGAATACATCCTCAAGTTCCTTTACGAGTTCGGAAAGCTCGAGAGCGGGCATTTCCTTCAAAGCTTCGATGATCTCTTCACGAGTTACAGCCATGGTATGACTCCTTTTCTTTTTCAGTGCACCACATTCGGTGCCAGTAATTCATGTTATGCAGCATTTACGCTGCAAGTGATACCCGAAGGTATCGTGCAGCACTTACGCTGCATTCTTCTGATCCGCAATAGCGCTGACGCAGCGAGCAAATGCCTCCATAGGGCCATTGAGCACGCGAACCGTCTTGGCCATTGGGTTCTGAAGAGTGCCGAGAAGCTTGGCGATGAGTTCTTCGCGAGAAGGCAGAGCAGCGATCTTCTCAACCGCTTCAGCATCAACGAACGCGCCGTCCATGATGCCGCCCTTGATCACCAGGTTCTCGTTGCTCTTTGCAAAGTCCTTCAAGGCCTTTGCGGAAGCAACGGGATCACCTTCAGCAAATACAAATGCGGAAGGACCGGAAAGAACTTCGTCAAGGCTAGGCATGTCGAGTTCCTTCAAAGCAAGGCGAACGAGCGTGTTCTTGTGAACCTTCATGATCGCGCCTGCTTCACGGATGTTGTTACGCAGCTGCTCAGATTCCTTAACGGTGAGACCGCGGTAGTCAACAACCCAGACTGCCTGAACGTCAGCAAGGTCGGACTTGATGACCTCGAGCCTTTCAGTATTCTGTACGCTTGGCATGTAGTAGTGCACCTCCTTTTCAAAGCATCGTGTTCCGCACCTCATACGGGTGGGTCGAGCTCCGAAAAGAAAACGACCCCCTGTTGCTCATGACAGCAGGGGGTCAGATCGATCTAATCATATCTATTGACCACCTCGGCGGGCCGCTTTCGCGATTGAACCTTACGGTACCGGCTGTCTTGGGCAGCGGAACTTGTATCCGTTTGCACTGCATATTATTGCAGCCCGATAATGATTACAGAACATGTATGTCCCGTCAAGCCATCTTTTTGATATAGTCCATAAAGTACCCACGACCGCGCCTTTTACGCCGTCTTTCCCCGAATTCCTACCACTCACAGCCCCACGTTTAGCGCCTGCGAAACCTTCCTTGAATTTTTGTAAAAAAACCTCGAAGCTTTATCCGTCTAACGAGAAAGGACCCCCTTATGAAAGTCGCGTTCTTCCCGGGTTGCATGGTCGATATGTTCTATCCGGAAGTCGGAATTGCTGCAGTGAACGTGCTTGAGCGACTCGGGTGCGAAGTCATGCTCCCCGATGACCAGGTATGTTGCGGTCAGCCCTTCTCAAACTCCGGCTATGTCGAAGAGGCAAAGCCCATGATGAGAAAAGTGATCGACACCTACAGTAAATACGACACCATTGTTTCCTTAACTGGTTCGTGCGCGTGGGCGATCAAGGCCGAATATCCGCACTTCTTCGAAGATGATGCGGAATACCGTCAGAAGATCGAAGAGCTCGCTCCCCGCATTTATGAATTCACCCAGTTCATCGTCGACGTGTTAGGCGTTACCGACCTTGGAGCCCATCTTGATGGCACGGTCACCTATCACGCAAGCTGCCACTTGACCCGCATGCTCGGCGTCAAAGAACAGCCTTTGACCCTACTCAAGAACGTCGAAGGTCTTGAGTACATCGAAATGCCCGAAATGGACCGCTGCTGCGGCTTTGGCGGCACCTTCAGTGTTAAAGAGCCCGAAGTATCAGGCCACATGGTTCAGGAAAAGGTCGCATTCGCGCTGGCAACTGGCGCAGACTATTTGTGCGGTGCCGACCAAGCATGCCTTATGAATATCAAAGGGGCGCTCGACCGCCTCATCGAAGAAGGCACCGTATCAAGCAATATGAAGGTCCTTCATATTGCCCAGATCCTCGATTCACGATTGGAGGCATAGCATGTCTTCCATTATTTATGATGACGCACCTCTAGAGGATCGCATCCACCGATCTCTTTCCGACACCTTCAAGCATCGCGCGATCGAAACCGCCCAGGATGTCATCACCGGTAAGCGTGACGCCCTTGTCGCCGAGGTGGACAACTGGGAGGATTTCCGCACGCATGCAGCAGACATTCGCGACCATGTTCTGAAGAACCTTGACTATTACGTGAAGACCTTCGCTCAGAACGCGGAAAAGAACGGCGCGCACGTGCATTTTGCACCCACCGATACTGACGCGCTTGATTGCATCCTCGACATCTTCGAGGAAGTGAACGCGACCTCATGCGTAAAATCGAAGAGCATGATGACTGAAGAGATCGGCCTGAACAAGTTCCTCGAGGCGCACGGCATCACCGCCGTTGAAACGGACTGCGCAGAGCACATCATCCAAACCGCCGGCAATGCACCTTCGCATATCGTCGTTCCCGCGCTGCACTTCGACCGCACCTCCATTCGCGACCTATATCAGGAACGCAAGGGCTACACCGGAACGAACGACCCCGAAGAGATCACGCGTTTCTTGCGTAAGATCCTACGTCCCGAATTCATGAACGCGCCTGTTGGCGTTACCGGATGCAACTTCGGCGTTGCCGAAACCGGATCATGCACGCTCGTTTCGAACGAAGGCAACGCGCGCATGGCATCAAGTATTCCCGAGACCCAGATCATCGTTATGGGCGTTGAGCGTCTCGTGCCCGATCTGCGCTCCCTTGACGTCATGATGAAGCTCTTGGTACGCAGCGCCGTTGGCGCGAAGATCTCGGGGTCGTTCTCTGTCAATACCGGTCCTCGCCGCGAAGGCGAAGCTGATGGCCCCAAGAACGTCCATATTGTCATGGTGAACAACGGACGCACCGATATCCTGGCAAGCGAGTTCCGTCCCATGCTTCGCTGCATTCGTTGCGGCGCCTGCATGAATTCGTGCCCCGTATATCGCCACATCACCGGTCACGGATACGGCTCCATCTACCCCGGCCCCATGGGCATCGTCCTTACCCCTTTGCTGGTCGGATACGAACAAGCGGCGAAGCTCCCCTATGCGTGCAGTTTATGCGGCTCATGCGCCGATGTATGCCCGGTTCGCATTCCACTACCTGCTCTTATCGCACAGCATCGTCGCACTATCGTTGCGCAAGGATACGTATCCCCCGTCGAGAAGGCCGTATTCAGCACTGCGGCCGCAACATTCTCGAATCGTACGCTATACGGCATGATCACCACCGTAGCGTCTCCTGCCATGAAGCTCTTGACCGGCAACACCAACCAGATCGACAAGAGCAGCACGATCATCCCTGTATTGAACGGCTGGACCGCATCGCGCAATCTCGATCCCATGAGCAACAAGAAATTCAGAACATGGTTCGCCGAGCACAAGAAGGAAGCCGCGCAGAAGCAGCGCTCCGAAACGGCTAAAGCAGTATCGGCAGCTTGCCGCAATGCCTCTAAGAGAGGGGAAGAATAATGAGTACGGTAAGTTTGGAAGAATTCCTAAAACCCATTTCGCAAGCACTTGGCCGCACCACCGTTCCAGATCAGGTGGAACCCTGTGCCGCAACCAAAGCTCCCCTTGCAAGCGATTTTCATGACTACACCACTGAAGAACTTTCCAGCTGGTTCATTCGCGAAGCCGAGAAAATGGGCACTATCGTAAAGGAAGTAAAGCCCGAGGATGTTGCATCGTGCGTGCTTTCCCTCATCGATGAATTCGGCGATGGCGGACATATCGTATATGCTGATGTTCCCGAAATCGATGCCTACGGCATTCCTCAAGCGCTTGTTCAGACATCCCTCGAAGCGGTTCGTTGGAACCCCGAGAGCCGCGAAAAGAGCGTTGGCCGCGCCGAGAACGCCGATATCGGCATCACGTTCGCATCGGCCGGCATCGCTGAGACCTCAACGGTGATCCAACGCTGCAGCGAAAAGTCCGGTCGTTCCATCTGCCTGCTCCCCATCGGGCACATCGCCCTTCTGCGCAAAAGCGATATCTTCCCCTACATGACGCAGCTCATGGATGACTGGGAGGAAAAGGTCGCCGCTGGAGAAGAAATGCCCTCGAACTATACGTTCATTACCGGCCCCTCCAACACGGCCGACATCGAACTGGTACGCGTCGTCGGCGTTCATGGCCCCATTCATGCGAGCGTCATCCTCATCGAAGAATAATCGCAGGCACCATCATCTGCACGCAAAGGGCACGTTCACAGACGTGCCCTTTTTCTTTTTAAGAGAACATCTGCGCACCCGTTCTCGCTCGCGCCCATAAGGATAAGGATGCGACCTGAAGGCGAAAGCGCACCTACCTAATGCAAGCTGACTCACACAACGAATGGCAGCAGAACGTAAAAAGGGTGTTGATGCTATGCACCAACACCCTTTTATGCATGCTGCACGTTGGACGCGCGTACTGCCCACAGGTAAGACTAAGCCGCTGCCTGATCTGCCTGATCGGTCGTTGACGTCTGCGCCGATTGAACCGAGTCGACTACAACGACCGATCCACCGCCAGCGGAGAAGTTCAGCGTAACGCTGTCACCTTCCTTATAACGCACGATGTCCACCACTGAAGTTACCGGGCAATCGTAGAGCGTACCATCTCCCGAAAGCATGATGTAGTAATGCGAGTCACCACCGATGACCACTGGAGACAGAACAGAGATCGTACCCGTTGCCGAGCCATCAGTTATCGTAGCCTGATCGCCGTTCTCTTCAGTCAACACGCCATTGTTACGCAGGAGCTGCTTGTAGGCCTTCTCCGTTTCCTCCAACGTGTCGCCAACGGCAACGTTCTGGTAGCGCTGAATATCGATCATCGCGAACATCTTTACCAGGCCCGCATTGTCCTTCAAAGCCATGAAGTAAGTCGGCTGCCCAGCCACATTGATCAACAAGGGGAACGTTGAGACATATCTCAAGTTCTGAACCTGGCCCTCTGCTGAACTCATAGCCGATTCTTCAGTTGCACCCGCTACCGCATAGAACTTCGATTCCGCCGTACGTTGATTGATCAACACGAAACCGATGATCGAATTATCGGATGTAGCGGAGGTAACGCCACTGTATACCCATACGTCATCGTCGATTGCAATGTAGTTGTAGCCCAGGTTGCCATCAGTGCCAGGGGTGGTCTGCTTCACGCCGCTCTGGCCGAGCCAAGAGTTGATCCAGCCACCAGACAGCGCACCGCTCCAGTTGTACTGCTCGATCAGCAAGTCAGCAGGATATGCACGGTCGACCCACTGCGGTACTTCGTCGATAGGGATCTCCTGGCATTCACCCGTGCTTGCATCGCACATGATGACTCCGGATACCGTTTCGCCGCCGAACAGACCAACCGTGTAGTCCAGGATAGGATAGATCCAGTACGGCTTGCCCTCATCGTCGATCTCGAACGACTTCTCATCCAGAATATAGAAGGGGTACTTCAGCTGGACGTGACGATCAACATTGTTGAAGAACGGATCGGAATCCGAATAGTAGATCGGATTTTCCAAGCGTACGATCTGAGTATCCTGCGTGCTCATGTTAACGATGACGTATGCAGGAATGCCCGAGTCATGGTTGGACCACCACTTGAAAATGTCAGCGTAATTCAAGGGGCTTACGCGAACCGGTGCGTTCTGATAGTTGATCTGCGAATACAGATCGGAAATGACGAACTGGCTTACGTAGTCAGCCATCGTACCCATGGTACGGTTACCCAACAGCACTGCAGAATCGCGGTCGATGAAGGGGATCGTAGAATAATCCGCCTCTTCCATGCTTTGAGCGAAATCTGCATCCTCAGTATTCAGAATAGTCGAATACTTTTCCGCGTTGCCCGGAAACAACGTCAGCGACAACAGCGCACCAAGAACGCCCACGATCGCAATAGCCACCGGAACGCCCATCAAGATCTTGTAACGCTTTGCCTTCTTCTCGCTTTTTTCACGCTTACCCATTCCCTTGGAATAGATCTGACGGAACGTGAAAAAGATCAAAAATGCTGGCAGCAGAATAAAGATCGCCAACGCGAACCAAAGATCAACGCTATGGATGTTGATAGGCGGATGGAACCACCAGTAACAAAATGCCAGTACCAATACAACGATCACTGCGATAATGATCATCGCGCGCTTGCTCATTTGAGAAAGCGTCTCGCGAAAAGCACTGAACTCTGCCCCAGCTGGGTTCTGGCCACGGGTCGGACGTTCGCCGCCTACTCCGGCGCCATCACCACCAACACCGCCACCTTGCGCGTTAGCACCAAACTGCTTCAGCAAATCGGCCCAATTGACGGGTCCTTGCTGATTTGGATCTGCCATAAGGCTCCTCCCTCTTGCTTATATAGCTTTCTATTGTATCTAAACATGTCTTTAAACGCTTAGCAAATACCGTTGAACTTGCGCTGAATATAAAACAAGGTACGAGTCGCCCCGCACCTTGCCGATCCAATACTTGTTGCAGCGGTCGACCTCGTCGACCATACATATCGCTTCTTTGATTTTCCCTATGCAAGCGAACGCAGTACGTACTGCAGAATGCCGCCGTTGAAGTAGTAATCGCCTTCGGTCGGCGTATCGATGCGCACGGTCGCATTGAAAGCGATCTTCGCTCCGTCAGGCTTGAGCGCCTGTACTTCCACAACGGAGGGACGAGGCAGACCCTGCGAAAAATCGATCTCGCCGATCGTGATGGTTTCCGATCCATCAAGACCAAGGCTCTCAACGCTCTGCCCCTCTTCGAACTGCAGGGGAAGAACGCCCATGCCGATCAGATTAGAGCGATGAATACGTTCGAAGCTTTCCGCGAATGCCGCGCGTACACCTTGAAGCATCGGGCCCTTTGCGGCCCAGTCACGAGAAGATCCACTGCCGTACATCTTGCCTGCCAGAACAACCAAAGGCGTTCCTTCTTGCTGGTAATGTTCGGCTGCATCATACACTGCCTTGACCTTCCCATCGAGGAAGTCCTTCGTCCAGCCACCCTTCTTGCCCTCGGCAAGCTTATTGGTGAGCTTCACGTTCGCGAACGCTCCGCGCATCATCACTTCATGATTTCCGCGACGCGCACCGTATGTATTGAAGTCAGCGGATGCGACCCCATGATCTTCCAGATAGCGCGCTGCAGGAGAGTTCTCGGCGATCGATCCAGCAGGAGAAATATGATCTGTCGTGATGAAATCGCCCACATTAAGCAGTACACGTGCATTCTTGATGCCCTCAGGAGCCTGGGCTTCACGCGTCATGCCATCGAAATACGGTGCCCGACGAACATAGGTGGAGCCGGTGTTCCACGAGAACACATCGCTCGCCTCTTTGCCGAGCGCCTGCCACTTTTCATCACCAGCGAAAAGATCTTTCCCCGCACGATCGAACACCTCCTTGGTGCAATGCTGATCGAGCAGCGAATTCACTTCAGCGGAGCTGGGCCAAATATCGCGCAAGAAGACCTCTTGCCCATCAGCACTGATCCCCAAAGGTTGCGTTTCGAAGTCGAAGTCCATCGTACCGACCAACGAATATGCAATAACAAGCGCAGGTGCGCACAGGTAGTTCTGCGACACATCGGGCGAAATACGACCTTCGAAATTTCGATTGCCCGACAAGATGCTCGCGAGCTCGATATCGTTCGCTACTTCATGCAATTCAGGAAGAACAGGACCTGAGTTACCAATGCAACTCATACATCCAAAGCCGCAGGTATAGAATCCCAGATCGCGCAATGAGGGCATGAGCCCCGCCGCATCTAAGATGTCTTCCGTCGCACGACTGCCAGGAGCAAGGATCGTCTTCACCCATGGCTTAGGATGCAGACCGGCCTGTGCGGCATTGCGCGCCAGAACGCCCGCTGCCAGCATCATGCTCGCATCCGTTGCAGTAGTACAGCTAGTAACCGCCGCAATAGCCAGCGCACCATGAGTCAGTTCGTGTGTTTGACCAAGAAGCTCCACGGAAACGCGCTTATCGCCATCAAGACCGCGATCAGAGCAAATGCGATCGAATGCCTGCTTGGCAGAAGCCACATCGATGCGATCATGCGGACGCGATGGGCCAGCGATGCTCGACTGAACCGTGGACAAATCAAGGGTGAGAACCTTCGCATACGTACGAGGCTGCGCAGCAGGATCGTTCCAGAAGCCCTGTGCTTTGGCATATGCCTCCACCAACGCGACCTGCTCTTCTCTGCGTCCCGTCAAAGTAAGATACTCAAGGGTCTTATCATCAACGGGGAACAAGGTGCAGGTAGAACCGTATTCCGGTGTCATATTGGAGATACACGCGCGCTGCGTTGCGCTCAGGCTGCTTACTCCTTCGCCAAAGCACTCGACGAAACACCCGACGACCCCTTCAGCACGCAACATCTGAGCAAAGGTAAGCGAAACGTCCATCGCGCTTACGCCTTCAGGAAGGCTTCCGATCAGCTTCACGCCGATAACGCGAGGTACTAGCGTTGTAATAGGCTGACCCAGGGCAGCAGCCTCAGCTTCGATACCGCCAACACCCCATCCCAGAACACCGATGCCGTTCGCGGTCGGGGTATGAGAGTCGGTGCCCACCAACGTATCAAAGTACGCAACGGGGCCCTGCTCATCTTCGCGTGTCATAACGACCGACGCGAAGCGCTCAATGTTGAGCTGATGGCAAATGCCCGCTCCTGGGGGAACGATGCGCACGTTCTCGAACGATTCCTGAGCCCACTTCAGAAAGTCGTAGCGCTCTTGATTGCGCTCGAACTCGAGAGCCATGTTCTGCTCAAGAGCGCCGGCGCATCCTGCTACATCAGCGATGACCGAATGGTCTATGACCAGATCACAAGGTACCTGCGGGTTGATGTTCTTCGGGTCGCCACCCAGTTCCATGCACGCTTCACGCATGACCGCAAAATCGACGAATACCGGTACGCCCGTAAAATCCTGGAACAGAACACGTGCTGGGCTGAACTCAATTTCACTTCCGACCGTTCCGGCGAGACCCGCCTCGACAAGACGATGGGAAAGCTCTTCTGCTCGCGCATCGTCAGGAGCTAAACGTAAGATGTTCTCTAGCAAAACCGTAAGCGAATAAGGTAACTTATCGTATCCCGCCACCGTATTGACCGGATAGTAGGTATACGACGCGTCTCCTACTTTCAAGATCGCCGATCGGTCAGTCATGGGCTCCTTCTTTCCCGAGGCATTCCTCGTATAGCAGTTACTACATCACACAAAGTTAAATGAAATGCGCCCTGCATGCAGAGCGCATAGCGATCGTTATCGTTCCAATACTGCGATCAATTCATCGGTGAAGCGAGAACACGTAGCTGGTTCGACCGAAGACCCCGTCGCCTTGCAGATATCAGCCGTCAGTACCGCACCTTGCGCATATACTTCACGCACCGCATTGCGAATATTGGCTGCGATCTCCAGTTCACCTAGATGATCGAGCATCATGGCAGCAGATAGGATCTCCGCTGTGGGATTACATATATCCTTGCCGGCAATATCAGGCGCAGAACCATGCACTGCTTCGAATATCGCATATTCAGGACCAATGTTAGCTCCCGGAGCAATGCCAAGACCACCGACCAGGCCCGCACACAGATCACTTGCGATATCGCCATATAAGTTAGGGAAGACGATAACATCGAACTGCGATGGATCCATGACGATGTTCATGCAGAACGCATCGATGATATTGTCGTTGAATTCAATGCGACCTTCGTATTCCTTCGCCACTTCTCGAGCGGTACGCAAGAACAATCCATCAGAGTGCTTCATGATGTTCGCCTTGTGGGCTGCCGTTACCTTCTTGCGACCATGCTTGAGCGCATAGTCGAAAGCGTATCGGACTATGTTCTGCGTCGCCGTTACCGAAATGGGTTTGATGGATATACCCGAATCAGGGCGAATAGTGCCTGCACCCTGCTCTGCGCAGAACGAAATCAGGTCCTGGGCGCCTTGGCTACCCTCTTCAAATTCGATACCCGCATACAGGTCTTCCGAATTCTCACGCACGATGACCAGATCGACGTCCGAATAACGTCCCCCCGCACCAGGGATCGACATGACCGGACGAAGGCATACATTAAGATCGAGCGTTTTACGAAGCGCAACATTGACACTGCGAAAGCCCGTTCCCACTGGTGTGGTGATGGGGCCTTTGATGGCAACCTTATTGCGCCGAACCGCTTCTATCGTGCTTTCGGGGAGCGGCGTACCGCAGGACTCCATCATGTGAGCACCCGCTTCGGCAACCTCCCATTCAATATCAGCACCTGCAGCCTTCACCACCCGCTGCATAGCAGCAGTGGTTTCCGTTCCAATGCCATCACCAGGGATGAGGGTCACGGTATGTTTCGCCATTCATTCGCTCCTTGAAATTATCTCGCAACGCCTTAACCGATATACAAATACCGGCGCTGCAACCACTAATGAACTGAGAGTCTAAGAAAGATTGTCTATGATCTGCTGGCTGCGACGCTGCAAAGCGCCTTTGCCATGCTCAGCATCGAAAGCCACTCGCTCGGAGAGACCCTGCTTTACTTCCGGGGCAAGTTTGCCCGAAGAGAACCCGATCAATGCATGAAGCATGTCTTGATATTCATAGTCGCCGTGATAGCACTGAATGGCCTCATCCAAAAGCAGCCAGACCTTTTGAGAGCGGTTCTCCGTCGTGGCACCCAAAGTGCACAGGAACCGCAGGGCTGCCAAGCGCACCAACCCGTTATCTTCGTCAAAGAGCGCGATCTCCGCTCCTGAAATAGCCTTATCGCAGGAACGCGACTCAAAGGCAACGAGTTCCGTCAGAACATCAAGGGATTCCCAGCGCGTTTGCGCTTCTGGGCGGTTAAGGGCATCAATGAATTCATCAATATAGGGAACGAGTGCTTCAGGTTCGATCTTCGCCACTTGAGCTAGAACTGAAGCGGCATTTTGACGATTGCGACGCATTGGGCCGGCAAGGGCGGCAACGATTTCTTCGATAAGGTCCTTTGATTTGAGAATCTGTGCTGCAAGATCTTTCACGCTTTGCGTTTTTTCGCTCATATAGCTCCTCCGATCGGCGTTCGAACAACGCCTTGGTGCGCATCACCACTTACTTCGTGGCTGCACATCTAGTTATCCAAATTCATTATACGTCTTCGATAATTCAAAGCGCTGAGCAAGTAGCAGAAGGCCTTTTGAACACGTTGAAAGGAGGTGTTTAGTCGTGAGCGTATTAAGTTACGTCCTTAAAAGATCGCAAGCTCTCGCAAATCAGCCACACGCATTTTCGCTGCAGCGTTCGCGATAGTACTCTATCAAGAACTGCTTGAGCGCTTCGACCTTGGGCGATGTGCTCGCATTTTCCGGAACGCGCAAATATAAGTAACGCGTACGGTGAATGTCAGAGATCCGCACAGGCACTACATTCGATATGCTGTCATTGAACCAAGTTATGGACGGCGCAAGCGTTACACCTACCCCACGAGATATGAGTTCCATGATCTGGACATACGACTGGTTCTCCATATACAAATGAGGCGTTATGCCCGCTTCCTGGAACATCCCATCGATGATATTGCGCAGCGATCCCACCGGATTGAAGATGAACGATTCATCTACGATACCCGCAACGAAACCGATTCTTCGTTCGCATAAGGCGAATTGCGCGGAACAGCCAAGACGATCTCCTCCTGGCCGAGCAGGGTATATCCCGCTTCCTGGTGATACTTCGGCGAGGCGAAGAAGATCAGATGAGGGACCTCTTCGGTGTATTCGGTCTTTTTCGAATCGCTTATTCTTAACAGTACCTGAGGATGCTGTTCTTTGAACTGCATCAGGATCGTTTCGTTGCAGCCCATAGGAACCGGAGCGTACAATGTTACCACCTGTTCCTTTTTCTGTTGATAAAGAGCCACTTCAAGCGATACCCTATCAAGCGCATTCAATGCCGTATTCGCACAACGCAGTGCGATCTTTCCAGCATCATTAAGGGCGAGTGTGCGGCCCTTCCTGTCGAACAGGCGAACGCCCGTCTCTTCTTCTATCTGCCGCAAAGCACGCGAAAGGGACGGCTGGGAAATATGCAGCTTTTGAGCCGCTTCGCTCATGGTCTTCGATTCCGCAATAGCCTTAAAATAAAGCAGTTGATGAAAATCCATCCCAGCCCCCTTTTCGGCGCCAGGCGCCCACCCGGTTATTTTGGAGCGCCAGAGGGCGCTGCAAGACAGCGCCCTACCCGTTCATTATTCAGCGAACAATTCGTCAAGAATCTCCTGAGTAGGCATCTCGACGCCATACCAGATCTCTTCACCCGTCGCGGCCTGTTCTATCATCATGCCGATACCACCAACGATAGTGCATCCCTTCGCTTCCGCATCACTCAGCAGCTTAGTCATGCGTGGATGATATACTGCATCCGCCACCACGACTTCAGGGGTGATGAATTCCGCAGGGACAGGCGATTTCAAGGATTCCGCACCCATACCTACTGGAGTTGCATTCACAAGCACATCCGACTCAGCAATGGCCTGCTTTATGGCCTCTTTGTCTTCGAATGCATGCAGGATCAGCTCGCATCCGGTTTTTTCAGCCACGCGAGGAAGCAGCGTGGTCGAGCGCGTATAGGAAGGACCGCCTTCGCGAGCGAACACATGAACCTTCTTCGCACCATCCAGCGCCGCCTGAACGACAATGGCGGAACCCGCACCACCAGGGCCGATGAGCGTCATGGTTTCGCCCGACGTGTTGACTCCATGCTTGCGCAGGTTATTCATAAAGCCAATACCATCGCTATTATGCCCGATGATCTTGCCGTCTTCCTTTTTAAGCACATTGACCGCACCCATCAGCTCTGCGCTTTCAGATAGACCGTCAAGTAACGGGATGATCGCTTGCTTGCACGGCATGGTAACGTTACTGCCGTCCCAGCCGTCCATATGCTTCATAGCTTGAACGATCTGAGGCAGATCGGATTCAGTTACGTCGAACACTACGTATACCGAATCGACACCGAGCTTTTCGAAGGAGAGATTATGCGTTGCAGGCGACATCGAATGGCGAATGGGACTACCTAAAAGACTGATGATATGAGTATGACCGCTAATTGCACTGCGCTGAGACATGGGGTTCCTCTTTCACTGTTGTAATTGAATATAAGTTCCTGATCGGATGACGGCTACGAAAATACCTCGTGTAATTCATCCATGATAAGAATCGCCTGCTTAACATCAACTTGACCCGGGGCCGATGCCTTCTCGAGAGAGCAGAAGGTAAGCGCTGAACCGAACAGTTCCCCCGCCAAACGAGAGATACTTCCCTCTCGACCCATGGCCATAGTCAGAAGCGGCTTGCCCCAATGAATACGGGACATTTCCTCGGTAGCCGCAAGAAGACGCAGAGTGCTTTGCGCGTCCTCTGCCATAGTGGCGATCTTGGGAATATCCGCACCCAGATCTGCCATGTGAGTAAGTAAGCTGACCATCCAATCAACGGATGGGGTGCCTGCAAAATTGTGATACGAAATCACCGCGGCAACATTGTGTGCATGAGCGCATTCGACGAGCTCCGAGACACGTGCATCACCGATCCATGATTCGATATCCACCATATCGATTGCGCCTGCCTCAATGATTGCTTTATTAAGCGCCACGTATTCATCGACCGGGATAGTCAATTGTCCGCCTTGGCTGGTTGAGCGGAACGTAAATAGAAGCGGATGTTGAGGCAGAGCCTTACCCAATTCAACCGACTGAGCCGCCATAGCTTTCGGATCATGAAGCTGAGCGGCGAAATCACCACGCCATTCAAAACAATCAACGCCTGCGGCAATTCCTTCATTAATCGTACTCAAACATCCCTCAAGGTCATTATCCATAACGGAGATAATCACTTTCGGGCGCCCCGAGCCGATCGCGGCGCCCTTGATGGTAAGTGGCTGGACCATAACTTCCTCCCCTGTTTAATCTATCAACAATTCGTATCTTACTCTGCAATCGATCAGTTTGTTATATAGCTTTCGAATTCGTATATAGCAAATTTGATATAGATCACACCTCTTGTTGCGTAGGACTGATATTTTTCGAGCGGAATACAGGCCGCGAAACGCAAAAAAGGCACCCCATTCGGGGTGCCTTTCGTGTCAAACGGTAAGCGAATGATTTATTCAGCGGTGGTGTACTCGCGATTAACAGAGCTGTCAACCGAAACGCCAGGGCCCATGGTGGAAGTTACCGTAATGGACTTAACGTAACGACCCTTTGCAGCTGCGGGCTTCATACGAAGAATCTCGTCGTATACTGCACCGTAATTCTCTGCGAGCTGCTCTGCGGTGAAGGAGCACTTACCAATAACAACATGGCAGATACCATAGCGGTCAGCGCGATACTCAACACGGCCGCCCTTGAGTTCTTTAACAGCCTTAGCAACGTCAGGAGTAACGGTACCGAGCTTGGGGTTAGGCATAAGGCCACGAGGACCAAGAACCTTACCCAAACGACCGACCTTAGCCATCTGGTCAGGAGTTGCTACCGTTGCATCAAAGTCGATGTTGCCAGCCTGGATGCTTGCGAGCAATTCGTCAGAACCAACGATGTCTGCGCCTGCTTCTTCAGCAGCACGAGCAGCATCGCCTTCGGCGAAAACAGCAACGCGAACGGTCTTACCGGAGCCATTAGGAAGGCTTACGGTACCACGGAGCTGCTGGTCAGCCTGGCGGGTGTCGATACCCAAGCGGAAGTGGACCTCAACGGTTTCGTCGAAGTTCGCAGTTGCGACTTCCTTGACCAGGTTAAGAGCCGAAAGAGGAGCATAGTTCTTCGACTTGTCGATCTTTGCGACTGCCTCGTTGTACTTTTTAGACATGCCTAAAATCCTTTCGTGGTATTTGCGAGCTAAAGCTCTTCCACTTGTTAACCCTCGATCAGAGCCGAGGAAACAAACCTAATACTTATTCGACGTTTTCGCCCTGGAGCAGAGCAGCAAGACGACGGGTGACCTTGTATTCCTTCTTAGGAGCACGGCCCTCGATCGTAACGCCCATGGAGCGAGCAGTGCCTGCAACGATCTCCATAGCCGCTTCGATGGTGTTAGCGTTAAGATCGGGCATCTTGATCTCAGCGATCTCACGAAGCTGATCCTCGGTCAGTTCGCCGACTTTCTTAAGCTGAGGAATACCAGAGCCGCCCTTGAGGCCGATCTTTTCCTTGATCAAGAAAGCCGCAGGAGGGGTCTTGCAAACGAAGGTAAAGGTCTTATCTTCGTAAACCGTAATCTCAACAGGGATGATGGTGCCTGCTTTGTCCTGCGTAGCGGCATTGAATGCCTGGCAGAACTGCATAATATTAACGCCCTGCGCACCAAGAGCAGGACCAACAGGAGGTGCAGGATTTGCAGCGCCTGCAGGAATTTGCAGCTTAACGAAACCGCTTACGTTCTTCTCAGCCATTTCAGTTGCTTCCTTTCGACTGAAATAATTTGCTTACCGATTTATGACAAGCGTATCCATGAGAAGCCCCGTCCACATACGGGCACGAAACACGCATTGCTCTCAAAATTAAATGTTTGCCACCTGATCGAAGGAAAGTTCGACCGGAGTTTCACGTCCGAAGATCGAAACCATAACCTTTACCTTACCCGCCTCAGGGGAAACCTCAGCGACAACGCCGTCGAATTCAGCCAAAGGACCGGAAATGACCTTGACGCTCTGGCCCACTTCAAGACTCGTTGAAGTCTTCTTGGGAGCCTCGCGCGACGTGCGCTTCATGATCTTGTTGTACTCTTCGCGAGTAAGAGGAGCGGGATTTCCCTGACTACCCACGAAGCCCGTAACACCAGGAGTGTTACGAACCGCAGCCCAGCTGCGATCATCAAGTTCCATGCGGACGAGTACATATCCAGGGAATACCTTTTTATCGCTCTCCACACGACGTCCGCCTTCTTTGATTTCCGTCACCGTTTCGGTCGGAATCTCAATAGCGAACACATTGTTCTCAAGACCCATCGTTTCAATACGTGTCTCAAGATTCTTCTTCACCTTATTTTCGTACCCAGAGTACGTGTGAAGTACATACCATTTCTTCGTCACGGATTACGCCCCTAAGCTAGAGATTGCAAAAAGAATCGGGGTGACTACCCAGTTGTCAAAAATGGCGACAAATACACCAAAGAACAATAACGCGACGATAACCACGCCCGTCCACTGCAGAACATCCTGCTTAGTGGGCCACGTTACACGACGCATCTCAGAGCGGACATCGGAGAGAAAGCCAAAACGCTTTTTCTTTGGCTTCTCTGCAGGCTTCTTAGCCTTCGCTGCCGGCTGAGAAGGCTTCTGGGTATTTGCCTTAGCGGGAGAAGACTTCTTGAAGCCGAAACGCTTCTTCGGTACCTCTTCTACTACGGGAGTGACCTCTGCGTCTTTAACGCGCTGCTCTTTCTTTGCAGCACGATTAGCAGATGCCTTAGCCCTTTGTGTTTTAGACTTCTTTGCCATACAACTTTCCTGCTCTGGAAATTACTACTCTATACGCCAAATAAGCAGCCCATGAGCTGCTCATTAACAAGCTGGCAGGCCAGGAGGGACTCGAACCCCCAACATGCGGTTTTGGAGACCGCCGCTCTACCAATTGGAGCTACTGGCCTATTCTGTTCCTAATCTTAGCGAGTTTCCTTGTGCATAGTGTGATGACCACACCATTTACAATACTTCTTGAACTCGATACGATCGGGATTATTCTGCTTGTTCTTCTTGGTCGTATAGTTTCGACGCTTGCATTCAGTGCATGCAAGGGTGACCAAAGTACGCATCAATACTCCTTAAATTACTTAGTAGCATTCTTGCTATTGCATCATGACCAATCAAGAGGGAGTACGCCGAAGCGGACTCCCTCTATAATTCAAACTAGCTGAGCCGTTGTTACTTAATGATCTTGGTAACACGACCGGAGCCAACGGTGCGGCCACCTTCGCGGATAGCGAAGCGGAGGCCTTCCTCCATAGCGATGGGGTGGATGAGCTCGCCCTTGAGCTCAACGTTGTCGCCAGGCATAACCATTTCGGTGCCCTCGGGGAGGTGTGCAACACCAGTAACGTCGGTGGTGCGGAAGTAGAACTGAGGACGATAACCATCGAAGAACGGGGTATGACGGCCGCCTTCTTCCTTGGTAAGGATGTAGACCTGACCCTCGAACTCAGTGTGAGGGGTAACAGAACCAGGCTTGCAGAGAACCTGACCGCGAACGATGTCTTCGCGCTTCACGCCACGGAGCAAGCAACCGATGTTGTCGCCAGCCTGAGCCTCGTCGAGGAGCTTGCGGAACATTTCGATACCGGTGCAAACGGTCTTCTCGGTGTCCTTGATACCAACGATTTCGAGTTCGTCGTTAACATGGAGAACGCCACGCTCAACACGACCAGTAGCAACGGTGCCACGGCCGGTGATGGTCATGGTGTCTTCAACAGCCATCAGGAAGGGCTTGTCAACCATGCGCTCGGGAGTGGGGATGTATTCGTCTACAGCATCCATGAGCTCCCAGATCTTGTCCTGCCATTCAGCTTCGCCTTCGAGAGCCTTAAGAGCAGAACCGCGGATAACAGGGGTGTCGTCGCCGGGGAACTCGTAGCTGGAGAGCAGCTCACGAACTTCCATTTCAACGAGCTCGAGGAGCTCTTCGTCGTCGACCATGTCGCACTTGTTGAGGAATACAACAATGTAAGGTACGCCAACCTGACGAGCGAGCAGGATGTGCTCACGAGTCTGAGCCATAGGGCCGTCGGTTGCAGCGATAACGAGGATAGCGCCGTCCATCTGAGCAGCACCGGTGATCATGTTCTTGACATAGTCAGCATGGCCGGGGCAGTCAACGTGCGCATAGTGACGCGTATCGGTTTCGTATTCGATGTGAGAAATGGAGATGGTAATACCACGCTCGCGCTCTTCAGGAGCCTTGTCGATGTCGGCAAACTCGGTGAAGTCAGCGGTAGCGGTACCGTGAGAACCATCGTTGGAAGACAGAGTCTTGGAAATTGCTGCGGTAAGCGTGGTCTTACCGTGGTCAACATGGCCAATCGTACCAATGTTAACATGCGGCTTAGTACGCTCGAACTTTTCCTTAGCCATTTTTCCTCCTTGTAGTAGAAAGGGGTGCTTTCATTAGAGTATAAAAGCAATAACAATAAAAAAGTATAAGCTTACCGTTAGTAAGCGGAATAATTGGTAGCGGTGACTGGATTCGAACCAGTGACGCCACGGGTATGAACCGTGTGCTCTAACCAACTGAGCTACACCGCCGTAGAAAAATGGTGCCCACAAGCAGACTCGAACTGCTGACCTCTTCGTTACCAACGAAGTGCTCTACCGGCTGAGCTATGTGGGCGAGATGGTGGGAGTGCAAGGATTCGAACCTTGGAAGGCTGAGCCAACGGATTTACAGTCCGTCCCATTTGACCGCTCTGGAACACTCCCATTTTCGCTTGTGATCATGTGCAATTTTCAAGCTGCTGCCTGCTAAAAAGTGCCGAAGCACTTCAAGCGAGCAAGGGAATAATACGCTAGTAATTCCGCCCTGTCAACGCTTTACACGCCCCCGGGCATATCCATTTCACATTACCTTCATTACCCTCTTACATTGACCTCATAATACCAGGTAATCGCCTAATTTTACATGCGATTAAAAAGAAAAGTCGATCAAAACCAATACGTTTTGATCGACTTTTTCCCAAAATTAATTTCGGAAATTTTCCGGTGTGCGGATCTTTTTTAGCAGTCCGCCTCGAGATACGAATCGAATTCGTCGGTAATTTCCTTACTGGGCTCTTCAGTAATGAGCGATACGACCACGATAGAGATGAGGCTCAGCACGAATGCGGGCAGCAATTCATATACCGCGAAGAAGCCACCGAGCGGAGCCACAAAGCTATGCCAAACCAGCACCGATACCGCACCGACGATCATGCCCGCCAAAGCGCCCTGCATATTAGTGCGTCTCCAATACAGGCTCATTATCATCAATGGACCGAACGAGGCACCGAAGCCCGCCCATGCATATGACACCACCTGGAAGATAGACGAGTTCTCGTCAAGCGCGATGATAATGCCGAATACCAGAATGACCACCAAGGTCAGGCGCGCCACGATCATGACCTGAGCGTCGGTCGCATCTTTCTTAATAAGCCCACGATAGATGTTCTCTGCGACCGCCGAACCCGAAATAAGCAGATACGAAGAAGAAGACGACATAGATGCCGCGAAAATACCCGACACCACCAAGCCGCACATAAAGGATGGCAGCAACAGGTTAGACAACACAATGAAGATGTTCTCCGCGCTTGCCTGCGTCAAGAACTCGACCGGCAGCACCGCCCTACCAATGAGGCCGATGCAAACCGCAGAAGCCAAGGAGATGATGACCCATACGGTTGCAATACGACGGGACTTAGTCAGCTCATGCGAATGGGTGGCACTCATGAAGCGAACCAGCACCTGGGGCATACCGAAGTAACCCAAGCCCCATGCAATACCGGAAACGATGGTGACCATACCATAATCACCAGCAGCACCGAAGATCGGCAGCCCGTTCTCAACCAGCTGTCTACCGTTCTCATCCATGATCGGCGTCGCGATCTGCGTTCCCGACAGGAACCCGGGAATGGACTGCAAGAACGCCACGGTGTTATCAACACCGCCCGCTGCGGCGATCGACCCGACGAACACGATCACCAACGCGCATACCATGAGCATGCCCTGGATAAGGTCGGTCGTACATACTGAAAGGTAGCCGCCTACGAAGGTGTACAGGAACACGATAAGAGCGCCCAAGATCATCATGGTCGCATAGTCGAGCCCGAACAAAGTCGAGAACAACTTACCGCAGGTAACGAAGCAGCTGCCCACATAAATACTGAAGAACAGCAGGATGATGAGCGCCGCGATGGTCATCAAGATGTTCTTAGAATCATGGAAGCGATTCGAGAAGTAGTCAGGCAACGTGATCGAATTGTTCGCGACCTGAGAATACTTACGCAAACGCTTCGATACGAACAACCAGTTCAAATAGGTGCCGATGACCAAACCGATCGCCGTCCACATTGCATCCGATGCACCCGTGAAATAGGCAACGCCGGGCAAACCCATCAAAAGCCAACCCGACATATCGGACGCTTCAGCGGAAAGCGCCGTAAGCCACGGACCTAAGCGACGTCCACCCAAAAAGTAGTTTTCAGTAGATTGATTGGACTTCTTCGCGTAAATAAAGCCAATGACCACTACCACAATGAAATAGATGAGCATTGCGAGCAATACCCAAAAATCGTGAGATACCATACCGCTTACTTTCTTCTCTCCTATGTTGATCTTGCTCTTTCAGCGACCTCACACGCACATAACACAGCACTGATACACCGCAAAGGGTGTCCCCGCACCGTATTATGTATCCTCGATCGTGAAGCCCCGCCAGACGAAGGATACGCAGGTCCGCTTTCAGCTCGTGATAACCAACGCCACCGACGAACCTTGAAGCACTTTAGTCTGGCAAAGTGTATGCATTATAGAACATAGTTACGCGTCGCATCGGCAGTATTGGCGCAAGGCTCACTCGGTCGGGTTGAACGGAGTTCACTATAAGGCCGCGCTTTAGGATCTTCGTATTCTTGACTGCTCCAAAACGCTCGCGACGGGCACGGATATACATAGAGCCACGCACCCGATCGGCGTTGCTCGGAACGCCCTTTAATCGACAGACCGCGCGACGCAAAGCCATTTTCAGCCCAAAAGTCAGACCATCAAATTTTAGATTTTGGGTAGAAAAAACCTCTGCCATTCTCGTAACTTTACGATTTTCAAACGAACAACGCCTTCGTAAAATCACATCGCTTTTCGTCCTTCGCGACCTGATTTATTTATGAAATACGCCCTTCGGTTGAAAGCGCATTCTGCGAACAAGCCGACTCGCTCTAGCCGAAGGACACGCACCTTGATAGATCAATCGTGAAGGAGATCAGAACTTGGCCGAACGCCTTTGGGCCGTTCGTTCAGCGCAGTAGCGCTTTACCGTATCAACAAAAAGCGCTGTCGTATGCGATTGGCGTACATGCTGCAAAGAGCACAGATACAACTGATGGAAATCATCTGGCGCCTCTTTGATATCTATGAGCTCGACCTCGTTCGTATACGAATCAAGAAGCCACGAACGACAGGCGATCGCTATCAGGTCGGGGTTTCCCGCAACAAGAGAAGCGAGCGTGATCTCGTCGGAATATAGATAATCGATCAGAAGGTCATATCCCTTAACCAGATCGGTAAGCTCCGAAGCGAGCGGACCGGTCAGGTTATAGGAAATAAGATACTGATTCTGCAGTTCGGTAAGAGAAAGTTCCGTACGTTTAGCCAAGGGATGGCGGCGATTCACCACCAACGCCACACGCTGGGTCCAGATGGGATCGAACACGATTTCGAAATCGTCGCCCATGGTTCCGCAGAACGCCACATCGACAACACCGTTCTTCACATCCTCCAGGAGAGCAGGAGTCGTTGATTGCTTGACATTGATGCGCACTTCGCCGTGAGTACGCTCTCGGAACTGGCTGGTGATGTTCGACCAGTCGTTATCCTGTACCGAGAAAACAGTTCCGATGGTTATCTCGCCTTGAGGACTTCCCCCATGACGTTCTTGGAGGATATTCACTCCCCCGTCGATAAAACGCAGGGCAGTTGCAATGTACTCATAGAACGCCTGGCCATCGATAGTCAGATCCACTGATTTACGCTTCTTGTCAATAAGGGTGACGTTCAGCTCTCGCTCAAGTTTCGAAATCGCCAACGACAACGTTGACGGAGTAACGGAAAGCTTGCTAGCTGCTTCGGTACGGCTGTTAGTTTCAACCAAGGTTTTGGAGTAATAAAGATGATCAAGATTCATTCGTGCCTCCCCAGAACAGACACACCAGCAAGCAAAGCTTTCGTAAACGTTCAGAACAAATAACCACAAATTTCAGCACGCATCCGAAACGCACCAATTAACCATAATCTCTCCTCCCCTTCACCATCGATCGATCAAATGCATCAGGAACCATCACACATGGTCTACCTGCACATAAAGGATCCGTCGAGCGGAATCCAATACCGATCGACGCTACGAAGGAGGAATCACATGAGGGGACTCGAAGGAATAAAGGTCGTTGAGCTTACGAGTTATGTTGCTGCGCCCGCCTGCCCACGCATTTTGGGCGAAATGGGCGCAACGGTATACAAGATCGAACCCGCATCAGGAGACGAATACCGCACCAACGGTCCAGGATTCGGCATGGAAAAGACCGATATCGATGATCCGGCATTCGACTACGCCTCTATGAATAAGACCTTCGTGAGCATTAATCTGAAAAGCGAAGAAGGCACTGCTCTTCTGGACAAAATGCTCGCCGAGGCGGACATCATGGTCACCAGCTTTCGCGATAAGGCCCTGGTTAAGCTCGGCCTTGATTGGGAGAGCATCCACGCCCGCCATCCTCATCTGGTATGGGGGCAGATGCGCGGTTACGGCGAATTCGGCCCCGACAAGAACACCAAAGGGTTCGATGCGACCGCATACGCTGCACGTGGCGGATGGTTCGCCTGCCTTCCCCAATCGGGCGAAGGATACCAGCCCATCAACTGGCCCGCCGCCATGGGTGATTGGAACGCTTCACTCGCTTTAACCGCCGGACTTCTTGCAGCGCTTGCTCGCAAGGACCGCACCGGTGAAGGCGACAAAGTAACGGTTACCCTGCATCACTGCTCGCTCTGGCCCATGCAGATGATGCTGGGCGGGACCCAATTCGGCGATTCGTGGCCGAAATCACGATACAACGTCACCTGCCCCACCAACAACACCTACCAGACCAAAGATGGCGTGTGGTTCATCATTTGCTATGGCAGTTACGACATCTTCTTCGATCACACCATGCGCACTATCGGCCTTGATGACCTCGTGGGCGACGAACGCTACAACAAAGCCGCCGAGATCAACAACGGATCCGGTAAGAACGCCGAAGTGGTGCACATTCTGGAAGATCAGTTCCTCACTAAGACCTGGGAAGAATGGGAGCCCATCTTCAAAGCGAACGAGATCCCTTACGAAAAGCTCTACCTTCCCCAGGACATCCTGAATGACGAAGAAGTATACGCAAGCGACGTCCTGCGCACGCTTCACTACGACGCATTCGGAGAAAAGGTCATTCCCACATCTCCCATTCGCTTAGACAGCATGGGCGATCCCGTTCTGCATAAGAGCCGCCCTGTTGGCTATGACACCGCAGAGGTCATGCGCTCCTTCGGGTACTCGAACGAAGACATCAAACGCATGGATGGCAACGCGGTGACGTGTTACCACGGGCCCGAACTTCCCGATTCCGTTTTCGAACCGAGCTACGGTCCACGCTCAAAGCGTGATTAGATCCGCTTGCGTTCCGTACACCCGAGCGCGGAACGTGCTCACCCCATGGGTCATATCGGCTAGTGGGCAGTAATGGGGGAAGTCCTTTTACGGGACTGCTGCTCATTAGCCGTTTGACGATAGATTTTTCACAAGGAGGAGGAAATCATGTCAGCACAAAAAATTGCGCGACAAGGTCTTACATGGAGGCATGTTGGCGTCGTAATCACGATGTGCCTAACTCTATTCACGGCCGTTGGGATCATCTTTACCGCCGCAGGTCTATGCTATCGCCCGGTTTCAGAGCACTTTGGCGTTCAGACCTCTCAGGTATCGCTCTACATCACCTTCGTGTATTTAGGTCAATGCGTCGGTGCGGCACCCATGGCTAAGTTCTTCGACAAATTCAGCGCGAAATCCGTTTGCGTGGTCGCGGCTCTCATGGTCGCCGTCCCCTACATGGGCTTCTGCGTATATCCCGCCATTTGGTGCTACTGGGTAGCAGGTTTCATTATTGGCCTCGGTCTGGTATGCATCGAATTCACGATGACCGCGGGTATTCTGAGCCGCTGGTTCCATACCAACTACGGTACCGTAACGGGCATCTGCTTCGCTTTCACTGGTATCGGTGGCATGGTCTGGAACATTGTCGGGCAGTTCGTTCTCGGTCCCGATCTGCTGGGATGGCGCACTCTTTATATGATCTTCGGTATCGCCATCTGCATTGGCACCATTCCCTTCATTGCCTTCTTCGTCAAGCGCACTCCTCAGGAATGCGGCACGCTCCCCTACGGCATGCCCCTCGATGCAGCAGCCATGGAAGAAGAGCTCGCTGAACAGGCAGAACAGAAAGCGGTTGTCGAACCCGGTTGGCTGGGCAGGGAGATCATTCGCAAGCCCTTCTTCTGGACACTGCTTTTGGGAGCCGGCTTGCTGAACACCCTCACCACCATGACTCAGCTATTCGCGACCTATGTTCAGTTCCTCGGTCATGACGGTTGGGGCGGTCAGGCGCTCGTTGGCCTGTTGCTCTTATCCGGCACGCTTGAAGCATTCGTAAGCGGCGGACAGGCTGGCGGCAAGGTCGTCATCGGATTCATCGAATCGCGCACCCTTATCGGAGCACAGCTCCTGGGCTACGTCGGCGGCGTGATCGGTCTGCTCATGATGTGGTGGCTGCCTCAGTTGATGGGCGAAGCGGGTATCTGGCCCATGTTCTTCGGCGGCTTGTTCTTCGGCTTGACCTACGCATGTTCGACAGCAATGCTCCCGTTCCTATGTCGTCAGATCGCTGGTGGTCGCGAATTCGACAAGATCTACTCCTGGATGATCATGGTCTTCAACGGCATTGGCGCTATCGGGGCGACTGGCTGGGCGATCGTATCCGAGCAACTTGGATGGACCGGCTTCTTCATCGGCGGCCTCATCGTCTTGACCGTCACCTTCGCTCTGCTCATCTACACCTGGCTCGCTGGCGACAAGGCTCGTAGAGCTGCATGGTTCAAGAGCGACGAAGAGCTTGCCAGGGAGGCCGCAGAAGCTCACATTCACGCAAGCGCGTAACTACCTATTGCGAGCGATCGCAATGCATCCCCTATTCATTGCCGCAACAAAAAGCTCCTCCCGCTGCATGCGGGAGGAGCGGACAGGATGAACATCATGGGCGACAAGATTGATTTTTCCCTTTTGGCAACCATCTTAAGTGCAGGGATCTTCGTGATACTTGCAGGAGGTCTACTACTCAGTTACAACACCGCGCAGCTTATCGTTATTGGCGTTGTTGGCTACACCATGGTCTTCTTATTCCGCCGCATTGGCAAAAAGCAGAACGACCAACAGCGCAAATAACACCGCCTGCACATGAACATGAACCACGTAGAACACCACGGACGACCACGATGCGAAACATCATCGCATCGCTTCCGTAACTACCGCGATCCGTAACGTTCTACCCCGGTCTCGCCTTTCGCGAACATCTATCAATACGTCGCGATCCCGCGCCTGAGTGCTTTTTTAAAACGCCGAAGCAACGGTGCCTTAGGTTCGTATGCCCATTTTTCGAAACGAAGGAGCATCCCATGCATAAACCATTTGAGAACTTAGTCATCATCGATCTTTCCCGTTACCTCTTGGGAGCCTACGCAAGTCTGTATTTCGCCGACCTAGGAGCCCGTGTCATCAAAGTGGAGGACACCAAAACTGGTGATCTGGTTCGCGGAGAAGAACCAAAACTGGATGGTGAGAGCTATTATCACTATGCCCTCAATCGCAATAAGGAAAGCATTTCGCTTAATCTGAAAGACCCAGAGGTCCTAGGGCGCTTCTACGACCTTGTCAAGAAAGCTGATGTGCTCATTGAGAACTATCGTCCTGGCGTGACCAAACGCCTGGGAATCGATTTCGAGACCCTTCACGACATCAATCCCGATCTGGTATATGTGTCATTTTCCGCATATGGCCAAGATGACCCCCGTAGCCTTGATGCTCTTCACGACATCAACATCGTTGCGAAAACAGGATATTACGACCTGACGCAAGGAGCCGTCGCATTGCTGCAACCCGCTGATCTATCCGCTGCCATGGTCGGCATTCAAGGCGCGCTGACCGGGCTTTTGATTCGCGATGAAAACGGCGGTAGTCATATTGATGTATCAATGTATGATTCCACGGTATGGTGGAACGCCATGCTGGATAGCCGCTGGTTCTTCTACGGCAAGAATCTCATCTCGAACATGCGAGAGTATCCTTCCGTGGGCTACAACATCTACCGCACTAAAGACGGGCGTATGATCTCATTCGGACTATACGAGCATAATTTCTGGAACGACTTCTGCGACGACATCGATCGTCCCGATCTATATAACATGCTCAAGGATACCCCCGAAGAGAACCCGATCGCCTATCAGGCAGTTGTCGATTTTGCCGCATCGATGACCTACGCCGAATGGGAGACGTGGCTCGAAGATAAGCCTTATGCCATCGCTCCCTGTCTCACGAAAACCGAAGCGATCGAGCTCGCTATGAAAACCGATCCTCATATGATCAATTATGTCGACTTCCCTCGATTCGGCACGGCACTGCAAACCAACACTCCTCACGTCATCGGCAAAATGCGAGCTCACCTAGAAGACGCGCGCGAACCCGCAGAATTAGGCGCCTCGACCCGCAGCGTTCTTTCATGGCTCGGTTCGAGCGATGAGTCCATTGATGCCATGCTCGAACGCGGAGCGATCAAGTGCACACCCGAGACCGACGAAATACAACCCGCGATCGCGATCGCTTGCTAGCACGACACAAAGCAGACCCGCCTCGCAGGATCCCACCCGACCTTCAGCTCTATTCTTCAGCCGCTCTCCTTCGGCTGGCTCTCTACAAAGGAACACGTCGCTTTCTCCTATCTCTCTCCTACAAAGCGACGTGTTTCCTTTTGCCCCGCATTAGTGCAACAACTATACTGCTAAGGTATACATAAATAAGAAGCGCGATACGTCCTTCTTAATACGTAAAACGAAAGGAAGCACAATGCCCACGTATGCGGAAATGGGAAAAGAAGAGCTCACCACACTCAAAGCTGCACTGACCGAAGAGTACGAAACCTATCGTGCGCAAGGCCTTTCACTCAATATGGCACGCGGCAAGCCGGGGTCCGATCAGCTCGACCTGAGCATGCCCATGCTCGACATCCTTTCTGCTGACGATGCATACAAAGCAGCCGACGGCACCGACATTCGCAACTATGGCGTAGTCGACGGCCTGCCCGAGGCTAAGGAGCTCATGGCTTCCATGCTCGATGACAAGCCGGAGAACACCATCGTTTTCGGCAATTCAAGCCTCAACATCATGTACGACACCGTGATGCGCTGCTGGGTATTCGGCACGCTCGGCGCTGCCCCCTGGAGCACCCTCGAAACTGTCAAGTTCGTTTGCCCCGTACCTGGCTATGATCGCCACTTCGGCGTAACCGAGGCATTCGGCATCGAAATGGTCACGGTTCCCATGACCGAAGATGGCCCCGACATGGACGCAGTCGAAGAACTGGTCGCGAACGACTCCTCCTTCAAGGGTATGTGGTGCGTACCTAAGTACTCCAACCCTGGCGGTGTTACCTACTCCGATGAGGTCGTTCGTCGCCTGGCTTCCATGAAGTGCGCCGCTGAGGACTTCCGCATTTTCTGGGACAACGCCTATACCGTGCATCACCTCTATGACGACGCGAACGAACAAGACCAATTGCTCGACATCGCAGTCGCATGCGCCGAGGCGGGCAATCCCGATCGTTACTTCAAGTTCGCATCCACTTCCAAGGTCACTTTCCCTGGTGCCGGCATTGCTGCAATGTCCGCAAGCTCCGAGAACATCGCTGACATCAAGAAACGCATGGGTGCTCAGACCATCGGTCACGACAAACTCAACCAGATCCGTCACGTTCGTTTCCTGAATGACTTCGAGGGCATCGCTGCCCATATGGCAAAGCATGCTGCCATCATTCGTCCTAAGTTCGAACTCGTACTGAAGATGCTCGGTGAAGGCTTGGAAGGCACTGGCTGCGGCGCTTGGAGCAACCCCCGCGGTGGCTACTTCATCTCCTTCGATGCACCTGAAGGCACCGCGAAGCGCATCGTTTCTTTGGCAAAGGAAGCTGGTGTTACCATGACCGGCGCAGGTGCGACCTATCCCTACAAGAACGATCCCACCGATTCGAACATCCGCATCGCACCCACTCTTCCTCCTCTGAACGAATTGGAAGCAGCGATGAAGGTCTTTGTTTGCTGCGTGAAGTTGGCTACCGTCGAAAAGCTGACTGCCTAGCTTTAGCGAAGCGTCCGCTCACCATCGGCTGACGCGCTCTGCCTGGCATTGGACGATATGTCCTGCCTGGCTAGCGCGTTCCGTACAGCTGGAGTCACCAGACTTTCGACAAGATCGACATGCTTGCCCGTTTTTCCCAATTTCGAGGCACCCCTGATCAAAGAAATAAGTTTCGATTGCCTCGAATTCCGAAACACCTGATTAGACAGCGAGAAACACCCCAAACACGACCAGTTTGGGGTGTTTCTTTACGATATAGGGCTTTCATCGAGGCAATGCTGCACTTCGAGGCGATCGAAACTTCGATACGTGACCAAGCGGGTCCTAATTTCTGCACATTTGACTCTCGTTTGGCAGGAATCGCGACCAACGGGCCACGACGCCTGCGACTCTCAGCAATTTCTATCCGCGAACCCGCTTCCGAACCGATCTCGCCGTGCTTTTGCCCGTCAAAGGGACAGAGGCCCATCGAACCATATGCGAATCATCTTGCAGGCGCGCGAACACTACATACGACGACCCGCTTTTCGCTTAGCTGATCTTGAGTCCGTATTGTCGTGCGTGGTCGAAGCAGCGTTGCGCCCTCTGAGTATTCGGCTTGCAGCCAATGCCCTTTTCGTACACCATGCCCAAACGAAACCATATCTCTCCCGACAAAGAAGCCGAGGCATCTTGCACGCACCGTTCCAGCAGCTCCGCGCACCGTACTTGGTCATCCCAAGGCGCACCATACCACTGGATCTTCGCCCAAAGCGCTAGAGCATAGTAAGTATTTAGTTCAGAATCGAAAGATAATTGAATTGAAGAATGACGCCCGTCAACGCATGAGGAGGATGCACAGGTCGAAGGGTGTTGTCCATCGACGCATGGAAGGGATGCACGGGTCGAGGGGTGGCGCCCATCAACGCGCGAGCAAAATGCGTGCGTTGCCGCAGCAAAACACTTCTCCGCCTGAAGCAAAAACTGCTCGTTATCCACCTCTTCATACGCTAGGTAGCACCAAATACCAAGTTCTTTCAAGGCGAACCACTCATATGGAGCGCTTTCTTCTTCGGTGCGAGCACGAACACTTGTAATAACATCGGAAAGAAAGATGATCTGTCGCAGCACCGTTACATAATCGGGTGCACACAGGCGCAATTCACGCGATCGCGTAATCGCTTTTGCTAATACCTTTGACTGACTCCGGTCAGTTTGTGCACGTTCCTTCATAGCGATACCCGTTTTTCTGGTAATAGAAGGTAAAAAAATCACGGCTTTAGATCGCGCAAAGCCGACCAAACCATATCGCGAGACTCCTCATTGAACAGGATCATGAGCGCCCGCACTTCGTCTAGAGTAAGCATACCCGGATTGTTTTCCCTGTACAAATAAGAGTTTTCGCTTTGGCACAACGCACAGGCGCATTCAGAAACAGTGAGCCCCGACTGAATGCGAGCTCGTTGTAGCCAACTTTGCATAGAAAACCTCCGATATACGTTTTACCAGTTTAACTGGTATTACGACACTGTCAATTTGCCTCACAACTTCCTTTGGTAGAATTTCTCGCAGAGGTATAGCATGCATAATTTCATCGGGAACAATATCAAAGCACTGCGAGTGCATAAGGGGCTGTCTCAAGAGCAGTTCGCTGAAATTGCTGACGTGAGTCAAACCGCTGTGTCGTCATGGGAATGCGACGCAAGTAACCCACGTCCTTCAAGCGTGCAGCGCATCGTTGACGCCATTCCCGGCATCACCTTTGACGACATCATGGGAGAAGAGAACGGTTTTGCACGCAAAGTGCTCGCCCCTCCCCGTCCAAAAAATACGACCCTCGTCGAAGTCCCGCTCTTTGGCTCGATTTCAGCAGGCAAACCCATTGAAATGCTCGATATCGAAGATACTTTCCCTATTCCGGATTCCGTTCATGAAAGGCATCCGCGTGCATTCATGCTCAAGGTACAGGGCGAATCGATGAACCGAGTCATCCCTAATGGCAGCTACGCACTTGTCGACCCTGCCTGCTCAGAAGCGCAAGACGGCAAGGTGTACGCGGTATGCATCGATAATTCATCCGCTACCATAAAGCGCATTCGCAAACTCAACAACGGCGTTGAGCTACAACCAGATTCCACCGACCCGACCTTCAAGTCGGTCGTATTCGACTATGACGACAACGACGCGCGGACCCTCACCATCTTCGGACAGGTGGTCTGGTTCAGTGTTCCTTACGGTTTCAAGATCTAAACACTGTCCTAGATGGGCGCGTCAGCCCGGTGCATTATCAGTCCCGCGTTATGACGAAAGCCCCGCAAGCGCCACCTTCACCGCGTTTGGGATCTCGGATGCAGCGTGCGCCCAGGCATCAACGCGGTCCAATTCACCCTCGCGCCCAAAACCGAACGCGCAACCGACAAAGGGAACACCCGCCTGCTGAGCAACTTCTTGATCATGAAAGCGATCGCCCACCATCACATGAGGTCCCGGATGACGCGACGCAACGCGCTGATATATCTGCCATTTCGGAATATCATCGAACGCTTCTGCGCAGTAGTAGGCATTGAGCCACCGATCGAGCCCGAACATATCCCGGTGAACATTGCAGTAATCGATACGACAATTACTCAAGAACGCCAGTTCATAGCCGCTTTCCTTAAGTTGAGACAACGCCTCGGGTACTCCAGGAAACAAGCGAGCGCATCCCTCGGCAGTACGTCGATCCATTTCCTCGCCAACTAACCCCGCTGCTTTACGCCATACTTCTTCGGGAAGATCGGGGGCGAACGTGGTCCACATGTCTTCGACCGTGAATCCCAGCCATTGGCTTATCCATTCATCACTAAATTCGCGCGGTTCTTTATAACCCCCATCAACAAGCCACGCATACGCCCGCCTGAACGCAGGGCCGTAGATAGCCATGCTGTCGTGAAGCGTCCCGTCAAAATCGAAAAAGACACTGCCTTTCAAAGTCGCTCCTTGTCTGCACGTATGATCGTGCACTACTTTATTCCCAATTCTTCGAACGCCCGTTTCGCCCAAGCTGAATCCTTAAGCACCGATCTGCCTACACCTACCAGATCCGCCTTTCCTTCTTCAAGCAATCGTTCGGCTGCCGCACCCGTACGCACGCCACCCGTAACGATAACAGGCACCGAAACCGCAGCACGAACCGCCTGAGAATCGGCGCCGAAGTATCCTTCTTCCTTCGAGCCTGAGCCACGGTAACCGCATAGACCACCCGAAATATCAAGCAGATCAACGCCTGCCCGTTCGAAGATCCGACAAGCAGCGACCGCATCTTCGATGACCGAACCGCCATCCTGATAATCGCAAGCGCCCAAACGAAGCGCAACCAAGTAGTCATCGCCAACCGCTTCGCGAACCGCAGCAATGACCTGGCAATGCAAGCGCGTGCGTCCTTCAATCGTAGCACCTTCGTACTCATCGGTGCGCTTATTGGAAAGCGGCGAATAGAACTGGTTAAGCAGGTATCCATGAGCAGAGTGGATTTCCACACCATCGAATCCCGCCTCTTTCACGCGACGAGCCGCCGCTGCAAAATCCGCAATGACCTGATTTATCTCATCTTGCATCATCGTGCGCGCTTCAACCGCCTCGCCACGAGTGGTAACGTATGGCATACCAGTGGGAGCGGGCGCCGGACGGCCACCATCAAGAGCGGAAATGGCCTTTCCTCCCGCATGATTGATCTGAGCGATGACCTTGGATCCGTTATTGCGAATGACCTCGACCAAACGCTTCAGACCCTCAATGTCACCATCGCTTGCAAGCGACACTTGACCAACGCTCGCCTGGCCTTCCTTATTGATGTAGCTATGCTCGGCTATCACTAAACCAAAATAACCTCCCGCAGTTTTTTCGTCGTAATAGTCGCACAGAGCTTGGCTCACCCTACCTTCTTCGATCGATTTCTCCGTCGCCATCGGGGGCATCACCAAGCGATTATGAAGCGTGAGCGTTCCCACACGCAGGGGCTGATCCAGTACCATACCAAGCTCCTTAATTAGGTTTACCTCTGCATGATATCGCAGAAGAGCCTGCGCACCCATACGGCACACAGGCTCGATTCAAGAAGCACATGCCCTGCGAGGATGCACCCACGAAGGCTCGACCTCATTATCAGCAGGACAATGCGCGATCACACATGGATGATTACGCCTGGATGCAGCGAATAAGGTTCACCATTTCAATGGCACTGGTAGCGCAGTCGTAACCCTTGTTGCCCGCCTTCGTGCCCGCACGCTCGATGGCCTGCTCGATAGTGTCGGTGGTCACTACGCCGAACAGCACTGGCTTTCCGGTCTTCAGACCGACCTGAGCAACGCCCTTAGCCGCTTCATTGCACACCAGATCATAATGCGAGGTGGCACCGCGAATGACCGCACCCAAGCAAATAACCGCATCATATTTATCGGACTCGGCCATCTTCTGCGCGATCAGTGGGATCTCGAACGCACCCGGCACCCAAGCCACGTCAACATCATCTTCTTTAACGTCATGACGCAGCAGGCCATCCATGGCACCCGAAAGAAGCTTCGAGGTGATGAATTCGTTGAAACGAGCGGCCACAATGCCTACCTTGATATCACGGGAAACGAGCTTGCCTTCTAATGTATTCATGTGAGTTCCTTTCATTTTCAAGCGCAACGTCTGCGCATGTTCCTTGTTTGAGTAGTCGTACGCCGCGTGCACCACGAAACGGCGTCCGTATTTCGTTATTTGGGGACTATGCCTCAACATCCAATAAGTGGCCCATTTTTTCCTGCTTCGTTTGCAGATAGAAGCGATCGAAATCGGTCGCAGGCATCTGAATAGGCACCCGTTCGACGATCTCCATGCCGAATTCAGAAAGCTGATACACCTTGTCGGGATTATTCGTCAGCAGACGCATGGTCTTAATGCCAAGATCGCGCAGGATCTGCGCGCCGATGAAGTATTCGCGCATATCGCCTTCAAAGCCCAGTGCAAGATTTGCCTCCAGCGTATCCATACCTTGATCCTGCAGTTCATACGCACGCAGCTTATTCACCAGCCCGATGCCGCGCCCTTCTTGACGCATATACAGCACCACGCCGCGACCTTCCTCGTTAACCGCACGCATAGCCGAAGCGAACTGGTCACCACAATCGCAACGCAGCGAACCGAACGCATCGCCGGTCAAGCATTCCGAATGAACGCGCACGAGCAAATTCTCGCCATCGTTGATATCACCCTTCACCAACGCAACATGATGCTCGCCATTGAGGTTGTTGACGTACGCATACGCTTTGAACTCGCCGTACTTGGTGGGCATATTGGTCACCGCAACACGTTCGACCAGATCATCGTGCTTTTTGCGATATTCCTGCAGTGCCTTGATGGAGATGAAGCTCAAGTTCCACTCTTGCGCCAATTCGATCAGTTCAGGCGTGCGCATCATGGTGCCATCATCGCGCATGATCTCACAGCACAGACCGCATTCCTTCAAACCAGCCAAGCGCATCAGATCGACCGTCGCCTCCGTGTGACCGTTGCGCTCCAGAACACCGTTGGGCTTCGCCATGAGAGGGAACATGTGCCCCGGACGACGGAAATCCTCAGGGCGCGCGTCGTCAGCAACGCATGCGCGTGCGGTCAAACCGCGCTCTTCAGCGGAAATGCCCGTGGTGGTATCCACGTGGTCGACCGATACCGTGAATGCCGTTTCGTGATTGTCGGTATTAGTAGTCACCATCTGGGGGAACATGAGCTTATGGCACAGCTCGCCGCTCATAGGCATGCAGATGAGACCCTTGCCGTACTTCGCCATGAAATTCACGTTCTCTGTCGTAGCGAATTCCGCCGCACAGATGAAATCACCTTCGTTCTCGCGATCGGGATCATCGGTGCAAAGAATTATCTTTCCTTGACGCAAGTCTTCAAGCGCCTGTTCGACTGTACTGAACTCAAACATTCTTTCTCCTATACCTTTCAAAGTCGACCGTAGCTTCCTTCGATCCATTCGAAGCAGGATCGAGATGCACCACGACGAACCTATTCGATCAAAATCCGTTTAGAATCCGTTCCGCATCAAAAAATCCATCGTGATGCCGTTCGAATTCGAAGACAGGGCACCTTCCTTGGAAGCTACACCCGAAACAGCGCCTTGCCCCAGAGAACCAGCAGATCCAACCGGCACCGTAAGTAAGCGCTCGACATATTTACCTATCACATCGTTTTCCAGGTTCACCACATCCCCCACACGATTTGATGCCAGATTGGTCTGCGCGCACGTATGCGGAATAATGGAAACACTGAAACTTGTTGCCTCGACCTGTGCGACCGTAAGGCTAATGCCATCAATGGTGATCGAACCCTTTTCAACGATCAGGCGAACGATCTCTGGCGCGCATTCAATCGAATACCACACCGCATTGTCGTCTTCCTTGATAGAGCGGATAGTGCCCACCCCATCGATGTGACCCGAAACAATATGCCCGCCGAAACGGCCGTTCGCCGCCATAGCACGCTCAAGATTCACGGGACTTCCCACATGAAGTTTTCCCAACGAAGAACGATTTAGCGTCTCGTGCATTACATCCGCTGAAAAACTGCTTTTTGTGAAACCCGCAACCGTCAGGCACACCCCGTTAGTCGCAATGCTGTCACCTAGATGCACGTCTTCGAGAACCGTTTTCGCGTTAACGGTGAGTACGCACGAATGAGCGCCTTTTCGCAAGGATGAGACCGTACCCACCTCTTCAATGATGCCGGTGAACATTTATCTCACCTCGCATTCCAGAAGCAGATCGTCGCCTAGGGCCGTTACCGTTGGCGCAGAGAACCGCATTGCCTCATCCGGCATTTTGACTCCCGCGCCAGCCACTGGCGACGGAGCCGTGCCTCCCCCGAAGATCTTGGGCGCAACGTAGACCTGGGCACAAGAAACCAACCCCGCCGAAATCATAGACCAGTTAAGCGTGGCACCACCTTCAACGATCACGCTATCGATCCCGCGCGAACCAAGTTCATCCATCAGCGCTTTCAAATCAACATGTCCTTCCGCTTCGGGAAGCACCAGCACCACGCACCCATTATCAAGATACGGTTGGTGCTTGCTAGGATCTTGCTCTGATGTTGCCAGATACGTTGGGATCTCATGCGCCGTGCGTACTACGCAGGCATCGATCGGCGTGCGCAAGCGAGTGTCGCACACAATACGAGCGGGATGGCCGCATGAGCCTTCGGGCAGATCAAGCCGGCAGGTAAGCTGCGGATCGTCTTTGACGATCGTATTCACGCCCACCATGACGGCGGCGTAGCGTTGGCGATCTTCATGAACGCGCTTTCGCGCCACTTCGCCCGTAATCCATCGAGAAGCGCCCGTATGAGTCGCGATCTTCCCGTCGAGCGTCATGGCGTATTTCAAAATTACATACGGTCTTCCTGTTTGGATGTAATGGAAAAACGGCTTATTGATCGCCAGGCATTCTTCAACCAATACGCCTTGCACTACTTCGATACCGGCCGCCTCAAGCTGCGCCACGCCACCACCCGCTACTTTAGGGTTGGGATCAGGTGCGCCCATTACGACTCGCGCGATTCCTGATTCAATGATCGCTTCGGTGCACGGTGGCGTTTTGCCTGTGTGGCAACACGGCTCAAGCGTGACGCACAGCGTTGCACCACATGGATCCTCTATGCAATTCGCCAACGCATGACGCTCCGCATGCGGCTCACCGAATGCGGTATGCCAGCCTTCGCCAATGATGCGTCCATCGCGCACAATGACCGCCCCAACAAGCGGATTAGGATTTACTTTACCCGAACCACGCAATGCCAGCTCAAGAGCACGGTGCATGTAGATTTCAAACGATTCATTCATCGTTGCTTTCGATCCTCCTTTCTTTGTTCGTCGCGTGCGAATACCATCTCGAAGGTGTTGCGACGAACAGGAGGCATCAAAAAGGCCCTGGAACGAAATTCGTACCAGGGCCTTGCAATGCACCACAAGCAGACCGAACGTCCACTTCCGATTCATCATCTTCTTCCATCCGGACTATGACCGTTGGCTCTGGTTTTTCACCAGATCAGCCTTGAAGCGCTTAAGAGAGCGTATCAAGGGTCGCGGGCTTCGAATGTATGAACTACACACTGCGCTTCTTAGAAAGAAGGGCATGCGCGCTACCATTATTCGTTACCGCCAGTGAGGAATTTCACCTCGCCCTGAAGACCGTATTCTGTTTTTCGGGTACTAACTATAGCGCACTAAAGCGCTTCGTCAAGAGGTCGCTCCGACGAACGACGACCGGAAATACTCTCAATCGGCCCCCATAATGCAAAAAGCACCCGCATATGCGGGTGCTTTTTAACCTGAAACAGAATATCTGCTTTATTCAGCAGCAGCCTCGGTTGCAGCTTCTTCAGCCTCAACGGCAGCTTCTTCAGCCTGAGCCTCTGCAGCTTCTTCGGTTGCAGCCTCTGCAGCCTTAGCAGCTTCAGCTTCTGCCTTCTTCGAATATTCAGCAGCACGAGCAGCCTTAGCAGCAGCCTTAGCCTCACGGTCAGCCTTGCGAGCAGCCTCTGCAGCCTCTGCAGCAGCAGCGCGCTCTGCCTTGCGAGCAGCTTCGCGAGCAGCAACGGTTTCCGTAGCAGAACCGAACTTGTTAGCAAAGCGCTGTACGCGTCCGCCGGAGTCGATCAGCTTCTGGGTACCCGTGAAGAAGGGATGGCATGCGTTGCAGATGTCAACGCGGATCTCCGACTTCGTGGAACGGGTCTGGAAGGTGTTGCCGCAGGTGCAGGTGACCGTGCAATCAACATATTCAGGATGGATATCTTTTTTCATGGATTCTCCTCACTATGCCTTGGTTTCCGACCAAGGCGAGACAAGCTTTGCTAGTGTATCACAGCGTTTTCGCACTCGCAACCATTACGCCACCAAGACACAAGCTCTTTCCATAGCGAACGATCACAAGACGAGAGGACCCGAAGGTCCTCCCAAGATCACACATTGCTTTTGGGTATAACCCCTACTTCTTTGCCTTCACCTGCGATGGGTGGAACTTGAAGAAGTCGGTGCGAGGCGGCAGATCGCGCACCCGATGACGCTTCTCATCCAATTCGACCGCGTTGCATAGCTCCTCCATACTGTCGAAGTCATAGTTCCAACTGAAGAACTCATCGAATTCGAAGTTGAGGTAATCGCAAATGCGCTCAGTACCACGTGGCACTACCGGATGCATCAACAAGGTGGCGATACGCAGCAAGTAGAACGAATCTACGAGAACCTGACGGCGCAAATCACTGTCCTCTTCTTGTTCCGCACTACGAATACCACTCGACCAGTACTTATTGGCATAGCGAATGAAGTCATCCATCAAAGCCATCACCGAATGCAGATCAACGCGATACATGCAGTCCTCATAAGAGAGCATGGTCTTCTTCACACGCGACAGCACCTCTGCGCTCACCGCACCCAAAGGCATGTATCCGTTGAAGTTATTGTTCGCCTCATACAGGCAGCTTCGCGCCAGACGGTTGAACACCTTGGTCAACAACGCGCCTTCTTTAAGCGCCGGATCCGCTACTCGAGGATCATCGCGCTTTTCAGGATCGGCCTCGAACACCTTCGGCTTGAACCCGACCGAACGCTGATCGAGCGCCAAAGCCAAAAAGTGAGCACGCAGCTGTTCGGCCGTGTAGTGATTCAGCAATTCATCCGCCGTAGGAGGCTTGATAGCACCCGAAGACGATGCCTTCTTGTCTCCGAACAGAATATGATGATTGGCGATCAGCTTCGTCTGCTGCAGCTCTCCCTGAGGTGCGACGGCCCGCACCGATTCGCTCTCCTGCATAGCAGCGAACAACGCCGGCTGCGCAACGCCATAGAAATACAGATTATCCTGGCCGATGAACTGATACACGCAGGCATCTTCATCGCACCAGAACGAACGCCACAGCATACGCGACAGACCCTGCGCATCATTGCGCGCCATCGTAAAGGAAATAGGCGCCCACAAACTTTCTGGCCAGCACCACGCCGTCAGACCCGATACACCTTCGATTTCGGGAAGAGGCACTCCCCAATCCACGTTGCCTGAAATGCGGAAAGGAACCAAGGCCTTACCGGTACGAAAACGAATACCCGCATCAGTCAGAACATTGCGTGCGGTATCACGATCCTGAATGCTCCTGAATTCGATCTCGAAGCTCTGCTTGCCCTTTTCCGCATCACGATACACATGTTCCGGCAGCTTATCTGCGATCTGCGCATACGCATCATGCAGTTCCACTTTGATGTAAATGATGGGAGGAGCCAGGAACTCCTTGATGGTCTTGGTAACAACCGGACGGATCTGCGGATCATCCCCCATTACGCCCACGTAATCGCGCACTACCTCTGCGAACCGCGGCAGATCGAAATACCAGTTCTTCACCTCGCGCATTTCAGGCACCGTACCCGAAACAGACGAAATGGGGTTGATCAGATCAACCGGATCATACTGATGACCCAGATCGCATTCATCCGCATACGCCTTTTCGCTCTTGCAACCCTGGACCGGGCAATGGCCCATGACCTGGCGGCCGTTGAGAAACATTTCTTCCTTGGCATCATAGAACTGCAATGTGCTCTCAAGATGCAGGTAGCCTTTTTCATGCAAGCGACGAACGAATTCCTCCGTCACGCTCGCATGCACTTCCCCGCAATGACCAAGACCGCTTCCTTCATAAACATCAAGGCTGACGTCATAGGAATCAAGGGTCGCTTTTTGTAGGTCATGATTACGGCGCACGTAATCTTCGATACTTCCCGCAAAAGTACCCGCCTCTACTTCTTTGCGATACCCCTCTTCAATGGGAGAGCCATAGCAGTCGGTGCCCGACACGAAGCATACGTTCTCTTTACCGATGCGGTCGCGCAAAAAACGCGCATAGCAGTCCGCCGGAACGAACACGCCTCCCACATGACCGAAGTGAAGCGCCTTGTTCCCGTACGGCATGCCCGCCGTCACCACAGCGCGCTTTGGCCATGCAATAGAGCTATTGTTTGATGGAACCATCGCCATCCAACTCCTTCAGTGCTGAAGCAAGATCATCAGCAGAAATAGTCCCTTTACTTTCAGACATAAGATCGAGCAACATATCCAGATCGCTCATGGAAGATCCTTCCAGAGAAACCGTCGTATACGACCAGCATCCCGCCAATTCAGCGGCTTTTTCAATCGCATCTTCTTGGGTTCCCACTTCATCGGCCAGGCCATTTTCAATGGCATCCAAGCCGGTGAACGTCATGCCCGTTGCCAGCGCGCGCACCTCGTCGGTGGACATATCGCGCCCTTGGGCGACATTATCAATGAAGGTCTCGTTCATCTGGTTGATCTGGTCCTGATAATACGCACGCTCTTCATCGGTCAGGCTACGCGTACCGTACGTGGAGTCCTTACTAGAAGAAGATGTGATGTCTTCGGTGGTGATACCCAGCATCTCCATCAGGCCCGAATAATCCATGAACTGCATAGCCGTGCCGATAGCGCCTATAGCCGTGGACTTCACCACATAAATATAGTCGGCTTGACTTGATAGTTCATAGGCAGCACTCGCATTGGTAGCCGCACTCGAAACCACTACTGGCTTGTGGCTAGTTTCCTTGAATTTGCGAAGATAAGTAGTCATTTCCTCACCCGCAGCGGCAATACCACCACCCGAGTTAACACGCAATACGACCGCTTTGATATGAGTATTGTTCGCCGCGGTATCGAGCTGCTGCTTCAACCCCTCGGGGCTGCAAGCAGTTCCATCGTATTGGATAGAACCATCGATATTGATAATGGCGACCGCATCACCCGTAAGCAAATCGACATCGGCACTTGAACCCGACGTACCCATGAACGCATTTGAGCAAGACCACATTCCAAAGATCAATACGGCGCTCACCGCGATCACGCTTACCAGTGCGACGATCCACGCACGGCTCTTCTTACGTGGTGGATTCGGCTGCGTATAATATCCCGCACCATCCGACCATTCATATCCGCCGCCGTTCGGCGAAGCATATCCGCCTCCTTGCTGGCTATATGCGAACCCACTTTGCGGGCCGTACCCAGCAGGAGGTTCGGGGGTATGTGGTGTTTGGGGGCCGTTCATTTGCGACATGTTCCCTCCCTCGATACCATCGAACGCTCAAAGCTGACACGAAACCCCGCCCGAAGGCGAGGTTCCAGAATTATCACTATGCATTATAGGCAAAGAATCATCATCGATTCGCAACACCATGGTTACAGCTGTCCGCACGGCGGACATCCACACATGAAACCCACGGCTCAAAAACCACAAGACCGCGATCCGCGTACCGTGGTTAGAACTCGATAACGCCTTCTTCGAAGTGACGCCCCTGAGCCTTCTTCGCGGCACGCAGCAAGAACTCTTGGTTATCCTTCGTCTGCTGAAGTGACTTAATGAGCGAATCGGTCGCACGTTCGATATTGTTACGATTAGCCAGAACGCGACGAACCGCCCAGATAAGGGGAGCTTCCTGCGGGTCGAGCAGCAGATCCTCACGACGAGTACCCGAAGCGACCGGATCGATAGCGGGGAAGATCCTGCGATCGGCCAACTGACGATCGAGCTTCACTTCCATGTTGCCGGTACCCTTAAATTCTTCGAAGATGACCTCGTCCATCTTAGAACCGGTCTCAATGAGAGCCGATGCCAAGATGGTCAAGCTACCGCCGCCTTCAATGTTGCGGGCCGCGCCCAAGAACTTCTTCGGCGGATACAGCGCCGTCGAATCAACGCCGCCAGACAGGATGCGTCCCGAAGCGGGCTGTGCCAAGTTGTACGCACGCGCAAGACGCGTAAGCGAGTCGAGCAAGATAACGACATCCTTGCCGTTCTCCACCAAGCGCTTCGCGCGCTCGATGACCATTTCAGAAACGGCGACATGATTTTCGCTTGGCATATCGAACGTAGAAGAAATGACTTCACCATGGATAGAACGTTCCATGTCGGTCACTTCTTCGGGACGTTCGTCGACAAGCAAGCACATCAGGTGAACTTCAGGATTATTAACCGCGATCGATGCCGCAATGTCCTTCAAGATAGTGGTCTTACCCGCCTTAGGGGGCGATACGATCAGACCGCGCTGGCCCTTACCGATAGGTGCGCACAGGTCAATGACGCGAGCCGTAATGGTGGAACGACCATGCTCGAGAACCAGACGCTCATCAGGGAACACCGGAGTAAGATCGGCGAAACGAACACGCTTGCCCAGTTCTTCCAGCGGAACATCGTTAACTGTATCGATGCGCTGCAGCGCCGCATACTTTTCGCTAGGACGAGCCGGACGCGTTTGACCGGTAATGTAGTCGCCCTTGCGCAGGTTATTGCGGCGAATGGTCGCCATGCCCACATATACATCGTTCTCACTGGGCAGGTATCCATGCGTGCGAAGGAACCCGTATCCATCGGAGAGCACATCCAGAACGCCGGCGGTCTCAATGAAGCCTTCCGCTTTAACGCTCGCAGCGAAAACCGCTTCGACCAATTCAGCCTTCTTCAAACCTTTGTGGTCGACTCCGAGCTCTTCAGCGCGAGTACGCAACTCGACGACCTTGAGCTTGGCCAGATCCTCTTTAGACGTCTGAGGGACCACTGGCTCACGCCTGTTCTGCTGTTGATGCTGACGGCGCGAACGATAATGTCCACCCTTCTGTGAAGAATAACCACCCTTTTGGTGATCGTTCTTGGTGTGATTGCGAGACTTACTGTTGCGCTGGTTCTTGCGAGAGGCCTGATGCGCGCGATCGTCATAGCGCTCTTGCGAATCCTGGTTCGCAGAAGCGCTCTCGCTTTGCTTGTCGGCGCCATCGCTCGATTTCACCTCGGATGATCCACTTTGCGCATCATCATTCTCTTCAGCACGAGCAGGTTTCTCCGCCTCCGCCGATGCCGCCTCCTTGTCAAACGTACCCTTATCCGAAACAGGGGTTCTCCTGGATGCGGTACGCCTCGTTCTTTTTGGCGTCTGATCCCCCGTTTCCTGGGAATCATCTGAAGAGGCGCCCGCTTCATCTGCCTGCGATCCATCCGCCTTTTCGGAAGCTTTTGGAGCGGCCTTCCGTGTGCGCGTGGCTCTTTTAACAGGTTTTTTTGATTCAGCTTGAGCGGCCGAATCCTCAGAAGTTCGCTCCAAAGAAGCACCGGGAGCTGCTGCTTCCGCTGATGCCGTTTTAGCGGTACGACGACGCGTCGTACGCTTCGGCTTCGCCTCTTCGGTTTCTTGCAATTCTTCTACTACAGCATCACTCATGCGTTCTGAACTTTCTCCCAGTCCTTGAGGAATGCATCAAGACCACGGTCAGTTAATGGATGTTCGACGCACTTCTTCAATACATTAAATGGAACCGTTGCGATATCAGCGCCCATCAATGCTGCCTGAGCAACATGGTTCGCGCTGCGAATGGAAGCGGCGATGACTTCGATCTGTTCACCATTGACGGTGTTTTCCGTGAAGTCGAAGTTACCCAGTGCCGTCACGATGTTGGCGACCTGGTCGAGGCCATCTTCGGAAATGTCATCAAAGCGACCGATGAAGGGGCTCACGTAACGAGCACCCGCACGAGCAGCCATGATGGCCTGAGGCACCGTGAAGCAAAGGGTCATGTTGACGGGGATGCCCTCGGAAGCGAGCACCTTCGTAGCGGCGAGACCCTCGATCATGGTAGGGACTTTAACAACAACATTAGGAGCGATCGCAGCCAAAGCACGACCGTCAGCGATGATCTCGTCGCGCGTCATAGCAACGGATTCAGCGGAAACGGGACCGTCTACGATTTCGCAAATACGCTCAATGTGGTTGTGAAAATCAGCCAGTTTACCCCCGATGCGAGAATAAAGCGTTGGATTGGTAGTTACGCCCGCAAGAGCGCCCCAACTTGCTGCCTCTTTGATCTCATCAAGATCGGCAGTATCGAGAAAGAATTTCACAGGAGTCCTCCTTGTTCAAAGCTCCAACAGATAACTCGCCCAAAAACTACGCACGAGTGGGCAAAGCGACCATTCATCTGTTAAGAAGGGGGGATGGAATAAGACGTTTTTATGGTACTCAATCAGATTCAGTTTCGCAAGCGCGGAAAAAGGCTATCTCCTCGGCGTACCCGGGCAATTCGTTAGGCGTTTCCAAGATGCAGGGCAACCCATATAGCACAGGATGCATGACCACGCGAGCCAAGGCATCAGCACCAATACATCCTTCGCCAATGCGCGCGTGACGGTCCTTGCGCGCACCACGCACATTGAGCGAATCATTGATGTGCAGCGCCTTCAGGCGATCGAGCCCGATCACCGCATCGAACTCTTCGAGTACGCCATCAAGATCGTTCACAATATCGTAGCCCGCATCCCAAACATGGCAGGTATCAAGACACACTCCCACATGATCAGCTAGTTCCACCCGATCGATAATGGCAGCCAATTCAGCGAACGTCGAACCGACCTCGCTCCCCTTGCCCGCCATGGTCTCCAGCAATAACGTGGTGGTCTGCTCTTCCGAAAGCACTGCATTCAGCACTTCGGCGATCTGAGTGATCCCTGCCCCGATCCCTTGCCCCACATGAGAACCCGGATGCATATTGAGAAGCTGATGAGGCGTATATTCCATGCGCAGCAGATCTTCCGCCAGCGCCTGGAACGCAAAGGCACGCACGTTCTCCTTAGAGGAACAGGGATTAACGGTATAAGCACCATGAGCCACCATGCGATGGATGCCCGCTTTTTTCGCGGTCGCTTCGAACTGGGCGATGTCTTGCGGATCGATCGCCTTTGCCTTACCACCACGAGGATTACGAGTGAAGAACGCAAAGGTATTGGCATTGATCGATTCTGCCATCTGCGCCATAGCGGCATAGCCCTGTGCCGAAGAAAGATGGCACCCCATTACCAAGCGTTGTTCTTTTTCGCCAACCACCTAGCGCCCTTTCCTTTCCGCAAGTAGTTCGTGAGCATGAGCGCGCGAAACATCGTTGACCTCACCTGAAAGCATACGGGCCACTTCATCCACACGCTCTTCCTGCGACAGCTCCACCAACGTCGTTTCAGGATGAGCACCACCTGTTTTCCTTACAACATAATGAGCATCACCACATACGGCGACCTGGGGAAGATGCGTGACCACGATGACCTGATGTGTACTGGACAGATCGACCAGCACTTCAGCGAGGGAACGCGCCGTCGAGCCGCCAACCCCGGCATCGATCTCGTCGAACACCAACGTATCCACGGCATCGCACGACCCGAGCACCACTTTGAGCGCCAGCATAATGCGGCTCATTTCGCCACCCGAGGCCACCTTGTTCAAGCGCTGCGGTCGAATGGACTGGCCTGCCGCATACAAGAACTCACAAGTATGAGGCCCCCACGCATCCCATTCTTCACGAGGAAGATCCGCAAGATCGGCCACTACGCGAGCCGAGCCCATTTCAAGCCGTCCAAGTTGAACCTTCACCGCTTCAAGGAACTGCGGCAGTGCCTGGGCACGCGCCTGCTTCAGCGCCTCAGCCGCATCAACCAAGAGCCCTTCGACCCGAGCGCGTTCGTTGCGCGCCTGAGCGATCAGTTCATCACGGCTCTCATATTCGCTGAGTTTTTCTTGAGATCGCTTCTGCAACTCGAACACGTCTTCCATACGCGGGCCAAATCCACGCATGAGACCTTGCAACGCAGACAGACGATCCTGCATTTCTTCGAGCTCTTCGGCGGAAAAGTCGATACTATCGCGATAGGTAGCCAACCCACGCGCCACTTCTTCGAGCGAATAATACGCTTCACGCACCGGACCGGTGTACTCGGACACCTGTGAATCAACCGCTTCGATGCGCTCGAGACTTGCAAGGGCCGCCTCTATACCTTCGAGCGCACCGTGCTGCCCATGCAGCGAATCCCGCGCTCTTGCTGATTCATGTATGAGCATTTCAGCATGTTCAAGACGCGGCATCTGCTCAAGCAGCGATTCATATTCCTCTGGCTGGGGATCCACCGCGGCGATCTGCTCGAGGGCGAACCGCGCACGATCGAGTTCTACCCCATCAGCCGATTCGAGTTCTTCTAAGCGCTCCAGTTCCGCCTGAGCCGCTGCTACCGCTGCGAAACGCTCCTGATATTCCGCATGAGCCCGCGCTACCGCATCCCCTGACCATGCATCGAATATCGAACGCTGATATGCCGGAGAAAGCAGCTGCTGATGCTCATGCTGGCCGCACAGATCGACGCCATGGCCTACGCACTGCGCAAGTTCCTTCATGGAAGCAAGCGCTCCATCGATATTCGCACGGGAGCGGCCCTGCGCATTCACGCGACGAGAAACCACGACTCCCTCTTCGTGCCCCTCGAAGAAGAAGCGTCCCTCTACCGCAAGTTCGGATTCCCCTTCACGTACCAGACCAGCACCAGAACGTTCGCCCACTAAAAGCTTGATGGCATTCAGAAGGGCTGTCTTTCCTGCGCCAGTTTCGCCCGTTATCACGGTCAGCGAATCACACGGCGCGAAGTGAGCTTCATGGATAAGCGCGACATCGCGAATATGGATTTCATCAATCATGGAAACTCCCTGCCACGCAGGCGATCGATTTCATGTTATCGCCCTGATTCTACGCTAGGAACCTGAAATAAATCTCAACTATCTCCCAAATGCAGTGCATACGCACATGCGACCTTGTTCTATACTGTATGTTCACGCGAGGGGAAAGGGGGACGTCATGATGTCTTTCGATCGATTCGAACATATCACCAGCACCGACGCTCATCCTTCTCTGTCGAGTCTCCCCTCTTCGGCCACTGCTCTCATTTCCCTTTTGGAAGATGCTGGTTTCGAAGCATGGCTCGTTGGCGGATTCGTCCGCGATGCTATACGCGGCATTGCGTCCCATGACATTGACATTGCCACGAACGCTCATTGGAGCGACGTTAAAGCACTTGCCGAACAGCGCGGGCTTACCACATTCGAAACGGGGGTGCTTCATGGCACCATCACCGTGCGCTATGACCATGAATCCATCGAGGTGACTACGTTTCGCGCCGAAACAGGCTACCAGGACCACCGCCACCCCGATTCGGTCGCGTTCGTTTCTTCCATCACCGAAGATCTTGCACGACGCGATTTCACCATCAACGCCATGGCATTCAACCCTAGTCAGGGCCTCGTCGATCCCTTCGGAGGACAACAGGATCTAGAGCAAGGGGTCATTCGCTGCGTTGGCGTTCCCGTCGAGCGTTTTCAGGAAGATGCACTACGCATCATACGCGGAGTACGATTTGCGGCTCAATTGGGCTTTCGCATGGCTGCCGCTACCGAACGGGCGGCATTCGACCAATCGCATACCCTTACCCATGTTGCCGGAGAACGCCTTGCGGTCGAGATCGAAGGCATGCTGTGCGGATCTTATGTTCGTCCTGCTCTGATGCGCTATAGCGATATCCTGTCGGTCATCCTGCCTGGATTGCAAGCCATGAAAGGGTTCGACCAGCACAACCGCTGGCATATTTACGACGTTCTAGAGCACACCGCCTACGTTATTGAGAACACCCCAGCCGAACCGCTCGTTCGTTGGGCCGCGCTGTTCCACGACATGGGAAAACCCGACACGTTCTTCCGCGACAAGAACGGCGTGGGCCACATGCCTGGTCATCCTCTGGTGAGCGTCGAGCATATGCGAGCCTCCGCCAAGCAGCTGCACTTCAGCCGCAAACGCATCCATGAGCTCGAGCTCCTAGTGCGCTATCACGATGAACTTCCCTCGCCCGATCGCCCGAGCGTTCGAGAACTATATGCAAAACTCGAAGAAAATGATGAGCTGTTCCATACCATGTGCGATCTTATGCGCGCTGATGCCCTGAGCAAGGCCCCCTTCAGCCATAAGCGCACCAAGATCATCACGCAAGCCGAGCGCATCTTCGAGGAGATGAAGGCGAATCACGAGTGCCTATCGGCGCGCGATCTGCCCATAACAGGCGCCGACCTTATTTCGCTTGGCGCTGCTGAAGGCCCCCAGGTCGGACTATTACTCAACGAAGTGTTCGCTGCCGTAGCGAAGGAAACGCTTGCGCCTGAGCGCGAAGTACTCCTTGATTACGCAAGGCAGCTTCTCTCCAAAACGCACGAGCCTCCACGCACGCAGATCAGCTAAGCGGATTCGCCACGCCCTGCCACATGTGATTGACCGGGCCGTACCCGCTCCCTAATTCCAGATCATGCATCAAGGCCCCCGTTAAGTACTGCTTTGCTGCGCGTACCGCATCCTCAAGGGAGAGTCCCTTCGCACAATATGCCGCAATAGCCGACGACAACGTGCATCCTGTGCCGTGCGTGTTGACCGTTTCAACACGGGGAGCGCTTAGCCACAGTGGGGCGCCGCCCTGCACCAGCAGCACATCATCGGCGGATTCACCCAGATGTCCGCCTTTGATCAGAACCGCTTTCGCGCCCTGCTCGCATATAACGTAGGCCGCAGCTTCCATATCTGCCTTCGAAGCGATCGGCCTATTCGCAAGAACCTCAGCTTCAGGAACATTAGGGGTGACCACTTCGGCCAAGGGAATCAGCTGCTCCACCATTGCGCGTACCGCAGCATCCTCCGATAAGGCAGCGCCACTCGTTGCCACCATCACCGGATCGAGCACTATTCGGTGCGCCTTCCATTTACGCAGAGAACCAGCCACGGCGGCGACCACCGCATCGTTCGGCAGCATGCCTATTTTCACCGCATGGGGGCGAATATCCGAGAACACGCTGTCCATCTGCGCCGTTACGAATTCGGGGCTCGTGGCCACGACCCCCTGCACGCCCTGGGTGTTCTGCGCGGTGAGCGCAGTAATGACCGTTTCGGCATACACCCCAAGGGCGGTCATCGTTTTGATGTCGGCCTGAATACCCGCACCGCCGCTCGAATCGGAGCCCGCGATGCTCACCGCGCAAGGAATCATCGCTGCTCTTCCATTTCGTCGCCCAGGTCGATGACCAGGCCATCCATGATAGTGTTAACCGTACGGACCGCGCACATCTTGCCGCACATGGTGCATGTGCCATCGTTCGAAGGCGGAGCGCTCTCAAAATACTTGCGTGGCTTAACAGGGTCGACGGCCAACGAGAACATCTCTTCCCAATCGACCCGACGGCGCGCATCGCTCATGCGATTATCAACGTCACGCGCATGAGGGATCCCCTTTGCGATATCCGCCGCGTGCGCCGCGATCTTGGTAGCCACCAGCCCTTCACGAACGTCATCGGCATCGGGCAAACGCAGATGCTCAGCAGGCGTAACATAGCACAGGAAGTCGGCTCCGCTCGATGCCGCGACCGCGCCACCGATAGCTGCCGTAATGTGATCGTATCCAGGAGCAATGTCCGTCACCAGGGGACCCAGCACATAGAACGGCGCGTTATGGCACAAGCGCTTCTCCAGCTTCATGTTGGCAGCGATCTCATCAAGCGCCATATGGCCAGGACCTTCGATCATCACCTGTACGCCCGCATCCCATGCGCGCTTGGTGAGTTTACCCAGTTCGATCAGTTCGGCGATCTGGGACGCATCGGACGCATCATAAGTACATCCCGGACGCATCGCATCACCCAAGCTGATGGTCACATCGTACTCATGCAGGATCTCAAGCACTTCATCATAGTGCTCGTAGAAGGGATTTTCGTTACCCGTCGCTTCCATCCATGCGAAGATGAGCGAACCGCCACGACTCACGATATTCATCAAGCGGCCGGTTTCCTTGAACGATTCGATCACGCGACGGTTGATGCCCGCATGGATCGTCACGAAGTCGACGCCATCTTCAGCATGAGCGCGAACAACATCCAGGAAGTCCTGCGCCGTAATGCCGATCAAGGGCTTTTCCAAGTACCCCATAGCGTCATACATAGGTACGGTGCCTATCATGGCAGGCGCCATGCCGATGAGCTTCTTGCGGAACTCGCGCGTTTTGCCATGATTGCTCAGGTCCATGATGCCTTCCGCACCAAGTTCGAGCGCAATACGCACCTTTTCGAATTCCATTTCCTCATCCATCAGGTCGCCCGAAATGCCCAGGTTCACATTGACCTTGGTGCGCAACCCTTCGCCCACGCCTTCGGGGCTGATGCTCTTATGATTGATATTCGCGGGAATAGCGATACGTCCTGCTGCTACCCCTGCACGGATCTCTTCTGCACTGCGGTATTCCTTGGCGGCAACCGCTTCCATTTCCGGCGTGATGATACCGGCACGTGCCGCATCGATCTGCGTCATGATTCTCCCTTCGCTGGCATTATCCATTTCAGGTTCCGTGGGTCGAAGCCGCGCTTCCTCTCAGCCTTGCCGCATTGTGCGACGAAGCTCCCCGTTATTTCTTCAGATTCGTATCCCACCGCCAAAATGCAATGGGTAAGTGTTCATTGTAATGCCCCCGCCACACACGTCCACACCTTTTATGCAGGCGGATACCCTAGTCCTTCCAGTTCCACCATTTCAGCTTCTCCGGGTCGTGAATATCGCCCTGGGCGTAGGCAACCGGCAGGTTTATTCGGAGGTCACGGACTTCGCCCTGCGCAAAGACGGCAAGCTTATTCAGTCTGATCATAATACGCTCGAGGCAGCTCTTTGAGCGGGAACAGCACCCAAAGCGAACCTTCGTCAAGGCTGATGCGTGCAGGATCACCGATAAGCTCATTCGACACACCCCACAACGCACGATTCACGCAGGTTGCATCATCGAGCGAATATTCCAGCCCTTCTTCGCACACTCCTCGCGCAACATCGCTATGCGAGATCACCGAACAGGTTCCCCATGCACCTTCGGAGAACGACAGCGAAGAGAACGGTCCCGGCGCGACCAGTGGTGCGATCGCTTCGTCTTCTTCAATGCCCCACACCAAAACGCCGCGCGATGCCGCCTGAACAAGCAGCTGCAAATTACCCAACGTGTGGTCCAGCCGACCCACGAACGCATTGCAAATAACCAATTCAGTGAAACCCAACTGCACGGCATGATTGATGGCCCAATCCATGTCGGTGAAATCCTTATGAGCATCGAATTCGAACACCGTCGGGTGCTTGGGCGCATCACCCAGTGAATCAAAATCGCCGAACACCGCATCGGGAACAATGCCGCGCTTCTCAAGTTCCGCATAGCCCCCATCAACGGCGTATATCGCATCGAACTGCTTCGTTTCCAGAATATACTCAAGACCCGCACTATCAGCAGGAGCGGCACCTACCAGTAAACAACGTTTCATGGATCCCCTTCAACAACGACCCTTAGGCCATGCGTTCCGCCAGCATCCAAACCAGCTTAAGTTCCGCAAACGCGCTTTGTCGTTTTGCAGGACCTATGGTTTACGACTGCTGACGCCTTGTTCGTCTGCTAGAATACCACACGAGTGGGTCGGGCAACCGCGTGCGTAGCATGAGGAAAGTCCGGGCTTCAAAAGGCAAGATGCCAGCTAACGGCTGGGCGGGGCGACCCGACGGATAGTGCCACAGAAAAGAAAACTCCCCCGCCAAAGCGTGGCTCGCCCACGTCGCAAACGGGAGAAAAGCTGAAACGGTGCGGCAAGAGCGCACCAGTGCGCTGGTAACAGCGTAGCTTGGTAAACCCCATCTGAAGCAAGCGCAAATAGGAACGCCATACGGCCGCCTTTCCGTGCGTTCGGGTTGCGTGCTTGAGTTACGCGGTGACGCGTGATCGAGATAAATGGTTGCCGATTACAGAACCCGGCTTATAGACCCACTCTCTTTTGCTTCCCGCCGCGCCCACACATGAACTCAACAAGCGCGCTTGAGTACGTGCCCTCAATGCATCAATACACCCAATTCATGCGTACGCCTGAATTTCTCCCTTTCGTTCCTTGATTCATTCGAACGAGTGAATTATTCTGGTTTTGAACACTTTTCACTCGAACGGATGAATTATGGAACGTATCGACACCGCCTCACAACTTGGTATGGCAATACGAGCAGAACGTAAACGCCGCGGACTCACCCAAGCCGAACTAGCCGAATGGTGCAATGTGGGTATCAATTTTGTATCCGAAGTAGAACGCGGCAAAGAAACCGCCGAAATAGGCAAGATACTTCGCCTTATTCAAAAACTCGGTTTAGTAGCATCGATCGAATCGAGGGGGACATGGAACAAGATCTCAAGGTATACCGAATCGGAAGCTTTCAAACAACGCTCATAGGATATCTATCTCGCAACAATGGAGCGTTCTGCTACGACAGAGACTACTTATCGAGCAGCGAAGCTCACCCTATTTCCCAATCACTTCCTCTGCGCGAAAAACCCTTTTCAGCAGCCGAAGCTCAGCCTTACTTTGAAGGATTGGTCCCCGAAGGTGCTGCTCGCGTTATACTAGCCGCACAATTACAGTGCCGCGAAAATGACTATGTTGCAATGCTGGAATACTGTGGATTAGATGTAGTGGGAGACATAGCCATAACGTCCACCAGTATCGAACATCTTCCACCCGCTTTTTATGAGCCCATTTCCCCCGCCGACCTCGCGAATCACCTCAATAAGCCTAAAAGCATCGCCGCCTTAAATGGCGCAAGCAGGCTTTCGCTTGCTGGAACGCAAAACAAGACAGGACTTGCCCATATGCCAGCCGCTCCGTTATCCGAAGAATGGCTGCGCCCCTGCGGAAGTGCTGCCTCAACCCATATCCTGAAGGTGAGCTCAAGTAATAACGTTTCCTATCTCGAGTATCTTTGCTGCAATGCTGCGCTACTCTGCAATGTCGCAGCGGCCCAGACGTCTTTGCTCGAACTTGACGCTCCTGTAATATGCAGCAAACGGTTCGATCGACGCATAAAAGCCGACAATGATCTCCTTTCTGTCACACGTCTACATCAAGAAGATCTTACGCAAGCATTCGGACTAACTTCTGGGTCCAAATACGCCGAGCTCGAATCAGGAACAATAGGGCGCATCGCTCACTTCATAGACGAGCATTCGAGCAATCCCATTGAAGACCTCGAGCAACTTACCCGCCTTATCTGCTTCAACTTCCTTATCGGTAACTGCGACAATCACCTCAAGAACATATCGCTCATCTACAACGAGGATTGGTCTGAGGTCAGACTGGCTCCCGCCTATGACCTAGTAAGCACCACCTGGTTCCCTGACCTTTCACGCAACATGGCAATGGCAATTGATGGCATACATGCAATAGACGATATCAAAGCAACTAATATCCAAGCTCTTTCGTCGGTTGTGGGAATTCCATCCAAAAGACTCTCCGCAATGTGCCAGGAATTATCAGAGAACATCGTCTCTGCCATACAAGAAGCATCACGCAAAGCGCCCGACACTCTAGATGAAGTAAGCTGGAAAGCCGATGAGCTTGTTGAAGATCTGCTGCCGCGCCTAGAAACCCTAAGTCACATATAGCAGCAAGCGCTATCGGCCATCGCCCATAAATTACCTCACGCGTCACGTCGAGACACAGGGTGACGTTCCGGGCCTCTTTCGCCCCGAAATCGAGCAGAGCACCAAAAAAGCCGCACCAGAATCACTTCCGATGCGGCTTTGCTCAATGCAGTAAAGAATAAGAGCTAGTCCATATCGTCGAACGAGAAGGAATCGTCAGCATCACCGTAGCCGGAGAAATCCTTCGATGCCGCAGAGGGCTTCGGCGTTGCAGGAGCGCTTACTACCGGGGTAACCGTCGGCGTCGTGTACGTTGCCACCGAAGATCCTGCCTCCCACTTAGAAGCGGATGACTTGCTTGCAGCTGGAGCCGGAGCAGCAGCATTTTCGCTCAGGTTGACTTCCAGCAGCTCTGCGGGAAGCTCGATACCAGCCGTTACCTCGCCGCCGATTTCAGAGAGGCGCTGAGTAGCAGAGCCGATGAACTCCTTCAGCATATCCTGATACTGTTCACGTACCTGTTCGCGGCTTGAGGAAAGCTCGTTGATATGATCGATAACGCGCTGCTTTTCGCCATTCGCTTTATCAAGAATGCGCTTGCCTTCTTCTTCGGCATTGATGCGGGTCTGTTCCGCCTCTGCCTTTGCCTTGGAAATGATCTCATCAGCGGTGCGCTGAGCAACGATGAGAGCCTGAGCAATAGCGCTGTCATCGCTCTTGCGATCGCGCAGACGAGCTTCCAGCTCAGCGATTCGCGCATCCCTTTCAGTAAGCTCAGCCTGATCAACGCCAGCAGCAGGTTCGGAAATAACTTCCGTACGCGCCGCTGAAGCTTCCGCAGCCTGAAGGCGGAGACGAGCTACCTCATCATTAAGGTCATCGATTTCCGCAGCAACGCGCTCTAGAAATACATCTACTTCATCAACGTCATAGCCACGACGCTCGATTTTAAAACTCTGGTTCTGAATATCAGTGGACGTGATCGCCATGAAATACCCCTAACGTATAAACCTATCCGCCTTGAACTGCCCCTACAGCAGCGCAACTATTAACCGTACACCGAACTGTAACACAAGCAACGCAACGATTGGGCTTATGTCCACCATTCCTCCAATCGGGGGAATGAAACGTCTGAATATATCCAGATACGGGTCACAAATTTTTCCCAATACGCTGCGAAGGTCGCCGATGATACCCGAATTGCTGGGAATCCAGGACATCATGACATACACGAAGATAACCAGACAATACGTATCAGCAAGTGTAACGAGAATGTAGGAGATCATAAGAATTCCGCTCTAATCGTTTTCCGCCACTACAGGATGCCCTGCTTCTGAAGACGATGACGTTCCTCCAAGGAAAGATCCGCCCCCTGCAAGATAACAAAGGTCTTATCCGCCACGCAATCAACACGCGCATCAAGCGCCGAAGCAACACCGAACGAGAAGTCGAGAACGCGCTTTGACAACGCCGCATCGGTAGAACGTAGCGAAAGCACGACGATATCGCCCTTGCGAACCGAACGGGCGACCGTTGCCACATCTTCGTACGTAAGGGGCTGTAGCAAAACGACCTCGCGAGAAGTGCTTGCAGGCGTTGCGGATGACACACCCGTCACCTCTGCAGATGACGCCACCGAAGCCGCACCGGCCGCAGCGCTCGAATCTGACGTCGAGGGCGCGAACAGGGAATCAAGTCCCTGTGACGAGTGACTCACAGCACTAGCGCTCCGGCGTGCGTGACCCTGATATGGCGAAACGAAATCGCCGTAGGACGTTGCCGGAACGTCGAACTGCTCTGTTGAGGCACCCGTGTCGATCGATGATGAAGTCGCCCTTGATGCAGAAGACCCCACCGGAGAAGAATACGAGGATCCTGCGGCATAAGAAGACAATGCGATCGCATCCGATACGCCATAAGCGCTGGTCGTTGCGCGGATATCATCCGTGCTCACCAAACGAGGAGAAGTGATCTGCGATGAGCGACGGGATGAACCCTGGCCCGGAGCCGAACGGGTCGTATACTCAAGTCGATCATAAGGATCGGCCTGCGTGTTCGCCTGGTATGCAGGCGCGTCATCGTAATAGCCCTCATCAGGAGCATACTCATCATATTCGTCATAATACGAATCGTCATCGTACTGGCGTCGATTATTGCCACCACCGAATCCGAACCTGTCCTTCAGATCGCCGATCAAATTACTCGGTGACACGGAGGGACGTGGAAAATCCATATTGCTATACCCTTCTGGTTAGGTAACAGAATCATTTATTATAAAGGCGAACGTCCGGATTCCAACCAGACGTTTCATAAAACCTTACGCGAACGCTTCGTCGAAGATCGCTCGCCCAACGCGCACTATGGTAGTGCCAAAACGCAGAGCTTCGCACCAGTCTTCGCTCATTCCCATAGAAAGAGCAGACAAACGCACTCGCCCATCACGGGAAAGCTCCTCATCAAGATCGGTTTTCAGGTGCTGCAAGCCCGAAAACGTAGCAACGATCGCTTCTTCATCGCCCTGAGGAGCCATGGTCATGAGTCCCTCAATGGCAACATGCTGCAGCCCCTGAGCTCGATCGATCACTCCTTGCACCTCTTCTGGCGCAAAGCCGCTCTTGCTTTCTTCTCCCGATACGTTGACCTCCAACAATACCCGTTGCGTCTTGCCTATAGCGGCCGCAGCGGCATCTATCTTCGCTAAGTGAGACTCTTTGCACACTGAATGGATCAACGTCGCAGCAGAAACAATGTCGGCGATACGACGCGACTGAATATTGCCGATAAAATGCCATTCGGCATCGGGGAACGTCTTTTGCTTTCGCAAAAGCTCATCGGGGCGGTTCTCACCGAACGCGTGCGCACCTGCCTGCATGGCAAGATCGACCTTATCAATATCGACCGTTTTAGAAACCGCCAGAAGTAATACCTCTTTCGGATCGCGCCCCACACGCGCACATTCGGCATCCAGTTCTGCACGTACTCGCTTATACTGCGTTGCAGCGCTCATTGCATATCCTCCTCTTATCAACGGATTCGAACCGTCGGGTGCAATAGGTCTTCCCGCGAAAATGTCTTCGCCGCACCTTAGCCTCCCGAACAGGTCTCACGCCTATACTGAAGCGACCTTCACCGCAAAGGCCCCGTGGCGACCCGCCGCACCCTGCTGCGCTCGGTACGAGAAGAACTCGTCAGGGTGGCACACCGTGCAGATATCCACATCACAAATACGCTCAGGGGTGATTCCCTCTTCAACGAGCTGCATCCGAAGCGCTTGGGAAAGATCGATATGGCGATGACCCGCATCGCATGTTCGCCCGAATGTTTCGACGAACTGATCGTGTATTTCAGCGCTCGTTTCAAAGCACTCGCGATGAATATGGGGGCCAATGTAGACATTACAGTCCTCGGCATGCACGGTTTCCTGGAGCGCATCGTGCTCCAGCATCATACGGAGCGCTTTCGCGGAAATGGTATTCATGACTCCGCGCCATCCAGCATGTACCACCGCAAAACGCCCCGTGGGCGACACGATGATGACCGGCACACAATCAGCGAAGCACAGAAGCGCCGCCACCGAGTGGGTGCTCACGATCAGGCCATCCGCTCCTTGCGCGGCCGCTTCTCGTACTTCATCAGTGCGCTCAATAGCATCAATGCACAACACCGTGTCTTCGTGCACTTGATTCGGCACCAGAAGTTCGGTCCCATTGTCCGCGAACGCGCGCAACAAACGGTCTCGGTTCTCCTGCACCGCTCTTGGATCATCATTCACGTGCGAACCCAAATTCAAAGACGCGAACGGTCCTCCACTCACACCCCCGCTGCGTCCCGTAAAAGCAATGCGCACCCCAACCGCTTCAAACAATGCGTTGTCGGTGTACGCCTCTATAGACGCAAAACGACCCCTGGATAATACCGGCAAAGGTAAACCAAGGGTCGTCATATGATCGGATCCTTACGCTGCGTAAACGAGTCGTTTACTGGCGCTTCAGGAAATCAGGAATGTAGTCTTCATCAGCAAAACGAGGCTCGGACGTATAGAGCGGACGCTGCGCTGGAGCCTGCTTTACCTGAGCGGGCTGTGTTGTAGTGGAAGCGAACATGTTGTCACGACGAGAGAAATCCATTGCTGCCTGATTGTTCGTCGCCTTAAAGCCCGTTGCGATAACGGTGATACGGATCGTGTCACCCAGATCTGGATCGACGATCTGACCGTAAATGATATTAGCGTTCTCGTCCGCAACTGCTTCAACAACGCGTGCCGCCTCATCAACTTCGGACAGTGCCAACTCAGGACCGCCGGCAATAGAGAACAGAATACGAGAAGCACCTGCGATGGATGTTTCAAGCAAGCTCGAATTGATGGCCTGCTCTGCAGCCTCCAACGCACGGGAATCGCCTGAAGCGATACCAATGCCCATCATAGCCGTGCCCGCATCCTTCATAACGGTGCGGATGTCGGCGAAGTCGAGGTTAATCAAGCCGGGAATAGTGATCAAGTCGGTAACGCCCTGGATGCCCTGGCGAAGCGTATCGTCAGCGATACGGAACGCATCGAGCATGCTGGTCTTCTTTTCAACGATCTCAAGCAAGCGATCGTTAGGAATAACAATGAGCGTGTCTACCTTCTGAGAAAGGAAGTCGATGCCCTGCTCTGCCTGGTTGCGACGCAAACGGCCTTCGAAGCTGAATGGCTTGGTAACGATACCGACCGTCAGCGCACCGATTTCTTCACGAGCGATCTCTGCAACAACGGGAGCTGCACCCGTACCGGTGCCACCGCCTTCGCCTGCTGTAACGAAGACCATATCGGCATCGGCAAGAGCCTCGCGGATCTCCGAACGGGATTCTTCGGCAGCCTGACAGCCCACCTCGGGATTAGCGCCAGCACCCAAGCCGCGTGTGATCTCTTCGCCAATATGGATGGTCTTATCCGCATCGGAAAGCATTAATGCCTGACGATCCGTATTAACTGCGATAAATTCGACACCTTTGACGCCAGCCTCAACCATGCGATTGACCGCATTGGTGCCACCGCCACCAACACCGACGACTTTAATTACTGCGAGGTTGTCAGAGCCCATAATCTGTTGCATATCTGCTCGCTTTCAGTTTCATTTCAGCGCTATCCTACACAAAAAGGCAAGCCTCTTTAGGATACCCGACCATTTTACACAATGGCTTGGTGATTGCAAAACTCACCCTGCAATATCAGGGTTTATAACGACCGCCAAACCGGTTTATTCACAACACGCACATTGATATAGGATATTTTCCCTTCGTGCTGCTTCAAAAGCTCCAGGCATACGCGTTCCTTATCGCGAATATCCTTTGCTTCGCCGAAGGCTATTTCCACCCCGTTATCCAAGGTGAGTGTTGTTGAATTGCTGCTTGCCGCGGCGACGCTCTTGATCTGATCGGATAGCTCCGTCGTCATACCATCGATAATGGAAAGCGCGTTCTCCACGTTCGCATTGCTGCAGTATTTACCTGCTTCCGGGGATGAACCATATGGGATATCAGTGATCTCGAGCGCGTTAGCTACGTCTTCATAGATCTGCGTTGATAGTGCTTTGCCCTCTTCGCTGTTCTGGTCGGGTAATTTAGTCAGCCACATACCATCTGGCGAAAGAGCCCAGCGCTCGATCGTATTCGATTCATCGACCGTAACCGACACGACCGCAGAAATACTGCGTTCAGTCACTTTGAGATTTATCTTGTCGGGGAACACTCGCTCAACCGTCACGCTCTGCACCCAAGGATTGGAAGTCAAACGGCTCGCGATACCCGAATCGTCAACGTTAAGCAGCGTGGTCCCTTCAGGCACCGCCGCAAGTTCGGTCATTTCCTCGGCAGTAATATGGCTCACGCCTGAAACACTCACTTCTTTCACCGCAAAGGTTCCGGTATTAGCTAGCACGAACCCCGTGATACCCAGAACACCGACCACGATGGCGAGCACCAGCAATACGACCATGAAACGGCGCGACGAACGACGAGCACTTCTGTAGCGCGCCGCATTGCGCACTTCGGAAACACTGACCGAACGCAGCGGTTCGGACTGAGAGGCACGACCTTGCGAATAATCGCGTCGGCTCGAGGCACCGGCACGCACGGATGACGAAGATCCATAGCCTCGCGTTGATGCCGCAGAGCTTCTCCGAGGAGAACGCCCCTGGCTCGGGCGTCCCTTTACGGTCGTTGGGCGCGCGGTCGCTCTACCCCTTGAAGAGGTCGTCCTTGAAACCGAGGAAGCGGACCTCCGTCTCGAGTTCGATGCCATAACGCCCCCTTACCTCATCCCGAGCGAGCTTGATAAGCGACAGAACATCTTGCGCAGTCGCATTTCCAGTGTTCACAATGAAATTCGCGTGCTTTTCCGAAATACAGGCTCCGCCGCAGCATGCGCCCTTCAATCCCGCTTCTTCGATCAAGGCCCCCACCGAAGCGTCTTCTGGATTACGGAAGATGCTTCCACAAGAAGGATACTCGAGCGGCTGGCTTTCTTTCCGACGCGTCAGCAGCGTTGTCATACGTTCGTGAATATTGCCCGAGAAAGCACGTTCGAGCTTCAATTCACATTCAACGATGATCTCCCGAGGCGAAAAGGATGAAGTTCGATACCCCCATGCCAGATCGCAATCGGCATAACGCTTAAGACCGCCCTCTTCATCATAGGTCGTTACCGAAGTGACCCGCGATCCGATCCAATCCTTGCGCGTTCCCGCGTTCTGAACCAAGGCACCACCGACCGTACCGGGGGTCCCCACCGCGAATTCCAACCCAGAGTATCCTCGATGGAACACCTCTTGGACCAAACGCGACAAGATCGTGCCCGCGCCTACCACGACACGCTGCGCTTCATCATCAAAATGCCACGAGCGGAACTCACCTGCAAGCACGATGACAACACCATCAAAACCTTCGTCGCACACGAGCAGGTTCGAACCCTTGCCTGCAACATACCAGGGAATCTGCTCGTTCGCGCACACCTTCAGTACTGCACCTAATGCGGCGATGGAATTAACCTCAGCGAACGCACGCGCAGGCCCGCCGATACGATACGTCGTATGGCGCGCCATCGGCTCGTTCAGTCTGATCGTACCGTCGAAAGCATCATCGAAGCGCATCAGCTCCAATTCCGAAGCATGACGTGCCGCCATTAGATACGTCCTTTATGCATTTCCTCAAGCGCTGCCAGAAGCTCAGGGCCGATGCCCGTCACGTCACCTGCGCCCATGGTAATGATCAGATCACCTGGCTGTAGATGCTCCGCTAAATACGGCACCACTTCCATACGACGTTCAACGTAGGTCAGATCCTCTGGGTGATCCGGATTGTCGAGAACCGGCTGCATGAAAGTAGCACCCGTTACTCCTGGAACGGGTGTTTCGCCCGCAGAATATACGTCCATGAACAGCACGGAATCAGCCTGATCGAATGCGTGCGCGAATTCATCATGAAGCACTTCGGTGAATAATCCCACTCGAGAATAACGATGGGGCTGGAACACCACGCATACACGCCTGAAGTCCAAGCTCTTCGCTGCCGCGATCGTAGCCGCGATCTCGGTAGGATGATGAGCGTAATCATCAAGGATCGTAATGCCGTTCACTTCGCCCACCAGATCGAAACGACGACGCACGCCTGAAAAATCAGACAGGGCCTGCGCCGCACGTTCGACATCGAAGCCCTGCTTCATCAGAAGCGTCAGCACGCCTGCAGCATTCAGGGCATTGTGCGTACCGGGGTTCTGTTTCAGACGACACGATACGGATACTCCATCTGGAAGCGTTACCGTAAAGGAGGTGGACACTCCCTGTACCTCATATTGAGAGATCACCGTATCGCACGATTCGCTAAAACCATACGTCAAGACAGTGCGACCGGTCTTGCGTGCTGCTTCGACGAGCGCCGCATCTTCACCGCAGACCACGCAACATCCATCATCATGTACCGACGACATGAAGTCGCCGAACAAACGATATATCTCCTCCAGGTCGGCGTAGTGATCAAGGTGATCCGCCTCGATATTGGTGACCAACACCGATTCCGGATCGAGATATGTGAACGATTTATCGCTCTCGTCGGCTTCCACGACGTAATAGTCGCCCTTGCCGCAATGTGCGTTCGAATTATAAGCGCGCACAATACCGCCGATCAAAAAGGTGGGATCGTCACCTACGCCATCGATGACCGATGCAAGCATAGAAGAGGTGGTTGTCTTGCCGTGCGTACCCGCAACCGCCAATGTGCGATGATCGCGGCCTAGTTCTGCGAGCATCTTAGCGCGATGCCAAATAGGAATACCACGGCGCTGTGCTTCTTGCAGTTCTGGATTCGTTTCCAAAATAGCAGTCGAAACGACCACCACGTCGGGATCTTCCGAACCGATGTTATCGGCTGTTTGACCAATGAATACAGTCACTCCGACATCACGAAGCTGCTGCGTATAACGGCTTTCACGAAGGTCGGAACCCGACACCTTCATTCCCTGCTCGTGGGCAACGCGAGCAATGCCGCTCATACCTACGCCGCCAATACCTATGAAATGCACCTTTTTAATGCGATTTTCCGTCACGGACATCCTCCTCGAGATCGTCCTTCATTGTATAGAAGCCCACGGCCATGCATGCTGCGAAGTCGCAGCTTCTATGAAATAACGCATGGCTATTCGCAGCTTCTCTATTTCTTTGCCACAAGTTCTACAACATCAGCCAGGTGAGCTGCCGCATCTTGCGTCTCGAACGTCGCCGCCGCTTCCTTCATAGCCTCGCGCATCTCTTCATCTTGAAGCAATGCGAGCACGATCTCGGAGAAGCTGGTGTTTTCCACCTTGTCATCAGAAATAAGGACCGCTGCTCCGCGCTCCACGTATTCCGTCGCGTTCGCCGTCTGATGATCGGCTGTTGCGTAAGGGAAGGGAATCAGAACAGCCGGGATGCAGCGAGCCGATATTTCAGCAAGCGACGAAGCCCCCGCGCGAGAAACGACCAGATCGGTCGCGGCGAGCGTTTCCCCCATGTGATCCTGATAGCCCATGACCTGGTAACGCTTCTTTTCCTCGTCGGTAAGCGCAAGCGCCTCTTCCACCGTTTCCAGTTCCTTCGGGCCGGTAATATGAACGACGTGCACCTTATCAAGCGCAAGCAGATCGTTCTTCATCTGAACAAGGGCAGTGTTGATGTGGCGAGCACCCAAGCTGCCACCGAAAACCAACAGCACCGTAGCGTCTTCGGGGATACCCAGATATGCACGGCCCTCTTCGCGGGTCGCCTTCAACACGGAAGAGCGCACCGGGTTGCCCGTCAGGATGACCTTCGACTGATCGGCTACGCTCTTGCCAGCCGACGCATATGTGAGCGCTACCGCTGCAGCGTTCTTAGACAGATAGTCATTCGCCATGCCCATGACCGAGTTCTGTTCGTGCACGATAACCGGAACGCGCATCGGCTTTGCCGCTCGACCAACCGGCAAGCACGCATAACCACCGAAGCACACCACGGCGCCGGGCTTTATTTCGCGGAACCACTTCGCTGCCGCATCCGCAGAACGGGATACTTTGCGCAGGCCCTTCATCAATGAAAGCGGATGGCTTCGATCGAACCCTGCCGCTTCGAACCCCTTGAACGAAATGCCTTCCGCCTGGACCAATACCGCTTCGACTCCATCGGGAGTACCCGCGAAAAACACTTCATGGCCGCGTTCCTGCAGAACCTCGGCCAATGCGAGCGCGGGATTGATATGCCCTGCCGTTCCTCCACCTGACAAAACAACACGCATGCTGCTCTACCTCCTTGTCGCCCTCATAGCACGGGACTCCATCGCAAGCGAAGACCCTCTCCTGTCCCCGCTTCCATATATCACCTTCAATGACATCGCACCACGAACGGGTTCCGGCTCCTGCATTCGGCGAGACGCACCGCCGCGAACCGTAGAACCTTGGCGCTGTGGACCAGTATACGATGACACCACATGTAAACTATCGCGTCGTTGACGATACTCTCCTTCGTTATGCGAATCAAAGGAAATAGCCAATATCACGCCAACGATCATAAGTGATGAGATCATCGACGACCCGCCAGACGAAATGAACGGCAACGGCTTACCTGTTGTAGGGAACAATCCCACAACGCAGGCAATGTTCAGAAAAGCCTGGAACACTAACATGACCGTAAGGCCCGCAGCGACCAACCCTCCGAACGATGAGTTCGATTGGCTTGCGATAGAAAAACCTCCACGCAAGAACACCAAGAACGCCGCGATAACGAGAATGGCGCCGAACAAGCCCAGCTCTTCACCGATGATAGCGAAGATGAAGTCCGTCTCCGCTTCGGGAAGATACTGCAGCTTCTCATACGAATTGCCGATGCCTACGCCGAAAAGCCCGCCAGCCGCAAGGGCCTTGAACGAGTGTACTAACTGATAGCCGCTCCCCTGTTCATCAGCCCAGGGGTCGAGAAAGCTACCCAGACGATCGGCACGATAGCTCGAAAGCACGATCGCGAGCAATGCGAAGATCGCGGCAACACCCAAAATGGCAAGAAGTGCTCGATTGGAAAGGCCGGAAAGCCACATGACCACGATGAGCCCTACACAACAAATAAGGGTCGTTCCCAAGTCGGACTGCGTTACGAACAGAAAGCCCAGCGGCACAATAACATAGATCGCCGCCTGCTTGAGCGCCTGGGTTATATCGATATCACCCGAGCGATAATCTTCAGCGATGCGTGCAGCCATCAATATGAAGGCGATCTTAGCGAACTCCGAGATCTGAATACCAATAGGACCAAGGTAGAGCCAGCGCTTCGCGCCCAGACCCACCGTTCCCATAAGGAACGTGAGCACGAGCAGCACCATACATATACCCCAGAAGATCAGAGCACCTGCACCGCGCATAAAATCCTGCTTGATAAATAGAACCAGCACTACCGCAGCAACCACTCCGATAACTACGAAGACGCACTGTTTTATCGCTTCGCCGACCGAATCACCCGCTTCAACATATGCAGTGATCGACGATGATGAATACACCATTACCAAGCCGAGAACTACCAATCCCAGCGCCGACAGTCCGATCATCAAACGAGGTGCCATGATTTGCGCGGGAGCGCTTTTGAAAAAGGATCGTGAGGGCGTTCTGGTTCGTTTAGAGTCTGTGTTTTTCGCCCGGGCCATAAAGAACTACGCACCCCTTTCGCGACTGCGTTGGGCAACGAGGTCCTTGAACACATTGCCGCGCTCAGGATACCCGGTGAATTCATCGAACGATGCACACGCAGGAGAAAGCACAATGATATCCCCTGGAACCGTGCACGAAAGCGCCACATCGAAGGCGTCTTTCATACGCTGCGCCTCATATACCGGGATCGAAGCCGCCTTGAACGCTTGCAAGAAACGCGGCCCCGCCGCGCCGAAACATACCACGGCCTTGCAGTGATGGTCCGCCTGCTCCACCAATTCGGTCAGATCGGTTCCCTTATCGTCTCCGCCCAATAACACGACGGGCTTATCGTCGCCGAACGCCGCAAGAGCCTTGAGCGTCGCATCAACGTTAGTGGCTTTCGAATCGTTATAGTACGCAACGCCCGCCACGCTTCCGCATGGCTCGATACGATGCGCAATGGGTTCAAAGGAAACGAGCCCCTGGATGATATCCTCATCAGCACAACCGAGCGCCACTACGCCGGCTGCCGCCGCCAAAGCGTTCGAAGCATTGTGCTCGCCCTTTATCTGCAGATCACCAGCTGCGCACAATTCATGATGAGCGCCACTGAAATCAACGCACAATACACCTTTCGCGTTGAGGTACGCCGCATTTTCAGAACCGCAAACATCGCACATGTTTCCGGAAATGCCTTGAGCAGTACCCATGGGAACGTAGGCATGTTCGCGCGATCCATCAGCGCGCATTGCTTTCACGAACTCGCGCACCACATCATTGGTCGCATCCAATACGATCGTGCACGAAGAATCGCAATTAGCATATATCTTCTGCTTCGCCTGAGCATACGCCTCGAAGCTGCCATGCCACTTCAGATGGTCGGGTGTGATATTAAGCAGCACCGCCACATCAGGCTTGAAGCGCTTCGTTGAAGCAAGCTGGTAGGAAGAGACCTCTGCAACATAGCAAGCAGTCTTCCCGTTCGCGACCGCCTCTAAACAGGTGTCGCCAATATTGCCCACTGCGCTGGCGTTCTTGCCGCATGTTTGCAATATATGAGCGGCGAGCGCAGTCGTGGTCGTCTTGCCATTAGTGCCCGTAATAGCGAGCCACGCCGATTCAGCATCGCTTTCGCGCCACGCGAATTCCACTTCACTTATCACTTCAGTAGAGCACGAAACCGCAGCCTGATAGAACGCGGAGTTCTCCGAGATCCCCGGACTCGCGATGCATACGTCATATGAGCCTTCGACCTGCTCGGTGTCAAATAACACTGTTGCGCCCTGACCACGCAGGTCGCAAGCGAACGATTCGTTAGCCTCATTGGCCGCACCCGCATAAACGGTACACGAATCAACACGGGACCCGATAAGCGCCGCGCAATACGTGCTTGCCGCTTTACCTGACTTCCCGAGACCCAGGATCAGGACCGAACCCAGTGAATCAGGAGCGTACTTTTTCGTCGTATCGAATCCTGTAGCCATATCACTATCCCATCAAAGATTGAGCAAAATAAAGGCAAAAGCCCACTGCTGCAAGAGCAGCCGAAATGATCCAGAAGCGAATTACCACCTTAACTTCGCTCCAGCCCTTCTTTTCAAAGTGATGATGCAGCGGAGCCATCAAGAACAAACGCTTACGTGTGCGCTTGAAATAGAACACCTGAATGATCACCGACAGAGCCTCAACAACGAACAGACCACCGATGATCAAAGACAGCACTTCTGATTTCGACACGATCGCCAGGCAACCCAAAGCGGTGCCCAACGCAAGAGAACCCGTATCTCCCATGAAGATATCAGCCGGATATGAATTGAACCACAGAAAACCGATACAGCAACCAGCCAGCGCAGCAGCGACGAGCGCGCTGTCGAGCAGGCCCGCGCGGAACGCAATAGCCGCCATAACGACCATGACCACCATGATGGTGCCACCAAGAAGACCATCAAGGCCATCGGTCAGGTTGGTCGCGTTACTCAATCCCGCGAGCAGGATATCGGCAAAGATCACATATAACCACGGAATACTGAAATCACCGCCCGCTGGCACTTCAATAGGAAGCGTCGTAGTAAGCACCCCTAGGTCAACCGAGCAGATGAAGGGAATATCCACCGCAGGAGAGATCCCCAGCCAGTTCACCGCAGCAAGAACAAATGCCGTTGCGATCAAGAACTGACCGACCAGCTTCGCTTTCGGAGTAAGACCCAATGAACGCTCGTGAGCGACCTTTGACGCATCGTCGAACAGACCCAGCGCGCCCGTCGCCAATACCGCACCCATAACCAGCCACGTTTCGGGAACTGGCTCTGCCAAAACCGCGACTACGATAGTGGCAGCGATAAGCATGACCACGCCACCCATGGTCGGCGTTCCCTGTTTTACCAAATGGCTTTCGGGCCCGTCAGCGCGCACCTGCTGACCGATCAAATGCGAACGAAGGAACTTGATGAACCACGGCATCAAGGCGATCGTTATGATGACTCCGAGAAAAAGAGCGAGAAACACGACGAATGTTGGATATTGAAAAAAAGAAACCATAGCTAGTTCAACAACCCCTTGGCTACCTGGTCAAGTTCCATGAAGTGAGATGCTTTCACCAATACCGCATCCCCAGAAGCAAGCTGCTCTTTCGCATAAGCGAGCGCTTCTGCACCTGTATCAACGCAGACGATCTGCGCTTCGGGATATCCTGCGTCCTGAGCGGCCTGCGCGATGAAGCGCGCCAGCTCCCCCACGCAGATCAAGCGATCAAGTCGCGCCTTGGCAGCATACGCACCCACCGACCTGTGACAGTCAGGAGCATGATCGCCCAGTTCGCCCATATCACCTAATATCGCGAATCGACGTCCCTCGACGGACAATGCAGAAAAGAGCGCCAGTGACACACGCATTGAATCAGGGTTAGCATTATAGGCATCATTTACGACCATAACCCCCGATGAAGCATGAAGCACTTCTTGGCGACCGCTTTCAGGCTGCGATGAAGCCAAGGCCGTCGCGATAGACCCGATCGTCATTCCCGCCATGCGCCCGATCGCCGCAGCGGCACACGCATTCGACACATTATGAAGTCCGCGCAAAGAAAGAGCGCAGGATGTCTCTTCAACAGAGCCATCTGCCGCAAAGCCACCACAACACAGGGTAAAAGTCGGATATCCCTGGTCATCAAGGCGAACATCCTTCGCCCATACACGCTTTGCGCCATCGGCGCTATTCGGATCATTCGCGTACAATCCGCTATCACTAGATGCAGAACCCGACCCATCGTATACGACGAGAGCAGCCGACGTCTCATCGCAGCGCACCTGATCGCAAATGAACTCGGTCATATCATCGGCACCATTGAGGAACGCAACACCCGAAGCAGGCAGTGCGGCGATCAGCTCGCCTTTAGCACGCGCGATGTTCTCGCGGCTTCCGAGAAGTTCGATATGGCTTTCGCCCACGTTGGTAATAAGGCCCCATTCGGGTTTTACGAATTCACACAATTCAGCGATCTGCCCAAGTCCGCGCATACCCATTTCAACGACGACCATTTCAGTGTCGAGATCGGCATTCAGCACCGTGCGGGGCACACCTAATTCATTGTTCTGGTTCGCCTTAGTGGCAACCGTCCTGAAAGCGCTCGAGAGCACATCGCGCACCAGGTTCTTCGTCGTGGTCTTTCCCGTAGAACCGGTCAGACCGATAACGCGCGCCGACAAACAGGTACGCCAGCCACGCGCAAGATAGGTAAAGGCCTGATGGGTGGAGTCGACCTTGAGAAGGACCTTTCCCTGGTCGCACGCATGCGAGACCGCCTCTTGCGAAGGATCCTCCATAACGAGCGCCGCACAAGCTCCCGCAGCAAAGGCCGCCGGCACGAAGTCATGCCCGTTCACTCGCTCACCCGGCAGAGCAACATACACGAACCCTGGTTCGACCTTGCGCGAATCCCATGTGATACCGCAGGCCTCACAAGAAAGCCGGCTCGTATCACCAAGAACGTCCGCGCCCGTGAACGCGGCGATCTGTTCTAAGCTCAATAGCATAAAACTTATCCGAACACCTTCTCCAGCACTTCTGCGGCCACTTCACGATCATCGAAATGATGCTTTTCGGTACCGATGATCTGATAATCTTCGTGGCCCTTACCTGCAATCAGGATCGCATCGCCGGGCTTTGCCAGCTCGATCGCACGCGCAATAGCATCATGACGATCGGGAACCACTTCATAGTGATCCTTTCCTTCGCTCATGCCATCGACGATATCGTCAATAATGACGCGAGGATCTTCCGTACGCGGATTATCAGATGTAACCACGGCGAAATCGGCCGCCAACGCTGCACGACCCATGATGGGGCGCTTACCCGCATCGCGATCGCCACCGCACCCGAACACTACGATCGTACGCCCTTCTTCCACAAGAGCGGACACCGAAGCGATCGCCTTTTCCAGCGCATCGGGCGTATGGGCGTAATCTACGTACACCGAAACGCCACCATTATGCGCCGTCGAAACGCGCTGCAAGCGACCTGGAATAGCCGGAGAATCCTTCAATGCTTCAACGATCGCACTTGCCGGATAGCCCAGATGCAGCGCAATGCCGAAAGCCGTCATGATGTTCTCAACATTGAAACGTCCGACAAGCGGATAGGAAACGTCGTATTGCGTCCCGCGCACTGAAAGGACCGCATCCGTATGCGATGCACCATAGCGCACCTCAACTGGGTGGATCTGGGCCGACGGATCGAATCCGGTCGTAATAATGGCATCTTCATTGGCTGACGCGCGCTTGAGCAGTTCGCGTCCCCACGTTCCATCAATATTAATAACGCGCTTTGCGGGGTAATCCTTAGAGAACAGGCGCGCCTTCGCCGCAAAGTACGATTCGAACGTCTTATGATAATCAAGATGATCTTGAGTCAAGTTAGTGAATGCCGTGACGGCGAACGTCGTGGCCCACGTACGCTCCAAGTCGAGCGCATGAGAGCTCACTTCCATCGACACGACCCCGCAGCCCTCGTCGCGCATCTGGGCGAACAGTTCCTGCAGATCAGGTGATTCAGGGGTGGTATGCGAAGAAGGACGGTGCTCGCCGCCTATTTCAATACCAACCGTGCCGATCAAGCCGGTTCTATTACCCAATGACTGAGCGATGTGATCCACCAAATAGGTGGTCGTGGTCTTGCCATTGGTGCCTGTAATACCGACCAAGGAGAACTCATGAGAAGGCTCATCGTAGAAGCGCGATGCCAAACGAGCCATTGCCTTGCGCGAATCCTTTACTACCACTTCGGTCACATCGGTAGCATCGGCCAAGTACACCTTGCGCTCCACAATGAGAACACGCGCTCCCCGATCGATCGCATCCTGCGCAAAAGAATGCCCGTCGACCTTCAATCCCACAATGCAGCAGAAAGCATCTCCGGGACGCACCGCATCGCTACGATACGCAATGCCGGTAATGGGTTCGTCGGGATTCCCGATGATCGTGCAGTCAATTCCTGCGAACAATTCTCCGCATGTTTTATTCGTCATGGAAACCTCAATCCTGAGTAATGTTATAGCGATCGATCGCAAAGGCCATTATATCCCGAAACGCGCTTACCGTTTGTCTTTCGCCGGGAACATCGTAAGCTCCCACGAAGCACACAAGATTCGTCGAAGAGTCGGGAAGGTACCCCACGAAGGAGATATTGTATACCCCTGATTTGTAACCGCCCTTTTCAGAAGCGATTTCTGCAGTACCCGTCTTGCCCACAACGCGATATCCGTCGATCTGAGCATCAGTACCCGTACCTCGCTCTACGGTGGCCTCCATCATGGATTCCAAATTGGTGATGGCGTCCTGATTATCGGTGATCTGATTGGTCGCGTAGGTGCGACCCTCTGTTTCAGTAGGAACATCAAGTAAAAAATGAGGTTGCGTAGCCGTGCCATTATTGGCCAACGCGCAGTAAAAACGCACCATTCCTATAGGGGTGGTGGTCAGACCCTGACCGAAGCTGATGTTGTACCCTTGAACCTCCGACCACTGATCACGAGCGGCGACCATACCTTGTGCTTCACCAGGATAATCCACACCCGTGAGCTCGGTCAGCTGGTAGCGTTGGATGTATTCGTAGAGCTTTTCGAAGCCAAGGTCTTTCGCAATAAGGGAAACGCCTACATTGGACGACTCGGCGATGATGGTCGTCGCGCTCATGGTCTCGTCGCCGCGCTCGTGCGAGTCGGTAATGGTGTACTCATCGACTTTCAAGGCGGCAGGACAATAGTATGAAGAATCCGGGGACACCTTACCCTCTTCGAGCGCCGCCAGCATGGTCGCTGCTTTCATGGTCGAGCCTGGCTCGTACGCCGACGAAATAGAGGATAGATTCGTCGCGCCTTCTTCGATCTTTGATAGATCGGTGATATCGAATGTCGGCGACGATGAACACGCATAGATCTCTCCCGTTGCCGAATCGACCACCATCGCCGATCCACCCGAACCCTGCACTTCCTCCACGCGAACAGCCAGAGCCTCTTCCAGCTTCTGCTGCACATCAACGTCAATGGACAACACGATGTCCTTGCCGTTCACTACTTCGGCCGTCACTTGCTCGGAACCAGGAACCGGCACGCCTTCTTTGCTGTATTGAATGGTCTTTTCACCCTTGGTGCCACCGAGAATGTCGTTGTAATACAACTCAAGGCCCGTAATAGCTTCGCCGTCAGTATTCAAAATGCCGATGATCTGGCTTGCCGTCGAGCCACACGGATACACGCGCTTCGAGGTCTTTTCATAATCAACACCTTCGATCTGAAGGTCTTTGATCTTATTCAGGCTCTCTTCGTCAGCACCCTTGAACAGATAAACGAAGTTGGTATCGGAGAGGATCTTGTTCTTGTAGTCTTCCGCCTTGCCGCCGAATGCGTTGACCAACGCCTGGGTCAGTTGATCGACCTTGTCGCTCGACACCACATGGGGATGGCAGAAAATATTGTACGCATCGACCGTTGTTGCCAAGATCGTGCCATTGCGGTCGTAGATCGTGCCACGACGCGGTTGGGTTTCCAGGGTCACTTCACGTGCGCCGATGCCACGGTCCAGATTGTTCTGCGCATCAAAGACCTGCAGCCACACCAGACGAGCAACCAAAATGATGGCGAACACGCAAAGAACGCCCATGACGAAGAGCAGCCGATTACTGAATTGCGAAGGATCTATGCCATTCGTACGAGAGTATCCACCCGCCGCGCCACGATACGGCCTGTTCGAGCGAGAAGACGAAGAAGGCATACGGCCACCTTCCCGCTGCGATGATGGGCGTCGCGAAGAGGGACGATCTTCCATGAGGTATTACCCCTGAGACGTGATGCGAGATACGCTTCCCGCAAACGAAAGGTTTCCTGCTGAATCGACCGCGACCGGATCTACAGAAAGAGTGATGGTCTCGCTACTCGTTCCTGCGGTCATCTTCAGTTTCTCTTCCGCCTGAGCGCGAATATTACTCGGGCTCGACAGAAGGCTTTCCTGAACCGCAAGAGATTCTCCCGTAGTACGAGCATCGGCGATATTGGCGCGCAGATCGCTTGCTTCGGATGCAGTGCTATATGCCGCAGAAGCAAGGCCAACGCGAATGAATCCTACAAGAAGAAGCGCGATCAAGCATCCGATAAGAACCTTGATCCCCGCTATAGCGAAGTCGGAAAGCACCGGATTTGCGGTGTGCTTCCTACCGGGAACAACACGAACAGATGGAGCAGGCTGGCGATAGGGCTGGGCCACTTCGCGATCGTATCGATATGCGGGTGCACCTGCCATCTGCTCACCTCCCTGTTATGTTTTAGCTGTATTGGAGCGTGCAGTTATGCGTTCTATTCAAGACGTTGCGCGACGCGGAGCTTGGCGCTACGCGAACGCGGATTGCGCTGTATTTCTCCCGACGAAGGAAGTATCGGTTTACGCGTGATGGTTTTGAGTATCGGCTCGTTCCCACAAACGCATACGGGCAGGTCGGGAGGACACGTACATCCTTGCGACATGCGACGGAACACGTCCTTCACAATGCGATCCTCGAGCGAGTGATAGCTGATCACCGCAATACGCCCACCTGGCGCAAGCCAGCGAATAGCCGCCTCAAGACCGCTGCGCAATACATCCAGCTCACCGTTCACTTCAATGCGAAGCGCCTGAAATGTTCGCTTTGCCGGATGACCCCCTGCGCGCCGAGCTGATGCCGGCACGGCTGCCTTGATGACGTCTACCAACTGTTCGCTCTGAGAAAGGGGGGCCTCTTCGCGCGCCTGGACGATGAAGTCCGCAATGCGCGTTGCCCACTTTTCGTCTGAGTACTGACGGATGACCCGAGCGAGATCTGCTGCGTTATAAGTGTTGATGATCTCAGCTGCGGTTAAAGTTTGGTTACCCGGATCCATCCGCATATCAAGAGGGCCAGTTTCCTTAAAGGAAAAGCCACGAGCTGGTGTGTCTATCTGCACCGACGAAACTCCCAGATCGAACAAGATCGCATCGATCGAAGGAACTTCAGCCGCCACTAAAAGCGAATCAAGGTCCCCGAAATTGCCTGCCACTACATCTATCTCAGGACGGATGTCTTCGGGTAACGCCTCAAGACGTTCGCGCGCCGCTTTGCGTGCGACCTCGTCTTGATCGATGCCGATCAAGTGCCCTGTTCTACCGATGCGTTTCGCAACTTCGAGAGAATGCCCTGCCCCACCGAGCGTTGCATCAACATAGGTCTTACCTTCGGAAAGGTTCAGACCCTCGATGCACTCAGCAAGCAGGACGGGAATATGCCGATATTCGTTTGTCATCGTTCACGCGCCCAGACTAGTCCACCAAAGAAGCCACGTCGGTTTCTTCTTTGAAGCCGTTCCAGCGCCCTTCGTCCCAGATCTCGATGTGATCCATATCACCCACGACAGCAACGTCTTTATCCAGGGCGGCGATACCGCGCTGGTCCGGCGTTAGATGAATGCGACCCGAGTTATCTATTTCGCATTTCTGAGAACGCGCATTCAGCACCTTGCGCTGAGCAACCATTTTTCGGTTGCCCGGATTGAAGCCGCCATTTTTTTCAAAAAGGCTATCCACCCAAGCGCTGAACGCCTCAGTCTCGAACACCAGAAGACACTGATCCAGGGGATCTGGAGTGATCCTAAGACCTTCGGAAAGAACCTTGCGGAAATCTGCAGGAAGCGACAAGCGTCCCTTGGCATCAAGCTTACGGCCATATTCGCCAAGCAGTTCGCTCACGCGCCACCCTCCTTTCCGAGGTTCCCTCGTGGAAGTTATTCTAGGTCACGCTTTCCCACTTTGCAACACTTTATCCCACCGCCTCCCCCTTTTATCCCCCTGCGAATTGCTCCCCTCAAGGCATCTGCTCCCGTTTTGTCTACATATAGGGTGCGTATACGCAATTTCCACTAGATATCGCAGGGAAAAAGGTGGGGGAATGTGGGTCAACTTGTGGTGGAAGCATGAATATGGTTGCTCTGGTAAGGCGTTTTTGGCCCATTTTGCGGCGTTGGTGGCACGTTCGCCCATCAAAGTGGGAGACCCGTGGGAAAAAGTGGAAACAAGTGGTGGCCCGTCATGAGCCACCACTAAAATGAGGTTTTATTCTAGGTCGGAAAAAGATACTAGTGCTTCCACCACCTTGACACAGTGGAGGTCAGTGGTGTTTTGTTCCAGGTCGAAAAAGGCACCAGCACTTCGTCAGCACTGCACCGATCAAGATCATCAGATTCCGTCCGCCGTAATGCGAGTATCATCTATGCGGATCACGAAATAACTCCTCTATTATCGACCTCAAGGCAGTACGCTGCATTTCGGCACCCTGCACGCTCCTTCGATCGGTCCATTTATTGTCGGTGCACTGATTTCAGGCGCCGGTTCTGTGTTGGGTCTTCTGCTCGCAAACAAACTCTCGCGCAGCTAAACTGACAAAACGGCCCTGGACACCTATCGTAGAAGGGAGCGCTCATGGAAGCCGATCTCAATGAACAACTCGCCCGCCTTGCCGCTTACGAGCGCATGCATGCCGATATTGCGCGTCAATATGCACAATACGCCGCTCAAGTTGAAGAGCGCAAGGCGGCGGAAACCATGCGCGGGGCTACCGGGAATCAACTGCTCGCGCAAAAAATGGCTTACAAGAACATACTTACTATGTACGCTCTCTACGATATATCCGAACCGGAGCCGAGCGAATAGCGCCTATTCGCTCCTCTGACTGCGAGGATGCGCCGCCAGATATTCCTCTCGCAGCATACTCGCCTGAACGTGCGTGTAGATCTGCGTCGTCGCGATATCGGAATGCCCTAGCATTTCCTGGATCGATCGCAGATCGGCACCACCTTCGAGCAGGTGCGTTGCGAACGAATGGCGCAGCGTATGCGGATGAAGGTTCTTCACCCCTATGAGCATGCCCGCCTTTTCCACAACAGAATGAACGCTCTGCCTGGTCAAACGCCCTCCGCGTGCGTTTAGGAACACAGCCGATGACGGCTGCGCCTTGCTGCAAGTAAGCATGGGGCGCGCTTCTTCTAGATACACCTGCATTCGCTGCTGGGCCATACCCGAAAAAGGAACCAGTCGCTCTTTCGACCCTTTACCCAATACACGCAAAGTACCTTCATCAAAACGGACCCGATCCAGATCGAGCCCGACCAATTCACTCACGCGCAATCCGCACCCGTACAGCACTTCCAAAATGGTCGCATCGCGAATTTCGCGTAAGGACGATACCGGCACTGTATCGAGCATGCGACACACTTGGTCGACACTCAATACATCGGGCAAACGCTCTGGTTTTCGTGGAATACCCACGGTCTGCGAGGGGTCCTTGCCCAATAAGCCCTCACGCAGAAGGAAACGATGGTAGCCTTTTATGGTCGATGTACGACGAGCGATGGTAGAAGAGGCAAGACCGCGCTCGTAAAGGGCTTTTTGAAATGCGAGGATATCATCACGGGCTATATCATCTGCCGCGGCGATCTTTCGCTCTGACCCCAGGAACGCCACGTAGTCATCCAGATCGTCTCGGTAGGCTTGTACGGTCGCCTGCGAAGCACCGCGCTCTGCCACCATATAGCCCAGATAATCCTGAACGTAGAACATGCACCCTCCTTTGTCATTTACACGCACCCAGCCATTGTTCGAACCATACCACGTGCGGGTACGCCGCGGACACACACGCGCACACCACAGGGAGAATCGTTCCGCCGAAATCACCTAAAGTAGCTCCGCGAACAGGCCCGCACGTATACACCACGGACAGCTGGAACCGCGAATGAGCCTGCACGTATGCACCACGAGCGGCCGGAACCACGAACAGGCCTGCTTGGAATCAACTCTAATTCGACAACTAAAAAATTTGCGCAAAAAATCGAGAGCTTTTTGGCAGTTTTTTTCGTTTTTCGACGACTGAAGCACTCAGGGTAAATCAAAAGAGCCAAATTACGCCCCATTATGATTGATTTTGGGTAATAACTACTCCCGCTTTTACGAATACAGCCTGACTATTCGTCGAAAAACGAAAAAAACTGCCACACGAAGGCCAAAATCATGCGCAAAGAGATCTTGCGCTGATTTCCGCCGTAAAACAACATGCGCAGGCGCGAACAACGACAACCTGCATCGATGCACGTCACCACGAACCGCGCAGGACAGGTCGCCGACAGGCTCGAACCTTTCGGCGCTCGCTACGCGTTCTCCCCTTCACGCTTCATCGCCGCTTTGACTAGTCCAACAAAGAGCGGATGAGGTCTGGTGGGGCGGCTCTTGAATTCCGGATGACCCTGACTTGCGATGAACCATGGATGATCAGGCAGCTCGACCATTTCCGTCAAACGGCCATCAGGTGAAAGCCCAGAAAAACGCAGGCCCATTTCACCCAGAACGCCCCGATACGCATTGTTCACTTCATAGCGATGACGATGGCGCTCGTATATCACCTCTTCGCCATACATCTTATATGCCAAAGAATTCTTATCCACCTTACAGGGATACGCGCCAAGACGCATAGTACCGCCCTTGTCCTCGACATCTTCCTGCTCGGGCATCAGGTCTATAACGGGATAAGCGGCAGACTCATCGAATTCTGCCGACGTAGCTCCTTCAAGGTGCGCCACATTGCGTGCGAATTCACACACAGCCGCCTGTAATCCCAGACAGATCCCCAAATATGGGATGCCGTTCTCACGGGCAAAACGAGCCGCTTCGATCTTCCCTTCGAACGCGCGCTGCCCGAATCCACCCGGCACTAAGATGCCATCCATAGCACCCAGCGCTTCCTTAACATTGCGATCATTGAGCTCTTCACCATCGATCAGATGGATCTCAACGTGAACCCCGCTCGCAACGCCCGCGTGACCCAACGCCTCGATCACCGACAGATATGCATCGGGCAAACTGACGTATTTACCAACGATCGCTATATCGACCGCATCTTTGCAGGCATGCGATGCATCAACGAAACGCTTCAGAGGAGCAAGGTCTATCTCGCCCACTGGCAAGCCCAGGCGATTCAGGACCTGTACGTCAAAATCCTGGCCGAACAGAACCAAAGGCACTTCATAGATAGATGGTGCATCAACGCACGAAAGGACCTCTTCGCAGGCCACATCGCAGAACAGCGCGATCTTCTCGCGCACCGCATCGGTTATTTCGTGATCGGATCGACAGACGATAAAATCGGGCTGCACACCCAGCGACCGCAGCTCCTTCACGCTGTGCTGAGTAGGCTTCGTCTTCACCTCGTGAGCCGCAGCAATATAAGGAACCAGCGTTACATGAATGAAGCACACATCTTCTGCAGGACGCTCTTTTTTAAACTGACGCGCCGCTTCGATGAAAGGCAGAGATTCAATATCGCCGATCGTGCCACCTATCTCGGAAATAACGATATCGGCGCTCGTTTGGTCGGCAATGCGGCGAAGGCGGTCTTTTATCGCTTCCGTCACATGAGGGATAACCTGCACGGTGCCGCCCAGGAAGTCTCCTCGACGTTCACGTGCAATAAGGCTCTTATAGATGGAACCCTGCGTGAAATTCGATTCGCGCGTCAGGTTCTCATCGATGAAGCGCTCATAATGCCCCAGGTCAAGGTCTCCCTCATGGCCATCTTCAGTCACGAACACTTCCCCGTGCTGAAACGGAGACATCGTTCCCGGGTCGACGTTCAAATATGGGTCCATCTTCTGCATGGTCACGGTGTACCCACGCGCTTTGAGCAGATGTCCCAGCGAAGCAGCGGTGATGCCCTTCCCTAACGATGAAACGACGCCGCCCGTGACGAAAATATGCTTAGCCATAACGCTCCCTTGCCCAACTGATCTTTCCGTCTGTATTGTAATGAGATAGCGAAGCAGTGCCGCACGCACCACAAGGTTTTACACGTCAGAAACAAGCCATTTTTTCCCAGGCTATCATTGGGGTGCTATATACTGTTTTGGTTCAAATTATTTTGCATTTCATGAGAGGACGTCTCCATGCGTATTGGGTTCGATAACGACAAATACATCTCTCTCCAGGCCGAGCACATCCGCAACCGCATTAACCAATTCGGCGGCAAGCTATACCTGGAATTCGGTGGAAAGCTGTTTGACGACTTCCATGCATCCCGCGTGCTCCCTGGATTCGAACCCGACAGCAAGATCCGCATGCTCAAGCAGCTGATCGACGATGTCGAGATCATCGTTGCCATCAATGCGAACGACATCGAAAAGTCCAAAGTTCGCGGCGACCTGGGCATCACCTACGACGAAGACGTCCTTCGCCTTCTGGATATCTTCCGTTCCATGGGATTCGCTACTGCAGGCGTCGTCATCACTCGCTACGAGAACCAACCTTCGGCAATGGCGTTCCGTCATCGCCTCGAGAACCTGGGCATCAAGAGCTATTTGCATTACCCCATCGAAGGCTATCCCTACGATACGTCGCGCATCGTAAGCGAAGAAGGCTACGGCCACAACGAATTCGTCGAAACATCCCACTCGCTCGTAGTCGTGACCGGCCCTGGCCCCGGCAGCGGTAAGATGGCAACGTGCCTGTCGCAGCTCTACCATGAACACGAGCGAGGCATCGAAGCGGGCTACGCGAAATACGAGACCTTCCCCATTTGGAACCTGCCGCTCAAGCATCCCGTCAATATCGCATACGAAGCCGCTACCGTTGACTTGAATGACGCCAACACCATCGATCCGTTCCACCTGGAGGCGTATGGCGAAACCACCGTCAACTACAACCGCGACGTAGAGATCTTTCCGGTCCTCAAAGCTATGATGGAACGCATCTTGGGCACAAGCCCATATCAATCTCCTACCGATATGGGAGTCAATATGGCGGGTAAGGCCATCATCGATGACGACGCCGTACGCGACGCCGCGAAGATGGAGATCGTACGCCGTTACTTCCAGGCAGCCGTCGACGCACGCCGCACTGGCTCTGACAATGAATACGTTGAACGTCTTGAGCTGCTCATGAATCAAGCTGGCATTGATGTGAGCTATTCCTCTGCACGCACCGCAGCGCTACTCAAAGAAGAGACCACGGGCGCTCCTTCCGGAGCCATGGTACTGCCTGACGGTTCGGTGGTCACCGGTAAGACCTCCGACTTACTGGGAGCCGCATCTTCGCTTCTGATGAATGCGCTCAAGGGCGTTGCTGGCGTTGACGATGATATCGATGTTCTGAGCGATGAGGTCATCGAGCCGATCTGCCAGCTCAAGACAGGCACTCTGAACTCGAAGAACCCCCGTCTTCATTCCGATGAAACGCTTCTGGCGTTGTCGGTGAGCAGCGCGACCGATCCGCTCGCAAAGCAGCTGATCGACCACGCAGGCGATCTTCGCGGATGCGATGCGTTCTTCAGCGTCATCATTTCTCCTACCGACGAAAAGCTCTACCGCACTTTGGGTGTCAACGTCTGCTGTGAGCCGAAATACGAGCAGCGCAGCTACTATCATCGCTAAGGAACACGCAAAGGCGAAGCGATTCTTACCGCAAAACGCATCCGCCCCCCTATGCTATAGTGATGCGGATGCGTTTAAAGTCTTCTAGGGTTCCGCTGATCGCACTCAGGCTGGTCCAAGAGAAGACGGCTTTGCTAAAAAAGCTACCACGGCGGGATAAAAGCCCGGGAGCAGCACATTAGTTGCTCCCGGGCTTTATTTATTTGAAAGGACCTGCAAATGGACACCCATCAGCGTACCCTTGCCTGGGTCTTCCTCGTGCTCTGCGGCGTATTCGAAGTGGTGTGGGCATACACGATGAAACTTTCCCACGGCTTCACCGACCCGTTCTATACGGTCGTCACGATCGTGTTCCTCGCTATCAACCTGTTCCTTTTGGAAAAACCCGTGAGCATACTGGGTATCGGCGTTTCGTATGGCGTTTTCACCGGATTAGGCATCGTCGGCACGACCATTGCGGGAATCATTGGATTGGACGAATCGATAGACCCTATCAAGATCGCCTCTATCGTCATCCTCATGGCAGGAGTCATAGGTCTCAAGTACTGTGACGCACGCGAAGCGGCGCAAAAAGCATCCCAGGCCCTCAACCAATACCGCAAAACGCTCGCACCCGAAACCCCTGAAAGCCCTCAAGGAGACACCATCCGCAAAGGGGATGATGCGCGATGATGTGGGTCATCTTATTCATCTCATCGATATTCGAACTGGGGTTCACGGTGTTCCTCAAGCTATCCGAAGGGTTCAAGAAGAAAAAGTATACGTGTCTCACGATCCTCTCCACTATCGGATCGATCGGACTACTTTCCATCGCAACGACCCAATTGCCCCTCGGCATTGCCTATGCTATCTGGACAGGACTCGGTACTGTGCTTATCACCCTGTTCGGTATAGCAGTATTCAAGGAAAGCAAAAGCCCGTTAAAGCTCTTCTTTCTCGCAATGGTCCTCGTCGGCGTTATCGGATTGCGCCTGAGCGGCGTAAGCCACTAGAAAGCGCTACGAGAAGAACACGCGGGAAGTGCGCGTATAGAACGTTTCAGCTTTATAGCGAAGCAGCGTAGTGGGTTCATCTCCGGCGCGCACCACAACGCGACGGATCGGGCGCTTCATCTCGATCATTTCACCATCAATGAACATGGTGGCCTCGCGATTAGCGCTCGATGGATCCATGAACACCTCCACCACATCGGAAGGGCCCGTGACCAATGCGCGCGAATGAAGCGAATGAGGAGCGATAGGCACTACCACTAAGCCGCTATAACCCGGCGCAACAAGCGGACCACCAGCGGAAAGCGCATATGCGGTAGACCCTGTTGCAGTGGCCACAACAATGCCATCGCCCTTAACATCGGCGACCATTTCTCCCGCAACCGCATAACGACAGTCGATGACGCGACCCTGCGCACCACGCGCGAGCACGAGCTCATTCAATGCGAAGAACTGTTCAGAAGACCCCTCGGTAGGCGATGCATCAGGGTCGGGATCAACGTTATCGTCCCCTTCACAGAACACATCAACCCGAAGATTGGTACGCTGCTCCACGGTCAACTCACCCGCAAGAGCGGCAGCCACTACTGGAATGATGCCATCCTCGTTCGAATTGCACATGAAGCCAAGGTGCCCGAAGTTAATGCCTAGAATAGGAATACGACGGTACTTGATCTGAGAGGCCGTGCGCAAGATGGTGCCGTCACCGCCCAGCACGACCGCCAAGTCGAAATCATCGATGTTCTCGACCTTTTCAGGCTCGCTCATCGATAATGAAGAACGTAAGTCATCCGTATCGAAAGCACAACATTCGATTCCCTGGGAAGCCAAATAGACCTCAAGCAGAAGAGCTGACTCCAATGCTTTTGGATTGTAATTATTGCGAACTATGAGGATACGCATGACTTTTTCCTTAGTATTATTTCGTTGAATTCAGTCAATTATAGACGTAACGCGAGGACACATGGCCAACGACTCAAGCGATAGCATAATTAAAAACACCGGTCTTATCACTCTATGCACCTTAGGGTCACGAGTGACCGGTCTTTTGCGCACATGGGCAATGGCGTTCGCGCTAGGCAATACCCTGCTCACTTCCGCCTACCAGATAGCCTACAACATGCCCGCCATGATCTACGAACTGGCGGCTTCAGGCGTGCTCGCCACCGCGTTCTTGCCCCTCTATCTTTTGCAAAAGGAAAAGCACGGCGATTCAGAAGCTCATAACTTCGCCTCCAACATCCTTTCAATGACCATTGTCATCCTGGGACTTCTTGCCTTAGCGTGCTCCGTGTTCTCTCCTGCCGTCATAGAAACGCAGACCTTCACCATCAGCGATGGCGATTCAAAGACCCTTGCTATCTTCTTCTTCCGTATTTTTGCCGTCCAGATCCTGCTCTACGGCGTTGGCGCGGTCATCACCGGCATCCTCAATGCTGAGCGTACCTACCTCATGCCTTCCCTGGCGCCGGTCATCAACAATATCGTCGTGACGATCGTCATGTTCGCCTTTGTTCCACTTTCTGCCTGGAACCAAGAATTCGCACTGTGGTGGCTCGCCATCGGAACCTCCGTAGGCGTGCTGTTCCAGTTCAGCATCCAGCTGCCCGCGCTCATCAAGCAAGGGTTCCGCTACCGTCCCCATATCAACTTGCGCGATCCCATGATCGTTGAAGCGCTCAAAGTAGCCGCACCTATGTTCCTCTACATTGCAGGCACCATGATCACCTTTAGTTGCCGCAATGCGTTCTCGCTTGAAGCGGCCCCCAACGGCCCCTCGACCCTGAACTACGCATGGACCTGGTATCAATTACCTTATGGCGTGATCGCGGTATCCCTTTCCACCACGCTCTTGACCGAACTATCCGACTGCGCCGCCCGCGAGGACTGGAAGGGTTTTCGTGGTTTCATCCGTTCGGGCCTAAGATCGACCTTTTTCCTGATCATTCCACTGGCACTGCTCGTCGGCGCCCTCGCTCAGCCCCTCATGCAGCTCTTCCAAGCGGGCGCATTCACGGCCGATGAAGTGAACAATGTCGGAAGCATCCTCGCCCTCTGGGTAATAAGCCTGCCTTTCTACGCGGGATATATGTATATGTACCGCGTATTCGCCGCACTACGCAGCTTTATGAAGTTCGCCCTCATCGACTTCATCATACGCTTGGTGCAAGTTGCCGGGTATTGGTATCTCTGCCAGCCAGAGGTACTCGGACTTGCCGGCATCCCCATTGCCGATCTTGCGTTCTACGTAGTTATGTTCGTGGTCTGCAGTTTTATCATCCGAAGCAAAGTGGGAAGCTACGGCAACCGCGGCATCGTAGGCATGTTCGTCAAAACGACCATAGCAGGTGCTGCCGGTGCAGTTATCGCTGGCGTTGTTGCGCTTGGCATCACCAATGCCTTCGACACCTTCGCACTGAATGCCATACTCGAAGCGATCATCGTTCTCGTTATCGCCGGCGTCATAGGCCTCGTTGTTTCATTCGGTCTTTGCAAACTGCTTCGCGTTAAGGAATTCGAACTTCTCGCACGCATTGGCCGCAAGATATTCGGCCGATTCCTTCCCAAACGAGGAAAGCACGCTCGTTAACCCAGCAAAGCTACGCCCTAAAGGCAACGCAACACGCGAAGGCCCCTCGCACGACTTCCGTACGAGGGGCCTTCGCGTGTTCTGCGCCGTTCTTTAATTGACCGGACGCTCGAATCCTGGCTCGGTCGTAAGAACGCGAGGACCATCTTCGGTAATGGCGATGGTCTTCTCGAAATGCGCCGACGGCTTACCATCACGCGTCACAACCAGCCAGCCATCATCCATCAGCTTGGTCTTGTAGGTACCCATATTGATCATAGGCTCGATCGCAATGACCATTCCCGCTTCGAGCTTGATACCATGATGCTTACGGCCATAGTTGGGAACGTTGGGATCCTCATGCATATTGCGACCCACACCATGACCTACGTATTCACGAACTACACCATAACCCGCTGCTTCTGCGATCTCCTGAATGGCATGGCCAATATCGCCAAGGTGATTTCCGGGGCGCGCCGCATTAATGCCTGCCCACATGCATTTTTCGGTGACCTCGAGCAAGCGCTGCTTTTCAGGAGAGATCTTTCCCACCGGGAACGTCCATGCATTATCGCCGACCCAACCGCCGACGATCGCGCCGGTATCGACCGAAAGGATATCGCCTTCCTGCAAAATAACGCTCTTGGACGGAATGCCGTGAACGATCTGTTCGTTCACCGAAGCGCATATAGAGCCGGGGAACCCGCCATAGCCCTTGAATGCAGGGATGCCGCCTTCCATACGAATGAGCATTTCCGCAAGACGATCGAGCTCCTCCGTCGAAACGCCGGGCTTTACCCGAGCGCCCACCTCGCGAAGGACCTTGGCGGACAACCGTCCCGCTTCTGTCATTTCCTCAATTTGTTGAGGAGTTTTCTTGATAATCATGCCGTTTACCTCTTTCTTTCTATCGAGGCCAGAATACACCCATATACCCGTCTATGAAAGCGAAATTCCTGAACCCCCTTTTGGTACCATAAGTCCATACTGAAAACACAAGGGAGAATCATGGACGATCGCAATACGCACCACCGCCGCCCCGATTCGAGGCAGCGAACCAATAATCGCGATTATATCGACGGTAGGCCTTCGTCATACCGAACGAGACCCGATCGCCAGCCAGGCACCACGCCGGAAGCTCAACAGCCCCCACGAGGACGATCACGCAGCGCGGCGCCCTCAACGCGTCCCTCGACGCGTGCCCCGGGACGCGAGGCATCGTATAGCCGAACGCGCCGCGCCGCATCTTCCGATCAAGCACGTCACCCACACACCGCCAGACACACTGGCGCCAGTGAGCGCTACGAGCAGCATACTGACGCTCCGCAACAACGAGCGGCTAGACCACATCGTGACGCCCGCCAGTCCCCACAAGCAAATCAGCCTTCATGGTACGACCCCGAACGCGCACAAGGATCACGTACTCCTCGTGCCACTTTGGATACCAGTCTGGATAACCCTCGTTGGTATTCCAGCGGTGCAAATGATGTATATGTAGGAAGGCATCGCCAGCAAAGGCAGCACTCGAAACTGCCGTTCTTCATCGGTGGTGGCGTCATCGCGCTCATCCTCCTCATCTTCATCATCTCCTCGATCGTCAATGCGCTCGCCGCACCCCCTCAACCCCAGGAAGACCCCCTCGAGGTCACTGATACCGCACAGACCTCGACCTCTTTCACGATCAGCTTCGCGGGAGATTGCACGCTCGGCACCGATTCGAGCTTCGATCAGTCCACGAGCTTTGATGCAAAGTACGACGCAGTGGGCGATCCCTCTTACTTCATGGCGAACGTAGCCGATATCTTCGCGGCGGATGACTACACCGTGGTCAACATGGAAGGAACCCTCACCGAATCGAACGAACGTCAAGATAAAACGTTCGCCTTCAAAGGTCCCGCTGAATATACCAATGTTCTCACTTCAGGCAACATCGAAGCCGCATCTCTCGCCAACAACCATTCCCACGACTATGGGGACCAGAGCTACGAAGATACCATCGCCGCTCTCGATAGTGCCGGCATAGCAAACTTCGGTTATGACCGCATCGCCTATGCCGATGTCAAGGGAGTCAAAGTAGCGCTTATTGGCACCTACGAACTTGCTGAAGGAATCGGCATCAAGGACGAAATGGTCTCCAATATCAATACCGCCCGAGACCAAGGCGCACAAGTCGTCATCGTATTCACTCATTGGGGCAACGAAAAGGAAACCGTTCCCGATTCCACGCAGGTTGAGCTCGGGCATGCCGCCATTGATGCTGGTGCCGATCTGGTCGTCGGATCGCATCCTCACGTCATCCAGGGATACGAAAAATACAACGGACGCTATATCGTATATAGCTTGGGCAATTTCTGCTTCGGTGGAAACAAGAACCCCTCTGACAAGGACTGCATGATCTTCCAGCAGACCTTCACGGTAACGGGAAATGAAGTAGCATCCGATGATGCCATCAACGTCATCCCTTGTTCCATCTCTTCCGTTTCAAGCAGCAACAACTACCAACCAACCCCAGCCGAAGGTGATGAAAAAGACCGCATCTTGGCAAAAATAGAAGAGAGCAACACGGGAATAGCCAGCGTTTCGGCAGAGGTATCCGGCAACGCTGGATCCAACAGTTCAAGCAACGATCAAGAAGCATAGGCCCATGGGACTCGAAGCACTTCCTCGCACCATTGAACTTTCTCCCGACGGAGCACGCGTACGCATCGTGGATCAGAGCATGCTGCCCTACGACCTTACAATGAAGGATCTTGCTTCATGGGAGGACCTGGTATATGCGATACAGCGCCTCGAGATTCGAGGGGCGCCCGCTCTGGGGGTGGCTGGCGCATGCGCGCTCTGTCTGTTCACCCACAACCAAGACCGCAGCACCACAAGCAAAGAGCTCCTCACCGCACTCGATACCGTTGGCGCAGCTATCGCTTCAGCCCGCCCGACCGCCGTCAATCTATCATGGGGCGTTAGTAGAGCCCAGCAAGCAGCGCGCAGCTGCTACGAACAAGGTGGCTCCCCCGCGGACATAAAACAAGCGATCCTCGCAGAAGCGCAAGCGATTCTCGCCGAAGACGAGGCTCTTTGCCGCGCCATCGGAGCTCAAGGCGCAGCGCTCATTTCACCCCATGCGCACATCCTCACCCACTGCAACGCTGGCTCGCTTGCGACCGCCTATTATGGCACAGCACTGGGTGTCATATACGCCGCCTACGAGCAAGGAAAGATAGAACGAGTCTACACCGACGAAACACGCCCGGTCGGACAGGGATGGCGTCTTACCGCTTGGGAGCTCGCTCAGGTCGGCGTTCCCGTTACCCTCCTGTGCGACAATATGGCGGCGAGCCTTATGGCTCAGAACACCATTGATGCAGTGATCGTAGGCGCTGACCGCATTTGCAGAAACGGAGACACGGCGAACAAGATCGGCACCTACGGCCTTGCCGTGCTCGCCCGACATCACAATGTACCCTTCTACGTTGCCGCCCCCTACTCGACCTTCGACTGGACACTTCCGGATGGAAGTTCCATCGAAATAGAGCAGCGCTCTGCCCAAGAAGTACTCGAGCGCTCCATTCCAGGAGTCGATGTACATAATCCCGCTTTCGACGTCACCCCTAGTTCGCTCATCAGCGCGTTTATCACCGAAAAAGGGATATTCAGCCCGAATGAGCTACCGTACTTATACGACCTTCAAACAAGTTGATCACTACGAACCCACTCAGAAAGGAACCTCAATGAATGATCCCGTATGGCTTATCACCGGAGCGAGCCGTGGCTTCGGCCGCGAATTCGCCCGCGCCGCGCTTTCCCATGGCTGCCGCGTCGCCGCAACTGCTCGCAAGCCCGAAGCAGTCACCGAAGCGCTTGGCACCCACGTGAACCTCTTGCCAGTAGCGCTCGATGTTACTGATTCCGAACAGATCGCCGAGGCCATTAAGACGATCATCGATACTTTCGGTCGCATTGATGTCCTGGTGAACAATGCGGGCTATGGTATTTTCGGCGCCCTTGAAGAAACCACGGATGCCGAGACCCGCGCTATCTTCAACACCAACGTATTCGGCATGATGAACGTGACCCGCGCAGTGCTACCTCACATGCGCGCCCAGCAATCGGGACGAATCGTGAACATCGGCTCCATGGCCAGCTTCGCCTGCGACCCTGGTGGAGCGCTCTACGATTCCACGAAGTTCGCCGTTGCCTCTGTAAGCGAAGTGCTCTCACTCGAAATGAAACCGTTCGGCATTGAGAGCATGGTGGTCGAACCTGGTATGTTCCGCACGAACTTCTTCGACGGATCATCCATTCGCACCCCTAAGCATCCCTTGAGCGCCTACGATGGTACCCCTGCTCGCGGTGCTGAAGAATTCTGCCTTGGCAATAATTACCAACAGCATGGGGATCCCGCAAAGGCGGCCGAATTCGTGTACCAAGTCGTCAGCTCGCCCGAACCACTGCCCTTCTGGCTGCCAGTCGGCAAAGACGCTGTGAAAAAATTTGAGAAAAAGCTCGCCAAGATGATCGAGTCCATACAGCCCTACAAAGAGGCGGCATCCGATCTATTCATCGACGAGAACTAGCAACTCATCGCGATCCGACTCGGCCCAAGATCAAATCGAGCAATATCTAGATCCATTACGAACTAATTGAACAGGGCTCGCCAACAAGACGCGAGCCCTGTTCAAATCTAGCGTTCCTCAGCCTGAGACGATACTTCTTCTACAGGCATATCATCTATTTTGATGCGCAGTTTTTCGGTGGTCCCCTCCAGATGATCGAAACGTTCCCGCTTGATATCGGAATTCAGGAACACTACCGCGTGAGCCGCATCCATGGCGAAATGGAAATTCGCATCCATCAGACGTCCCAGCTCGCCTGCCATATCCTTATCTACCTGGTTTTGCAGACCATTCAGAATGAATGCATTCATGTGCAGGTAATACAGCAACTGGAGCGTGCGGTCGTTGACCGCCGTACCGCGATCGATGTCTCTTCTGATAGCGGACAATAGCCGTTCGTCTACACGATCCATTTCCTGGAGTTTGTGCGAGATCGTTAGATTTCGACGAGCCTGCAAGAACATGTATATAATCGAAATGACCACTAAGGTGCCACACAGAACGAACAAGAGCCTAACGAGCAGTGTATCCCCAAGCGACATAGTGGAATACAACGCCGTCAAAGCGAGCTGGGTACCAGCAGCCATTGAAACCGCAGGGCCGATGTTGAGCAAAATAACACTATAGCCACCAACGAGCACGCACAGCAAGCGGATCTGCTCGGGAATGAAATGGACCACGCAGACGAATACCACAATGCCAACGAGCATGCCAAGGGTCTGCTTCCCCATCATCTTCATGGTCTCATCGCGATACGTGTGCATCATCAAGAACGAAGTGAGCGGGATCCACACGCCGAACCGCGTGCTCAAATACGCACCCATGATTTCCGAAATAAAGAACGCCACGCCAATAATGACTGAAAGCTGGATCGCAAAGCGCACTTGCGGGTTCTTGTGAGAAAAGTTCTCTTTCACGAAACGCACGCGATACCTGATGCCCTTCCAGAACGGAGTCGAATTATCACGCGATGTTTCGCTTTGACGCAAGGTCCGCACGAGCGCTTCAAGGGTCGCCCGCCATGCCGTATCATGCTCAAGATTATCGAGTTTATGCGTCTCCAAAAACCCTTCGAGCGCATCGATCATGGCACGGACCTGCAGAATACGCCCTTTTCCAAAAGCCAAGAACACTTCAGAAAGATCAAGCAGATACGCCTGTTCACGATCACCCATCGTCACAGAATTACGCGAAGCAGCATGAATCATGTCAGCGACTTGTTCGGCGCACACGAGAAGCGAGAACGTGTAGCGCTGCCGTCCGCTCAGAATGCCCCCTTGGCGGAACGTATTGCCATATTCCGTATTGCAATAATCCTGCGCGATGCGATATACCCGCTGCGAGTCGATATCGGTTGTATTGCCATGCGAAAGATCGATCAACTGGAAACCAATATCATCGAATGCCCGCATAACGAAACGACGATCGCGCAATATCTCGTTATCTTTTTTGACAGCCTTCATGCCATAAATGAAAAGCGTGGTGCATACCATGGCGAACACCGTCGCCCCCAGGCGGATGGGGATCTGCTCCACCCCAATGGGATAGATCTCTAAAAGCAAGAACCCCATACCCAGCATGAAGAAATTGCGCGGTAAGTAGCTGTCCGAATTAAGCAGCGTGATAGCGAACATATACACCGCGCTGCCAATCACTAGCAAAGCCGGATGAAGACCCGCGATAGAGGCGCACAAGCTCATCAAAAAGAACAAGAACGCATGCTTTACGTAATTAACGAACGAAAGGCCCACGTTCTCGACCATCGTGCGCGCGAACGACTGAAAAACGATGCCCAACAGTGCATCTTCGACCCCAAAAAGGCTGTTCTCAACGAAAAAGAGCGCAACGAGGAAGATGACGTACGGAACTATTTCCGCGATCCTTTTCCCCATTACGCTCCCCTTATCTTTTACGCTTATTCTTCTACAAGAAATGCCTTATCAACGTAGCTTTTCACGCCATCCCATTCCATATGTTCGGCAAGCGCGATCATGTTCTCTACCGCTCGGGTCTTGTGAGCATTTTTACGATAAGCCAAATATACCTGATGAGCCCCACGGCCAGCATTGTTTTCAAACGGAACTCGTTTTAACTGCGGAAAAGGAGACAAACCGAGCGTATCAAGAGAAAGTCCCAGCAAATCAGGATTGACCGCCACTTCTCCTCCAAGCGTGATCTCATCGTCACACCACTGTTTGATATCAAGATCCAAGTCCGAAATAAGATCTCGCACTTCGCTTCCGATAGAGGTCTCAGGGCGATAGGTCACGATCTTTGTCTTCCCCAGATCATCAAGGGAAATGTACTCCTGCTGAGCCAAGGGATTATCCTCATGCAGCACTGCGACCAAATCCTGGGTAAGCACCGGGATAAATTCAATATCGGGACAATTATCGGCATATGCACAGATCGCAACATCATACGTACCGTCTTCGAGCTTTTCTAAAAGCCCTTGCGTAAGTCCTTGATATAGACGAACATCGACTTGCGTTCCGTAAATGCCCCGATAAGTACGCAATAGGGCAGGCAGGTAATCCGACTGCACCGTAAAGATCGTGCCGATATCGATCGTTCCCGAAAGACTGTTGGCATGCTCCTGAGCGATCTGAATACCTTTGTCGATAACATCAAGACCCTCGGACACATACTCGTTGAATTCCCGGCCGTACTTCGTCAAGCGAACATTACGTCCATACTGCTCGAACAGCGGAACACCCAGTTCATTCTCTAATTGCTTGATCGAGTTCGACAAGGCAGGCTGCGTAATATAGAGCCGCTCCGCCGCACGAGTAAAGTGCTGGACTTCAGCAAGTTTTCGAAAATACCGTAATTGAGATAGATTCATGGTACCCCTCGATCCATGATACAAAAAAATGGGTCTCCGTCCAGTTTATAGGACGAAGACCCGTTAGCATGCAAAGATTTGCAAAAGTTCGAGGTAACTGCCTTTTTACTTAGCAGACAGATACTCAATACGACCGCCATGCTTCTCGCACTCGCGAGCGATGGTGATACGCTGAACGGTAGGAGCACCTTCCTCGAGCCACATAGCGCGGCAGTCACGATACAGACGCTCGGTAGGACCATAAGGGGAATCCTCGAAGTAACCGTCGCCACCGAAGATCTCAAGCATTTCGTCGGATACGAGACGAACCGTATCGATGGAGAAGAGCTTAGCGATAGCAGCCTTCTCGTCGATGAAGTCATTGTGCTCATCAACATCGAAGTCCTGAGCGAAATCGTAAACCAAGCAGCGAAGAGCATGAATCATCATCTGCATGTTAGCGATCTTCATCTTGATAGCCTGGCGCTTGATGATCGGCTTGCCGAAGGTTACACGGTCCGCAGCACGCTTGAGAGAGATCTCGAGCATACGCTGTGCCATACCGAGGTTGGAGCAAGCGATGTGTACACGAGAAACGCTCAAGGAGTGGATAGCTACTTCCATGCCCTGGCCTTCTTCGCCGAGCAGGTAGATAGGATCAAGTTCAAGGTCGGTGAACTTGAGGCCTGCGTGACCAGCACCCTTGCAGCCCATCATGTGAGGCATAGGGATGATCTCGAAACCAGGAGCATCGTTAGGTACGAGGAATGCGGACAGACGAGAATCCTTGTCGCTTTCCTGGTCGGTAACTGCAATAACATAGGTGTAGTCGGAGCAGTCGGTGTGAGAAATGAGCCACTTCTCACCGTTCAGAACGTAGTTACCCTTTTCGTTCTTGATAGCGGTGGTGTGAAGGTCAGCACCCGTGCCGCCGGTCTTCTCGGTGATAGCGAAGTTGCAGTAAACGGTCTTGTCCTGGAACTTGTCCATGAGCTGAGCCTTGAGCTCAGGCTTGCCGTAATCTTCAAGGATACGCCAGTTCATGTCAGCAGCGTGATGGAGATGCATGCGCATTCCGCCAGGGCCACGAGAGAACTCTTCCTGAACCTTGAGGATCTCAAGTTCGTTGAGGTTCCATCCACCGTACTCTGCAGGCAGATAGTAACGATAGAGGTCGTTCTCCTTAGAGAGTTCATAGAACTGCTCTGGGAACGTGTTGGTTACCTCAATTTCCTTCTGCATTTCCTCGAACGGGCCTTCAGCCAATTCGCGAATCTGCTTGAGGTAAGCCTCAAACTGCTCATCCGTAATGGTTGCGTTAGGATTCATTGGTCCCCCTTCTTTCAGTTTGCTCAAGCATGACGCTTTTGCTTACAAGTCCATTTTGACGGTGAACGGCGTCTAAATCAAATTATTTAGGCACTTTACTTTCTTAGAAACCTATACATTTTGCGAATGGTTTATATGCAAACGACCAGAACAGACGATCTTTTTCTCCAATAAACCAATTCACTGCGCAAACCTTTAGAACGCGTTCGCCCCACCTGCATGTATCTGACACGATAAGCCGCTCAAAATACCCTCGCAAAACACGAGGGGCGCCTTACGGCACCCCTCTTATCAGTCCCCTCACACTTTCGCAACAACACAAAAGCGCTTGATATGTTTTTGGTAGAGCCTTACTTATGCAAGCGGCTTGACCGGAGCGCGATCCTCTTCGGGTTCAATGTCGTCACCCAAACGGATAGAGCCCTTTTCCTTCAAACGAGCGATAGTCTCATCGTCTGCGCCGACCTTCTTAAGGTACTCGGTCGTATCAGCGCCCAGAGGAGATGCTTCCTCGAAGTCGGCGATATTGACCGGCACGGTGGACAGGTGATGAGGCAAGCCGGTCTGAAGAACGCGACCAACGCGAGGGAAGTCGACCCATGCCAAAGCTTCAGGGTTCTCGCGAGTGATCTGCTCAACAGCTTCGGTCTTGGTGTTCACCTTAGCGATGCAGAAGTCCTTATCTTCAAGCCACTCGAGCCATTCGTCAGTGGTCTTGGTCTTGATGGTCTCTTCAACCACCTTGAAGGACTCGGGAGCTTCCCAGCGGCGCTTCAAGCCATCGGGCTTGATCTCGGGATGACCGATTGCGTCACAGAAGGGCTCCCAGAACTTGGATTCAACCATGCCCAGAGCGAGCTGACCGCCATCCTTGGTTTCGTACACGTTGTAAGCCGTCGAAGGATATTCGAGGTCTTCGCGGTCGCACTGGCCGCCGTTGAAGCACCAACGAGAATCGAGCAAGGAGTTCCACCATACGAAGCAGTCGAACATGGACGTATCAATGTAGGTTCCCTTACCGGTCTGCTCGCGAGCATACAGAGCTGCCAGGATCGCCTGACCAGCAACCATACCAGAGGACAGATCGCACAGATGCAAAGGTGAAGTACCGCCATGGTTCACGGACAGATAACCGCTCGTTGCCTGCATGTTCAGGTCATGCTGAGCCTTCTTGGAGCGAGGATCGTCTGCGCCGTAACCGGAAATGGAACAGTAAATGATACCAGGGTTGACTGCATTAACTGCATCGTAGTCAATGCCGAGCTTCTTGGTTACGCCAGGACGGAAGCTCTCGACGATAACGTCAGCTTCTTTCGCCATCTTCAAGAACCAATCAACCACTTCTTGATCCTTGAGGTTCAGGGAAACGGACTTCTTGTTGCGGCCCAGAGCGGTGATGTAGTAAGAAATACCGCCTCCCATGGTGGGATAGTCGTGACGCATAAAGTCGCCGAGACCAGTATCTTCAACCTTGATTACCGTAGCGCCCAAGTCTGCCAATACCTGAGTGGCATAGCCACCTGGCAGGTAACGGGAGAAGTCAAGGACGGTCAGCCCAGAAAAGGGTGTATTAGCACGTGCCATCTGTTGTCTCCTTCTTAGTTCTTCTTTTTGGAATTAGGACCGTAACTTGGCTTCAGAACAGCCTCAGGCAGCGGATCGCCGGTATATTCCATTACAGCGCCAGCCTCAACCAACTGGTCGATAGTAGCGTCGTCATAGCCATACTCCTTCAGGATCCTACGGGTGTCATAGCCGGTAGGACGCGAACGATAGAGCACGGGATCGCCAATGCTGTCCAGACGGAACGGCATCGTCGTGATAACGTAGTCGCTCTCTTTGCCGTAGGGGCTCGAAGGACCCTGATCGTCATAGGTCACATAGCGAAGCTGGTCGTTAGCGAATGCCTCTTCGTCAGCCAGAACGTCAGTAACGGTCTGGATCTTCTCGAACGGAATATCGTTCTCGCGGAAACGCTTTTCAAGTTCTGCGAAGGTGAACTGCTTGCATGCCTTGTGCATTGCTGCAACAACGTCAACGTACTTGCCGTTCTCAGCCATGATCTCGAGCGTGGAGTACTCAGGATCGGTGTACCAAACTTCATCCATTTCGAGCGTCTTGAAAACAAGCTCGTGATACTTGTTGTAGTGACCGAAGCACATGAGGAACCAAACGCCGTCGCTCGAAACATAAGAGTTATTGGTGGGGCACTTTGCCTCCATGCGGTCCTTCGGATAGTCGCAACCCTGCTGCTGAGCAATAAGAGCAGAAGTCATGCCCCAAGTGCCTACGTGATACAGAGAACCCGTTACCTTGTCGCCAACACCCGTGCGAAGAGCGCCTGCATATGCGCCGAGGATGCCTGCGGTCAAAGCGCAGCCAGTGTTCCAGTCGCCGAACGCGATAGGCGAATTACCGGGCTCATAATGCTCATTGGCCTGAGGAATCGCGCTTACGAAACCAGAACGTGCAGCGAATGCCGTAGCGTCGAAGCCCTTAGCATCCTTCAAAGGACCATGCTCACCATAGCCGCGGTTCTGAGCCCAGACCAGGCGAGGGAACTTCTCGTGCAGGGTCTCATAATCAAGACCAAGACGCTTCAGTGCGCCAGAGCGCAGAGAGGTCAGGAAGATGTCTGCCGTTTCAAGCAGCTTGTACATTACTTCCAGGCCTTCGGGGTTCTTTGCATTGATGGCGGTCCATTCCTTATTAAAGGAACCGCAGTCATATGCAACGTCATCGAATTCCGTACGGAAACGCATACCCCATGCCAGGCCCTGAGTGCGCTGTTCGTCGCCAGTGAAAGGCTCGACCTTAATGACCGTTGCGCCCATTTCGGCAAGAGCACGACCCGCAGCAGGTCCTGCTGCATACTGGGTAAGATCGATAACCTTAACTCCTTCTAATCCTGCCATGTGTATCTCCTAACTTAGTGATAATCGATGCAGTGCGCGCATCATTGACAGATAAAAGGGGCACCGGCACCGATGGTGTCAGCACCCCCTCAAAAAACTTATCCCATTTGCAACGTTCTAACGTTCAGCCAATGTGATAAGGAAGAGTCGCATCTTACGGCTCGAGGATAACGCGAAGGCCTTCGCCTGCGTCGATAAGCTCCATACCCTTTTCGAATTCCTTCAAAGGAAGTACGTGGCTTGCGATCGGATCGATGTTAAGGCCGTTAGCGAGAAGTGCGAGACCCTGGCGCCAATGCTTACGCTCGTAAGCACGAGAGCCAACGATGGTGATCTGACGCATAGCGATCGGGTTCATATGAATGCTGGAAGCCTGTGCGGGAAGACCCGTGATGCCGATCTTTCCGTTCTTGGCAACCATTTCCACAGCCTGCTCAGAAACCGTGTAGTGACCAGCAGCGTCCAGAATGATCTCGGGACCCTTACCGTTGGTAAGTTCCTTTACCTTTTCAACAACGTTCACTTCAGAACCGTTGATGGTGATAGCGCCAAGCTGCTCAGCAACTGCGAGACGCTTGGTGTCGCTCGCCAAACCAGAGCAGATGACCTTCTGAATACCATAAGCCTGCTTCAAAGCGGCGACCATGAGCAGACCGATAGGACCAGGGCCCATAACCAAAGCGGTGTCGCCGGCTTCAGGATGAACGCGCTCGACAGCGTTCAGCGCAACACCCAGAGGCTCGAGCAGAGCACCCTGTACGAAGGAAACCTCGTCAGGAATAGGAATAACGTTGGTAGCACGCATCGACATGTACTTTGCGAAGCCGCCGGGAAGGTCGGTGCCATAGAACGGACGATTGTCACAAATGTTGACCATACCCTTGTCGCAGTAGGAGCAGGTGTTGTCGAAAAGAACCGGGTTAGCGGTAACACGCATGCCTACCTTGAGATTAGCAGGAGCGTTCTTGCCAACTTCAGCGATAACGCCAGCGAATTCGTGACCGAAGATCGCAGGGAACGTGATGTCATAGGAGTTGAACAGAGCTTCCTGACCCCTGTGCAGAGAGTGGTCGGTACCGCAAATACCGCAAGCCTTGATCTCCAAAAGTACTTCGTCATCCTTGATCTGAGGAATCGGAGCGTCTTCTACGTATTGCCAAGGTTCGGTACGACCTACGCAATGAATTGCATTCATTACACCTTCCATGTTTACCCCTTTCTAGGTAAGTGAGGAAAAGAAGTTTCGATCATGCAGCCGCGCCAAGCACGGCTGCACATTGGTATTTACTGAATAGACCAGCCACCGTCGAGCGTAATGGTCTGACCAGTGGTGTACTCGTTGACGGGGAGCAGGAAGAACATGATCGCTTCTGCCATTTCGTCAAGAGAGCCCATGTAAATGTGATCAGAGAGCGGGGTGCGGCTCTTTACGTAAGCTTCCTGAGCGGGGTTGTCGGCGAATACCTTCTCAACCATAGGAGTCATAACGTAACCAGGAGCGATGCCGTTGACCTTAATGTCATACTTAGCCAGGTCGACCGCCAGAGCGCGAACCATGCCCATAACAGCAGACTTAGTAGTGCAGTAAGGAGCGATGTTCTCCATAGCGCGATCGCCACGGCCAGAGGATACGAGAACGATCTTGCCGCCCTTGTCCTTCATATACTTAGCAGCAGAGGTAGCGATGAACCAGTTCGCCTTTACGTTTACCGCGAAGATCTTCTCCCACATTTCTTCGGTAACCTCAAGAGCGTTGGTGCGAGGCAGAGAAATACCAGCAGTGGAAACGACCATGTCTACGCCGCCGAATTCAGCTACGGTCTTCTCAAGCATGGCGTCGATATCGCTCTGCTTGGTGCCATCGCAGAACATGCCAATTGCATTGGCGCCTTCTGCCTTCAGTTCCTCAGCGGTATCAAGGCAGATCTGCTCAGGAACGCCGCAGATCATAAGGTTAGCACCAGCAGCAGCAAGAGCCTGTGCGGTTGCTTTACCGATGCCAGAACCACCACCCATTACAACAGCGGTTTTGCCAGCGAGCTGTTCCTTTGGAGCAGTAGCAAACCAATTAGCCATATAAAACCCTCCTTTTTCATTTAAGAAAGCTCCCTTGTGCTTTCTCGAATTACTTAAATCATGTGGCCGTTCGGCCTGTATCTATGTTCGTTCAGAAAAAGGGTCGGGTCTAATTGCCTCGCGATGATTACCTATAGCGAAGGGAAATATTATGCAGTCGAAACTATCGGTTTGAACCTATTACTAATGCACTATGTATCAATTGGGCCAAAATCGGCTATTTTCGGAAGATATCAATAGCTTCAAACTATCGACCCATTCACTTCTGATGATTTTTGCCCCTCAGAGGTCCTTATTTACTTTCGAACTTTAACCAATTGAATAAATAATTCTTAAGCAAAGATCTATCAATTCACAAGAACAAGACCTTGCGATCGGGCATCGGTGCACTTAATTATATCTGCAACAAAAAAAAGAGTCGAAGGTATGACCTTCGACTCGTTCGTTGAGCTTATATATTAGTAGGAGCATCTACAATGTCTCACCGGGGAACATATCAACATTCATAGTCTCAGAGCCCCTATTCGGGTTCTGTTTAAGATAACTTTCCTCTAGAGGCACAACACCTGCAGGGAACTTAATGTGACGCTGAGTAAACTTGATGAACTCCTCCACCAAATGGGAATGGAAGGACTTCTTGTTATAGCCCAAATAGATAATATGGAACGGCTCACGTAATTCAGCGACCGGAATGGTAACGAAGTTCTCTAAAGAAAGATCGTCAAGCGTCTCAAGGATAACAGCGACACGGCTCCTATCAGAAGCAGCCAAAGAAGCAGCGGTGATCTCATCGTCGAAGCCCTGCTCGATCTCAAGGCCATACGCACGGAACAAGCCTTCAAATATCGTATGAGCATACGAGTGCGCGCGATATGAGATGAGCTTTACATCTTTGAGCTCTCGCAAGGAAATCACTTCGCGCTTTGCGAAAGGATGATTCGAGTTGACTGCGAGGACGACATTTTGCGAGAACTGCGGGACAAATTGAATATCTTCGCTCGCATCATCCATTTTGCCGCAAAAAACAACATCGTATTTGCCATCAGCAAGCCCCTTGAGGCACTCGTAGGTAGTACCTTGATAGATGTCGAAGATAACATCATCACCAAAAGCGCCCTTGAAAGTGCTCAATAAACGCGGAAGATAATTTCGCTGTATACTGATCACTACGCCAATGCGTATCCGACCGCTTAAGCCAGAATTATAGGCGCGCATAATCTCAACAGCCTTATCTATTTCATCAAGCGCAAGGCAAATATGTTTGTTGAATTCTTCACCGTATTCAGTGAGGCGAACATTGCGACCGACCCTCTCGAAGAAGGGAACACCTATTTCCTTTTCAAGATTCTTGATCGAATTTGAGAGAGACGGCTGCGTGATATAGAGACTTTCGGCCGCCTTTCCATAATGCTCGTATTGAGCCAAGGTGCGAAAGTAGTACAACTGCGCAAGGTTCACGGATTAAACTCACCTCTCAGGAAAGCAATTTGACCAAAATGTGTATCAAATTGAGAAATACCCTCTGTCGCAAAGCATCACTGCTTCTAAGCAACTTAGAAGATATTAGCAGAATTAAATCTAAAAGAAATGGGGCGATATTACGAGCTTCGGCACGACAACAGAAGAAAAACAGCTATCAAACGGCCAGTTCAATGGCATTAAATCGCCAAATACTCTGCTGCATAACGAAGGTCTGAACCTATCACAAATCATCATTACTCTTATTCTGCCACGATATAAGCACCTAAGTTCCACAGAGCGTCACTTCCAAACGCCCCCGAAAAACAAAAGTGCCCTGCATGAGCGGAACGACCTATCCTTCCACGGACTGCACCGCAGTACTTTCGGCGATGGGAAGCTTAACTACCGAGTTCGGAATGGGATCGGGTGATCCTTCCCTCCATGGTTCCGCTCATGCAGGGCGCTCATAGCGCGCTCTTTTAGCTGCATGAGAATATGCATATGTCAAAGAGTGCCCAACAAGGTAGTGCTCATCGAGCGCCTTGGGGGTTGCATAGCGAAGGGTATCATCGAGTATTTCAAAGGTGTATACATAAGATGAAGAGCTCGGCCGATTAGTACCGCTCGCCTGAAGCGCTTGCACGCCTTACAGCTGCGGCCTATCAAACTCGTAGTCTACAAGTGGCCTTACCAAAAAGAGAACTCATCTTGAGGTCGGCTTCCCACTTAGATGCTTTCAGCGGTTATCTCATCCGAACGCGGCTAGGCAGCCATGCCATTGGTTGACAACTGCGACACCGGAGGTTCGTCCATCCCGGTCCTCTCGTACTAGGGACAGATCCTCTCAATTCTCTTACGCCCACGGAGGATAGGGACCGAACTGTCTCACGACGTTCTGAACCCAGCTCGCGTACCGCTTTAAATGGCGAACAGCCATACCCTTGGGACCTGCTACAGCCCCAGGATGCGATGAGCCGACATCGAGGTGCCAAACCTTGCCGTCGATGTGGACTCTTGGGCAAGATCAGCCTGTTATCCCCGGAGTACCTTTTATCCGTTGAGCGACGGCCATTCCACGCTGGGCCGCCGGATCACTAGAACCGACTTTCGTCTCTGCTCGACTTGTAGGTCTCGCAGTCAAGCTCGCTTATACTCTTGTGCTCTACGGATGATTGCCAACCATCCTGAGCGAACCTTACGTACGCCTCCGTTACATTTTAGGAGGCGACCGCCCCAGTCAAACTACCCACCTGGCACGGTCCGTGTGGCGGATAACGCTCACACGTTAGGCTGCCGGCAAGCCGAGGGTGGTATTCCAAGGGTGACTCCACGAAAACTGGCGTTCTCGCTTCATAGTCTCCCACCTATCCTCTACACGACGTGCCAACAGCCAATGCCAAGCTGCAGTAAAGGTTCACGGGGTCTTTCCGTCCTTCCGCAGGTAATTCGCATCTTCACGAATAATACAATTTCACCGGGTCCATGATTGAGACAGCGCCCAAATCGTTACGCCATTCGTGCAGGTCGGAACTTACCCGACAAGGAATTTCGCTACCTTAGGACCGTTATAGTTACGGCCGCCGTTTAC
>JAXKBI010000024.1:0-2808 GCA_036553105.1 Eggerthellaceae bacterium
GATTGTGGCCCTTCATCGGCTTGAAAACATACATCGTGGCGAGACTGGGCACATCGAAGCCAGTGAGCCACATATCAACAACAATGGCGATCTTTAACGGGTCGTTTTCGTCCTTGAACTTACGCTCCATCTCTTTTTTATGCGTGGCTCCTCCGCATACGCTGAACCACTCTTCGGGGTCTTGGTTCCCCATGGTCATGACTACACCAAGCTTGTCCGTCCAATTGGGGCGCAATTCCGTCATGCGCTCGTAGATCTTCATGGCAATCGCCCTGCTATAAGCGACCACTAATGCTTTTCCAGCAAGAACATCAGCGCGATTGTTTTCATAGTGGTCAATGATGTCTTTACAAAGAGCATCAATGGTCTCCGGAGCGCCAAAGATGGCGTCCATGCCACCCAAGTCACGCTTGCTTTTCACGAGCGTCGCCTCATCGGCCTCATCGGCGAATTCGCTGTAAACGGCATCCAAGGTACCGAGCGTCTCGGGATCGAGCTTGAGGGCCACAACGCGACTCTCGTAGTACACGGGACGCGTCGCGTTATCTTCAACCGCCTGCGTCATGTCGTATACATCGATATAGTCACCGAAAATCTCCCGCGTACTTCTATCTTGCGTAGAAATGGGCGTACCCGTAAAGCCAATATAGGATGCGTTCGGAAGCGCCTTTCGGACAATGCGCGCGGCCCCGATGGATATGTTGCCCTCGGCATCTATTCTTTCAGTCAGTCCATACTGCCCACGATGAGCCTCGTCCACCATCACGACGACGTTGCTTCGGTCACACAGGGGCTCATCTCCGTCCATGAACTTTTGCATGGTGGTGAAGATAATGCCATTCGCTTCTCGCCCGACCAGCAGCTCTTTGAGATGTTTACGGCTTTCTGCCTGCACGGCAGTTTGGCGAAGGAATGGCGCGCAACGCGAGAATTGGCCGAAGAGCTGATCGTCTAAATCATTCCGATCAGTAACCACAACAATGGTGGGACTATCAAGAGCGTCTTGCAACAAATGGGCAAAGAATACCATTGAGAGGGATTTTCCCGATCCTTGGGTATGCCAGAAAACGCCGATCTTGCCGTCGCCTTCGATTGCTTCTCTAGCACGGATGACCGCCTTCTTCACGGCGAAGTATTGATGATAGGCGGCGAGAATTTTGACCGAACCGCCTGCATTGTTGTTAAAGCAAACGAAGTTCTTAACTAAGTCGAGAAGCCGATCTTTGCGTAGCATCCCATCAAGCATGGTGCTCCAGCCCGCAGCGCGAGTTTGGGAGTAATCGCCATCCACGGACTTCCATGCCACATAGCGGTCCTCGTCAGCGGTAATCGTTCCAACCCGGGTCTCGCTCATGTCGCTCATGACGCAGAAAACATTGGGGACAAACAACGAAGGGACGTGCTTCATGTAATTTCGCAATTGAAGGTACGCCTCGGACGCATCTGTTTCCTCTCGTGAAGGGCTCTTCAGCTCGAACAGTACAAGCGGCATACCGTTCACGAAAACAATCACATCGGGACGCTTCTCGGAGTGCTCCACAAAAGTCCATTGGTTAACAACATGGAAGTCGTTGTTGTCGGGATTAGAGTAGTCGATCAGGTAAACTATGTCGTCGCGATCTTCCTTGCCGTCGAAAAAATGCACTTCCACACCATTTTGCAAATAGCCATTGAAGATTTCGTTGCGTTGTTCAAGCGAACCAGCATCGATGTCGTTCAGCTTCCTAACGGCTTCCTCGACGGCAACTCTCGGAAGGGCCGGATTGATGCGCCGCAATGCATCGGGCAAAACCCTTGGCAGAAAAACGTCTCTATAGCGGTCATCGGTGCGCTCAACATCGGGGCCGTAAAGATGCTCATACCCGAGCTCCTCTACCAAATGCTCAACAACGACGTCTTCGAAGAATCCTTCATTGATCTTAACCACTCCGTACCGAAACTGTCCCACCGCGTTCTCCTCACGCTGACAAGGGGTTTTGACTATTCTACCTTATTCGCTAAAAGACTGATCGTTCCATCTATTCTCTGCCTTCTTGCTTATTTCTATGCCTAATTCATCGCAGAGAGCCTTCATCCTATGAAATAGGTTGGAAGAATAGGGGTTAAAGGAGCGACCACTCATTGCGCGCCAGAAACAATCGCGACCTAGAATCGCATTTTCTCTGGCCCCCTCAAAAGCTTCTTGGCTTTTTAGGGCGTCAGCTCTATCCAAATATGCGGCCGCCAAGGAAATTCCCGCCGGCCCCACCAATACGCAACTTCCAAATTGCAAGGCAAAGCCCTCCGCTAACTTAATTATTTGAAGAGATGTGCCGGCAGAAGACGACTGCGCTCGTAATGCAGAGAACAGCATCGCGATCGCCCCCTGCGCTTCTTCCTGGGGCAAGCCTTTTTGCTTGAGTATTTCCAGGCAAATCCTTTCAGCATTCGGGTAATCCTGCATTTGATTTGCCTGTTTTGCCCGGGTAAAAAGCTCCTTGATACTCGCAGAAGATGATTCTTTCCCGTAAAAGACTTTGTCTAATCTGCGCGCTATCGCATCATTAACCCTGCAGGAACCGCTATCAACCCATCCGCACTTTGTCTTGCGGTACAACCGTCCTTCGGATTCAAGCTCGTCCATAGCCAAGATAACTCCTTCTGCGCATCCGGTTATCGCTCAAATAAGTATAATTGATCATCGCTAAAGATGTTCTAGCTAATACAGAACGAAGAAACCGCCGAAGCTCGGAACCATCCCGGAAACAGCATCGGCCCCCCTCAATCTACGAAAGCGGAAGAATGCCCTCTTCGAGACGTTTTCTCAGC
>JAXKBI010000025.1:0-1423 GCA_036553105.1 Eggerthellaceae bacterium
CAAAGAGTTTATGCCTTCCGTCGCAAATGTAATTGGCACAGATTTGAGCCGGTATAAGCTAATCAGCAAGGGATTGTTTGCCTGTAACCCAATGCACGTTGGGCGCGATGAACGTCTTCCGATTGTGCTCTATGAGAAAGACAGCCCCGCAATAGTTTCTCCGGCGTATTTCATGTTTGAGATTATTGACCACGACATCTTGAATGAAGAGTATTTGATGATGTGGTTTCGTAGACCGGAGTTTGATCGTGAATGTTGGTTCATGACGGACGGCAGTGTTCGAGGCGGAATTACATGGGATGATCTTTGCCGTATAAAGCTCCCTGTTCCCTCCTATGCGAGACAATGTGAGATCGTCGAGTCCTACCGTGCAATTACTAACCGCATTGCTTTGAAGAGAGCGGAAAATGATAATTTAGCGGCTTAATCGGACAGTTTTGCGAGGAGAACGGATCGAAGCTCATTAAGTTTCTGGATTTCCACGGTATTTGCTTCAATTTGTTCGTCCAGAGCGTTCATTTTCTTCTGAAAATCACTGATCACATTGGTCGGAGGGACAAGGATTTTCATAGATTGGATATTGTACATAGGCAACTTTGCTTGAACCGCACCGACTGTCAGTAAGTCAATCTCTTTAATTTGCTTCTTATAGCAAAGTGTGTAATAGAGATAGTCGGAAGTAACCGTATGAATACCTGCGAGTTTAACGCAGTTTTCAGTAAGGTTTGCATTGTCAAGAGAGGAATGAATCTTGCCGAGTAATCCGATTGTACCAACAATCGAAATGACAATATCTCCAGTGTTTACTATATATCGTGAGATGGCTTGATGCGTTTCTTCATCAATATATTGGAATTGGTCTGTGAGACAGACATAGCGACTTCCTCCAACATCACGAACACGAATGTAAGGGTGTTCTGTTGGATTATCAAGTAATTCACAGTCGGCAGGAAGACGTTTGCCACCTTTGACTGTACAGAGACTATCCAAACTGACGATGCTATAACCTTTAGGAAGCTCGTCACACCCATAGTAAGAAGCAAATTGATCTTGGAATACTGCTTGTGCCGCCGCTTCTAAATTATCATTTACCGTCCATTACTCTCACCAGTGGCGAGAGTTTTACCCTAAGAACTGCCACTGTAAAGTCGTTCTCTGAGAATATTCAAAGGAGACACGACAATGAAAGAACAACTGATTCAAGAAGTGCAGCGTCAGATGCTTCCGTATCTGAACAACGCACAGTTAAAACAGCTTCAAGGCGTCCTTGTGGGGGTACTGAGTGGCGTAGAGATAAGTCACAGCGCGGGCATGGTAGAAAGAGCAAAGGTCGATACGGTTGCCTGTTTTATCAACGCAAAACTCATTGAAGGCTGCTCAGAAAAAACCTTGAGCTATTACCGTCAGACCATTGTGTCAATGC
>JAXKBI010000026.1:0-2716 GCA_036553105.1 Eggerthellaceae bacterium
CCAGAAGTCTCCGTGAGTTTACGGCTGACGATATCGCCAAGGTTGCCGATGCATTTAATGCTTTCCGCGATGGCACTTTAGAGAACGAGAAGGGCTTTTGTGCGGCTGTTTCAACTGATGACATTGCCAAGCAAGACTACGTGCTTACACCAGGTCGCTATGTCGGAATTGCCGAAGTTGAAGACGATGGGGAGCCCTTCGAAGAGAAAATGACCCGACTCACCAAGGAGCTCGGTGAAATGTTCGAAGAGTCCAATCGCTTACAAGAGCAAATTAAAAAGAACCTGGAGGCGATTGGCTTTGGAATGTAAAACGCTGAGTGATATCTGTTTGAGAATCTGTTCGGGCGGAACGCCCAAACGTAGTTGTCGAGAGTATTACGATGGCGGCACTATCCCTTGGCTGAATACCGCTGAGGTAAACTTCAATCGAATTAGATCAACCGCATCCCATATCACAGAGCAAGGGCTAGACAATTCGTCTACGAGATGGGTGCCTAAGGATACTGTCATTGTGGCGATGTATGGCGCAACAGCTGGACGGGTGGCTATTGCGGGAATACCTCTTACCACGAATCAGGCATGTTGCAATCTTGTGATTGACTGCGCGCTTGCGGATCCGAAATATGTGTACTACTGGTTGAAAAATAGGCATTGTGAGATTGCTGGGCTTGCCAACGGTGGCGCCCAGCAGAATTTGAGCGTAAGAGTCCTAAAGGAAGTGGAGATTGTCCTTCCGGCGCTATCTGTGCAGCATGCTGTTGCGGACTACTTAGCAGTGCTAGACGAAAAGATCGAGCTCAACTCTCGGATAAATGACCATTTAGCTGCCTGAGACCGATCCGCGAAACGTCAATCTCGCCGGACATGAGCTTCGGGAGAAGGGCGTCGCGAAGGCACTCCAAGCTCTGGTTTTCTCTAACATTGCTTTGGATGGCCTCGAATAGCGGTTTAGTTTTTCCAGAGAAGTCGTTCAAGGAGGCCGCATCAGGGAAGCCGATCTCGAGCTCAGCAAGCTCGGTGCGTGGCAGTTCTGTTTGCCCGGTACTTCCCTTGGCCATTGACTCAAACTGGTCTTCCGACGATAGCGCCCAGCAGCCTAAGTATTCCACCAGCGCCTCATACGCAGGCCGCACTATTGTTACGTGTGAGTCAACGGTCACCCGCTCATCGTGACACAATACCTGCGCTGACCTCCCTAATGTTCCGGTGCCTGTTGAGCAGATAAGAATGTCTCCATAACGCAAAAGCTTCTCTCTAGATCTAGGATTTTCGATTCTTCTGGCGTTCGCATCATCAATCTTATGGTTGCGAATACAACGTTGATTCAGTGCGTGGAATTTTCCTTTTTCGCAATACTTGGGCGCACCCCCGCGACACAGCAGAGAAGTGCAGTCCTGCAATGTGCGTTTGCTGCTACTTTGCCGTGACAGCTCCTTGTATTCAGAGAGTGCCATTTCGAGTAAATGGTCATTTATCCGAGAGTTGATGGCTAGCTGTTGTTGGAAGGGCCTCAAAATCCGGACAATCGCTTCCTGGAGCTGACGGTTATGTTTTTGGATGGGGTAGTCTAGCAGTGCATTCTTGTCACCGCGAGGCATCTTCGTCCCTTTTGCTGTTGCGGAAGCATAATCGAAAAATTTATCATTGCATAATAGCCAGTATAAATACTCGCTTGAGCAATGTTCGTTTGACGTAAAAACCAAGATGTCGTTCGAGCAACCACCGTCTCTATCTGCAAGCCAAATCTTTTTAAAATAGGGGCGAATGTTGGAAACAAGGATGTCGTCTTTAAGATAGCGAGTAACTTTGCCATGCGCAGGAGGTATCGAGAAACGAAAGATGCCTTTTTTGTTCGAAGCCATACCATCGGTCGACACATAAGAATTACTTTGTAAGCTCTGAGGGTCTATTTTTTCTTTTCTGTATGAGCATATTGTTTTGAGTGTGGTCATCATAGTGGTGCCTTTCGAGAAAGTTTGTGGCTGGTCGCTTCGGGTGTTAAAGATGGCTCATCCGCCAAGATGCAGTTTGTGTATATCGAAAAAAGAGTCAGCAGGAACTGATCCTCCAAATGAGAGATCTCTTCTCCTGCCCAGCATCCCGGGCATCCGTAAATATCAGTGCTTGATGGAGCCGCGTAGACCACTATGTATTGCGCTTCGACGGATAAAGCCCAGCAGCAAAAAACCTCAGAGCATGTTCTGAGGTTCAGCTCATCTGCCAGCGCATTCAGAACTGGGATGCCTCTTGCAATCTTTGTGTGATTGCTAAGCATGTCCGTAATCCTACTCGTAGTCTCAAAGGAGCTTTCCGGCACCTTCAGTGCCCCATATTGATTTAGAGTACGTTCCATGTACTGGTCAAACATATAAAAAAGGTTAGCGTCAGCAGGAAACCCCACCTTTAATATCTGCCGAAATTTCTCGAGGCAGTTCCGATATAGGTCTTCGTGTTTGACTGGATTGAGTGACCAATCGCTCAAGTCGATGATTGCGCGTTGCATTTCTCGAGAACAACTGCAGAACTCGCGATACATTTCCCGGCGATACGGAAAAGTGCAATCGTGCATGGCCGCGATGGCGCAGAGCGGTATAAGCCCTCGGTCAGCGTAATACCGAGAGATAAAAGCTGCGGCATTGCTCTCGATTTGCTCGCGCTGGCGTTGCGCCTCCCTATCGCGCATTTCTTGATCAAGTGCGTTGATTGCCCTGTCC
>JAXKBI010000027.1:0-4652 GCA_036553105.1 Eggerthellaceae bacterium
CTATGAGGCCGGCCTTGCCAACGGCGGCACCGACAACGGCGAACCCGGCCCGCGCCCGAACTACGGCCCGACCTATTATGCCGCTTTCGTGCATGATCCGGAAGGCAACAACATCGAAGCCATGCTCGCCTGAGTGCTGCACTCGCTTACGAACGTAGAAGATCCCGCCATACGTAATGTTCTCATGGCGGGACCTGTCATATCCCCAGAGAATCAAACATCTCAGCAGCCGTATGGAAACGCGGGCCGTTCTCCGCTGAATATTCATGGACTTCCCGCAAGGCAGAAAACGTATCAGTAGGAACGGCGCTCTGTTGAGGAAGGTCTAATGAAAGTCGGAACTCGTACGTGTCTGGATTGGAACACATGTGATTCCCCCCCCTAGCCCTGGTTACTTGAACAGGTCGAACAGGCTGAACGTGATCTTCTTGTAGACCGTGTTGTACAGCTTGCGCTTGGTATGCAGCCATCCCATGCCCTTCTTGCCGTAGCCGGGGATCAACGCTTTCTTGACCGCGCGGGTGGCACGGCCTTTCGTGCGCGCGGACAGGCTCTTCTTCCAGCTGGGTTTTCTCATCCCGTATTTCATGGCGGCCTCTTTTCGGACGGTTATGTATCGCTCAACATTGCATACGCATCGGCTGGATAAACTCAAAGATGAACATAGATGAACATCAAGTACAGTCAAGCAATTACTTACTGGCAGCTTCTTTGAGAGCGTCCTGCAGTTCAGGATCAACGGCGAATAAATACAATCCATGCACACCGCGTTTGAGCAGAACATTCAGTTCATTACGCAGATTGGATTGCGCGTAGCTGATTGAGCCGTTCCTCTTACTCACTGCACGTTTATTACAACTTGCCTTTTCGTTAAAAACGATTTTCCCTTCGCGATAGGTAACCGACGGTCCAATGATGACACCTACATAATTAAGATCAAACCCCTGAATAGAGAACGTTGATCCTACTTCATTAAGCGTATGCGGACTTTCCGCCCAGACAGCATCTAGGGAAAGACCCTTATCCCCTACCTTGATTTCGTAATTCCATGGATGACAGAAATAATCAGCTCTTCCATCAGGATTAAACGCATCGTATCCTCTCTGCATTCCCGGAGCCGCTCCCATGCGCCATACTCCCTGTGCATCGCGATGCATCTCAACATTCCAAAGACCATCGGGACTGGAATCGTTGATTTTGCCGCCCTTATACTCCCAATCATACGTAGCAACCACACGAGAAAGCCCGCATCCGTCAACGCCTGAAGCCTTTAGATATGCCCTCTCCTTTATGGCTTTAAACAGTTCAACCGGCGAATCGAATACTCTGATTTCAAATGGCTCGCGGACATATTCGCCTGTTTTTCTACCCTTCTCCCCAATGTCTTGAGGAATACGACCTATTCTCTTACCATCAGCGAAATCATCAATCCATCGAATCGTCGCATCATCCGCAGCAATGCGAAATTGCCTATGCAAGCATATGCGACTTAGCAAATAGTGATCACCCCACATATTCAATGGCACAAATCGCTCCAACTGCCCGCTATAGCCAGCAGCAGTTTTTTGCACGTCGCTTTCTGCTTGCTGCGGAAAGAGCATGTCCTGATCCTCTTCGCTCCAACGCTGCGAAGTTTGCAAAATCTGATTCGGGTCGAATACCGCAATAACCACTTTCGCACGACGCAATAAATCGTGCAGCATGTTCTTGCCCGAGTATCCTTGGTCACCCTGCGTCAACAGCAGATGAGCTTCATCAACAAGCACTACATCGGCTTTGCCTCGGGGCTTGTCCGCAATAGCTCGATTACTTGTTGTTTTCTCACTAAATCGATTGATGAATTGACTCGGTTTAAGAGCCACCTCGCCAAAATGTTTCTGCAAACCTAATTTGCTTGCAATTTGGTTATAAACGTGCATTTGCTGGTTATGGTTGACAAGGATATATGCTTTTCTGCGATCTTCCCTACTGATTTTTAGTGATGAATCGGTTTCCAGAATATCTTCATCATCTTCGTCATTGATGCGCCCATTGATATCCATTTCTGTTGCTATGCGATAAAACAGGTGACTTAGCAAAACCGTCTTTCCAGTACCCGCAACGCCTTGCACGAAAATCAGTCTCGATAAACCGGAATCGGCTGAATCACCAGAGCCGGCAAGAGCTTCAGAAAGCGCGTCCATAATCGATTCCTCCGCAGCTATCTGATCATCACTCAATTGGTGAAAAGGCGATGCTTTAAAAAGTGCAGAATCGCGAATAATCTCCTCAGCCGGAAATAGTTCCGGATCCTGTCGGTTCAGTTCCATCCAGATGTCCGAGAAAATCTGGTTGAATTCATCCTGTGTATAGTAGTCGCCTTGCGCATTGGTGCGACGATTGTTCAAATTCTTGACTGCATCAGAGCCAAGAAGATAATGCATCAGCCGGTTCTCCACATCCAAAGTCAGAGATTTGTTGAAATGCGGATTGCCAATGACATACTGCCACACAGAACGAGCGTCGCTCTGCAAATTTTCTTGAAATTCCTTCCAATCAACTCTCGTTTTGGGATCTTCCCTCAGATGCTGCATTGTTCTACTACGAATATTATTCGTCTCTCCCACATACACCGTATATTCGGGACGTAAAGTATGCTGATTCCTCTTCTTTGAATGAACCACATACACCGTTGGATAATCGAAAATATAGTGCAAAGTCTCACGCTCAACAGCAGATAATGTCTCGTATCCCAATTGCTCGACAAAGGCTTTCTCTATTTCTGCTTTGTCATCAATGCTCTGATACGGCAAATCTATAATGATTGGCTTTGGAAGCGCGCTCTTCGTCATATGCTCATTATGCACCCGAGAGAGGCCTTCAGAAAAGATTCGACATACACTTACGTATTATGATTTCCGATTCAAGCATCAACGCGATCCGTAAATTCGTAGCAGAGCGGGACTGGTCTCAATTCCACACTCCCGGCAATCTTGCCAAATCTATCAGCATTGAGGCCGCAGAACTTCTGGAATGTTTTCAATGGAACGACGAGCCACAAGACAGCAATATCGAACATATTCATGAGGAAATAGCAGATGTACTCATATATTGCATCATGCTATCTGACAAATTTGGATTTGACCTTGACGAGATAATCCTCGATAAGCTTGCGAAGAATGCTCAGAGATATCCGGTTGAATTTGCCTACGGCAATAGTAATAAAGCCAATTGACGCTGTATATACGTTCGTAAGTAACACCTGAATAGTTGCACGCTGCCCAATCTGCATTCACTATGAGCCACGTTTTCTTCGCGAGCGCGACAGGGGTTCCAACAGATAGAACCTGCATCTAGGTTAGTAATCCGTCAGAATGCGTTCGCGCACTCTCGCGCACTTTCATGCATTCTCGCGTACCAACATCTTGATTACATATTCTGTTCATGTACGGCATGCTCACTTACCCAAGGATGTACAGTCCTGTTCTTCGATGCCGGATCCGCCACCCTGCGAAGATTACGCGAGCAGCTGCAGCAACCCGGCAATCATCTTCGCCTGAAAATCAGTAGCGCATTGAGACGTCTCGCGAGGCGCTTGGCGCGTTCTTCGCTGTCGAAGAACTTCGGCACACGCTTCACCACTTCCAACCGCTCGTTCCGGGGGCGACAGAGGTTTCCGGGAGCGTTTCCTTAAGAGCCACGGTATACGCAGTGGTCACCCATTCCCTCTTTCAGAGCTCATCGAAAATCAGTTCCTAAAATCTTTCAGATGCTGGGTTTTCCTCTGCAATAGCGTCATCAGAATTCGGATCGCGTCATAATTGCGTCACCAAGACCCGAATCGCGTCGTAATCCCGTCACAATCCCGTCGTCGAAAACTGTCTCTGAGCCATTACGATAGATATTGATGCACAGATCCGTATCGCCACCAAGGAATTTTGATTCCGCCAATCCGGCATCACATACCTTCTGCATCACACGCAGGATACTGCCCCCATGCTCAATATACCGATGTGCTCAAAAGCAGAGGCCAAGGCATCGTTACGTATATTTCAAATATCCCCGCTTCATGCGTTCAATGGTCTACCCATCGGCAAGCGCTCTGGCGAGGTGATTTCCAGCCGATTGTCATAAATCACAATCTGAATGCTCGAATAGTTGTAGCTGCAATGCATTATCGCGTTGACAATCAACTCGCAAATGGCATCCGACAGAATCCCATATACGTCCTGCCAGTGCACACCCTTGAACCGGGCACCCATATGAATGTCGCACAGCACATACTGGTAGAACTCTTCGATAAGCTCCTGCCTAGGCGGGTAATCACAAATGTAATAGGGACTCCATTATCTCGCGCAAATGAGCGAAATCAGCATCAATATCACGGTGCTCATCGGCAGCTTCAACGCCTGCGATGAAATCGGTCATGCTATCCCCCATTCGTACTCACAAGGATGATTCACGCATCGGGAAAAACCCGAAGGAATCCGGTCTCTTCATAAGAATATCCGTCAAAGAGGGACTGGGCAGGAAGGAGACCACCGTGTCGGAATTTTTATCGAACAGATGGGCCTCAGCCATGGCCTTGAACAGATTGGACCGAAGTTTCTTCGCCGTTCCCCCGCTTACGGCTTCCAGTTCAGGATGCCATGTGGCTTTGTCCGCAATGAACC